>CAWJOY010000010.1:0-38490 GCA_963844505.1 uncultured Alphaproteobacteria bacterium
GACGCATTGACGGGCCGTTCCTGCGCGCCCACCGCGCCACATCGGACGGCGACGCGGCCTTTGACGCCTCGCTGCGCGCCCAAAACCCAGAGATCGGCTACAAAGACCTCGCTTGGGTGACCGGTGAACTTACAACGCACGGCCTGACAGTGGCGATCCGCGAAATGCCCGCAAACAACCTGATGCTGATCGCCAAACCCGCTTGACCCAAGTCAAAGCCCCCAACGACCGCCCATGCGACAAGCCTCCAAACACAGGAGCCTCGCATGAGCTACAAAGAAAAATCCACCGCGATGCGTCAAGAGCTGCGCGCGATCAACAAGCTGCTGCCCGAGACCGCCGCAGGCTTTGCCGCGCTGTCCAAAGCCGCCAAGGATGAGGGCAGCCTCTCTGCCAAAGAACGCGAATACATCGCTCTTGCCATCGGTATCAGCCAGCGCTGCGAGCCCTGCATCAGCTTTCACGTCGAGGCGCTGATGAAGACCGGAGCCAGCCGCGAAGACCTGTCGTCCCTGCTGGCGATGTGCATCCAAATGGGCGGCGGCCCCGCGCTGATGTATGCCGCCCACGCGCTTGCCGCTTGGGATGAAATGACCGCCTAAAACCACAGCGGGGGTTTCCGCCCAAATGCCAAAGCCCCCCTGACAAGCCCGCCACAGTCTGGCAGCATAGGCCATGCGCCATTTGACCCTTCTCGCCCTCGGCCTGCTTGCCGCCTGCTCCACCGCTCAACCCCCAAGGGGGCAGCAAAACCAATTCATCAGCAGCGCGAATTTTGCCGACACAGACCCGCACGACTGGGATAGCACCAAGCCCTCGGCCTATCCGGTCCACGGCATCGACTTGTCCAAGTTCCAGACCTCTGTCGACTGGGAAAATGCGCGGGCGAATGGCGTCAACTTTGCCTTCATCAAAGCCACCGAGGGCGGTGACCAAATCGACCCGCTCTTTGACAGCCATTGGCAAAATGCGGGCCGCGCCGGTGTCGCCCGCGGCGCCTACCACTTCTACTACCACTGCCGCCCCGCGATCGAACAAGCCCGCTGGTTCATCAGCCATGTGCCCCGCACCCCAGGCGCGCTGCCGCCCGTGCTGGATATGGAATGGACCCCTCGCTCGCCGACCTGCCGCACCCGCCGCGCGCCCGAGACCATTCGCGCCGAAGCCAAGATCTTTCTCGACGCAATCGCCAAGCACTACAAAACCAAACCGATCCTCTACACGGCCATCGACTTCTACGAAGACAACGAGCTGTGGCGGCTGGAAAATACCGAATTCTGGCTGCGCTCGACCGCCGCCCACCCCCGCGATCTTTACACCGATCAACCCTGGACCTTCTGGCAATACACCAGCACCGGACGCGCCACTGGCATCGAGGGCCCGCTTGACCTGAACGCCTTTGCAGGCAGCAAAACCGCATGGCTCGACTGGCGCGACAGCCGCAGCCAGAGGTAACGCCACCGATAAATTCAAAAAGGTGAATTTATTTCGACAGACTCCGCCGCAAAAGCGTATACATCACATGCAACGCATGGAATGTAAGGAGACCCCCATGAATAAAACGCTCAACATCATCGCAGCCGCGCTGCTTCTAACCACGACCGCCGCCTTCGCCCAAAGCGGAGGCCATGGCGCGCATTTCATTGAAAATTGGGACCTCGACGGTGATGGCGCCGTTAGCGCCGCCGAAATCGCCCAAAAGCGCCTCGACATTTTCGCAAGCTTTGACGCCGATGAAGACGGCAACCTCTCCGCGGCAGAATACGCGCTCTTTGACGAAGCCCGCGCCAATGACCACGCCCAAATGGGCAGCGGCCACGGCAAGGATTCGATGGGGATGGATAAACCGATGGAGCGCGACTTCAACGACACCAATGCCGACGGCCAAGTCAGCGCCGAAGAATTCGCCACAGGTTCCACCTCCATGTTCAGCCGCATGGATAGAAATGGCGACGGCAGCATCACCACAGATGACTTCGGCCACTAAGCGCGACCACTAAAAAGGGCGGCAGGTCTCCCCGCCGCCCCAAAGTCTCTTGCTTTCATACTGGCCTAAATACTCAATCCTGAGGCCAGACCCTAGCTCAGCCGTTGATGCGAATGCGCGCGTTGCTTGGGTCGAACGGGCTGTCCTCGGTGACAACACAGTCCCAAAGCTCGCGATTAATGCGAACCTGCAACTTCTGCCCCGTGACCGCCAAATCCGGCCGCACGTAGCCCATGCCGATCTGCTTGCCAAAGGCCACCGAATAGCCGCCCGAAGTCAAACGCCCGATCTTCTCGCCGTCAAGGATCAGAGCCTCTTTGCCCCATGGATCGGTGTCCGACGGCCCGTCGATCAGCAGCGTCACACATTTGCTGCGAATGCCAACGTCCAGCATCGCCTGCTTACCTTGAAAGTCCTTCGACAGATCAACAAACCGGTCCAAAGCAGCCTCAAGCGGCGTCGCATCGCGGCCCAGCTCGTTGCCAAAAGCGCGATAGGACTTCTCTTGACGCAGCCAGTTTTGCGCCCGCGCGCCGACCAGCTTCATGCCGTGCTTCTCGCCTGCCTTCAAAAGCAGGTCCCAAAGATAGCGCTGCATTTCAATAGGGTGGTGCAATTCCCAACCCAATTCGCCAGTATAGGCCACACGGATCGCGTTCACAGGACACATGCCCAGCTCGATCTTGCGTGCCGACAACCAAGGGAAGCGCTTGTTCGACAGAGCCGTCTCGGGGAACTCATCCTTGATGATCTCATTCAAGATCGCCCGCGCGTTCGGGCCTGCCAAAGCAAACACGCCCCACTGCGTCGTCACATCATGGATTTCGATATAGCCGAACTCTGCCGCTTTATCCTCGGCGCATTTGCGCAGGTAGTCACCGTCGTAAGTGGTCCAAGCCCCTGCCGAAACAAGGTAATAGTCATTCTCACCATTGCGCACGATGGTGTATTCGGTGCGCGTCGTGCCCTGCGGTGTCAGAGCATAGGTCAGGTTAATGCGGCCAACTTTTGGCAGCGCATTGCAGGTGAACCAGTCAAGGAACGCCGTCGCGCCGGGTCCTTTGACCACATGCTTGGTGAACGCTGTGGCATCGATCAGACCAGCCGTTTCGCGGATCGCCTTGGCTTCATCGACCGCATACTGCCACCAGCCGCCACGACGGAACGAGCGAGAGTTGTGATCGAAGTCTTCTGGTGCATCCAGCGGGCCGTAATAGATCGGACGCTCCCAACCATTGACCTGACCGAATTGCGCGCCCAGCGCCTTTTGGCGATCATATACGGGGGCAGTGCGCAGAGGACGGCAAGCCTCACGCTCTTCGTCGGGGTGGTGCAGAACGAAGACGTGATCATAGCACTCTTCATTCTTACGCGCCGCATATTCGGTAGTCATCCACGAGCCATAGCGGCGCGGGTCAAGCGAGGCCATGTCGATCTCGGCTTCGCCATGCACCATCATCTGGGCAAGGTAATACCCGGTGCCACCTGCCGCCGTGATGCCGAACGAGAAGCCCTCCGCGATCCACATGTTCCGCAGACCGGGGACTGGACCGACCAGCGGGTTGCCGTCTGGCGTATAGCAGATCGGACCGTTGAAATCGTCCTTCAGACCCACCACTTCCGACGACGGAATCCGGTGGATGAAGTCCATGTATTCTTTCTCAATCCGCTCAAGGTTCAGCGGGAAGAGGTCAGCACGGAAGCTGTCTGGTACCGAATACTCAAACCGAGCCGGAGCGCCCTTTTCATATGGCCCCAAGATCCAGCCGCCACGCTCTTCGCGCACATACCATTTGGCATCGGCGTCGCGCAGAACGGGGTGCTCTGGGTTGTTCTTGCGGTATTCTTGCAGCATCGGATCGGGCTCGGTCACGATGAACTGGTGCTCTACGGGAATCGCGGGGATCTTGATGCCCAACAGGCGCGCGGTGCGCTGTGCGTGGTTGCCTGTTGCGGTGACGACATGCTCGGCATGGATTTCAAAGGTCTCTTCGGACGGGACAAGGTTACCGCCCTTGTCGACCATCCGCGTGCAAGACACGATCCACTCGGAACCGGTCCACTTATAGGCATCGACCTGAATTTTGCGCTCGATGGTGGCGCCATGTTGGCGCGCGCCCTTGGCCATCGCCTGCGTCACATCGGCAGGGTTAATATAGCCATCCTGCGGGTGATAAAGCGCGCCGATCAGGTCTTCGGTTTTGACCAACGGCCAACGCTCTTTGATCTGCGCAGGGGTCAGGAATTCATGATAAACGCCCGCCGTTTCCGCGACGGAGGAATAGAGCATATACTCATCCATCCGCTCTTGCTTTTGCGCCATCCGCAGGTTGCCCACGACTGCAAAGCCCGCATTCAGACCGGTCTCTGCCTCGAGCGACTTGTAGAAATCGACCGAGTATTTGTGGATATGCGTGGTCGCATAGGACATGTTGAACAACGGCAGCAGACCCGCTGCGTGCCAAGTGGAGCCAGACGTCAGCTCGTCACGCTCGACAAGCATGGTGTCCCAGCCTGCCTTGGCCAGATGATAGGCAATGCCGTTTCCGACAGCACCGCCGCCGACGACCAAAGCTTTGACATGGGTTTTCATGAACGACTCCGCTGGATAAGTTAGGGCGAATTATTTTGCCCATATGTGCCTTATGCAGTGGGGTGCGGGCAAGGCCAGCCGACACTCGCCAGATAAAAACGACATGCCGTCGAAAAAGCGACGGCCTTAGCCCTTCAGCCGCCGCCCGAAAACCGCAAGTGCCGCAAATATAAGCGCCGCCGCCGTCACAATCGACGGGCCCGCAGGTGTATCTTGCCAGATCGACAGCCATAGCCCGCCCAAACACGCCAAGGCGCCGATCACGCTGGCGATCACCGCCATGCTTTCGGGGGTGCGCGCCACACCCCGCGCCGCCGCCGCGGGGATAATCAGCATCGCCGCAATCAAAAGCGCCCCAACGATCTTGAGCGCAACCGCCACGACCAAAGCCAGCGCAAGCGTCAGAACCAACCGCTCTCGGTCAGGTCGCAGGCCCGAGGCATAGGCCAAATCCTCGCTCAGCGTCGTGGTCAACAGCGCCTGCCACCGCCAGAGCAACAAACCAACCACAATCGCCGCGCCCCCCCAGATGAACATCAGATCATTCCGCGTCACCGCAAGGATGTCGCCAAAGAGATAGCTCGACAAATCTGCGCGCACGCCAGGGACATAGGAAATCGCCACCAAGCCAAAGGCCAGCGCCGAATGTGCCATCACCCCCAGCGTCGTATCCATCGCCCAGCCCTTCGACGCCAAGGTCGAGACCAAAACCGCCATCGTCAGCGCCACCAAAAGCGTGCCAACCCCAATCGGCAAATGCAGCGCCAGCGCCAAAGCGACGCCCAAGATCGCCGCATGGCTGGTGGCATCGCCGAAATAGGCCATCCGCCGCCACACCACAAAGCTGCCCAACGGTCCCGTCGCCAGCGCAAGCCCCAGCCCCGCAAGCCCTGCCCGCAGCAGAAAATCGTCAATCATGCGAATGTCCTTCATGCGCGTGGTCGTGGTCGTGTCCCTCGTGCGAATGGTCGTGCTGATGCTGATAAAGCGCCAGCGCGCCCTTGGTGCCCAAGCCAAACAGCGCCCGATATTCCGGCGCATTCGACACCACCCGCGGCGTGCCCTCGCAGCAGATATGACCGTTAAGGCAAATCACCCGATCACTCGCCGCCATGACCACATGCAGATCATGGCTGACCATCAGGACCGCAGCCCCCGTCTCGGCGCGCACCTCTTCGATCAGCCGATAGAATGCCGCCTCGCCGGGCTGATCAAGCCCCTGCGTCGGCTCGTCCAAGATCAACAGCTGCGGGTTGGTCAGCAATGCTCGCGCCAACAGCACCCGCTGAAACTGCCCGCCCGACAGCGTCGCCATCTGCCGCAGCGCCACGTCCGACACGCCGACCCGCAGCAAAGCCGCCTCGGCCTGCGCATCGCTGACCCGCACGGGCAGCGACAAAAACCGCCGCACCGTCATTGGCATCGACCGATCAACACCCAGCTTTTGCGGCACATAGCCAAGCCGCAAGCCCACCGCCCGCGTCACCCGCCCGCTTGTCAGCGGCAAAATCCCCAGCAAAGCCCGCAACAGCGTCGATTTCCCCGAGCCATTTGGCCCCAGAATCGTGACGATCTCGCCCGCTTCAATCTGCAGCGACACCCCCGACAACACCAAGGCGCCGCCAAAACGGACGCCGATATTCTCTGCCGCGATCAAGCTCATGCCCGCACCTCGGCGCTTTGGCACTGCGGACAAAGGCCCAAAGCCTCAATGGTGCTGCGCTCGATCACAAAGCCCATCTCGGCGGCTTGCTCGGCCAGCGCGGTTTGCACAGGCACGCTTGCCGCTTCGGACACAAGGTTGCAATCGCGGCAAATCAAAAAGACCGGAGCGTGCGCCTCCCCCGTGTGCATGCAGGCGGTGAACGCATTCAGCCGCTGAATTCGGTGCGCAAGCCCTTGTTCTGTCAGGAATTCAAGTGCGCGATAGGCCACGGGGGGCTGGTTGCCAAAGCCCTCTGCCGCCAACCGTTCAAGCACCTCATAGGCCCCAAGCGCGCGGTGACCTTCCAGCAAAATCTCTAGCGTGCGCCGCCGCACCGGCGTCATCCGCAGGCCCTTTTGCGCCACCATCGCTTCGGCCCGCGCCAATCCTTCGGCGCTGCACGACCCGTGATCGTGGCGCGCAAAGGCCAAATCAGGGGCATCGGGCCCGCCGCAGTTGCTATGATCGTGGTCGGTCATGGAAGCCCCTTGACGTGTTACGTTATAACATACATAACCCCTGCCAAGATCCAAGCAAAGGGAAATTCGATGCGTTATATCATATCACTTCTGTTGGCCAGCACCAGCCTCCCCGCTTTTGCCGATGCGCCAAAGGTGGTCACCGACATCCCTCCTGTGCACGCGCTGGTCGCCCAAGTGATGGGCGACCTAGCCGCGCCCGTTCTGCTGCTGGAAAAGGGCGCGGACGAGCATGATTTCGCCCTGCGCCCAAGCCAGATGCGCGACATTGCGGGCGCAGATCTGGTGGTCTGGATTGGCCCCGCGCTGACCCCATGGCTTGACCGCGCTTTGGCCGCAAACCCTGCGCCCGCGCTTGGGCTGTTGGACGCCACGGGCACGCAAACCCTACCCTTTGCCGCCGAGGGCGAACACGCGGAACACGACGACCATTCAGAGCATGATGACCATGCAGACCACGACGAACATGACCACGGCGCCATCGACCCGCACGCATGGATGGACCCCGCAAACGCAAGCCTCTGGCTTGACCTGATCGCGGCCCGACTTGCCGAGCTTGATGCGCCTAATGCCGCGACGTACCGCAGCAACGCAGCCGCCGCCAAAACCCGCATCGCCGCGATGGATGCCGAAATCGCAGCCCAACTTGCCCCGGTCGCCGACAAGAACTTCGTCACCTTCCACGCCGCCTATGGCTATTTCACCGCGCATTATCACCTGCATGGCGCGGGCTCGCTGGCTTTGGGCGATGCCTCGGCCCCCGGTGCGGCGCGTCTGTCGGCGCTGGCGGCGGATATGGCAAGTGGGCACTACACCTGCGCATTCCCTGAAATCCAGCACGACCCTGCGCTGCTGACGCAGATCATGGCGGGCGATACGGTGAAACTTGGCGCGCCGCTGGACCCTGTGGGATCGTCGCTCGACTTCGGCCCGAACGCCTATGACGATCTGATGCGCGGCATTGCCAACACCCTAAGCGATTGCCTCGCCCCCTAAGCCAAGGCTTGACCCAGCCGTCGCTTTCATCGCAACAATCGTCCCGTAAACAGGAGATGCGCGATGACCGACTTCGGCACCACCACAGCAGGCCAGCCGGTGCAAAAGCTCTCGCTCTGCGCCGGCGATCTGAGCGTTGATCTGCTCACCTTGGGCGCAGCGATCTATTCGGTTCGGTTAAAGGGCGTGCCCTATGACCTGACCGTCAGCGCGCCTGACATCACGGGCTTTGCGGACAAGTTCTGCTATCACGGCACGCTGATTGCTCCGAACGTCAACCGCCTTGGCCATGCCCGCGCGCCGCTTGGCGACCGCACGCTGACGCTAGAGGCCAACGCGGCGGGTGGGCACAACCTGCACTCGGGGTCCACTGGCGCACATGCCCAAGTCTGGAGCCTGTGCGATCACAGCGCCACCCATGCGCGCCTGTCTATCGAGCTGCCCGATGGCGCAGGCGGCTTTCCTGGCAACCGTCGGCTGGAGGCCCTGTTCGAAGTCCAAGCCCCCGCCACCCTGCGCATGACCGTCACCGCCACCACCGACGCCGAGACGCTGATCAACACCGCCAATCACAGCTATTGGAACCTTGATGGCAGCGCCGCGTTCACCGGCCACAGCCTGCGTGTCGCGGCCGATCACTACCTGCCAACCGATGACACCGCCCTCGTCACGGGTGAGCTGCGCGCCACCAAAGGCAGTGCCTTCGACTTTCTTGCCCCCCGCCCTCTTGCGCCGCAAGACCCCGCGCTTGATCACTGCTTTTGCCTGAGCCAAACGGCCCAACCGCTGCGCGATGTGCTTTGGTTGCGTGGCACTTCGGGCGTTAGCATGACCCTCGCCACCACCGAAGCGGGGGTGCAAATCTATGACGGGCGTGACGCAGGCTATCCCGCGCTGGCGATCGAGGCGCACGCTTGGCCCGACGCGCCCAACCATGCCAACTTTGCCCCGATCTCCCTTGCTGCGGGCGAGACCCGCACCCAAATCACCGAATGGCGCTTTGCGCGGCCCTAACCCAAGCGGAGCCTTTATGACCGAAGCACAACGCGGCCGCTGGGCCGTCTCGGCGAACTTTGCCGCCAATGGCTTTATCATGGGGGCATGGGCGGCGCAGATCCCGCTGCTGCTGCCGCGCCATGGCATCTCGACCGCGACGCTTGGGCTGCTGATCCTTGTGCTGGGATTGGGGGCGGTGATCGCGATGCTGTTCTCGGGGCGCTTGATTGCAGCGCATGGCGCGCGCAAGCTGACGCGGGTGTTCGGCCTTTGCTCGATCCCGATGCTGCCGCTGGTGGTTCTGGCACCGAACCTGTGGGTGCTGGGGCCGCTGATGGCGGCGATGGGCGCGCTGATCGGCTGCATGGATGTGGCGATGAATGCCAATGCGATCGGGGTCGAGCGTCGCCTGCGCCGCGCCATCATGTCCGCGAGCCACGGATTCTGGAGCCTTGGCGGCTTTTCGGGTGGCCTGATCGGCAGCTATGCCATCGCCAACTGGGGGGCTGTGCCCCAAGCCTTACTGACCGCAGCCGTCACCGCTGCCCTTGTCCTTGCGGCTTGGCCCTATCTTTTGGCCGAGACCGTCACCACAACGGCGACCGAGACCCCAAAGTCCCACCTGCTACCGCGCGATTTCAATCTGTGGCTTTTGGGGTTTATGGCGCTGTTCTCGATGGTGCCAGAAGGGGCAGTGCTGGACTGGGCCGCGATCTATCTTGGCCGCGAATTGGGGGCTGATTTGTTCCGCTCGGGGCTTGGCTTTGCGTTCTTTGCCGCAAGCATGGCCACGATGCGCTTTGCGGGCGATCACATCCGCAACCGCTTTGGCGCAGTGAAAACGCTGCGGGTGTCGGGGCTTATTGCCGCGGCGGGTATGATGGTCGCAGCGATAGCCCCCACCGACATCACCGCGATCCTTGCTTTTACCGTCACCGGCCTTGGCGTGGCGAATATGGTGCCAATCCTGTTTTCCGCCGCAGGCAACCACCCCACGCTGCCCGCCGGCATCGCGATTTCTACCGTCACAATGGTCGGCTATGCGGGCATCCTGATCGCGCCAAGCGCCATCGGTTTTGCCGCCGAGCATATCGGATTCCGCGCAACCTATGGGGCGCTGGCGCTGCTGCTTTTGGTCGTCACCGCCCTAGCCAACAGCGCCCGCGCCGCGGACGAACTGCGCGAGGGTTAAGCCCCCAAGAAGTCCGTCTTGCCAACGTCCACGCCATTGGCGCGCAAAATCGCGTAGCAGATGCTCATGTGAAAGTAGAAGTTCGGCACCGCATAGCCGTGATAGTATTGCGTTGCCGGAAAGGTCAGCTCTCGCGGGCCGGCTTTGACGGTGATCTCGCGGGCCTCGGCACCGTCAAACTCTTGTTCGCCAATGGTGGCGATAAACTCAATCGTCTTGGCGATGCGGTCCCTAAGCTCGACCAAAGTCGTCTCGGTATCGGCAAAGCTTGGCACCTCGCGCCCCGCCAGCCGCGCCGAAGCGCCCTTGGCATGATCGCAAGCAATCGTCACCTGCCGCCACAACGGCAGCATATCCGCGATGATCCGAAGCTGGGGAATAACCTCTGGCTTCAGGTTTTTAGCGGCCTGATGCGCCTCGGCCTTCTCAAGGATCTTTGAAAGGGCCGAAAGCGAATGGCTAAAGAAGGGCACGGGGGATTGCATGGCTGGCTCCTGTTTGGGTCGCGCTATAGATACGCCGAACCAAGCCCCAAGCAACCCCCGCCGCCGTCCAAACCGAAATCAGACGCCCAAGCACCAGCGCATCACGGCCTTTTGCGCGTGCAAGCGGTTCTCGGCCTCGTCAAAGATCACCGAATGTGGGCCGTCCATCACCGCGCTGGTCGCCTCGTCGTTGCGATGCGCCGGCAAGCAGTGCATGAACAACGCGTCGGGCTTGGCATGGGCCATCAGTGCTTCGTTGACCTGATAAGGACGCAACTGGTTGTGGCGACGCTCTTTGGCGGACTCGGGGTCGTGCATCGACACCCATGTATCGGTGACGACCAAATCGGCGCCCGCGATGGCCTTGACGGGGTCGCGCTCGATGGCGACACGGCTGCCCTTGCCCCGCGCAAAGCCGACGAAATTCGCCTCTGGGTCCAGCTGTTCCGGCCCCGTAAAGGTGAAGTCAAAGCCGAACTGCCCCGCCGCATGCAGGAAGGACGCCGCGACGTTGTTGCCGTCGCCCGCCCAAACCACCTTTTTGCCAGCAATCGGGCCGCGATGTTCTTCATAGGTCATCACGTCCGCCATGATCTGGCAGGGGTGGGTGCGGTTGGTCAAACCGTTGATCACAGGCACCGTCGCATGTTCGGCCATCTCAAGCAGCGTGGCTTCTTCAAAGGTGCGGATCATGATCAGATCGACATAGCGCGACAAAACCCGCGCCGTGTCGGCAATCGTCTCGCCGTGGCCCAGCTGCATTTCCTTGCCTGACAGCACCATGGTCTGCCCGCCCAACTGGCGCACCCCCACGTCAAAGGACACCCGCGTCCGCGTCGAGGGCTTCTCGAAAATCAGCGCCACCATGCGACCCGCAAGCGGCTGGTCGTCGTCCGGCGTGCCCTTGGGACGGTTGTTGCGCGCCAGCTTCATCGCATGGGCACTGTCGATCATCGACCGCAAATCAGCGGCGTCAGTTTTGTGGATATCAAGAAAATGCTTCATCATTCGTCTCATCAAAAGGCAAAAGCCGAGGCAGCGCCTCAAACCCTCGCAGGGTATGTCTGCCGAAATCCGGCGCTATAGAACCGCCTCAACCGCCACCGCAGCACGCTCGAGTCGCGCCAAAGCCTCGGTAATATCGCTGGCCTCGATGTTCAGGGCTGGCAACAAGCGCACGACGTTATCCGCCGCAGGCACGACCAACAGCTGCGTCGCATAGGCCGCTTTGACCACCTCGAGATTGCTGGCCTTGCACTTGAGGCCCAGCATAAGCCCCTGCCCGCGCACCGCTTCGAACACCTCGGGGTGCGAGGCAACCAAGCCCTCAAGCCCTTGGCGGAACTGCGATGCCTTCTGGCTTACCGCATCCAAGAAGCCATCCTCTGCCACAATCTCCATCACCGCTGCGCCAACCGCGCAGCCCAACGGATTGCCACCATAAGTCGAGCCATGCGTGCCCGCGACCATACCGCTTGCCGCAGCTTCGGTCGCCATCAGCGCGCCCAAGGGAAAACCGCCGCCGATGCCCTTGGCCACCATCATGATATCTGGCGAAACGCCCGCCCACTCATGCGCAAAGAGCTTGCCCGTGCGCCCGACGCCACATTGCACTTCGTCGAAAATCAACAGTGTGCCGGTGCTGTCGCAAAGATCGCGCAATCCCTTGAGGCACTGATCCGGCACAACCCGAATCCCGCCCTCGCCCTGCACAGGCTCGATCATTACGGCACAGGTTTTGTCGGTAATCTCGGCGCGCAGCGCGTCATGGTCGCCCCACTTCAGGCTCTTGAACCCCGGCAGCATGGGGCCAAAACCCTTGGTCATCTTCTCGGACCCAGCCGCAGCAATCGCGCCGGTAGAGCGGCCATGGAAAGCCCCCTCAAAGGTGATGATCTCTACACGGTCGGCATCGCCACGCTCGTAATGATACTTGCGCGCCATCTTGATCGCCAACTCGCAGGCCTCGGTGCCAGAGTTGGTGAAAAACACCGTGTCGGCAAAGCTGGCCTCAACCAGCATCTCTGCCAGCTTTTGCTGTTGCGGGATTTGGTAAAGGTTCGACACATGCCAAAGCTGCCCCGCCTGAGCGGTCAGCGCACTCACCAGCGCCGGATGCGCGTGGCCCAGCACGTTTACCGCAATGCCTGCGCCCAGATCCAAATATCGCTCGCCCGTATCGGTCCAAAGCCAAGAGCCTTCGCCTTTGACAAAAGCCAGCGGAGCACGGTTGTAGGTAGGCAAAACAGCAGAGATCATAGACGTGACCTTTCACGAGAAAGCCGAGGGTAAGCCAACGGTTAGCCAAGGCGAAGGGGGGAAGTCAACGGAATTGCCCTGAATCCGCAGGGCAAACGGGATTAAGCGTCAGCGGAGCTGACGTCGGGGACGGGCAATAAAGGCGGTCCGAGTAATCATGCACATGACTTAGCGTAAGCAATGTGTTCTGTAAAGCGGTCTCAAGCCCCGATCAAACGCCGCGCAAGTTGCCCCTGCCGCGCAATCACCTGCGGCAGATCAATCGTGGTGACCAGACCGCCGCGCACCACGCCCCGCCCTTCGACCAACAAATCGCGCACCCGCGTCGGGCCGCACAGGATCAGGCTGGCCACCGGATCCCAAGACCCCGCCGCCTCGATGCCAGACACATCCCAAATCGCGATATCGGCGCGCTTGCCGACCTCAATCGAGCCGCAATCGCTGCGCCCCAAGACTTTGGCGCCACCAAGCGTCGCAATCTCCAACGCCTCACGCGCAGCCATCGCATCCGCCCCGCGCGACACACGCTGCAACAACAGCGCCTGCCGCGCCTCTAGGATGAGGTTGCCTGCGTCATTGCTGGCCGAGCCATCGACCCCAAGCGCCACCTTCACGCCCGCGTCGCGCATCGCCCGCACAGGTGCAATTCCCGACCCCAAGCGACAGTTTGAACAAGGGCAATGCGCCACCCCCGTGCCAGAGCGGGCAAACAAATCGATCTCTTGCGCATCCAGCTTGACGCAATGCGCGTGCCAGACATCATCCCCCGTCCAGCCCAAATCCTCGGCATATTGCCCCGGACGGCAGCCGAATTTCGCCAGTGAATAGGCGACATCCTCATCATTCTCGGCCAAATGCGTGTGCAGCATCACCCCCTTATCCCGCGCAAGGACGGCAGCATCGCGCATCAGCTCGCGGCTGACCGAAAACGGCGAACAGGGCGCAATCCCGACCCTGACCATCGCGCCGTCGCGGGCATCGTGATGCGCGTCCACCACGCGGATGCAGTCTTCCAGAATTGCCGCCTCGCGCTCGACCAGACTGTCGGGGGGCAGGCCACCGTCGCTTTCGCCAATGCTCATCGCGCCGCGCGTCGGGTGAAACCGCAAGCCCACCTCTCCCGCCGCCGCAATCGTGTCATCCAGCCGCGCGCCATTCGGGAACAGATACAAATGGTCAGAGGTCAGCGAACAACCCGAAAGCGCCAGCTCTGCCAAGCCGACCTGCGCCGAAATGAACATCTCTTCCGGTCCGAACTTGGCCCAGATCGGATAGAGCGTCTGCAACCAGCCAAACAGCAGCGCGTCCTGCCCACCCGGAACCGCCCGCGTCAGGGTTTGATAGAGATGGTGATGCGTGTTGACCAAACCTGGCGTCACGACACAGCCCCGCGCCTCAATCACCTCGCCTTGCGTGGTCAGCCCCTGCCCCACAGCGGCAATCACTCCGTCGCGCAGCAGCACATCGCCGCCCGCAATCTCGCGGCGGGTGCCGTCCATCGTCACCACGACATCCGCATTTTTAATCAGAATTTCAGACATGACTTCTCCTACGCCACCCCCTTCGGTGGGTAGGATTTTTGACGCCAGAAGGGGGAACGAAGGACGCGTCGCGCCCCGTCTACCGCAAGCGACGTTAAATCCAAAGCAGTAATTGCGAAGAGTTTTAGCCGTTCAGCAGCGCCAGCGCCTCAGCGTGGATCTGCGGATTGGCCGCCGCCAGCACCTGCCCGCCATCCAGACAAGGCCGCCCCTGCCAATCGGTGACCATGCCGCCCGCCGCCTCGATGACCGCAATCGGCGCCTGCACATCATAGGCCTGCAGCCCCGCTTCGATCACCAGATCAACCTGCCCCGCCGCCAACAGCGCGTAACCATAGCAATCCATGCCATAGCGCACCAGTTTGGCCTTTGAGCCCACCCGCCGGAAGGCAGCGCCTTCGGCTTCGGTACCGACTTCTGGAAAGGTCGAAAGCAAAATCGCCTCGCGCAACGCCCGAGGCGCGCGCGTGCGAAGATCGCTGCGCCCGGAGGGCCCGTTAACCTCGGCGCGGCCCAAGCCGCCTTCAAACCGTTCGCGAATGTAGGGTTGGTCGATCACGCCGTAGATCACCCGCGCGGTATCGCGCACAGAGATCAGCACGCCCCACGTCGGCGTCCCCGAGATAAACCCGCGCGTGCCGTCGATCGGATCAAGCACCCACGTCAGCCCCGAAGTGCCCGCCGTCGCGCCAAATTCTTCGCCCAGAATACCATCTGCAGGCCGGCGCCGCGCGAGGATTTCGCGCATCCGCTGCTCTGACAGCCGATCCGCAACCGTCACGGGGTCAAAGCGCTCGGTCTCTTTGGTGTCAGCCGTCAGCGCGGCCGTGCGGAAATGCAGCAACGTCGCCACCCGCGCGGCGTCGGCCAATTCTGCTGCAGTTTCGATGATGTCTTGCGCATTCTGCGCCGAAATTTCCGACATGCCGCCCTCGCTTTGGTCTTGCTCTGGGCGGGGGCCTTTTGGCTGTCGAGACCTCTCCGCCGATGTCTCTGAGCTACCCTCAGAGACTTTGCGGGTCAAGCCACCGAAGCAATGGGCGCGCTTGCCAATGCAAGCCGCCCCTGCTGCCGGTTAACGTCTTTTAGTCCAGCTAAGCCGCTTCGCTCAGGACGCGCGCAAGATCGAACAAGCGACGACGCTGCGCCTCTGGGATCGCATAATACGAACGCACCAGTTCAAGTGCCTCTTTGTCGGCCATCATATCCGCGGCCGCCACAACAGCTTTCTCGCCCTCGGTCAGACCCTCAAAGAAGAAGGCAATCGTGACGCCAAGCGCATCCGAAATATCCCAAAGCCGCGAAGCGCTGACGCGGTTCATGCCAGTTTCGTACTTTTGAATTTGTTGGAACTTGATGCCGACTTTATCAGCGAGCTGCTGTTGCGTCATACCAACCATCCACCGGCGGTGGCGAATTCGCTTACCGACATGTGCATCTACGGGGTGCTTCATAACAATCTCCACAATCAAAGGTTACATTACCAACTTACAAGCAATTTTCATGCCAAAAAGGCGCTTAACTTACTTACCCCCGTATATTTCGACCATTTGGCCGAAACCTGTCTTTTTAGATATGTCGAATTATACAAGCGGCAAAGAAACCATCCACAGCCCCCTGCAATCCACCCATGGGCTTGCGGAAGGAAGCGAACTCTCGCCATGCGTGTATAGCATTTTGCATCGCTTTCTGCAATCATTCTCGCAAAAAGCCTCGCATTTTGCATTTCCGCGCCGTTTGGCCCACTGCGAAAGTCGGTTCCATCAGAAATTATAGCCTTAACGCAATTTTGTGTCGTGCTTGGCGCCAAAAATATGGCACATCCGATGAAACCGAAGGAGGCTCCGATGCACGCTTGGAACGTCACCCAGCATGGTCCAACCGCGACTTATGCCACCGACCTAGCGCGCCCGACTCCCTCGCAGGGAGAGGCGCTGATCCGTGTTGCCGCATGTGGGTTGAACTTTGCAGACCTGCTGATGCAAGAGGGCAGCTATCAGGACACCCCCGCCCTGCCCTTCGTCCCTGGGATGGAGCTTGCGGGCCGTGTCGAGGCGCTTGGCCCTGACACCATTGGCCCACCGATCGGCGCCCGAGTCGCGGGTTTTGCAGGATGCGGCGGGTTGGCGGACTATGCGTTGGTCAGGGTGGATCGCTTGGTGCGCATGCCCGACAGCATGAGCTATGCGCAGGCGGCGGGGTTTCAGGTGGCCTATGGCAGCTCGCATCTGGCGCTGAGCCACCGCGCGCGGCTTGCTCAGGGCGAGACGCTGCTGGTGCTGGGCGCGGCGGGGGGCGTTGGTCTGACGGCGGTTGAGATCGGCAAGCGCATGGGCGCGCGCGTGGTTGCCTGTGCACGCGGCGCAGATAAGCTGGCGATTGCCGCCCAAGCTGGTGCGGATGTGCTGATCGACAGCGACAGCCCCGATCTGAAGGCCGCGCTCAAAGCCGTGGGCGGCGTGGATGTGGTTTATGATGCCGTCGGCGGCCCTGCGTTTCGCGCGGCGCTTTCGGCCTGCAACCCGCTGGCGCGTGTGCTGTGCATCGGCTTTGCCTCGGGCGAGGTGCCGCAAATTCCTGCCAATGTGCTGCTGGTCAAGAACCTTGACGTGATCGGGTTCTACTGGGGCGGTTATCTCAAGTTCGCGCCACAGCTGCTGACCCAAAGCCTGCACAACCTGTTCGCGTGGTTCGAGGCGCAAGAGTTGCGCCCCCATATCTCGCATCAAATCGCCTTTGACGCCTATCCGACGGGGCTAGAGCTGTTGCGCACGCGCAAGGCCACCGGCAAAGTCGTGGTGTTAGCTCGGGACGCTTTCTAGCAACTGACGGCCCATTTCCGACACCACAGGCCGCCCCGGTTGCGCGACATAGGCTTGCCGGATCATCGCACTCAGCGCCGTGACCGCCTCGGAGTGGACGGGGTCGGCGACATACATATTCACCTGCATTTTCGACAACTCTGGCAGCTGGCCGCCGTGGTTAATCCGCTCGACATAGGGCGGCTCGGACCCTTCAAGGACGGTATGCACGGCCAAATCTGCCGAAACCGTAGCCTCGACCACGCGCGTGCTGTCGGCCTCGACCGCCATTTCCCACGGGATGCCCGCACGGTCCAGCTCGGCCTGCACGCCTTGACGGAAAAAGCAGTTGTGCTCATAGGCCAGCCGCAGCGGCCGTTGCCGCCAACGCGAGCCGCCGGGCGCACCGACCCAGATCAGGTCAAGCTCGGCAATCGTCTCGCCCCCCGCATCCGCGGTCTTTTCGGTGGTCAAAATCACATCACATTCGCCGCGGGCAAACTGCGATTTCAGCACCCGCGTAAAGGATGACAACAGCGTCACCCGCATCTTGGGATAGGCTTTGGCGAATTGCTGAAGCACCAAGGGAATCGCCGGATAGACAATGTCATGCGGCACCCCAAGGACGATTTCGCCTTCGTGTTCGGCCCGCGTCAGCTTGCCAAAGACCTCATCATTCAACGCCAACATCTTGCGGGCATAGCCCAAAAGCTGCTCGCCCGCAGGCGTCAGCCCCACCTGCCGCGCCGAGCGGTCCAAAAGCTGCGTCGCCAGCATTTCCTCTAAGCGCTTGATTTGCATAGACACCGCCGATTGCGTCAGGTTCAAAAACCCCGCCGCCCGCGTCACACCGCCGGCATCAGCAATCGCCACAAAAGAGCGCAAAGACGTCAGATCCAGATTTCTCATCCATCACAACCCTTGATACTAGAATTCAAAACCATTCATTTTTATTATATGAGCAATCCCCCTAGATAGATCAAGCAAGAGAGGCCTGCCCATCAAGAGATTCGGCGCCGCTCTGCTTAGATTCTGAAAGGAAAGACTATGTTCGCCTCGCTCACCCTCTCCACAATGGCAGTGTCCCATGTGCAGAAGCGCGGCTCGCTTTCGGCCAAGGTTGCACGCATGCACCAAGCCCTAACCGCCCGCGCTCAGCGCAAGCATCTCGCCGATCTTGACGACGCCCAACTGGCCGATATTGGCCTGACCCGCAGCCAAGCCAGCTATGAAGCGGCGCGCCCGCTCTGGGACCTTCCGTCGAACTGGCGCCGCTAAGGTTGCAACTTTTCGCAAGGGCCCGATATAAGCCCTTGATCCGAAATAAGGATTTTACGCCGCTTAATCCTTGAAATCTGTAGGCAAAGTCCCGATATTGAAAGCATAAGGTGGCGCGAGGTCGCGCTGCCTCTCTTTTTTAACCGGAGGCTTTGATGGCTGACTACGATACGATCCGGACTGTGGGTGCTGGCGCCCGCGCTTCGCAGATCGACGCAGGGCTTCGCGCCCATATGAATAAGGTCTACGGTCTGATGTCCGTGGCCATGCTGATCACCGCTGCTGCAGCTTGGGCCGTGGGCACAAGCCCTGCCATGCTGAACGCGATCTTCGGGTCGCCTCTCAAGTGGTTGGTGATGTTTGCCCCGCTGGTGATGGTGTTCGCCTTTGGCGCGCTGATCAATAAGATGTCGGTCGCCGCCGCGCAGCTGTTCTTCTATGTTTATGCTGCCGCAGTTGGCCTGTCGCTGTCGTTCATCTTTGCGGTCTACTCTGGCGCCTCGATCGCGCAGACCTTTGTGATCACCTCGATCGCTTTTGCCGGTCTGTCGCTCTATGGCTACACCACCAAGAAAGACCTGTCGGCGATGGGTTCGTTCATGATGATGGGTCTGATCGGCCTGATCGTGGCGTCGATCGTCAATATCTTCATGCAATCCTCGGCGCTTGATTTCGCGATCTCGGCTATCGGCGTGCTGATCTTTGCTGGTCTGACCGCTTGGGACACTCAGAAGATCAAGAACGACTATATCGAGCACGCACAGCATGGCGATCAAGAGTGGCTTGCTAAGTCCGCGATCATGGGTGCGTTGAACCTCTACCTCGACTTCATCAACCTGTTCATGTTCTTGCTCCGCTTCTTGGGCAACCGCGAATAAGCTGATCGAACCACACCAAAGCAAAGGGCCGCAGGAAACTGCGGCCCTTTTGCTATGCGCCCTTGCGTGGGCGATCAGAAAACACGCCCCCAACTGGCCCGCACAAAACGAAAAACCGCGCCCAAAAGGCGCGGCAATTCCGTAACCAAAGCGGTAAGATCTTACTTGATCTTGCCTTCTTTGTATTCAACGTGCTGACGCTTTACAGGGTCATACTTGTTGACAGTCATCTTCTCGGTCATGGTCCGGGCATTCTTTTTGGTCACATAGAAGTGCCCGGTGCCAGCCGTCGAGTTCAGACGGATCTTGATCGTCGCCGGTTTGGCCATTGTCGTCTCTCCTACATCAGGGAAACACCGTTTCCCCGCAAATTCTTATGAGCCTGCCTTTTACTTGTGCGACACCCAGAGTCAACAGCGATTCAACAGATTTCCGGATGGAATCGCGTCTGGCCCTAACAAATCCTGCCCCCTGCCCTGCAAAGGGCGAAAACCTGCCGTCGAAGCCTGAGAAATTGCGCGGACGGCCTATAAGCCGGATTTTGTCCAAGGGCCGAAGCCCTCTGGATGACCATTCCTCTGCCACCTGCGTTACCGCAAGCAGTCAAGCTGCCAACCCGGGTCTCTGGGCTGAAGTTCCCTGTCGTGGTCTCCGCTAACGCGGACCTTACGACGCAAGACCCCTATTCGGCATTGCTCCGGGTGGGGCTTGCCATACCGTCCTTGTTACCAAGTCCGTGGTGGGCTCTTACCCCACCGTTTCACCATCACCTTGGATCCGTCAAGCCGAAGCCTGACACCAAGGCAGTCTCTTCTCTGTGGCGCTTTCCCTGAGGTTACCCTCGCCGGACGTTATCCGGCACCCTGTCTTCATGGAGTCCGGACTTTCCTCGAACCTTGCGGCCCGCGGTCATCCAGCCATCCGCGCGAGAAGGGGCTTACGCCTGAGCAAGCGGCGCGTCAACCGCGAAGCGCCGCGCCAGATCGGCGGCAAGCCCTGCGTCCACCGCGTCCAACGCCCCGCGCGCCCAAGGCCGAAAGCGCAGCCGAAACGCGGCCAGCAGAGCGGCCTCTGGCGCATCGGGATAACCCACCCGCGCAAGGTCGTGAAAGAAGCCTGCAACGGGCGCCTCTGCGGCTTCTGGCCAGACCGACAGCCCCTGCAAGGACAACCGCCGCCAGTCGAACCGCGCCCCGGGGTCTATCTTGCGCGCAGGAGCCATATCGGAGTGGCCGATCACCCGCTCGGGCGGAATGTCCCAACGCGCCATCGCCGCGCGCAAAAGCGCCTCAAGCGCGCACATCTGCGGCTCGGGAAAGGGTTGCGTGCCGGTGTTGGCCAATTCGATGCCGATGGAGTGGCTGTTCATATCGCTATGCCCCGCCCAAGCCCCCGCCCCTGCGTGCCACGCGCGCATCTCCTCGGGCACCAAAGCCTCGGCCTCACCCGTCTCCGAGATCAGCCAATGCGCCGAGACCTCATGCTCGGGCGCGCACAAGCGTTGCCGCGCTTCGGCGCAGCTTGCCATCGCGGTGTAATGTAGAATGATAAATTTGGGGACAGCCCCGCCCCGCCGTTCGGTAAAGTTCGCCGAGGCCGCTGCAATCACTAGCGCACAGCCATGCGGAACGGCTCTGGATCCCATGCACAGGCATAACCGTCACCGTCTGGATCAAGGCCTTTGCGGTCTTTGACGGGGCCGCCCGAATCAAGAAACGCCTGCTGTGCCAAGTCGGGCGAGGCGTATTTGCCGCAAGCCGCGTTATAGCTTGAAAGCCGCAGGCTGGACCGCGAATAGACCTGCGTGCCGCGTGGATTGTTAGACGAAAGCGCGAACTGCACGATGGTCGAGCTGCTGCCGCTGCCATGACGTGTCGGCAAAGCAGTCGGCTGGTCGATCTGATACTGCGCGCGATTGCGCTCGATACGTTGCTTGTCGCTCTCGATGGTTTCGCGGGCTGACACGGCAGAGAAGTCCTGCTCGTCCGAAATCGCAGCCGAGCCCGTCATCTCGGAGGTGGTCTCGGCAATGCCCGCTGGCGCGTTGCCACGCGGGCGCGAGGCCGAGAACGCAACCGAATCCGCCGAAGGCTGACCGAAGGGAATCGAAGACGTCGTGGTGGCGGGATAAGGCGTCGTCGCGCTAAGAGGTATGGCCGTGGATTTGCCCTCGGCCTTATCAATCGCCGCTGCCGCTGCCGCTGCCGAAAAGCCGCTGCCGCCGGTAGTGGCTGGGGCAACAGGCGTCACCGCATTCAACGGCGCTGCGCCATAACTGTTAGAGTTATAGCTGTTATAGTCAGAGAACCCGACCCCAGCCGCCGAATCCGGCACCGTCGGAGAACAGGCCGCCAAGCCCAAAGCCGCTATCACGAAAACCGAACGATACATTCTCTGTCCCAAAGCCCCAAAATCAGCGATTAGCTGAGGATTACCACCATTTCGCCGGCTTAGCTACAAAGCCAGCAGCCTGCTCGAGAACATAGGCGTGATTAAGCAAACCCGCCTCGTCCCACGGCCGTCCCAGCAATTGCAGGCCCAAAGGCATACCCTTGCTGTCCAGCCCCATCGGCACCGCAACCCCAGGCAAGCCCGCAAGGTTGGCGGTGACGGTGAATACGTCGTTCAGATAGACCTCGACCGGTGTCGCCTTGTCCATCTCGCCCAGAGCAAAGGCGCTTGACGGGGTGGCAGGGGCCAAGATCGCGTCGATGCCCGCCGCAAAGGCCTGCTCGAAGTCGCGCTTGATCAGCGTGCGGACTTTGCGGGCACGGTTGTAATAGGCGTCGTAAAAGCCCGCCGACAGCACATAGGTGCCGACCATAATCCGGCGCTGCACCTCTGGGCCAAAGCCTTCGGCGCGGGTCTTTTCATACATCTCGGTGATGCCGTCGCCTGCCGCCAGCTTGGCGCGGTGACCATAGCGCACCCCGTCATAGCGCGCGAGATTCGACGACGCCTCTGCGGGCGCGATCACGTAATAGGCTGGCAACGCATATTTCGCATGTGGCAGCGAGATATCAACGATCTCTGCCCCTGCATCGCGCAGCATCTCGCGGCCCTTTGCCCAGATCGCGTCGATCTCGGCAGGGATACCCTCGATGCGATATTCGCGCGGGATACCGATTTTCTTACCACGGATGTCGCCCGTCAAAGCCGCTTCAAAGTCTGGCACTGCGATGTCGGCGCTGGTCGAATCCTTGGCATCATGCCCCGCCATCGCCTGCAAAAAGATCGCCGCATCGCGCACGGTTTTGGTCATCGGGCCCGCTTGGTCCAAGCTCGACGCATAGGCCACAATGCCGTAACGGCTGACGCGGCCATAGGTTGGCTTGATGCCGGTGATGCCACAAAACGCGGCGGGCTGGCGGATCGAGCCGCCCGTATCCGTCCCCGTCGCAGCCAAGCACAAATCGGCTGCCACAGCCGCCGCCGACCCGCCCGAAGACCCGCCCGGCGTGCGCTTGGCCTCGTCGACTTTCCACGGGTTGACCGCATCGCCATAGCACGAGCTCTCGTTGCTTGACCCCATGGCGAATTCGTCCATGTTCAGCTTGCCCAGCATCACAGCACCCGCGCCAAAAAGCTTGGCCGTCACTGTCGAATCGTATTCCGGCTTGAAGCCTTCAAGGATCGCCGAGGCAGCCTGCGTTGGCACGCCCTTCACGCAGAACAGATCCTTAATCCCCAACGGGATGCCGCACATGTCCGGCGCATCGCCTGCCTTGATGCGCACATCCGCCGCCCGCGCCTGCTCTAGCGCCAACTCGGGGGTCTTGTGCACAAAGGCGTTCAAGCCCTCGCCCGCATCCATCGCCGTCAGGCAAGCCATCGTCAGATCAACAGCCGAGATTTCACCCTTGCGCAGCGCATCCCGCGCCGCCGCGATCGTCCATGTATTCGCAGCCATTATTCCACCACCTTCGGCACGGCAAAAAAGCCTTCGCGCGCATCTGGCGCATTCTTCAGGATTTGCGCCGAGATACCGCCATCCGTCACCACATCTTCGCGCCGCTTCAGCCGCATCGGCGTCACAGAGGTCATCGGCTCGATGCCCTCAACGTCGACCTCGTTCAGCTGCTCCATAAAGCCCAAAATCCCCGACAGCTTTTCAGCCAGCGCAGGCAGTTCGGTCTCAGGCACCGCAATACGAGCCAGCTTGGCCACCTTGCGCGCGGTATCGATGTCAATAGACATGAGCGTTCTCCGGCAATTCGATTTCCCCCCGTTTAGCCGCACCGCCCCAATGCCGCAAGGGCGCCCCGCGTCCGATCCGCGCATCGGCGCTGCATTTGCACCCGCCCCTTGCCTTTAGACGCGCCCCAAGCCAATCTTCGCGCATATTCCCCGCCCTTTAGCTCTGATGGATTTCATGCGCCTGACCCTTTCCTGTGCTTTTGCTTTGCTTGCCGTGCCCGTCGCCGCCCAAACCATCCCCGAGCTGATCCACCTGCCAGCCTTGGGCGAAAACATCGACGCCACCCCGCGCCTCGCGCTGACCACGCCGATGGCCGAGAAGATCAACGGCAGTTTGCAGATGTTCGACACATCCAGCTATGAAGCCCTTGCGGCCTGCGACGGCCCTGCTCGCGATGTGCGCACCCTGTCGCGCAGTGCAGAGTTCCTCAGCCTGTGGGTCACCGAATCCGCGATCTGCGAAGGCGCGGCCCACCCCTATTACGGCGACTGGCTTGTCTCATTTGACCTCGGCACAGGCGGCACCGTGTTCTGGGACACGCTGCTGCCTGAAAGCCTGCTGCAAACCAAGGCCGCAGACTATGACCCGAACTATCCGTTACGCTCGGCGGCGCTGAACGCGCTTTACCGCGCCCAAGCGCCAAAGAACGCAGAATGTGCCGAAGTCTTTGCCAGCCCTGTCGACTTTAACTTCGCGATTGATGCGGCAAACCATGCGCTTGCGATGGTGCCCGTGGGCCTGCCCTACGCCGAAATCGCCTGCGCCGAGACCGCGCTGATCCCGCTCGATCTTGCCAGAACGCTTGACCTCTCGCCCCGTCTTCTGACCGCGATTGAGACAGGCCAGCCTTAGGCGCGGTCAAGCCCCTCCCTCCTCCAGACCAAAGGATACCCAAATGACCCCCATGATCGGCATAATCGGCGGCTCTGGTGTTTATGACATCGACGGCCTGCAAGACCCGCAGTGGACCGCCGTTGACACCCCATGGGGCGCCCCGTCGGATGAGATTTTGCTCGGGTCGCTGAATGGCACCCGCATGGCGTTCCTGCCGCGCCATGGTCGCGGCCATGTGCAAACGCCGTCCAGCATCAACTATCGCGCCAATATCGACGCGCTTAAACGGCTTGGCTGCACCGACGTTCTGGCGGTGTCGGCGGTGGGGTCGCTGCGCGAAGACTACGCCCCCGGCGACTTTGTGCTGGTAGATCAGTATATCGACCGCACCACCGCCCGCATTTCGTCGTTCTTTGGACCGGGCTGCACGGCGCATGTCAGCCTTGCGGACCCCACCTGCCCCCGCCTTGGCGCAGCCTGCCTCAGGGCCGCACGCGCCGCTGGCATCACCGTTCACGCCAAGGCAACCTATTTGGCGATGGAGGGGCCGCAATTCTCGACCCGCGCCGAGTCCAACCTTTACCGCCAATGGGGTGCGGATGTGATCGGCATGACGGGGATGCCCGAGGCCAAACTCGCCCGCGAGGCCGAGCTGTGCTATGCCTCGCTTGCTATGGTCACCGATTACGATTGCTGGCACGAGGCCCACGGCGCGGTCGATGTGTCCGAGGTGATCAAGACCCTGCTCGCCAATGCCGATGCGGCGCGCAATACCGTGGCAGAGCTTCCGGCCCATCTTGCGCCGCATGCGACCTGCCCGCATGGCTGCGATCATGCCTTGACCCACGCGCTGATGACAGCCCCCGCCAAGCGTGATCCCGTCTTGCTGGCAAAACTGGATGCCGTTGCGGGGCGGGTGCTGGTATAGCCTCGCTTGTCGCCACGTCGGGCCTGATGCTACACAGGCCCGACTTCAGAAAGGCCAGCCCATGAAAACCGTCAAAGATTACATCCGCACAATCGTCGACTTTCCGCATGAAGGCATCATGTTCCGCGATGTCACCACGCTCTTCGCCGATCCGCGCGGGTTTCGCATGTGCATCGATCAGCTGCTGGCCCCCTATGCGGGGATGCGGATCGACAAAGTCGTGGGCCTAGAGGCGCGCGGCTTCATCCTTGGCGGTGCTGTGGCGCATCAGCTCTCGACCGGTTTTGTGCCAATCCGCAAGCAGGGCAAATTGCCCGGCAAGACGATTTCGCAGGCCTATACGCTTGAATACGGCGAGGCGGTGGTCGAGATCCATGACGACGCCCTACAGGCCGGCGAAAAGGTTTTGGTGGTCGACGATCTGCTGGCCACAGGCGGCACCGCCGAAGCAGGCATCAAGCTGATCGAGCGGCTGGGGGCACAAGTGATCGGCTGTGCCTTCGTGGTTGATCTGCCCGCACTTGGGGGGCGCAAGCGGCTTGAATCCTTGGGGATGGATGTGCGCGCCCTTTGTGAATTTGATGGTCTTTAACCAATTCTTCACCGAATCGCTTTAAATCTGAGGGCACTCGGGCAAATGCCTCGGGTGACACGCTGCTTGCAACACGTGACCCACCTACCCCTGCGCCCTGTCGGTTTACCGGCAGGGCGTTTCCAAATCAGCTAGCCCTGCAACACCGCCCCAGGGTTCATAATGCCATGTGGATCAAGCGCGGCCTTAATCGCCCGCATCGCCGACAGCTTGCCCGCGTCGCCATAGCGGGTCAGATCATCGACCTTGAGCCGCCCCAAGCCATGCTCTGCCGAAACCGAACCGCCAAGCGCGTCCACCAGATCATGCACACATTCCTTGATCGCATTGCGCTGGTGGTCATGGTCTTTGCGATTGCCGCCGCGCACCGGAAAGACGTTGTAATGCAGGTTGCCATCGCCAAGGTGGCCAAAGCAGTTGATCCGCCAATTCCCGATCGCAGCCAAACGCGGCCCCGCCTTGGCGATGAACTCGGGGATAAGGCTGAGCGGTACGGAAATGTCATGGCTCGACACCGAACCAATGCGCCGGTTGCCCTCGGGAATCGACTCGCGGATGCGCCAAAGGCTCGCGCGCTGCGCCTGCGAACTGGCGATAACCCCGTCACTGCAAAGCCCCGCTTCGACACCCGCTTCAAACAGCGACTCCAGATGTGCCGAGGCCGCGCCAAATCCCAAAGGCAGGCCGATGTCGATCAACACCATCCACTCGGGATTGCCGCCAAGCGGGCTGCGCACTTCGGGCATGGTTTCGGCCAGAAACTCCAACCCCATCCGGTTGATCAATTCGAACCCCGAGATCATCCCCGACAAACGCGTTTCGGCCAAAGACAACAACTCTAACGCCGCCGCAGGGCTTGCCACTGCCAACAGCGCCGTGCCTGCCTCTGCTGGTTTCGGCGACAACCGCAGGCTTGCCGCCGTGATCACGCCCAAACTGCCCTCGGACCCGATCAACAGATGCCGAAGATCATAGCCGGTGTTATCCTTGCGCAGCCGCTTCAAGCCGTTGAAAATGCTGCCATCCGCAAGCACCGCTTCGACACCAAGGCAAAGATCACGCGTGTTGCCATAGCGCAGCACGTTCAGCCCGCCCGCATTGGTGGCAAGGTTGCCGCCGATCTGACATGTGCCCTCTGACGCCAAAGCCAAAGGGAAAATCCGTCCCAGCTTTTCAGCCTCGGCCTGCACCTGCGCCAGCACCATGCCCGCCTCGACCACCAAGGTCCGCTCGGCAGGATAGGCCCCGCGCAGCGCCGACATCCGTTCCAGCGACAGCACCAACGGCACAGGCCCCTCGGTCATCAGCTGCCCGCCGACCAATCCCGTCCCACCGCCCCAAGGCACTACGCCGACCCGCGCTTGGTTCGCCGCACGCAAAATCGTTGACACCTCTTGCACATTGCGCGGCAAAGCCACCGCGCCCGCCAGCCCCTGCCAGCGACCCCGAGGTTCGGTCAGATAGCGGGGTTCAGCCTCGCGCAGGGTGTCGCTTGGCAAATCAGCCGCGAGCGTGGCCAGAAAGGTTGCATCCGCAGGATTAAGCATAGAGCCTCACTTTGTCTGAAAAGGGCGTCAGCCGACATCCGTGCGGCCACGCCGATCATGGCGCAAGTTGGCGTAAAGCACATGGTTGCGCCAGCGCCCATTGATCTGCAAATAGGATTGCGCCACGCCCTCGTATTTGAAACCGGTCTTTTCCAGCACCCCACGAGAGGGGGTGTTTTCCGGCAAACACGCGCTCTCAATGCGGCTGAGATCCAACGTGAAAAACGAGAAATGCACCAGCCCCAGCACGGCCTCTTTCATATAGCCGCGGCGCGCAAAAGGGGCACCGACCCAATAGCCCAGCGTGCCGGCCTGCACGGGACCGCGACGAATGTTGTCCATCGTCAACGCGCCCAAAAGCCGCTGATCGTCTCTGCGAAACATCAGCAAAGGCAGTGCGGTGCCCTGAAGCTCGGCCCGCCCCGCCCAGTAAACGCGGTTGGTAAAGGCCTTGCGCGACAGATGATCATGCGCCCAGACGGGTTCCCACGGGCGCAGATGCTCGGTCGAGGCCTCGCGCAGCTCGGCCCATGCGCGGTAATCCGCATGGGTCGGCAGGCGCAGCGTCATCCGCTCTGTTTCAATCGTAGGACGCCGCCGAAAGCCAAACATCAGGCCACCAAACGCTTGCGAATATCCTCAAGCGAGGGGGCTGCCGAAACCGGACCATAAAGCGCAAGCGCCGTATCCACACCAATCAGACCGCCGGCAAAGCGCCGCACGTCTTGAACCGAAACGCTGTCGATGCGCTCGATGGCTTCTTCGATGTCGGGCACGCGATCATAAATGGCCAACAGCCGCGCGATCCGCTCGGCACGGCTTGACGGGCTTTCGAGCCCCATCAGCAGACCCGCCTTGAGCTGCACGCGGGCGCGGTTGACCTCGGCCTCAGACATGTCATCGGCGGCACGCTTCATCTCGTCGATAGTGATTTGCGTCAGATCGCCGATCTCTTCGGCGCTGGTGCCAGCGTAAAGCGTGATCTGCCCCGCATCCTCATAAGCGCCAGATTGCGCAAAGATCGAATAGCAAAGACCCCGCTCTTCGCGCACCTTTTGGAACAAGCGGCTCGACATGCCGCCCCCCATCGTCATCGCATAGACCTGCGCAGTATAGACGTCGGGGTCGCGATAGCTTGGCGCGTCAAAGGCCATAGCGAAATGCACCTGCTCAAGGTCTTTGACCTCGCGCCGCTCGCTGCCAAGGAACTTGGCCGCTTGGAAGGTGGTGGCGGGCTTGGTTTTCATGCCGCCAAACATCGCTTCGGCCTGCTTCACGATGGCATCGTGATCGACGCCGCCCGCTGCAGCCAAGATCATCTGGCTGGGGCCGTAATGCTCGGCCACGAAACCTTGCAAATCCTTGCGGTCAAAAGCGCTGACACGCTCTTCAGGCCCCAAGATCGTGCGGCCAAAGGCTTGATCGGGATAGGAAACCTCTTGCAGCCAGTCAAAAACGATGTCGTCGGGCGTGTCCAAGGCTTGGCCGATTTCTTGCAAAATCACATGCCGCTCGACCTCGATTTCCTTTTTGTCAAAGGCGGGATTCAAGACGATATCGCCGATTACATCCAGCGCAAGACCAACATCGGCCTCAAGCACACGGGCGTAATACGCCGTCATCTCGCGCGAGGTATAAGCGTTGATATAGCCGCCAACGTCTTCAATTTCCTCGGCAATTTGCAGGCTTGTGCGGCGCTTGGTGCCTTTGAACGCCATATGCTCTAGAAAGTGCGCGATGCCGTTTTGCTCGGGGCGCTCGTGCCGCCCGCCCGCCATCACCCAGACCCCTGCCGAAGCAGACTTCAGCCCCGGCATATGCTCGGTTACAATGCGAAACCCGTTGGGTAGGGTGGTCAGGCGAAGCGTCAATGGGCAATCCTCTCACGGATCAGGGCCTGCAAAGCGGCCAGATCGTTGGTCACACGGGTCATGCGCTCGGGGCGCTCGAATAGGTCGGCCATGCGCGGCGGCAAGGCGGGGCGAACGCCCATCGCGGCTTCGACCGCATCAGGGAATTTCGCAGGATGCGCAGTGGCAAGCGTGATCATCGGCGCGTGGGCCAGATGCTCTTCGGCCACCTTCACGCCAACGGCGCTGTGGGGGCAAAGCACCTCTCCCGTCGCAGCAAAGGCCTTGGCGATGGTCGCACGCGTCTCGTCTTCCGAGCAACGGCCCGAAGCAAAGGTCTCGCGCAGCATTTCCAACGCGCCCTGCGAGATCGCAAAGCCGCCGGTTTTCATCTCGTCCATCAGCGCCGAAATTGCAGCACCGTCGCGGCCATAGGCATCAAACAGCGCGCGCTCAAAGTTCGAAGACACCTGAATGTCCATCGAAGGGCTGATCGAGGGTTTTACGCCATTGGTCTTATACGCGCCCGACTTGATCGCACGGTCGAGGATATCATTGTGGTTGGTCGCGATCACAAGCTGGTCGATGGGCAGGCCCATCTTGCGCGCGATATAGCCCGCAAAGATGTCGCCGAAATTCCCCGTCGGCACAGTAAAAGACACCCGCCGATCCGGCGCACCCAAAGACACAGCCGATGAGAAATAATAGACCACCTGCGCCAAGACCCGTGCCCAGTTGATCGAGTTCACGCCCGCAAGCCGCACACCGTCGCGGAAGTCGAAATCGTTGAACATATCCTTTACGCGGGCTTGGCAATCGTCGAAATCACCATCGGTAATCGAGACATACTCGGCTCTGCCGGCGTCTTTCAGCCAGGAGTGTTCCGGGCCGACCCCGGGGTAGTCAAGGCCGGCGGAAATCGAGTGGGCATGGGCAATCTGGCCATGCTGGTCCTGCAACAGATAGGTTCTGTTGCCGTGCAGAATGCCGGGAGATCCGGCGCAGAGCGGAGCAGCATGCCTGCCGGACTCGATGCCGTGTCCTGAAGCCTCAACCCCGATCAGGCGGACTTTCCGGTTTTTGATGAACGGGTAGAACAGTCCCAGAGCATTACTGCCGCCGCCGACACAGGCCACCAGACAGTCAGGCAGTCGTCCTTCGACTTTTTTATGCTGCCGCCTGACTTCATGGCCGATTACCGACTGGAAGTCACGCACCATCATCGGGTAGGGGTGCGGTCCGGCTACGGTTCCGATCACATAAAAGGTGTCATGAATGCTGGAGACCCAGTTGCGCATGGCCTCGTTCATGGCGTCCTTCAGCGTGGCGGTTCCGGCGGTGACCGGCGTAACCCTGGCCCCCAGCAGCTTCATGCGGAACACGTTCTGGGCCTGGCGATGGGTATCCTCTTCGCCCATGAAAACTTCGCACTCCATCCCGAATAGTGCCGCCACCGTAGCTGTGGCCACGCCGTGCATCCCGGCGCCGGTCTCGGCAATGACCCGCTTTTTACCCATTCGCCTGGCCAGCAGTCCCTGGCCGATGGTGTTGTTGATTTTGTGCGCGCCGGTATGGTTCAGATCTTCACGTTTCAGGTAGATCCGGGCTCCACCCAGCATTCTGGTCAGTTTCTCGGCATAATAGAGCGGGTTCGGCCGCCCGACGTACTGCCTCAGGTAATATTCGAACTCCTGCCTGAATTCGCGGTCATGGCGATAATGCTCGTAAGCCTTTTCCAGCTCCAGCAGGGCCGGCATCAAAGTTTCTGGGACATAGCGTCCGCCATATGCGCCAAAATGGCCGTTTTTATCTGGAAGTTTCAAAATCCTGGCTCCTTAGAGAACTGAAAAAACGCCGAATCAGGTCGGCATCCTTTTTACCCGGCTCTGACTCCACTCCGCTTGAAACATCAACGGCATAAGGCCTGACTTTTTGAACAGCCCTGGCGACATTCTCGGGCGTGAGCCCGCCGGCCAGAATGATGCGCTCAGAAACTGCCGCAGCGGCAGCGATGTCCCAGTTGAATGTTTTTCCTGTTCCGCCATGCGCGGCAGGAGACCAGGCATCCAGCAGGCATGCGGCGACAGGATAGCTCTTGATGTCGTCCAGGCTGGTCATGTCTCTTACCCGGAACGCCTTGATGATCCTTCGGTTGACGGCCCGGCAGAATTCGGGAGTCTCTTCGCCATGCAGCTGCACGATATCCAGGCCGCACAGATCGGCGGTCTCGTTGACAATGCCGGACTCCTCGTTGACAAAGAGCCCGACGGTCTGAACGAAGGGGGGCAGCCTGCGGATTATTGCGGCGGCCTGTTCCGGGAAAATATGGCGGGGAGATTTACGGTAGAAGACGAAACCGAGAGCGTCAGCTCCGACTTCCACAGCCATCAAGGCGTCTTCAAGATTGGTTATGCCGCAGATTTTGACTTTTACCACCAAAAGACCTCACCACGGAGGCACGGAGACACAGAGAAAACCTGAAAAAAGACATAAACTGATTGGATTTCAAATTCAGGGCTTTGATTCTCTCACGTTGTTTTTCTCCGTGCCTCCGTGTCTCCGTGGTGAATGTTAGAAATTAAAGATTGATCTTCGGCAGCCGCTCCAGCGCCGCTCTTACCATTTCGCTGGGATACTCATAATCCTCAAGGTTGCCTGACAGGTAGGAGTCGTAGGCCCCCATGTCCAGTTGGCCATGTCCGGAGAGACCGAAAAGAATTGTTTTTTCTTTCCCCTCTTCCTTGGCTATAACCGCTTCGTCAATGGCGGCCCGCACGGCGTGGGACGACTCCGGCGCGGGGATAATCCCTTCTGAACGGGCAAACAGCAGCGCGCCTTCGAAGCAGGAATTCTGCTTGTAGGATTTGGCCTCGATCTGGCCGGCGTGGTAGAGCTGCGAGACCAGCGGCGACTCGCCGTGATAGCGCAGACCTCCGGCATGGATGCCGGGAGGCATGAAATCATGCCCCAGTGTGTACATCATGGCGATCGGCGCCACTTTGGCCGTGTCGCCGTAGTCGAAAGCATACACGCCCTTTGTCAGGGTCGGGCAGGAGGCCGGTTCGACCGCCAGGCAGCGCACATTCTTTCCGCTGGCGCGGTCGGCGATAAACGGAAATGCCAGCCCGGCAAAGTTAGAACCGCCGCCGCAACAGGCGATCACAACATCCGGATAATCTCCGGCGATCTTGAGCTGCGCCTGGGCTTCCTGGCCGATGATGGTCTGATGCAGGCAGACGTGGTTCAATACGCTTCCCAGGGCATAATTTGTGTCGGCATGGGTGGCGGCATCCTCGACCGCTTCCGATATGGCGATACCCAGGCTTCCCAGACAGTCCGGGTCGTGGGCCAGAATCGAGCGCCCCGAGTTGGTGAATTCAGACGGCGATGGGATTACCTGCGCACCCCACAGCTGCATCATGCTTTTGCGGTAGGGCTTCTGGGTACAGGAAATCTTGACCATGTAGATCGTGCACTCCAGGCCGAACATCGAACAGGCCAGCGCCAGAGAGCTGCCCCACTGTCCGGCGCCGGTCTCGGTGGCCAGGCGGCGGATACCGGCCTGCTTGTTGTAATAGGCCTGTGGGATGGCCGAGTTGGGCTTGTGTGAACCGGCCGGGGAGACACCCTCGTATTTGTAATAGATCTTGGCCGGTGTGCCGAGCGCCTTTTCCAGGCGACGGGCGCGGAACAGCGGTGATGGCCGCCACAGTTTGTAGATTTCTCGAACTTCGTCCGGGATGTCAATCCAGCGCTGCGACGACATTTCCTGCTCGATCAGCGCCATCGGAAAAATGGCCAGCATTTCGTCCGGCGTAACCGGCTGCATAGTTCGCGGACTGATAACCGGCGCCAGCGGGCCGGGCATGTCCGGGATGATGTTGTACCACTGACGCGGGATCTGGTCTTCAGGCAACAGAATTTTTGTGTTCATGGTCTCCCCCGATGAAAATATATGTGTTATTCCAGGTTGTCTTCAATGCGGATGAAACTGGTTTTACAGCTGATGATATCGAGTTGGTCTATCTCCGACAAGGCCAGCTGAATCGAGCCTTCACGGGCTTCGTGGGTCATGATGACAATCGGGACCGGAGTCTCGTCGTTGGCTTCGTGAGCGGTCTGCACCATTGATTCGATGCTGATGCCGTGTCTGCCGAGTGAACCGGCGATAGAGCCAAGCACGCCCGGCTTGTCAAGAGCGCTGAAGCGGAGCATGTATTTGCTGACTATCATGGACATCGACTTGACAGGAATGTCGGAGATTGCGTCGTCCAGGAATCCGAGCGGCGACATCCGGCGTCCGGCGCCAGCCTGCATGGTGCGGGAAAGGCCGATCAGGTCGCCGACTATGGCGCTGGCGGTCGGGTTCTGTCCCGCGCCGCGCCCGTAAAACATGACCGGGCCGACAAAATCGCCGGTCAGGCGGATGGCGTTAAAAACGCCGTTAACATCGGCCAGAGGGTTATGCAGCGGTATCATGGTGGGGTGAACGCGGGCCTCGACCTTGCCGTCGGTCAATTTGCCGATCGCCAGCAGCTTGATGCGGTAGCCGAATTCCCGTGCAAACTTCACATCAAGTCCGCTTATCCCGGAAATACCCTCGGTGTGAATATCCTTGAAGTCGATGCGCGTGCCGAAGCAGAGCGAAATCAGGATGGCCAGCTTGTGGGCCGTATCGACCCCTTCGATGTCAAAAGTCGGGTCCGGTTCGGCGTAGCCCAGTTCCTGAGCAGCTTTGAGCACATCCGAGAAATCCGCGCCCTCCTGGGTCATACGGGTCAGGATGTAGTTGCAGGTGCCGTTCATGATGCCGAAGACGCTGCCGAAACGGTTGGCGGCCAGATTGCTCTTGATGGCGGTCAGCACCGGGATGCCGCCTCCAACCGAGGCCTCGAACTGGACCTCGACCCCTTTGCGGGCCGCCGCAGCGTAGATTTCGTGCCCATGCAGCGCCAGGAGTGCCTTGTTGGCCGTGACGATGTGCTTGCCGTTTTCAATGGCCTTCAGGACAAAAGTCTTGGCCGGCTCATAGCCGCCGATCAGCTCAATTACGACCGAAATTTCGGGGTCGTTGAAGATTTCATTTACATCGGTTGTCAAAATGGATGGATCAACCGAAACGCCGCGGTCGCTGGTGATGTCCAGATCAGCGATTCGTTTCAGCACAATGCCGGTGCCGACCTTGTTTCTGATAACGTCGGCATTTTCGCGCAGCAGTTTGACTACGCCCGCTCCAATATTTCCAAAGCCTATCAGACCAACCTTTATATCGCTCATTGTTCCTCGCTGCTTGTTTTCGGTTTTTTCACATGCTTCGATCTCGTCCAGGATACCGTTCACAAACGCGGGAGATTCCTTGTCGCCGAAGCGCCGGGCAATTTCGATCGCCTCGTTGATGCTGACCTTTTTAGGGATGTCCGGGCAGAACATCAGCTCGTAGGTAGCCATGCGCATGACACCCAGGTCCACCCGTGGCATACGGGAGAGGGACCAGTTTTTGGAGCGGGCCTTGATCGCCTCGTCAATTGTTTCGCGCCGGGCCTGTACTCCATGCACCAGTCCTTCGGCAAATTCGCTCACCCGACCGGTCAGCTCGGTATGTTCTTCACGAAAGGTCTGCAGGGTTTCCGGCAATCCGGACGAAATGTTTGAATCCAGGGCGTACAGTATCTGCAGGGCCAGTTCGCGCCCTTCGCGTCGTAACCCCATTATTTGAGGGCTTTCAGCAGGTTGACGGTTTCAATCGCGGTAACGGCCGACTCGAAGCCCTTGTTGCCGGCCTTTGTTCCGGCCCGTTCAACGGCCTGCTCGATGGTGTCGGTTGTCAGTACGCCGAACGAGATCGGTACGCCGCTGTCAAGCGAAACGCTGGCCACACCTTTTGAAACCTCGGATGCAACGTAGTCAAAGTGCGGGGTAGAGCCGCGTATGACGGCGCCCAGGCAGATGACGGCGTCATATTTTTGCGAACCGGCCAGTTTTTTGGCGGCCAGAGGTATTTCGAACGCACCCGGAACGCGGGCCACATGGATGTCGGAGTCGGATGCGCCATGACGAACCAGCGCATCGACGGCGCCTTCCAGCAGACGCTCGGATATGAAACTGTTGAAACGGCTGACTACGATGCCGAACTTGAGCCCCTTGGCTTCAAGCTTTCCCTCATAGAACTGTGGCATGACTTCCTCCCTGATATAGCGTGAAAAAATGGAATACTAGCATAATTTTTTGTCGAAAGGGATCAAAAAAAGTTCGCTTCGCGGCTTCAGAGGCCGGGCCGGACGACATTTCCATTGTAATCGCAGACAATATATCGTGTCCCGGCCAGTGCTGAATGCCTGACAGCTGCACCCTCTGCGCGATGCACGACAACTTCAATCAGATCACGATCAAAGCCGCTTGCTACAGCAATTTCGCGGGCAGTGTTGGCCTGCCTGATCAGAGAGATCAGCTCCGGAGGAAGCTTTTCGGCCTCTGACCAGCGGCACAGGTTGCCAAGATCCAGCTCCGAGGCTGCGGCATGAGTGTTTTCGTAGCCGCAGGCGATTTTGAGCAGCTTGGCGAACTGGCAGGCGATGACCGGTTGTGTGAAGCCGCGTTTGGCGCAGGCTTGCAAGGCGTAGGCCACGTGGTCACCCATCATGATGAAGGCTTCTTCGGGAAGGGTGAAGTTTACGGTTCGAGGTTCAATGTTCGAGGTTCGAGGTTCAACCTTGAACTCAGAACTTTGAACGTTGAACAGTTTCTGCACCGCCAGCTCACTGGTCCGTCCGGTGGAGAGTACCACGGTCTCGCAGCCGCAGGCTCTGGCTACATCCAGGGCAGCATCGATGGTGTCGGTCCAGGCTTTGGCCGAAATGGGGCGGACGATGCCGGTGGTGCCGAGGATCGAAAGACCGCCGATGATGCCCAAGCGCTGGTTGAGAGTTTTCTTTGCGCGCTGTTCTCCGTCCGGGATGGAGATGGTGACGTTAAGAGAGGTAGAGGCAGAGGCAGAGGCAGAGGCAGAGGCAGAGAAGGCCGAGCGAACGGATTCTTCGATCATCTTGCGCGGAACCGGATTGATGGCCCATTCTCCGGGGGGAATCGCCAGTCCCGGTTTGGTGACTTTGCCTATTCCGATCCCGCCGGAAATGATAATGTCACTCCCCCCTTCGACAAAGGGGGGCGGGGGGGGATTTGCCGTCACCTTCGCATGCACCTCAGCTCCATTAGTCACATCCGGATCATCGCCTGCGTCCTTGATCACAAAACAGCCGGCCTCGCCGATAGAGAAGCTCTGGCCATGCAGGCTGAAGGTTGCACTGCCGCCGGCCGGGAGATTGATCGTCACCTCGTCTGCAATGGTCTGTCCGGCCAGCATCACAGCCGCGCCTTTTGCGGCAGCGGCGGCGCAGGCCCCGGTTGTGAAGCCTGTCCTGAGCTTTGTCGAAGGACCGGAACGCAGCTCTTTTTTCATTGCTGCGAAGCCGCCAGGATCGCCAGCGCGTTGACCACCGCTGCAGCCACGTTGGAGCCCCCTTTGCGTCCCATGTTGGTGATGAAGGGAACATGCAGCCCTGAGGCTGCCAGGGCGTTCTTGCTCTCCTCAGCGCCGACGAATCCGACCGGCAGTCCGATAATCAGCTCCGGATAGACCTTGCCAGCCTCTATCAGCCGCAGCAGTTCGAACAGCGCCGTTGGCGCATTGCCGATCACGAAGATGCCGTTGGACTGATCCGAGACCGCCTTGCGCATGGCGGCGATCGAGCGGGTGATCCCTTCTTTTTTTGCCAGTTCGGCTACGTCAGGGTCGGCCACATGACAGACCACACGGCATCCGAACGGTGCCAGCCGCGCCTTGCTGATACCGGAAAGGGCCATGTTGGTGTCGGTGACGATACCGGCCCCGTTTTTAATGGCGGCAACGGCTTTTTCGACCACAGCATCCGACAATACCATCGAGTTGGCGTACTCGAAGTCGGCGCTGGTGTGGATGGCGCGCCGTACGATCTGCCACTCGTCAGCGGGCCAGCCGTGATCACCGGCCTCGGCATCGATAATACGGAACGATTCGGTTTCGATCTCTTCGGGTTTCATGTGCAATGAATCCATCAGCGCCACCCCAGCCTTTCCAGCTTATATTTTTTATGCCACGGTGATCTTTGTGCTGCTGTGGCAGCGCGACGCGCGCGAGTTCCTGTAACGCCCGTCTCGCTACTGGTTCTGAGTTCGACGCTGATCATCCCCTATGCCTGGTTCTCATCTCTGCCGCATCAGGGTGGGCGAAGCCGTCCGTGGATGCTCATGAGATCATCATCAAGCTGATTCAGGAAAAATGGCTGGGCCTGTACAACGTATCTTCACCTATCCAATGGAGACGGCATTCTGGCTCGCACCCGTTACCCTGCTGGCTGCCTCCTGGTGTTACGAAATCGCGTCCCAAATCAGATGCTATGCAGCTGCTGGTGCTGCTATCAAGTGCTCGGATCGTCAACTTCAACCAGCAGTCCCAACCTCCAAGACCTGCTCGCTGGGTTGCCTCCGGCCTAGGTTTCGCCTTGTTCCTTGCAGATGGCCCTTCCCCAGCTGCTGAGCAGCGCTCACAGCTGGACCATCTCCGCAATTTGTTCTCCAGTGACGCGGAGCTGCAGCTGGCGTTCCTCCTCGTCCACGCATTGCCTCGCATCGCCTCCACGTGGTACGCTTCAAGGCTCTCAGGCATAACAGCGCTGCATCAACTGGAGCACGGAGGCGGCACAGGCGGTAGCAGCACCACCATGCGCCACCCCCGGCCCAACGACCTGGAAGCCTCTGCCCTCGACATGAGTCTTCACGGCCGTGAGTGGAACGAAGATGTGCGGCTGTCGACTGCCTCATCATTCTTAAGCCCTTCCCCGCCCGCGCAGAACAGGGGCAAGGGCGAGAGAGTATCACCACGTCCCAAAGTTCCTGCTACAACAGCAGCTGCAGTCCCGGCGGGAGCGAAGGCGTCCCCAAGCATGGCTTCAGCCAGGGGCAACAGCAAAGCGCCCGCTTTGCCGCTTGTTGAGGCAGGTGCTCGTGGTGCTCATGAGGCCCTGATGGCGGAGGTTGCAGCAGCAGCAGAGCGAGACAGGGCTCGTGCCTTGGAGCTCTCGGAGCTTTCCGTCGCCGTACGGCCTTCAACTGGGCGCCTCCAGCCCACATGAAGCAACAAAGTGGTGGAGGTGGTGGTGGTGACGCCTCATCGTCAGCGGCGGTGGCAAGCGACGACGACGTGGGAGAGCAACCGTTCACTGGCTGCGAAAGAAGCGTTAGCACTGGTCGGCGAGAGCTGGCACTGCGTCCCGATCCCGATCGTTCGCGGTGGGATCACTTCCAGCAATTGGCCAT
>CAWJOY010000011.1:0-19187 GCA_963844505.1 uncultured Alphaproteobacteria bacterium
GAGCCAGGCCTATTACGCGACTTTCCCCAACTTGCATCGAAGAGCGGCCAGAGTATTTTGATCTTGCGCTTCCGTTCGATGACCACCCGTTGATAGCCCGTTTTTCCGACTTGGCGCGCGAGCTTGGCGTTGTGTTGCCTTGTTCCTATTTTGAGAAAGCAGGACAAGCACATTTTAATTCGGTGGCGATGATTGATGCTGATGGCGAGGTCCTTGGCAATTATCGCAAGACGCACATTCCCCAAGGGCCGGGTTATGAAGAAAAGTACTACTTCTCGCCAGGGAACACGGGGTACAAAGTTTGGCAAACGCGCTTCGGTTGCATCGGCGTTGGAATTTGCTGGGATCAGTGGTTCCCAGAATGTGCACGCTCGATGGCGTTGATGGGGGCCGAATTGCTGCTTTACCCTACGGCTATTGGCTCGGAACCACCGGCGCCCGACTATGACAGTCAGCCGCATTGGGAAGTCTGCATGCGTGGACATGCCGGAGCGAACATTATGCCAGTTCTGGCGTCGAACCGGGTCGGGCGCGAAGTTGCACCAGATGGCCGCGATGTAACATTTTACGGGTCTAGCTTTATTGCCGATCAAACTGGCCGCGTTGTTGCAAAAGCGTCCCGAGGCCAGTCTGAAGTTCTAAGTGCGACTTTTGATCTGGATGAAATCGCAGCGTTGCGCCGCAGCTGGGGCCTATTTAGAGACCGTCGCCCTGAAACCTACGGTAGCCTCGACAGTTTTTAAGTGAGTTGCGCGATTGTCCAAACAAGGCCCAACAAGATAGGCTGGTGGATGAGGTAAATCGGCAGGCTGTGACGGCCTGCCCAAGTCGCCCAAGCTGGCGATTTAATCTCAGACAGTCTCACCCAAAGACCGTGAGTTTGCCCGACCTGTCCGAGCGAAATCCCCAGTAAAAAAATGCCGAACCACGGAAAAATTGGTTCAAAGTCGATTGTATAAGCCGGAAGGCCAGAGAGCCCAACAAAGCGGAGCAGATCAAAATCAAAGACAGGGGCACGGAGCCAGTAGCTTCCCGATATAAAGGCGGCCGCCAACAAAACGGAACCTAGGCTCGACAGCCGCAATACGGCGAGGCCAAGTAGGCTAAAGAGGGCAATTGCGTGTAGTATGCCAAAATAAACATAGGCTTGCGGCATGGCGAACTTGGTCGCGATCGTCACAAGAGCCGCGGCAGCCGCGATTTTAGAAAATCGTCGCCAAAATGATGGCCAACGGATGGCACTCGCATGCGCAAGATAGAGCCCAAGTCCTGCAGTCAGGATGAAGGTCCCAGCAACGACACGCGCATGAAAGTAGAAGAAATCGGTGCTCGCATAGCTCGCTGAAATCAAGCCGAACATCAGCATGTCATAACTGAGATGAAATGCTATCATTCCGACAAGCGCAAGGCTTCTGAGTAGGTCAAGCAGGTCGATGCGATTGGATGGCATACGGCACCTTTTGAATACAGTCACCGTTCGGGGATCGACCGCAGGCCAATAGATTACGGCGGCTCTTTCGAGCCGCCGTAAGGATTTAGCGCGTTTCGACACCCGCATAGTTGCGATGTGTTTCGCCGACATAAAGCTGGCGTGGGCGGCCAATTTTCTGGTTCGCCTCGCCGATCATTTCTTTCCACTGCGAAATCCAGCCGACCGTGCGAGAGATCGCAAAGATCGGAGTGAACATCGACGTTGGGAAGCCCATCGCATCCAGAATGATACCCGAATAGAAATCGACGTTAGGATAAAGCTTCTTGGAAACGAAGTAGTCGTCTTCCAAGGCAATCCGCTCAAGCTCTTTGGCGACTTGGAGCGTTGGATTGTTGTGGATGCCCAAGAGTTCGAGCACCTCGTCCGCCAATTCCTTCATTACCGTCGCACGCGGATCGAAGTTCTTATAGACGCGGTGGCCAAAACCCATCAGGCGGAAACCGGAATTTTTATCTTTGGCCTTCGCAATATACTCTGGAATGCGATCCACGGTACCAATCTCGCGCAACATCTCTAGGCAAGCTTGGTTCGCCCCGCCATGCGCAGGGCCCCAAAGGCAAGCGATACCAGCCGCGATGCAAGCAAACGGGTTCGCGCCCGAAGAGCCAGCGAGGCGCACGGTCGAGGTCGAGGCGTTTTGCTCGTGATCCGCGTGCAGCATCATAATCCGGTCCATGGCCTTGGACAGGATCGGATTAACTTCATAATCTTCTGCAGGAACCGCGAAACACATGTTCAAGAAGTTGCCCGAGAACGACAGTGAGTTCTTTGGATAAACAAAGGGTTGGCCGACCGAATATTTGTAGGCCATCGCAGCGATAGTTGGCAGCTTTGCAATCATGCGGATGGCTGCAACTTCGCGCTGCCATTCATCATTGATGTCCAAGCTGTCATGATAAAACGCAGACATCGCGCCAACAACACCAACCATGGTCGCCATTGGGTGTGCGTCGCGGCGGAATCCGCGGAAGAAGTTGTGCATCTGTTCATGCACCATCGTATGGCGTGTGACGCGTTGCTCGAAATCCGCAAGTTGCCCGGCGTTCGGCAGCTCGCCGTAAAGCAACAGATAGCAAACTTCGATGAAGCTCGATTTTTCCGCAAGTTGCTCAATAGGATAGCCGCGATACAGCAGCTCGCCTTTGTCCCCGTCGATATAGGTGATCGCGCTTTCACAAGCGGCGGTCGACGTGAAGCCGGGATCGAAAGTAAAGACGTCGGCTTGGGCGTAAAGTTTGCGAATATCCAGAACATCCGGACCAAGTGTCGGCGACATTACCGGCAGATCGTAGGATTTTCCGTCAAGGGTGAGTGTCGCTGTCTTCGTTTGGTCAGCCATATATTTTCCCCAAGTTTGCTCTGGCGTCGCGGGTGCGCGCCAGAATGATTCCTAATTGGCTAAAATGCGGATCAAATCGCCGCGTCGTTCAGCCGTGCAATCGTCTCTTCCTGACCGATGACAAGCATCATGTCGTAAACACTCGGTGTGGCGCTACGTCCTGCCAACGCGGCGCGCAGAGGTGCCGCTAATTTTCCAAATCCAATGCCATTGTCGGCTGCGGTTTGGGTCAAGATCTGCTCCAAAGAGTCCCTTGTCCAGCTAACATCTTGCAGTCGCGGCGTCAATGATTTCAGTATACCACGGGATACCGTGTCGAGCGACTTTGCGGCAGCCTCGTCCGGTACTAAGGGCCGGACGGCAAGCATAAACTGAGCTTTATCAATCAGTTCAAAGAAAGTCTTGGCCCGATCCTTCACGCAATACATCCCCTGCGCAAACAGTGCTTTCTGCTCTTCTGTAAGGGGAGGGAGCTTTGCTGCGGTCAAAAACGCTGTCAGCTCCTGCAGCAATGCAGCATCGTCTGTCATCGCAATGTGCTGTCCGCAGGTATTTTCAAGCTTTTTAAAGTCGAGGCGGGCGGGCGCACGACCAATTCCCGCCAAATCGAACATGTCGAGAGCCTCGGCAGTCGTGAAGATTTCGGCATTTCCATGCGCCCAGCCCAAACGGGTCAGGTAATTCCGCATGCCCGCGGCAGGATAGCCCATCGCCTGATATTCTTCGACCCCGGTCGCGCCATGACGCTTCGAGAGTTTTTTACCGTCTGGGCCATGAATCAGAGGGATATGCGCCCAAACAGGGATATCCCAACCCATTGCGTCATAGATCATTTGTTGGCGTGCGGCGTTGTTCAGGTGATCATCCCCTCGGATAACATGGGTTACGCCCATGTCATGATCATCGACCACAACAGCAAGCATGTAGGTCGGTGTACCATCAGATCGTAAACAAATCATATCATCCAGGCTGCTGTTTTGGATGATAACGCGGCCTTGTACTTCGTCTTGGATAACTGTTTCGCCCTCGCGTGGGGCACGCATGCGGATGACGTATGGCGCCTGAGGGAAGGTCGCGGGATCTGCGTCGCGCCAAGGGCTTTGAAACAGAGCGTAAGAGCCGCGTGCTTCTGCTTCGGCGCGGAAAGTCGCGATTTCTTCTTGCGTGCTAAAACACTTATAAGCCGTTCCCCGAACCAGCATCTCATGAGCGACCTCAGCGTGGCGCGTTTTACGTTCGAATTGGCTGATAGGCTCGCCGTCCCAGTCCAAACCCAGCCAAGTAAGGCCGCGCAGGATGGCTTCGGTCGCTTCTGGAGTGGAGCGTTCGCGGTCGGTATCTTCGATTCGCAGCAGGAATTTTCCGCCGCGCCCACGCGCATACAGCCAATTGAACAGAGCCGTGCGGCCGCCGCCGATGTGCAAATAGCCCGTCGGAGACGGAGCGAAGCGGGTTACGACGGGACGTGTCATTCAAATTAACCTTTCGGAAACTATAGCAGAGTTAGGGTGCACAAAGCTTTAGGCAAATGCGGGAGGCAAAACAAGGTGGCGGCGTGGAGTGCGGTGCTGCCATGGGCGCAGCAGCAGCTTGAAAAGACGCGTGGGCACCTGTTTGCTTGGGTGCCTGTATGTATCGGAATCGGCATCTCGGTTTGGTTTTCTGTACCGTTCGAGCCATCGGCAGGGGCCTATGCTGTTCTTGTGCTTGTCATTCTGGCGGCGGGACTTTTACGCTGGTTTGGCCCCGAGATTTTGCATCCATTGGCCGTTGGCGTCGCTTGCATCATGGTCGGCGGGCTGAGTGCTGGGTATCGTGCGCACGCTGTGGCAGCTCCGATGCTTGAGTTCCGGTTTTATGGGGCAGTCCAAGGCCGCGTTATAGAGATAGATCGCTCGCAGTCCGATGCCCTAAGATTGACGCTAGACCATGTCGTTCTCCAAGACGTTCCCAATAAGCGCACCCCCCTAAAGGTGAGAGTTTCCGTTAAAGATCAGCAGTATACACCAACTCCAGGTCAGACTGTATTGTTGACGGCTTTCCTCGCTGCGCCGGAAGGGCCAGCCGAGCCTGGCGGTTTCGACTTTCGTCGGATGGCGTTCTTTCGGCAAATCGGAGCTGTTGGTTACAGTCATACCCCTGTGCTGCTTTGGTCGGAGGCGCCACAAGGCACGCAGAAGATTGACCGGCTGAGATCTTGGTTGGGGCAGAAAATGATGGAGGCCGTTCCAACTGAGGCGGGCGCCTTCGCCGCTGGTGCAATGACCGGCGATCGGTCTGGGATCGGACTTGCGACCGTTCAGGCGCTTCGAGACAGCAATTTGGCCCATTTGCTGGCGATCTCCGGCATGAACATGGCCTTTTTAACAGGGTTTGTCTTTCTGCTTGTAAGGCACGGTGTTGCACTGGTTCCGCCATTAGCGCTTCGCGTCAATTCGAAGAAAATCGCGGCGGTGGTGGCAATGGGGGTGGCGTTTTTCTATCTGCTTTTGTCTGGCGCAAATGTTGCAACAGAGCGCGCCTTTCTGATGGTCAGCGTGATGCTTGGCGCGGTCATGTGCGAAAGGCGCGCGCTGACCATGCGTTCAGTGGCGATCTCGGCGATTCTATTGTTGATGTTCGTGCCAGAATCATTGGGGGAGCCCGGATTTCAGCTGTCTTTTGCAGCGACGGTGGTTCTGGTATCGGGGTTTTCTTCACTTAATCGTGCTATTTTAAAAGAGAAATTACCTCGTTGGTTAATGCCCGTTTTCACCATGGTTCTGACGTCAGTCTTAGCAGGATTAGCAACCGCGCCCTATGCTGCAGCAACGTTCAACAGGTTTACGGACTATGGCCTTTTGGCGAATTTGCTAACAGCGCCTGTCATGTCAATTTTGATGGCGTCTGGCGCGATGGCTGCACTCTTGGCGCCGGTTGGGCTAGCCGGCCCGGCTTTGTGGGTTATGGAGCAAGCTGCTCGATGGATTCTCTTTGTCGCACATTGGGTTGCGAGTTTCGACGGAGCGGTGACACCCGTTATTCAGCCAGCAACTTGGGTCATGATTGCGATAACGCTTTCAGGGATTTGGGCAGCGACGTGGCGAGGCAAGTGGCGGCTCGCCGCGATCTTTCCGATGTTAATTGCAGCTATCGGCTGGGTTCAAACTGAGAGGCCACACGTTCTGATTAGCGCGAACGGAGAATTGGTTGGCATTCTTGGCCCATCGGGGAGGGCCTTGTCTGTTTCGAATGGCGCAGGCTTCATCGCGGAAAACTGGCTTCAAGCCGATGGAGATTTAGCTGACCAAAAGGCGGCGGCGGCAAGAAGTGGCTTCGTGGGGGATAAAGCAAGCCGGCAGTTCACTGTAAACGGATGGCGTGGTGTCGCTTTGCGCGGCAAAGCGATTGAAGCTGAATTCAATTCCGCATGCGATCGCTTTGATATCGTCATTCTCCCAACGAAAGTTTCCTTGGAGCGCGATAAGAAAAGGCACTGCATAGTTGTCGGGCGCGAGTTCCTTGATGCAACGGGAGCTGTGTCGCTGCAGTTCCATGACACTTTTCTTGATTTTGTGCCCACGCGCAAAAACCAAAGGATTTGGATGTCAGATAAACCGGTCTCAACCAATTTGAGAATCGTGAAGCCGCGTTCCTTAATAGCTTCGAATTAGGCCCACCAGCTTGCCCTGGACCTTGACCATGTGATCCGGGAAGACGCGTGTCTCATATGCCGCGTTTGCAGCCTCTAGGGCAATCATACTTCCTTTGCGACGAAAACGCTTGAGTGTTGCCTCAGCATCCTCAACCAAAGCCACGACGATATCGCCGCTATCAGCCGAGTTTTGTTCGCGGATCACCACGATGTCGCCATCGTTGATACCAGCATCAATCATGGAATCCCCTTTTACTTCAAGGGCATAGTGTTGCCCCTTGCCAGAGAGCATTGAGCCGGGAACAGAGATATGATGAGAAATATGGCTGATTGCTTCGATAGGTACGCCCGCTGCAATTCTGCCCATAACGGGGACTTCCATCGCAAAAGCCCCCTCTACGCGTAGCGCATTTTTCGGTGGGTCGGTCTTGTCGCCTTGGATGACTTTTGGTTTGAATCCCGATTTCTCTAACGCTTCTGGCAGCTTAACGATCTCAAGCGCACGGGCGCGGTGAGCGAGACGCCGAATGAAGCCTCGTTCCTCCAAGGCCGTAATCAAACGGTGAATGCCTGATTTAGAACGCAAATCTAGAGCATCTTTCATCTCGTCAAAAGACGGCGGAACGCCGTCGACATCCATGCGGGTTTTGATGAAATCCAGAAGTTCCAGCTGCTTGCGCGTCAACATACGTCTCTCCTCGGGCTTCTTGTTCTTTTATGTTCTGCCGATGTTCCCTGTTTGTGTCAAGGGATTTGCTGGAGCTTTTACCTAAAGTTGTAGGTAATAGATGCTTGCCCCCATGGGTTGCGAAGGGCAATCTGGAGGCAGAATGATCAGAGCGTCAGCTTGGGTTAGGATGGAAAGGAGCGCGCTATCTTGTCGATCAAAAGGTGTGGCCGTCAAAATGCCTTCTGGGTTGCTTAGCCGTGCACGCATGTAGTGCGCCCGAACGCCATTCGCGGGCAGATCACAACCCAAGCGCGCGGAAAAGGTTTGCGGAGCAGCGATTGGCAGTCCGAGCATGGATTTTAGCATTGGAATCAAAAACAGATGCGCACAGACGATTGCCGACACTGGATTTCCAGGCAGGCCAAGCATGGGCTTACCCAGAACGCGTCCAGCCATTAGAGGTTTTCCAGGCCTCATTGCGATTTTCCAAAAAGCGCGCTCGAGGCCGAGGTCAGTGGCAACCTTGCCGACCAAGTCGTGATCGCCAACAGACGCACCGCCGATGGTCACAATGAGGTCGCAGTCTTGGGCCAACGCGAATGCGGCGCGCAGGCTCTCTTCGGTATCGCGCGCAATCGGCAGCATGCGCGCCTCTCCGCCGGCGGTTTCAATCATTGCCGCAAGTGCAAACGTGTTGGACGCTATGATTTGGTCCGAGTTTGGCGTCTCACCTGGCATGACAAGTTCATCACCCGAAGCGATAAGTCCAACAATCGGGCGGCGCGTTACGCAAACTTTGGGCACATTCATGGCCGCGAGCAAAGCAAGGTCATTGGGGCGCAAAAGGCGTGGCGGCAGGGGATCGCCCGCGGCAAAATCCTGGCCGCGCGGCCTAATGTTCGCCCGATCAGGAACCGCAACATCCAAGGTAATTTCTTCGCCATTTACAGAGACATCTTCTTGTATCGCAACCGTAACAGCCCCCGCCGGAACCGGAGCGCCTGTGAAAATGCGCACGGCTTGGTTGACCGCAACAGTTCCGTCAAAGCCGTGACCAGCACCAGCTTCGCCGATCACAGTAAACTTTGCGCCATTATTCCCAGCGGCGCCCAGAGCATAGCCGTCCATTGCCGAAGCATCAAACGGCGGCTGCGTCAGCTTGGCGACAGCTGCCGTCGCCATGTAGCGCCCGCAAGCGGCGCGCAGCGGAACGGTTTCCGTCTCGAGCGGTTGGGTCAGTGCGAGGCAACGGTCAAGGGCTTCGGCTACGGTTATCAAGGTTGCGATCCAGTTTTTGCTTCGAAGCGGCCCGATTTTCCGCCGTCCTTGAGGGTGACATGGATGGCCTCTATCACCATCGTTTTCTCGATCGCCTTCACCATGTCGAAAATCGTCAGACATGCGACCGAAACCGCTGTAAGCGCTTCCATTTCCACACCGGTTTGGCCGCTGGTTTTAACGCTCGCGGTAACGCGGACACCGGGAAGCGTCTCATCTGGAGTGAGATCGAGGCTGACCTTGGTGATGGGCAACGGGTGGCACAGCGGGATCAGCTCGGCGGTTTTCTTCGCGCCCATGATACCGGCAAGTCGGGCAACCCCCAGCACGTCGCCTTTTTTGGCGCGGCCCTCCATGATCGTTGCAAGCGTTTCTAGCGTCATCCGAACCGCACCAGTCGCGGTCGCGATACGGTCGGTCACGGGTTTTGCCGAAACATCGACCATATGCGCATGACCTTGCGCGTCAAAATGCGTCAGGCCCGAGGGGGTCTCGCTCATAGCCCACCGCTTGCCGTCAAGGGTTTGGCGAGGATGGCACGGGTTGCCTCTGCGACATCGTCTTGACGCATCAAGGCCTCGCCGATCAAAAAGCAGCGCGCGCCATAGGCTGCGACATCGGCCAAGTCGGCTGGGGTGAAAAGGCCCGATTCCGACACGATCAGACGGTCTTCGGGCACATGGCGGGCCAGTTGCCGCGTCGTATCGAGCGTCACATCAAAGGTGTGCAGGTTGCGATTGTTGATGCCCATCAGCGGCGATTTCAACGCGCAGGCCCGGTCAAGTTCTGCGCGGTCGTGGACTTCGATCAGCACGTCCATGCCAAGCTCGAAAGCAGCGGCTTCAAGTTCGGCCGCTTGGGCGTCCGAAAGTGAGGCCATGATGATCAAGATGCAATCAGCATGCAACGCACGCGCCTCGACGACCTGATAGGTGTCATAAAGGAAATCTTTGCGCAGGCAGGGCAACTTGGTGGCGTTGTGCGCTGCGGTCAAAAAAGCATCATTTCCCTGAAAGGACGGCTCATCGGTAAGGATCGACAGACAGGTAGCCCCGCCCGCCTCATAGGCTGTTGCAAGTTCAGCGGGGTGAAAGTCTGCGCGGATCAAACCTTTGGAAGGGCTTGCTTTTTTGATCTCAGCGATCAAGCCATAGCCTGTGTTCGTGGCCTCTGACAGCGCTTCGGCAAAGCCGCGTGGGGCAGGGGCATTGGTTGCCGCGTCGTGCAGGTCAGCAAGGCTGCGCGCAGATTTTCGGGCGGCGATTTCGTCAAGCTTATAGGCTTTGATGCGGTCAAGGATCGTGGACATTTTGGGCCTTTCAGGCGTGGCTAAGACGGGCGAGGGCCTCGATTTTGGCACGGGCAGCACCAGAGTCGATCGAAGCGCGCGCAATTTCAACGCCTTGTTTCAAAGAGCTGGCATGGTCTGCGACAAGCAGTGCCGCCGCAGAGTTTAACAGCACGGCATCGCGGAAGGCACCCGTCGCGCCATTCAGCAGAGCGCGGAAGGCGACGGCGTTTTCGGCAGGGGTGCCGCCCATAATCGCCTCGAACGGATGTGCAGGTAGGCCCGCGTCTTCGGGGTGCACTTGGAATTCGCGAATTTCACCGTTTTCAAGCGCTGCAACCTCGGTCGGTTCTGCGATCGAGATCTCATCCGTGCCGTCGCCGCCGTGGACCAGCCACGCCTTTTCCGAGCCAAGCAGTCGCAGCGTTTCTGCCATCGGACGGATCAGCGACGCGGAAAAAGCGCCCGTCAGTTGCCGTTTGACGCCTGCTGGGTTGGTCAGCGGGCCAAGGATGTTAAAGATCGTGCGGGTGCCAAGTTCGGCGCGCACGGGCATGACGTGACGGGTGGCAGGATGGTGCATCGGCGCCATCATAAAGCCGATGCCCGCCTCATTTAGGCAACGCTCGACCACCTCGGCGCCGATCATCACGTTCAGGCCCATCTCGGTCAGCGCATCCGCCGCGCCCGATTTTGACGAAAGGTTGCGGTTGCCATGTTTGGCAACGGTCACGCCCGCCCCTGCGACCACAAAAGCGGTAGCGGTCGAGATGTTAAGCGTGCCTTTACCGTCGCCGCCCGTGCCGACAATGTCCATGGCCCCTTCGGGCGCACGGACAGGGGTGCATTTGGCGCGCATGACCGAGGCAGCGGCGGCATATTCATCAACGGTTTCGCCGCGTGTGCGCAGCGCCATCAAGAAGCCGCCCATTTGAGCAGGCGTCGCAGAACCTTCAAACAGGGCCGAAAACGCGGCCTCTGCCTCGGCGCGGGTCAGGGCACGCGTGGCCGCAATACCAATGAGCGGTTTGAGGATATCGCTCATGCCAAAGCCTTTGCGCGGGCAGAGTCGAGGAAGTTGCGCAGCAGGTGGTGCCCATGCTCGGAGGCGATGGACTCGGGGTGGAACTGCACGCCTTCGATCAATTTCTCACGGTGGCGCAGGCCCATGATCGTGCCATCCTCCAGCCAAGCCGTGACCTCAAGGCAGTCAGGCAGCGATTCTTTTTCCACCACAAGGCTGTGATAACGCGTCGCGGCAAAGGGCGAGGGCAGATCGCGGAACATACCTTGGCCCTTGTGATGCATCGCGCCCATTTTGCCGTGCACGATTTCGTGGCAACGAACGACGCGTCCGCCAAAGGCTTCACCGATGGTTTGATGCCCCAAGCAGACCCCCAGCAGCGGCACGTCTTGCGTGGCGGCGGCTTTGGCCAGAGGTACGCAAATTCCTGCGCTTGCAGGGTCACAGGGCCCCGGAGAGAGCACGATAAGCTCGGGTTTCAGTGCCAGCGCATCCTGCACCGACATCGCATCGTTGCGCACAACCCGCACATCTGCGCCAAGTTCGCCCAAATAATGCACGAGGTTATAGGTAAAGCTGTCGTAGTTATCGATCAGAAGGAGCATCTTGCGGGGTCCGGTCGGAAAAAGGATGAAGGCGCGGTTACTTTCGGTCTATAGAAGGCCAGTGTATAGATGGGCCTAGCGGCTAAGGGGCGTCAAGTGCAACTGACGTCTAATAACAGGTGGAGGCGGGCAGTGATCCAGAATTTCGTGAAAGGGATCGTCTTTGGGGGCGTTGTGGCGGGGCTTGGCCTTGCGGTTGTGTCGGAAATTGCGCCGCTACCTGCGCCGCATGATGGCGGGATGGCGCAAACCGAAGCGCCAGCGAATGACACCGCTGCGCCAGAACAGCCAGCCGTCGATCAGGAGATGGGCGCCAGCGAGACCAGCGAAGCACCCGTGATTGTGGACGCGACGCCTATGGCCGAGGAACCTGATAAGGTGCCGCTGCAGCCAACGGTCGAAAGTGCGGCCCCCTCTGCTCTTGCGCCGAGCGTGTCTGGCGCGATGCCCGAGATCAATGCGGGAACGGATGCGCTGCCGCCGTCGGTGCCGCCCGCTGTTTTGCCCGATGTGGCCGCTGCTGACACGGCCCCTGTGGCTGAGGACGCACCAGAGGCGTTGCTGATGCCGATGCCCGAAGTGTCGGGGCAAGCTCCGGGATGGGTCGTGCTTGACCCGCCGGTTTTTGAACCAAACGCGGAACCCGAGACGACCCCTATGCCGGAAGTCGCGCCTGCGCCTATGCCCCAAGATCAACCCTTGGCCACGCTGGAGCCGGAGCCGCAACCAGCGCCGATGCCCGAGATAATGGCGCCTGTCTCCGAGCTGCCGAAATCGGTGGACGGCGTGACGACGGGGCGTCTGCCAAGTATTGGTGCCGCCGCGACCGCGACCGAGGCCGCGGCTCCGGTTGTCGATGTGCCGCCGCTGGTCAAATTCGCCCGCAGTTTTAGCAATGACGCGGGTAAGCCGCTGTTTTCTGTGGTGCTGCAAGATACTGGCGAGGCAGATCTTGACCGCGCCACACTCGCCGCTTTGCCGTTTCCGGTCAGCTTTGTGATTGACCCGCTTGCCCCGACAGCTTCAGAAGCCGCGCAGATCTATCGCGCGGCGGGGCAAGAGGTGGTGATGCTGGCGTCGGGGATTCCCAAGGGCGCGAAGGCCTCGGATTTGGAGCAAAGCTTTCAGGCCAATGAAACGGTGCTGCCCGAAGCGGTGGCGATCATGGACATTGGCACGGGCGGATTTCAAGACAATCGCCCGCTTGCCACACAGGTTGTGCCTTTGATCAAAGCGCAGGGGGTGGGGCTTTTGACCTTTGATCGGGGGCTTAATGCGGCCGATCAAGTGGCACGGCGCGACGGTGTGGCCTCGGCGATGATCTTCCGCGAACTGGATGCGCAGGGCGAGGACACGCCGTTGATCCGCCGCTATCTCGACCGCGCGGCCTTCAAGGCGGCGCAAGAGGGGCGGGTGGTCGTGCTGGGGGCGACGCGGCCTGAAACCGTGGCGGCGCTGATGGCTTGGGCGGTCGAGGGACGGGCGGCCTCGGTTGCTTTGGCGCCGATTTCGGCCCTTATGGTGAAGTAACAAGCGTCAGCCATAGGGGCGATTATGGGCGTGCAATTTTTCTTGTTCATGGCCTCGTGTTTTGGGGTTTTCGTCGCTTGGATGACCCAATCGCCCGAGCTGTTGATGGTCGCGGGACCTGCGGCGATTGCCAGCCTGTGGATTTGGCTGCGGGCGCTGTTGGTCCCTGCAATCAACAAGCGTTTCCCTGCCGAGACGCCTGCTCTGACGCGGGTTCAACCCAAGCGCACGGTTGTTCGCCGCCGCAGAGGGATTTTGCGGCCGAAAGTGTTACGCCACATCGTGGTGGACGGATCGAACGTGATGCACTGGAAGGACAATACGCCGAAACTGGAAACCCTGCAGGAGGTGCTGCGCGCCTTGGAGCAGCGTGGCTATAGCCCCGGCGTGGTCTTTGATGCCAATGCGGGCTATCTTTTGACGGGCAGTTATGCGCACGACTATCGGCTTGGCAAGCAACTGGGCTTGCCCAAAGATCGCGTGATGGTGGTGGATAAGGGCGTCGTCGCGGATACGATTATCCTGGCGGCGGCGCGCGATTTGGGGGTGTCAATCGTCAGTCAAGACCGCTTTCGTGACCATGCGACCGAGTTTCCCGAAGTATCAGACCCCGCGCATTTTCTACGCGGGGGCTATGATAAGGGGGGGCTGTGGTTGCAGCCCGACGTCGCATCCGCGCAAACCTAAGCGTTGCCACGACCCGCGAACAAGCCCGCATCCTCGGCCGCACGGCGCAGCGCAAAGGACTTGTTGACGGTCTCTTGATACTCGGCTTCGGGATCGCTGTCATAGACGACGCCGCCACCCGCTTGGATATAAAGCTGCTCATCTTTCAGAACGGCCGTGCGCAGCGCGATGCAAAAGTCCATCTCGCCATTGCAGGCAAAATAGCCAACGCCGCCGCCATAGACGCCGCGCTTTTCGGGCTCTAGCTCGTCGATGATTTCCATCGCCCGCACCTTGGGCGCGCCCGAAACGGTGCCCGCTGGCAGACCCGCAAGCAAAGCCGACAGCGCATCTTCGCCCTCGGCAATTTCGCCGACGACGTTCGAGACGATGTGCATGACGTGGCTGTACCGTTCGATGATGAACTGTTCGGTTGGCCGCACAGTGCCGATTTTGGCGACGCGACCGACGTCATTGCGCCCCAGATCCAGCAGCATCAAATGCTCGGCGAGCTCTTTCTTGTCGGCGAGCAGATCAAGTTCCAGCGCCTTATCTTCCTCTGGGGTCACCCCACGTTTGCGGGTGCCTGCGATCGGGCGCACGGTGACTTCACCGTCGCGCAGACGCACAAGGATCTCGGGGCTGGCACCAACCACCTGAAAGCCGCCAAAGTTGAAAAAGAACATGAAAGGCGAAGGATTGGTACGGCGAAGCGACCGATAAAGTGCGAAAGGTGCAAGCTCGAACCGTTGGGTCCAACGCTGTGATGGCACCACCTGAAAGATATCGCCCGCCCTAATGTAGGATTTGGCCTTTTCAACCGCGGCCTTATAGCCCTCATGGGTGAAGTTCGAGGTCATCTCGCCGACGGGCGCAACAGCACCCAAATCGCGCTGCGTGGCAGGGGCGCGGTCAAGATCGCGCAGGGCGTCCATCACCCGCTCGCCTGCTTGCGCATAGGCCGCACGGGCGGACAGACCCGAAGCCGCCCAAGCCGGAGCAACCAGCGTCACCTCACCTTTGACGCCGTCCAGAACAGCGACCAACGACGGGCGCAACAGAACCGCATCCGGCAAGCCGAGCGGGTCGGGGTTCACGTTGGGCAGATGCTCGACCAAACGGATCATATCATAGCCAAGATAGCCAAACAGACCCGAAGCGACCGCGGGCATTCCCTCTGGCAGATCAATGCGCGACTCTGCGATCAAAGCACGCAAAGTCTCAAGCGGGTGTCCCGCCAGCGGCGCAAACGCGTCCTGATCGAAACGTGCAGTGCGGTTGATCCGGCTTTGGTCGCCGTGGCATTGCCAGATCAAATCGGGCTTCATGCCAACAACCGAATAGCGCCCTCGCACCTCGCCACCCGTCACTGATTCCAGCATAAAGGTGTCGCCGCGCGCCTCGCCCAGCTTGAGCATCAGCGAAACCGGCGTGTCGAGGTCAGCCGCCAGACGGGCATATACCATCTGGTTCTTGCCCTGCGCCCAAGCCCGCTCAAAGTCTTCAAAAGACGGCAAAAGTTTCATCGGAGCGCCTTAGTTTGTGATCTGCGAGTTGACCGAGTTGATCACGCTTTGATCAAGTGTGATCCCAGCCTGCGCCGTCAGTGCATTGGTGTAAAGTTGCAGCACGTCGTCGGTGATCGAACGCGTCGCATTGGCCGCGATCGCGTCCCGCAGCCCTTTCGCCGCGTCACCGTCTTTGGCCGCAGGGGTGATGCTGGTCAGCTGTAACAGACCGACAAACCCAGGCTCGTCGATCACGCGCAAGGCACCGACCTGCATCTCGAAGGCCGCAGCAACCACCGCCGCAGGGGCTTTGTCGAGGGTTTCTTGCCGCCCGATTGCCGCCGTCGTGGTCACCGCGCCAAAGCTCTCAAGCGCAGCACCGGCCTCAACCGACGTTTGAATTTTTGCAGCCTCGGCTGACAGCGCCTTGGCCAAAGCCTCGGCCCGAACGGCCGCAGTGACGCTGTCCTTCACGGTCTCAAGCGGACGCGGTGTTGGGGGCAGGGTGCTTGTCAGTTGCATCGCAATGACACCGCCGTTGGACAGCAAAACCGCCTCTGGATAGTCCCCCTCGGCCAATGCATCGGCTGCAGCAATGAACTTTTGATCCGCAGTGATCGTGTCGTTATCTGCGGCACCTTTGGCATAATCGGTGGTGCCTTTGGTCATGCCCTGCTCGGCCGCAAGGTCGGCCAAGGTCGCCCCGCCCGCCAAAGCATCATCAATCAAAGTGACTTTGTCGGAAATCGCCTTGCTCGCGGCCTCAAGCTGCACCTCTTTCGCAAGGTCAGCCTTCGCGGCCTCAAAGCTGGTTTCCTGCTTGGCAAGGATCGCATTCATGCGGAACAAAGCGGGCCCGACGTTCGAATTCAACGGCCCCACGACACCAGGTTCGGTCATCGCAAACACTGCAGGCCCAGCATCGCTTAACTCGGATTGGGTGACATCGCCCAGATCGACATCGGCAAGGCTCAGCTTGCGCTCGGCGACGATGGCCTCAAAGGTCTCGCCCGCATCAATACGCGCCTTGGCGGCCGCTGCATCTGCCTCGGTGGCAAAGCCAAGCCGCTCGACCAAACGCTTTTCTGGCACGACATATTCTGACAACCGCTCGTCATAAAGCTTGCGCAAGGCAGCATCATCGGCAGGTAAATCCTTGGCGAAATCTTCGGGCAGCAAGACCGCATACTCGATACGCTTGGCCTCGGGGCGGGTGAAATCAGCGATATGGGCGGCGTAATAGGCGTCAATCGCGGCGGCCTCAGGCTCCGCCAAAGGCGCCGAAAGCGCCGTCTCCGTCAAAGGCAACAGAGCAAAGCCGCGCTTTTCGCCGGCCCAAGCCGCAACGGTGTCAGTCACAACCTCTGGCGCAACGATGCCACCGGTGACACTCGACTGCAACAACTGCCGCGACGTATCGGCACGAATGCCCGCCTCGAACGCCGCTTTGGTCAGGTTGTTTTGCTTCAGCACTTGGTCATAGGCAATCGGGTCAATCTTGCCGTCCACACCGTGAAACGCCGAGATTTCCATCAAATTGCCAGCAACGGTCATGTCACCAACCGAGAGCCCAACGCTCGTCGCCTCATTGTCCAGCGCCGCACTGTCGACCACAGATTGCAACACCTGCTTGTCCAAACCAAAGGCCTGCGCCATCTGGAATGTCATGGGCTGGCCAAGATTTTGCGACAAGCTGCGCATCTGATTGCTCATCGCGCGGGCATAGTCATCCACCGAAATCTTGGTCTGGCCAACTGACCCGATGCTGGTCTGCCCGCCGCCAAAACTGGTCAAGCCGAAGCCGCCCAGACCGCCAATCAACATGGCCATCAAAATCCACGCCATGACAGAAGCACCGCGGCGCTTTTTCTTCGGAGTGTCGTCGTCGCTGTGTGGTGCCTTGGCCATGGGTCTGCCTGTCTTTAAAAGGTTTGCAACTGTCTAAGCGTTCGACGCCATGGGGGCAAGGCTTGGCAGGGCTGCGCAACCTTGGCCGGTTTCACATTGGCGTAAATACTCGCGGGTGGGGGCTGCCAAAGGCAGCGGGGAGGGCAAAGGGCCCTCCCTCTTTTATGCTAGGCGCGAACCCCGCCCAATCTGCGAAAGGTCTCTGCAATGCCATCCACATCAACATTGGCAAAGGCAATCCGGATTTGCCGCACTCCATCGGCAGAGTTCTCAGGCTGAAACATCGTCCCCGGAAGCATCAAAAGCCCGGCCTCCGACACAAGCCGTTTGCACAGCGCATCCGAGCGCTCAGCAAAGGGGTGCTCGACATAAGCGAAATACGCCCCGCAGCCCAGTAACTTCCAATCCGGCAGCGCGGCAAAGCCCGACACCATCGCCGCGCGACGGCGCAAGATCTCTTCGCGCTCGCCTGCCAGCCATTGGCTCAGGTTTTGCATGCCCCAAAGCGCGCCGAGTTGACCAAGCTGGTTCGGGCAGATGGCGACGGTATCAAGAAATTTCTCGATCTGAAACAGGCGCTCTTCGCTCGCGACCACAGCCCCGACGCGGTGCCCCGTCAGCCGATAGGCCTTGGAGAACGAATAGAGCTGGATCAGCGTGTCGTGCCAATCAGGGTCGGTGAACAAATCATGCGGACGCCCCGTTCGACTGTCAAAATCGCGATAGGTCTCATCGACGATCAAAGCGATGCCGCGCGCGCGGGCAAGGTCTCGAAATGCGGCCAGTGTCTCGGCGGGATACTCGACCCCCCCTGGATTGTTGGGCGAGACCAGAACGATCGCCCGTGTGCGGTCGGTGATCAGGGCGGCTGCGGCCTCGGCCTCGGGGATCAATCCCGCGCCTGCGGCCAGAGGAACCGTTTTGACCCCCTGCATATCAAGCCACATTTTATGGTTGAAATACCACGGCGTCGGCAAAATCACCTCGTCGCCCGCAGCGGCAAGCGTCGACATCACCGCACAAAAGGCTTGGTTGCAGCCTTGGGTGATCGCGGTCTGGCTGGTCCTAACGTCGCCGCCATAGATCGAGGACCACTGTTTCGCGATCTCGGCGCGCAGCGCGTCCATGCCCAAAACGGGGCCATAAAGATGTGCCTCGGGCAGGTTTATCGCCGCCTCGGCAATCGCCTTGCGCAACTCTAGAGGCGGCAAATCCACGGGGGCCGCTTGAGAAATATTGATCAACGGACGCTCGGCAGGAAAGCTCACCCCGTCAAGCCAGCGCCGCGCCTCCATGACCGGCGGCGGAAAGGTTGCGGCCATAAACGGGTTCACAGGCTTGGTCATAAACTATCCTTCGACAGGGTGGGGCAGGGCCTTGAGCGCGCGGTACTCTTGCCAGATCATGCCGATCATGAAGATATCAAATGACGCCAAAATCAAGAGCATGGGCGAGCCCGTCAGATAAAACTCGTAGAACTGATAGCCGACGAAGCCCGAGAGGACGACCATCGCAGCTGGATAGGCCCAAAGCACCCGCAGCCACAGCATGATCACCAACACCACTTCGATGCCGCCGTGGAACATCAGGTAATAGGCGTAGAAATCCTGCGTGCTCAGCGGGAACTGCGACACGGCCATCGGGTCCGGTGTGGTCATAGAGTCCGTCGACTTTTCGGCAATCTCATAATGGGTGATATAATAGCGAAGCCGCGCCACCGGAGGATTGGGGGTCAGCAGCAAGCCAAGGCCCGTCAAAGCCTCGGCCGAAGTAAGGATGGCCTTAATAATAAGGCTCATCTCGAACAACCAGTGCAAGACCTTTTTCGGGCCAAGGCGAATGAGGCGCTGCATCAGCCTGCGTCAGTCTTGACCGCGATAGGGTTGGACATATTGCAAGGCCATATCCCACGGAAAGAGAATCCACGTGTCTTGGCTGACTTCGGTGATATAGCTGTCGACCTGCGGTTTGCCTGAGGGTTTGGCATAAACCGTGGCAAAATGCGCGTTGGGGTAAAGCTTGCGCACGACTTCAAGGGTTTTGCCCGAATCAACCAGATCGTCGACGATCAAAATCCCCGTGCCGTCACCCATCAAATCCGCTTGCGGCGATTTGATCACCTGCGGCACCGAGCCTTGGGTTTGGTGGTTGTAGGACTTGATCGAAATCGTATCGACCGTGCGTATGTCCAGCTCGCGCGCGACAATCATCGCAGGCACAAGACCGCCACGGGTGATACCGACGA
>CAWJOY010000012.1:0-69335 GCA_963844505.1 uncultured Alphaproteobacteria bacterium
CGCTTGATAGTACGCCGGGCGCCAGGTCATCGCCACTTTCGATTTTGCCGCGCTTGTCGGCAAGGCGCGAGTCGAGCAACTGACGCTGCTCGTCGAGCTGTCGCTTGGCCGCATCGAGCAGGTCATTCAGCTCCGCGTCTGCCATGCGCAGCTTGAACCAGTCGTCCTGCGGCAAATCATTGAGCAAGTCGTCGTCAATAGTCGCGTTCTTTTTAACCGAACCCGGGCCGCTGTTAGCCTTCTTGTTGAGCAAGGCTTCACGCAGCCGCTGGAACGTGGCCTGCTCAACAATGCGGTACTCGTCATTGAAGTCCTTGCGGTAGCGCTCAATCTCGGATTTTTCAATCGCCAGCGAACGCTCATCTTTTTCCAGGCCATCGCGGGTAAAAATCTGCACATCGATAACCGTGCCCTTCACGCTCGAGGGCACACGCAGCGAGGTATCTTTCACATCTGATGCTTTTTCACCGAAGATCGCGCGTAACAGTTTTTCCTCCGGCGTCAGCTGGGTCTCGCCTTTCGGCGTGACCTTGCCGACCAGGATATCGCCCGCTTTTACTTCCGCACCGATGTAAACCACACCCGATTCGTCGAGCTTGTTCAGCGCGGCTTCGCCAACATTCGGGATATCCGAGGTGATCTCCTCGGAGCCGAGCTTGGTATCGCGCGCGATACAGGTCAGTTCCTGGATATGAATCGAAGTGAAGCGATCTTCGCGCACAACTTTTTCAGAAACGAGAATCGAATCCTCGAAGTTGTAGCCATTCCAGGGCATGAACGCGATGCGCATGTTCTGGCCCAGTGCCAGCTCACCCATATCGACCGAAGGACCATCGGCAAGAATATCGCCGCGCTCTACCACGTCGCCCTGTTTGACGACCGGGCGCAGGGGCATAGTTTACTTGATAAAGCTCTGGCAACCCAGGAAGCAGTCGCAAATATTCTAACTGAATAGATGGGGTAGTTGGCGCCCAGACTCCATTCTGTACTGCCCAGTTAGTTGAGATCTTTGAGCAGTCGGCCATGGCGGCGGACCTCGATCAAGACATCCTCGAACCGGTTTAGGCCACGGCCTTGCAGCATCGGCAGCAGCTTGAGGAACGCATCCGCTGTAGCGACCGCGTCGCCGATTGCGGTGTGGCGGGCTTCTTCGGGGATGGTAATTCCCAAACGATGGGTCAGCGCGTCGAGGGTATGCACCTCGTGTTGGCCGTAAAGGACCGCCGACAGCAGCACGGTATCCAGCACGGGGTGGTCAAATTTCAGGCCTATTTTCGTCTCAACCCGCCGCAGAAACTGCATATCGAAGGGGGCGTTATGTGCGATTAGCACGGCGCCTTGGGCAAAGGCGTGAAAGCGGCGCGCGGCCTCTTCGATCTCGGGGGCATCGGCGACCATGGCGTTGGTGATACCGTGCACACCAGTCGACACCGCAGGAATCTTGCGGCGCGGATTAACCAGCATGTCAAACACCTCGGATTTGAGCCTGCGACCGTTGACGATGCGCACGGCGGCGATTTGTACCACCTCGTCGCCCTTTTCTGGCAGCAGGCCCGTCGTCTCGCTGTCAAAAACCACATAGGTCAGGTCTTGCAGCAAGGCATTGGCGACGCTGGCATTTCGCGACTTGGACAAGAGATCAAAGTCGTAGACAACCTCGCGAACCATGGGTTTCGGGCGCGCGCCCTCGCGCCGTGCAGCGCGCAGTGGCAGACAGAGCGACTGGCCCTCGGACGTGGTCTCTGGCCAGATATCTGTCGCATGAGACGAGAGCACGGACGTGCCCGTGACTTCGGGCAAAGCGGGATCGATCGGTTGCGCAAGCCATTGGTCCAGGTCAGAAATCGACAAGATATCGCCCGACCAGCGCAGCCTGATCAGCGCATCGGCCCCGTCTTCGGTCAGGTCGATGTGAAAGCTTTTGCTGGGCAGCTTTGTCGCAAGATGGGTCAGCAGGCCGATGACCTCGACGCCATTGCAACGCAACAGCAGAGGGGCCGCATCATGGCTCAGCTGCAAGCCTTCGCTTTGCAGCCGTGCCGCCAGACCGTCCAGCAAATCCGAGGCTCGGGTCAGCACCAGCGGCCAGCCTTCGTTGCGGTTTTGGTCATGGCGCTGCGCCAGCGCGGTATAGGACTGGCTCAGCCCGCTCACCTCTTGGCGCAGCGCTTGGTCTAGGGCAGGGGCCAGCACGGTTTTCGGCATCGCCTCGACCAGTGTGGCGATATTGGCGCAAGGACGCCCAAGCCGATCAAACACTTCGGCCAGAAAGGCACCGCGTCGGGCAAAGGTGTTCAGCTCGGCGGTCACATCGCGCAGGGTCAATACATAGCCCGAGGGCACCCCATCGGCTTGGACCAGCAACCGCATCCGCGCTGCCAACACCCGCGCCGCGTCCCGAGTGGTGCAGAGCAAATCCGAGGCCGCTTCGGGATCATTGGTCGCGATCAGCCGCGCATAAGCAAGCCGCACCGGCCCTTCGTGCAGATAATCAAACAGCCCACGGTCAAGCCCGACAGCGCCGCCCGCATGCAGCAAATCCACCCCCAACCCGTTGTAAAACGCCAGTTGATGCTCGGATGAACAAAGCACAACGCCGACCGGCACATCGGCCAGCAGCGCCTCAAGGCGTTGGTTTTCGCTTGAAAGCCGTGCGGTTTCGCGCTGCACGGCGTCTTCAAGCGCGGTGCGGGTTTGGGTAAGATTATCCGTCGCCGAAGCCGCCGCTGGGGCAAGATCGCCCAGATATTTCGCGACGGAGGCATCAATCGAGGTGCCAACTTCGGTATGGGCGCGGGCGCGCAACCCACCCGCCAAAAGCTCGATCGGCTTGGCCACATGCAGGTCGAACAGATACCACACGCCTGCAACCAGCCCCAAAATCGCAAAGCCTGCAAGGGCCCCCACCTGCACAAAGGCCGACAACGCCTCGGGCTGCGCCAAGTGCCGATAGCCGACGATCAGCCCTGCCGTCAAAGCCGCAAGCGCACCGCAAGCAAGTGCTGCAAAGAACAGCAGGATGCGCAGTCGCAGGCTAAGCTTTTCGAGCATGTTAATCCCCCTGCGCCAATAGCCTGCGCACCTCGTCGCGCAGTTCGCTCAGTTCGAAAGGTTTGGCGATAAAACCATCAGCCCCAAGCGCGATGCCTTTGCGCCGCTCGATCGCAGAGCCACGCGCGGTCATCATCAGGATTTTCACATCGGCAAGGCTTGGGTCCAGCCGAATGGACTGGCAAATCTCATAGCCCGAAATCTCGGGCAGCATGACGTCCAGCAGGACAAGGTCGGGGTGCAGCTCGCGGATTTTGGCCATCGCGTCGGCACCGTTGGCGATGCGGTCGTGCTGATAGCCCTCGCGCGTCATCAGAAAATCAAGCGCCAGAGCGATGTTGTCTTCGTCCTCGACCACAAGGACTTTGGGCTTTTGCGCTTGGGGGGCCATCTTATTCCTCCTTGCAGGCGGCCTGTAGGGTCAGATCGTCGCCGTCGGGGACGTTCCAGCTTGCGCCGGTCAGCGTGCCGTCGGGCGCTATGTCGCCACCCTCGATCAGATAGGCGCGCAGGCCTTTGGCGCAATCAACAGCAATCGGAACGCGGCGGGTTTGCTGCCAGCGCTGCACAACCATAATGTCACCACGGCGGATAGCGGCATTTTCCAACGAGGTTTTGGCGTTAATGCCGTCATAGGCCAAAAAGCGTTGGTGCATCGGGAAAACATAGGTCCAAGGCCGCCACATCTGCTTGGTCGGCGGGGCCGAGATCACCATGACTTGGGCAGGCAGGGCAGAAACCGCGCGCGGATACCACGTGTATTCATTCCAGATCGAAAAGCTGAGCATACCCAGCCCGATTGCTGCGGGGATAGCCCAGCTTGGAATTTTGCCGCGGCTCATTTTGCGCAGCAACATGATGATGCCAGCAAGCCCTGCACCGGCTGCGATCATCGCGATAAAGTCCCAAAACATTGGCGGCCCCTTAACTTCTTGCGCCGCGGGCTTGTCCCACGGCGGATTGCATTGTGCGGACGACGACAAAAGCATCGCGCAGGTGCGAGCGCTCGAAGTCCGAAAGATCAGACGGGGCCATAAAGTTGCTTGGCGCCAGCCCCGCGCGGATTTGGCGCGCTTGATGGTCAAGCCGTGTCTGGGCGATCAGGTCGTAGGCGTCCAGCAAATCCGCCCCGCCCGAGCTGGAGATCACCCCCATATCCACGGCTGCGGCAAGGCGGGCGCGGGTGTTGACCACGCCCGCTTGACCGATCAGCGCATAGACGCGGCCCAAGTCAGTGACAGGCACCACGCCGTTATGCTTGAGGTCGATCTGGTTCTTATGCTCGCCCGAACGGAAGGTCGCAAAACCGCGCAGCAGGCCCAAGGGCGGCATATGGGTCAGAGAATTGCTGATCATATGCGCGACAAAGATCGAGTTGCCAGCCGCCGCAGCCAGCGTTTCCGTTTGCAGGTCGCTGAACAACGAGGCGCGCCCGCCAATCGGGCGCAGGTCAAACATCACCGAGGCCAGCATCTGCGCCTTGGGATCTGGCGTGGCGATCCACTGGCGGAAGTAGCTGCGCCATGTGCTTTGCCGTTGGCACCAAATCGGGTTTGTCGCCATCATATCACCGGGGCAATAAACATAGCCGCAGGCATCCAGCCCGTCCGAAACGAATTTCGCCAGCTTTGCGAAATAGCCCATATCTGCCTCGGTCGCGCTGTCGTCGATAATCAAGCAGTTGTCTTGGTCCGAGACGCCGGTTTGCTCTTGCCGACCTTGGCTGCCACAGGCGAGCCAGAGATAGGCGACGGGGGCGGGGCCAAGGGCCTCTTCGCCCAGCATCAGCAACCTGCGCGTCACCATATCAGCGATATCCGTGATCAGCCGCGTGGTGACCTGATGCGCGGTGTTGCCGCCCACCAATTGCACCAAAAGCTGCGGGATGCGTGCGGTGACGGCGGCCATTTGGGCCACGGTGTCGGCGCGGGTCAGGTCGCGCACAAGCTGCGCCGAAGAGGTCGCTTGAAACCGCGTGATATCCGTTTGTGTGATCATACCGATCAGCCGACCCGCCTCCACCACCGGCAGGTGACCAATCCGCCGTTCCAGCATCAGGTTCAGCACATCCGCGCCCAAGGCTTGCGGTGGCAGGCTGATCGGATCGGCGGACATCACGGCGCTGATCGAGGTGCTTGCCGGAAGGCCCGCCGCCAGAACTTTGCCTGTCAGGTCGCGCGTGGTGACAAGGCCGACAAAGGCCGCGCCCTCGACCACGCCAAGGCAGGACACGCCCGCCTGCTGCATCTGTGCCGCTGCGGCTTGGGCTGTGGTTTCGGGCGTGCAGGTCAGCGGATTGCGTGTCATCAGCTCGCCCACGGTCTGCATTGCCAGATCGGTGTTGCGCCGATCTGCGGCGCGACCACGGGTGAAGAACCGCTGAAATGCCGCCGATGCCGCCATCAACCGCTTGAACTCTGCGGCGGGCAGCTTGAGCAGGGCACAAGGCTCGACCGCCCGCGAGGTGGTCGCCGCCAGCCCGTCGCGCAGCAATCCGCGCTCGCCAAAGGAATTGCGCGGCCCCAAAAGCGAGACCATCGCGCCGTTGGCATCTTGCACTTCGACCGAGCCACGCTTGATCAGAAAGATGCCGTCAAGCTCTGCGCCATAGCGATAGATCTCTTCGCCAGCGGCGACTTCGCTGCAGCGGAAAGAACTGGCGACCCGCGCCAACTCGTCCTGCGGCAGGCTGTCATAGGGATGCACGCTTTGCAAAAAGCCAAGCACGTCCGAGCTGTTGATCGTCATGGCAGCCCCCAGAACAGGAAGACGCGCCCCCCGCGAGGGGAGCGCGCAGTTGATTTAGTGAGCCTGAGCTGCACCAGCGCCACGAGGAACGCGGATGCCTTCGACCAGATCCTGAACGTGCTTCGGAGGAGCTGCGGTCATGCTGGACACGACGTAAGCCACTGCAAAGTTCAGCAACGCGCCAACGGCCCCGAAGGAGGTCGACTTGATCGACAGCAGCAGCGGCTGCGCGTCGGTATAGCTGTTGGTATCTGGGATAAAGAACCAACCCTTGTGCAGGAAGATGTAGACGGTGGTCACGATCAGACCGGTCAACATACCTGCCACAGCGCCTTTGCTGTTAATGCGCTTCGAGAAGATACCCATCATCAGTGCAGGGAAGATCGACGAAGCGGCCACACCGAAGGCCAGTGCGACGGTTTGCGCGGCAAAGGCTGGTGGGTGCAAGCCAAGCAAGGTCGCGACAACGATTGCCACAGCCATCGCCACACGTGCAGCCAAGAGTTCGCCCTTTTCCGAGATGTTCGGATTGATCGAGCCCTTGATCAAGTCGTGGCTGATCGCGGCAGAAATCGCGAGCAACAGACCAGCTGCGGTCGACAGAGCAGCCGCAAGACCGCCCGCTGCCACCAGTGCGATCACCCAACCTGGAAGGTTCGCGATCTCTGGGTTGGCAAGAACCATGATGTCGTTATCCAACCCTGGGACTTCTTTACCGCCAGCGGTTTTGAAGATCTCGGAGCCAGCCCAGCCTTTTGCTGCAACGGCTGCGTTGAACTCTTCGTTCTTGGACGCATCGTTATAGAACTGGATTTTGCCGTCGCCGTTCAAGTCTTTGACGATAAAGAGGCCAGTTTTTTCCCAAGTCTTCATCCAGTCCGGACGACCTTCAACCGAAAGGGATTCGCCTGCGGTGCCGTTTGGATAGATGGTGGTGATCAGGTTCAAGCGCGCCATTGCCGCAACAGCAGGGGCCACGGTGTAAAGCAGTGCGATGAACACAAGCGCCCAACCCGCCGACGAACGTGCATCCGAAACCTTAGGAACGGTAAAGAAGCGCACGATCACGTGGGGCAGACCCGCAGTACCGATCATCAGCGACATGGTGAACAAGAACATGTTCAGCGTGGTGTCGGTGTGGCCGGTATAGGCCGAGAACCCAAGCTCGGTGACCACTTGGTCCAGCTTTGCCAGCAAAGGCAGGCCAGATTCAACATGGGTCGAGAACAGGCCCAAAGGTGGCAATGCGTTGCCGGTCAGCTGAAGGGAAATGAAGATCGCTGGAATGGTGTAAGCGAAAATCAGAACGACATACTGTGCAACCTGCGTGTAGGTGATGCCCTTCATGCCGCCAAGAACGGCATAAGCGAACACAACCGCGGCGCCGATATAAAGACCGGTCGAGGCCGAGACTTCGAGGAAGCGCGAGAACGCAATGCCGACGCCCTGCATCTGACCGATCACATAGGTTACCGAGGTGATGATCAAGCAGACCACTGCAACCAGACGCGCCGAGCCGCTGTAAAAGCGGTCGCCGATGAATTCTGGCACGGTGAATTTGCCGAACTTGCGCAGGTATGGTGCAAGCAACATAGCGAGCAGAACATAGCCGCCGGTCCAGCCCATCAGATAGGCCGAGGTGTCATAGCCACCTGCCGCGATGATACCGGCCATCGAGATAAATGACGCTGCCGACATCCAGTCAGCGCCAGTTGCCATGCCGTTCAGAACGGGGTGAACACCGCCGCCAGCGGTATAAAATTCCGACGTGGTGCCCGCACGGGCCCAAATCGCGATACCGAAGTAAAGTGCAAAGCTCGCACCCACCACGATAAGGTTGAGAGTAAACTGGTCCATTATGTTTTCGCTCCCTTATTCTTCAACGCCGAATTCTTTGTCCACTTTGCCCATTTTCCACGCGTAGAAGAAAATCAGCACAAGAAAGACCAGAATCGAGCCTTGTTGAGCAAACCAGAAGCCGAGGTCAGTGCCCCCGACCGCGATACCCGACAGCATCGGGCGCAGCAAAATGCCAAAGCCAAAAGAGCAAAGGAACCAAACCACCAAGCAACCGCTGATGATCCGAATGTTCGCTGCCCAATAGGCGTTAGACGAGGAATTGTCCGCCATATCGTGTTTCTCCCTAAGTTTATGTCCCTTCCCGCTGCCCCTTTGTGGGACTGCGAGCCTCCCCATTACGCCGAAACGCCCGCCACGATTGCCCCTAGAGCTTTACGGATGTCTGCGATCTCTCCCATCGCATCGACCCGCTCTAAAACCCCTTTGCCGTCGTAATAAGCGATCAACGGAGCCGTCTGCGCGTGATAGGACTTGAGCCTTTCGCGCACAGTTTCGGCATTGTCGTCGGCCCGACGTTTGAACTCCGAGCCGCCGCATTTGTCACAAACCCCCGCCAGAGCGGGCTGTTTGAATTCGTCGTGATAGCCTTCGCCGCAGGCACAGGTGTAGCGGCCCGAAACCCGCCCAACCATTGCCTCGTCATCAACCTCTAGGCTGATGGCGGCGGTGACGCGCTGGCCCGTGGCCGCAAGCAAACCGTCAAGCGCCTCGGCCTGTTCTTGGGTGCGCGGAAAGCCGTCAAGGATGATGCCGCGTGCTACATCCGGCGCGGCCATACGGTCGCGCAGAATGGCCAAGACGATCGCATCCGACACCAAGCCACCCGCTGCCATTACGGTCTTGGCCTCGCGTCCGGCCTCGGACCCCGAAGCAACCGCCGCGCGCAGCATGTCACCGGTCGAAAGCTGGACCAGACCAAAGTCTTCCTCCAACATCCGCGCCTGCGTGCCTTTGCCTGCACCCGGTGGCCCCAAAAGGATAACAACCTCTGCCATGCCTCAACCCTTATTCATGCGGTTGGCGATCAGATCTTCAACGACCGAAGGATCGGCCAGCGTCGAGGTATCCCCCAAAGCGCCGTAGTCGTTCTCGGCGATCTTGCGCAGAATCCGCCGCATGATCTTGCCCGAGCGGGTTTTCGGCAGACCAGGCGCCCATTGGATCAGGTCCGGCTTGGCAATCGGGCCGATCTCGGTGCGAACCCAAGCCTCAAGCTCTTTGCGCAACGCGTCGGTCGCTTCTTCGCCGCCCATCAGTGTGACATAGGCATAGATGCCCTGTCCTTTGATGTCGTGCGGATAACCGACCACGGCAGCCTCGGCGACCTTGGGGTGGGCGACCAAAGCGCTTTCGACTTCGGCGGTGCCCATACGGTGACCCGAGACGTTGATCACGTCATCAACGCGGCCCGTGATCCAGTAATAGCCGTCCTTGTCGCGACGGCAGCCGTCGCCCGTAAAGTAATAGCCCGGATACTGCGCGAAATAGGCCTCTTCAAAGCGGTCATGATCGCCCCAAAGCGTGCGCATCTGACCAGGCCAGCTGTCCGCGATGCACAAAACGCCATCGGTCTCGGTCTGGGTCTGCACCTGCGCGGTGGCTGGGTCCAGCACGATAGGCGAGACGCCAAAGAACGGCAGGGTCGCCGAGCCGGGCTTTTGGGAAACCGCCCCTGGGATTGGGGTGATCAGGTGGCCGCCGGTTTCGGTCTGCCAGAAAGTGTCGACGATCGGGCAATTTCCCTTGCCGACGTTGATGTTATACCAGTTCCACGCCTCGGGGTTGATCGGCTCGCCGACCGAACCCAAGAGCTTGAGGCTGGACAGGTCATGCTTGGCGGGCCATTCGGGGCCCATGCCCATCAGGCTGCGGATTGCGGTGGGTGCGGTGTAGAACTGCGTCACCTTGTGCTTGGCGCAAACCTCCCAAAAGCGGCCAGCATCGGGGAAGGTTGGCACGCCTTCAAACATCACCGTCGTCGCGCCATTCGCAAGTGGACCGTAGATGATATAGCTGTGGCCCGTCACCCAACCCACGTCGGCGGTGCACCAAAACACATCGCCGTCGTGGTAATCAAAGGTGATCTGCTGCGTCATTGCCGCATAGACCAGATAGCCGCCCGAAGTATGCACAACCCCCTTCGGCTTGCCGGTCGAGCCCGAGGTGTAAAGGATGAACAGCGGATCTTCCGCCCCCATCTCGACATAAGCGCAATAGGGGTTGGCGGTTGCCATCTCGGCTTTGACGTCGATGTCGCGCCCTTCAACCCATGAAATCTGTCCGCCCGTATGCTTGACGACAAGGCATTTCACATGGTCGTCGCAGTGCAGCAAGGCCGCGTCGGCGTTGCTCTTGAGCGCGGTTTTCTTACCGCCTCGCGGCGCGAAGTCCGCTGTAATCACCACTTTGGCTTCGGAGTCGTTGATCCGGTTGGCCAAAGCATCAGGCGAGAAGCCCGCGAAAACGATCGAGTGAATTGCACCAATGCGGGCGCAAGCCAGCATCGCATAGGCGGCCTCTGGAATCATCGGCAGGTAGATCACCACGCGGTCGCCGCGCTTGACGCCCTGTGCCTTGAGCACATTCGCCATCCGCGAGGTTTGCTCTAACAGCTGGGCATAGGTGATGTGCTGCGAGGGGGTCTTTGGATCATCGGGCTCCCAGATGATCGCGGTTTGGTTGGCGCGGGTGACCATGTGGCGGTCAATGCAATTCGCCGAAACGTTCAGCGTGCCGTCTTCAAACCATTTGATCGAGACTTCGCCGCGTTTGAAATTCGTGTTTTTGACCTTGGTGTAATCTTTGATCCAATCAAGCCGATGACCTTGCGCTGCCCAGAACGCATCCGGATCGCTGATTGATGCCTGATACATCTCTGCATATTGGGCGGCGTTCACATGGGCATTGGCGATAAAATCATCCGACGCGGTGTAGCTACGTTCTGCCTGAGCTTGTTCCAAATCTGGTTTCTCCTCTTCCCAAAAGCGCGCAAGCGCTTCCCAATGGCCTGCCAAGCGGGCAGGGCTCCCCCATTTCTATTGGCATGATAGCGCGCTTGTAAAAATTTTGGTAACTCTTTTTGAATATGGGTTTATTTTGTAAATAAATTTTCAAGACCAAAGGTGAATGTTGTAAACTTTCGGAAAATTTTTAATGATTTGACGTTTTCGTGAACGCAATTTCTAGGTGCGCGCGCAGAAGGGGATTTTGCTGCAATGCGGCAAGTGTCGTGGCTGGGCGGGCCTGCACTGAGGGGCGGGACCCGCAAACGCTGGGTGATTCGCGGTTAAGGCGCGGGGCTTGCTGGGTCAAACAAGAGCGATGGGACCGAGATCCCAAGCAGGACAATTGCCAAGGGAATTGCGAACAAGAATCCATAAAGCCCAAAGCCGATTGCGCCGACAATACCGCCCGCAAGAAACCCTAAAACTTGCCAGCTGAGGATGCTGAGCTTGGTGCGATTGGCAGTCACAGCGCTTTCTTTGCGCCAAAACCCAAAGAGTGCGCGACCGATTTCGATGCCAATATCGGTGACCATTCCCGTCGCATGGGTGGTGCGAATTCGCGCGCCTGACAGCTTGGTGATCGTCGCGTTCTGCATCCCCATGATGAAGCACAGGCAGGCCAGTGCAAACAGACGCCCAGCCTCTGACTCGAACACCCAGCCTGCCGAAAAACAGATCAGAAATCCCCCCTGAAGCGCGATAGGCAGCGCATATTGGTGATGCGTGCGATGCGTCCGCGCCCAGAGGATTAGCATGGTGCTAAAGCTCGCTCCGGCCAGAAATGCTGCGATTGCAACCAAGCAGACAAAGCTGACCCAGTAATCCCTGATCGCCAGTGTATCGGCCAGTTGCGACAGATAGCCCGTCATATGTGAGGTATAACGCCCCAAGGCGAAAAAGCCGCCCGCATTCGCCGCCCCCGCCACCGAGGCGAGGATGATCGCGAGCTTGCGGTCTGTGGCGTCGCTGCGTTCGGGGTGGACCAGCCTGCGCCCGTTCGGCTTTGAATGTGCCTGCATCAGAGGCGCCAGCGGCGCTTGGGGGCCGGATTTCTCACGGCGGTATCCTTGTATCAGAGTGCGCGTCGCCACAGGCGGCTTGGATTGCGTGCAGTGGCGGGTTACATAATCAGACGCCGCAGCCGCCGTTTTGTCAACGCTGGCGGCTGGCGCAACGCAAGGCATGAGGCGATTATGACCGAAGCACCCGCCCGACCTGACCCGATGCAAGATGCCGACGCCGAGGCAAGAGCTCAGGCGCGGGGGCTATTGCAGCGCGCTACTTTCGCCGCTTTGTCCTATACTGATGCCGAAACCAAAACACCGGCGATCAGCCGTATCGCTTTTGGCCTTGATCCAGCGGGCAGGCCGCTGACCTTTATTTCGGCACTGGCGCAGCATCATGCGGGGCTGCGGGCCTTTGCCGATTGTGCGCTGATGGTCGCCGATGACGTGGGCAAGGGTGACCCGCTGACGCATCCCCGGCTCATGCTGCGCGCGCGGGCCGAGTTTGTAGCGCAGCCCGATCCAATGCTGCGGGCGCATTGGTTAAAGGGCCACCCGAAGGCAGCCCTTTACATTGATTTCGCCGACTTTTGCTTTGTACGGTTTCTACCGATTTCCGCCGTTCTGAACGCTGGTTTTGCCCGTGCGTACCGGCTTGGCGCGGCTGATTTGGCTTAGGCAGGGTTATCGCAACGAATTGTTGCCTGCACGGTGCCTTTCACAGCAGTCGGCCATTTGAGGTGGATATATTGCGCGCCCGTGCCTTGCTCGACCAGACAATAGGGCATGGCGGATTGCACCGCACCCGCACCGTCGGTGATCGGACCTTCGGCGATAAAGCTGGCCAGATTGCGCGCCCGCGCTTCAAACGGCAATTGACCCGAGGTGTTGATCGCCCAAGTCGACGCGGCCGTGCTTTGCACATGTTGCAGATAAAGCGGGCTGAGGCTGCGCGCGACCGTGCCGTTAAAGGTGTTGTCCTGAAAGTTGATATTCTTGAACGAGGTCATCGCAAGGGTGGCGTAGCTGGTGTCCACGCGCTCGACGCGGTCAATGTTACCTTGGCGCGCAGAAAAGACATTGCTGGTCACGTTCAGCCCGTTCACCGAGTGGCCCGAGCCGCGCGGCGTTACCACAATCCAGCTAAACCACGTCGCACAATGCTGCGCGATAAAGATGTTGCCGGTGATGGTCAGCGCCCCGAAGGTGTATTCGCTTGAATAGTCGGGATAGGGGTCGTGTTCGTTGCTTAGCTCGATAAAGCAGTTGTCGATGTAGTTACCGGTGAAATAGGTCTTGGAGTTGGGGTAGGTCAGCACCACGCCTGCTTTGCGCAGTCCGACATCGGCCCCGTCGCCGCTAAAGATGTGGTTGCCGACGAACATGGTGTTTTGCCCCGCCACCACCGCGAAATGCGCAAATCGCGAAGCGCGGTTGTTGCGCATCTTAACGTCATTGGCGTTGGTATTGATGGCGACGCTAAAGCGGTTTTGGGCCAGCAGGCCTTCTTCGCTTGAATAGAACAGGCAGCGATCGACGTGCAAATCCTGACAGCCCGTGCCTTTGGAAGAGATCGCGCGATCCTTGGGTTGGTTAAAGGCACAATCGTTGACGACCATCACCGAACCCGTATCGCCAAGGAAAATCCCGCTGGCAAGAGAGCTGCACCCGAACTCGATGTTATGCATTTCGAACCGAGAGATGTTGGTAAAGCCCGAGAAATCCAGCATGTATTTAAAGCGGGTGAAGCTATAGCTGCGGGTGCCTGATGCCGCCCAAAGTGGCTGGCTGAGTGTTAGGGTATTGGTGGCTACATCTTTGGACCGCACGAAGACCTCGCGTCCGACGCCTGTGCCTGTGACCAGTGCGCCGACGGGAATCGCGGCGATGTTGCTCACTCCGGTTAGAGTATAGGGCGACGCGGGCGCATAGGTGCCAATTGCCGTGGCAGTTGCTACCGTCCACGCGGGCCCCGCCAAAGCGACAAAGTTGCCATTTGACATCACCCGCCGCGAGGTGAAGCTGGACAACCCCGCGATGGCAGCGACATCCAGCGGCTCGGTCAGCTCGATCCGTCGCCCGCCAAGGTCCAAGACGTTGTGGTCGGTGAAATAGAAAAACGCCTGAAGCGCCTTTTTAAACCCGATGATCTCTGACCCAAAGGCGGCAGCATAGGTATCGAGATCATAGTTGCGCGTGCAGGCAAGCCGCATCGCATCAGGCATGGTGATGCTGCCCTCAAACTTGACCGGATTGTCAAAGGTCACATGCGAGCCGATGTAGTAGGTGCCGGGTGACACGATCACCGTCTTGCCATCCGCCGCTGCATCCGCCGCAGCAAAGGCCGCCGCATCATCGGTCACACCGTTGGCCAAAGCGCCATAGTCGCGGACATCGACCCAGTTGAACATCTCGCTGTGAAAGATGCTGGTGACGTCCTCGATTACGATATCTTCGATCCGCACAACGCCACCAGTTGGCCCCGTTAAATCAAGGCCAAAGTGCCCCAAAACCGGCGACACCCCCCATGTCATATTGACGCCCGACCGATTGCCAGACCCAATAATCGCCGAGATGGTGACAGGCGTGCCATAGCTGGTCAGCTGCACCGACGGCCCGACCTGCTGGGCGCTTGTCACATTGCCGCCCGACGCATTCTCGGCATAACCCGCGATGCGCACCGCAGGCAGAGCGCCGCTGATCGCTTTGACCCGCGTGGTCACCCGCAAATACATACCTGGCAGATAGGGGATCGCTTGAAAGCAGCGCAGCTTTTGCGTTGAGGTGCTTTTTTGCAGCTCGAGACAGCCGCCGAAGTCTTGGTCCGCCGACACATAGGCCGCGTTGACCTGCCCTGCATAGCTGCCTTGACCCGTCAGACCGTCAAGCCGTGACCACAAATTCAGCCCTGCCGAAAACGACGGCGGCATCAGCACCAGACCTTGGGTAATCGCCTTATTCATCAGCATTCCTCGCCACTGTGTTGCCTGCCGCACGCAAAAGATGCGCCGGCTTAGGCCCGAGGTTTTACAAACAAGGCGTTAACATGGGTTGAGATCACCGCGCGCTGCTATCGGCGGAAAAGAGCCTGCGCCTAAACATTTCGGCGGGGTGCCTTGTGGTGGAAAATGCAGTCCCCATATCAAACTCGAATGAAACTCCGGAGGCTCATATGTCCCAATCTTTTTTGAACACTCTTATTGCTGGCGCTAAGAACTTGGCCACACAGCAAGGGGCCTCTGACCTTGCGACCAAGGCAAAAGAAGGCTGGGGGGCGCAGAATACACTGACCAAGGGCGCGCTTGCGGGCGGTCTTTTGGGCGTTTTGCTCTCTGGGAATGCGCGGCGTTTGGTTGGCACAGGTGTGCAGGTCGGCGGCGCGGCTCTGATTGGTGGTCTTGCCTATAAGGCCTATGAAGATTGGCAAGCGGGCAAAGCGGCGCAACCTGCCAAAGAGCTGGTCGCTCTGCCAGAACCGACCGAGCGCTTTTTGCCAAGCGATGCCGCCGCCGCCGAAGATCTGTCGCGCCGCTTGTTGCAAGCCATGGTTGCCGCGACCAAAGCGGATGGCCAAGTCACTGCCCAAGAGCGGGCACGGATTGCCGAGCTTTTGCCGCAGCTGGGTCTGACCCAAGACGCCGCTGCGATGATCGAAGCAGAGCTGGACGCGCCTTTGGACTTTAACCGCATCGCAGGTCTTGCGCGCTCTGAGGCCGAAGCCGCAGAGATTTACGCTGCTTCGCTTTTGGCGGTGGACCCGAATGGCGCGGCTGAAAAAGGGTATCTTGCGATGCTGGCGGCGCGGCTTAATCTTGATGCGGGGCTGGTAGAGCATCTGCACGCGAACGCCGCCTAACCCGCCTCGCCTCAAGCTACGGCGTATGAAACTGGACAACGCGGACGCGCAAGCCTTGTAAGGCCGCGCGCCGCGTGATTTGTCTTGGCGGATTAGAGCCACAAGCGGGGGCGGCCCATGCGGATATTTATAAACGGGTTTGGCAGGATAGGCCGTTCGGTACTGCGTGCAGCGCTGTTGGGCGCTGCGAAGGATATCGAGATCGTCGGCATTAACGACATCGCGGCGGCAGAGATGTGCGCCTATCTCTTTGAGTTCGAACTCGGTATTCGGAGTTTGGCACGGCGATGTCGGGCTGGAAGCAGGCGGCTTGCGCATCGACGGGCGGATCATTCCTTTGCATCGTGCCGCTGATATTTCTGCGCTCGAGCTGAAGGGCGTCGATGTGGTTCTGGAATGCACGGGACGTGCCGATGCCCGCGAGATGGCGACGCGTGGCCTGCGGGCAGGGGCGCGACGTGTCCTGATCTCTGGTCCGTCTAAGGCTGCCGATCTGACTGTGGTTTTGGGGGCGAATGATGCGGAACTTGCGGGGCAGCACATCGTCTCTAACGCCTCGTGCACGACCAATGCCCTGGCGCCGTTGGTGCGGCTTATCCATGAAAACTGGGGTGTGGTGACGGGCTCGATGACCACCATTCATTGCTATACCGGATCGCAGCCGACGATTGACGCGCCTGCCGCCGATTATGCCCGCTCGCGTGCGGCGGCGCTGTCGATGGTGCCAACCACGACCTCTGCGCAACGTCTGCTGGATCAGGTCTTGCCTCATATCGCGGGGCGGATTGAGGCCTCTGCCGTGAGGGTGCCTACGGCATCGGTGTCGGCTGTTGATCTGGTGGTAATGACGGAAAAGCCCGCCTCGGTCGGCGAGGTCAATGCGGCTCTGGCGGGGGCTGGAGGTGTTATCGGCTCGACGGTGAAGCCCTTGGTGTCGACCGATCTGCGCGCGCGACCCGAAAGCGTCATCATGGCGCTGCCAGAGACGCGGGTGACCCGTGGCGGCATGCTGCGTGTGTTTGGCTGGTATGATAACGAGTGGGGGTTTTCGAACCGGATGCTTGATGTCGCGCGGCTGATGTCTGCAGGCTGAGCGGTGCGTCGGGGTTGAACTTATGTCTGCGCTGGCTAGAACAGCAGCGGAAACCCTAGTGAAAGAGTTTGGCCATGATCTATTTTTGCCGCCACGGTCAGACCGCCTTCAACCTTGAAGGCCGCAGGCAAGGCCAGCTTGATAGCCCTCTGACCGCGCTGGGCCAAGCCCAAGCCTCGGCCATGGGGCGGCGGCTTGCGGGCCTTGTGGGGCAGGATTTTCGCGTTTTTGCCAGCCCTTTGGGACGTGCGGCGCAGTCGGCACGGCTGATCGTGGCAGAGCTTGGCGGGCCACAGATCACCTTTGACCCGCGTCTGATGGAGATCGGCATGGGGTCTTGGGATGGCAAGACAGATGCAGATATCCAAGCAAGCCACCCCGAGCGTTGGGCGCAGTATTCCACCGACGAGCTGTGGTTCAACAGTCCTGACGGCGAAAGCTATGACACCGTCGCCACCCGTTTGGCGCAAGCGATGGACGAGATTGCGTCTGATCCAGCGGCGGTCAAGGTCGTGGTCTCGCACGGGGTGGTGAGCCGCGTCGTACGCGCCCGCCACCTTGGCCTGAGCCGTGCGCAGAGCTATGGATTGCCGGTGCCGCAGGATGGGTTTTTCGCGCTGCTTCCCGAAGGGCTGGCCGAGTTTATCGCAGCACCTTCGGTCGCGCCAAACCTCTAGCCAATGCTGCGCAGCAGAACGCGCATCCAGTTGCCCCAGCTCAGTTTTTCTATCAACGCTTCGCCATAACCAGCCGCTTGCATCGCAGCAACAAGCCGCGGCAGACCTGCAGCATCGCCGATGAACTCTGGCATCAGCGCCCCGTCGAAATCCGAGCCAAGCGCCACGCCGTCCTCGCCCAGTTTCGCCATCAAGTGGTCAAGATGGCGCAGCATATCGCTTGCGGGTGTCGCTGCGTTTTTCACGCCGTCGCTGCGCAGAAACTGGCAGCCAAAGTTCAACCCGACCAAGCCACCGCTTTCGGCGATGGCGTCAAGCTGCTTGTCGGTCAGGTTGCGGGTCGCAGCCGTCATCGCATGGGCGCCGGAATGCGTGGCGACCATGGGCCGCGACGACAGGCGCGCGACATCCCAGAAGCCAGCTTCGTTCAGGTGGCTAAGGTCGAACAAAATCCCCAAGTCGTCACAGGTTTTCAGCAGGCGCTTGCCCGCTTCTGTCAAGCCCGGACCGATATCGGGCGAGGCGGGGAAATCAAAGGGCACGCCATGGCCAAAGAGGTTCGGACGGCTCCAGACTGGCCCAAGCGAGCGCAGGCCCGCAGCGTGATAGACATAAAGCGCGTCCAAATCTGCGTCGATGCCCTCACAGCCTTCGATGTGCATCAGGGCGGCGATTGCGCCCGCTTGGTTGGCGGCTTCGATCTCGGCAACCGAACGGCAAATGCGCAGCGCATCAGGGCGCGCTTGTGCCATGCGCAGCAAAATGGCGATTTGCTCGCGGGTTTCTGTCGTGGCTTGGGCAATGTCGATTGCTGGAAATTCGCGAAAGCGCGCCATTGGGTCGGGGCTATTCGCAGGGTCATTGCTACACCAAACCGCGAAAAAACCGCCCGCAAACCCACCAGAACGACAGCGGTTTAGGTCAAGATGCCCGCCACGTCCGTTAAAAAAGCTCTCGCCCGCGGGCTGTGCCTCGCGGCGCAGGCACGAGAGAACATCATTGTGCCCATCAAATATGCGAAAACCACTCACTTTGCTTATCCTTTCAGCAGCGCTCATTTGATCAAACTGGTCCTACAAGCTGGTATTGACAATGTTGCACAGAAATTGCCCACTTGGTCAAATAACGACACGAGTCCCACAAGGGGCCAACACACATACCAACACTTGGGAGTTTATGATGCTGCACACCCCTATTCTGCGCCGCGCTGGTGCCGTTGCGATGACGGCACTTTTGCTGGGCTCTGCCCCTGCGGCCTTGTTTGCGGAAACGCCCGCAGACACCTTGGTGATCGCCGACGCGATCGACGATATCGTAAGCCTTGACCCGCATGAGGCCTATGAGTTTTCCGGCCTCGACGTCATCAACAACACCTACGATGGCTTGATCGAGCTTGACCCCACCAAACCTGGTGAGTTGGTTGCTGGTCTTGCCGAAAGCTGGACGGTGTCGGATGACGGCCTGAGCTATACCTTTAAAATGAAGCCTGACCTGACCTTCTCGTCGGGCAATCCTGTGCGCGCCGAAGATGCGGCCTATTCGCTGCAGCGTGCGGTCAAGTTGGACAAGTCGCCTGCGTTCATCCTGAACCAATTCGGTTGGACCAAGGATAATGTCGACAGCATGATCACCGCCGAGGGTGACATGGTGATGATCAAGGTCGACAAGCCCTTCGCACCAAGCTTTCTCTACAACTGCTTGACGGCAGGTGTGGCGTCGATCGTCGATATGAAAACCGTGCTCGAGCATGAAGTTGACGGCGACATGGGGGCCGAGTGGCTCAAGACCAATTCGGCAGGCACCGGCGCGTTTGTTCTCAAGTCGTTCAAGCCAAATGAGGGCTATGTGCTTGAGGCGCGCGAAGGTTACTGGCGCGGTGATGCCAAGCTGAAGCGCGTGTTTATGCAGCACATCCCAGAAGCAGCGACGCAGCGGCTTCAGCTTGAAAAAGGCGACATCGACATCGCCCGCGAGCTGACACCGACTGATATTGCCGGCATGGAAGGCAATGCGGATGTGAACGTCCAGCAAGACGTCGGCGGCCAGATCTTTTATCTGTCGTTCAACCAAAAGGACGAGCGCTTTAAGAACGGGCATTTCCTGAATGCGATGCGTTGGGCGATTGATTATCAGGGGATGGTCGATACCTTCTTGAAGGGCACCGAGGTTGTGCACCAGTCGTTCCTGCCAAAGGGCTATCTGGGCGCGTTGGAAGATACGCCTTACAGCCTTGACGTGGCCAAGGCGAAAGAAGAGCTGGCGGCTTCGGGCATCACCGACACCACCATCAAGCTGTCGGTGCGCAACGCCTCTGACCGTATGGACATGGCGCAGTCGATCCAGAACACCTTTGGTCAAGCCGGCATCAAGGTTGAACTGTCGGTGGGTGAAGGCGCAGAGCAACTCAAGGAATACCGCGCCCGCCAGCACCAAGCGACGCTGCAAAGCTGGGGGCCGGACTATCCCGATCCGAACACCAACTCTTCGACCTTTGCCGAGAATCCGGACAACTCTGACGAGGCGAACAACACGGGCTATCTCGCATGGCGCAATGCCTATGACCCAGGTGAGATGACCGCGCTGTCGCAAGCGGCTGTGCTTGAAAAGGACCCTGCCAAGCGTGTCGAGATGTATCAGTCGCTGCAGAAAACCTCGCGCGAGACCTCGCCGTTCATCGTGATGTTCCAGATCGGCTATCAGACCGGTATGCGCAGCAATGTGAAGGACTTCTACACGGGGGGCGCTACCGATAGCGTCGCCTATTGGCTGGTCAACAAGTAAGAAATCGGCGCGCACAAGCCCGTCTTGTGCGCGCCCATTTATTTTATGACAGAGACATCCACGCCCCCCTCCCGCTCGCAAGTTGGCTCATTTTTGCGCCAGATCGGCAATACTGCCGTTACCCTTTTGGTGACCTTTATCGGCTTGCTTGCCGTGACCTTTGTGATCAGCCGCGTTGTGCCGATTGACCCCGTGTTGTCGATCTTGGGCGAGCGCGCGACCGAAGCGCAGATGGAGGCCACCCGCGAAGAGCTGGGCCTGAATGAACCCATGTGGAAGCAGTTCGGCATCTATATCGGCAACACTCTGACGGGGGATCTTGGCACTTCAATCCGCACCCGCGAGCCTGTGCTGAAAGAAGTCGCACGCCGCTTCCCTGCCACGCTTGAGCTGGCGACGCTGGCCACGATCATCGGCGTTCTGCTTGGTGTGCCTGCGGGGGTGATTGCGGCAACCAAACCGGGGTCGTGGTTTGACCAGATTACGCGGTTGATCGGCCTGATGGGGTATTCCATGCCGATTTTTTGGCTGGGGCTGATGGGGCTTTTGCTGTTTTACGGCCACCTTGGGTGGGTCGGAGGTCCGGGCAGGCTCGATGCGATGTTCCAGATGACCTATGATTTCGACATCACGCCCTATACGGGGATGATTTTGCTGGATACGGCGCTGAATGGCCGCTGGGATATGTTTGCCAACGCGTTTTCGCACATCATCCTGCCTGCGGGGCTGCTGGCCTATATCTCGATGGCCTATATATCTCGGATGACGCGCAGCTTTATGATGAACGAACTTGGCCAAGAATATATCACCACCGCGCGTGTCAAAGGCATGCCAGAGTCCCGTGTGATCTGGGTGCATGCGCTGAAAAACGTGATGGTGCCGCTGATTACGGTTGTGGCGCTGAGCTATGCCTACCTGCTAGAAGGCGCCGTGCTGACCGAGACTATTTTCGCTTGGCCGGGGTTGGGCAGCTATATCACTGATGCGCTTTTGGTGGCGGATATGCCTGCGGTTCTGGGCGGCACAGTGGTCGTGGGCGCGGCCTATATCGGGCTGAATATGCTGTCTGACCTGCTCTACCGCCTTGTTGATCCGAGGGCGCGCACATGAGCAGTATGATCCAATGGCTTCGTGATCCGAACCCGTCGTCGCGGCTGCAGTCGCGGCTGGGTCAGAACTATCTGGCGTGGCTCAGGCTGCGGCGCAATACGCTGGCGATGGTTGGGCTGACCATTTCCTTGCTGTTGATCTTTGTGGCGGTTTTCGCACCGCTTTTGGCGCCGCATGACCCGATCACCCAAGACCTCAGCCGCCGTTTGCTGCCGCCCCTGACGGCAGGCAACGCGCTTGGTACGGATGACTTTGGCCGAGATATCCTGTCGCGCATCCTCTATGGCTCTCGCACGACGCTTTATATCGTGATGCTGGTGATCTTGACCGCGCCCGTTGTCGGTCTGGTGATTGGCACTGTGGCTGGGTATTTCGGCGGCTGGATTGATACGATCCTGATGCGGCTTACCGACATTTTCCTCGCCTTCCCCAAGCTTATCCTCGCGCTCGCGCTGGTCGCCGTGCTTGGGCCGGGGATGGAGAATGCAGTGCTGGCCATCGCGCTGACAAGCTGGCCCCCCTATGCCCGCGTTGCCCGCGCGGAAACGCTGACCGTGCGCAGCTCTGACTATATTGCTGCGGTCAAACTGCAAGGCGCTGGCTCCATTCGCATCATCTGGGGGCATATCATCCCGATGTGCCTGCCGTCGGTGATCGTCCGCGTGACACTGGATATGGCTGGCGTGATTTTGACGGCTGCCGGTCTGGGCTTTCTTGGGCTTGGCGTGCAACCGCCACTGCCAGAATGGGGACTTATGATCTCGGCAGGTCGCAAATACCTGTTCGAGCAATGGTGGGTCGCCACCATGCCTGGGCTTGCGATCTTTATCGTGTCGCTTGGGTTCAACCTGCTGGGCGACGGTCTGCGCGATGTTCTCGACCCGAAAAGTGCAAGCAAATGAGCCTCCTCAGCGTTAAAAACCTCCGCGTCACCTTTGATACCGAGGCAGGTCGCGTCGAAGCCGTGCGGGGCGTGTCGTTCTCTTTGGGGCGCGAACGCCTTGGCATCGTTGGCGAAAGCGGCTCGGGTAAGACCATGACGGGGCGCTCTGTGCTGCGGCTGATCCGGCCTCCGGGGCGGATCGAAGCGGACGAGATGACCTTTGACGGCATCGACCTGATGGCAGCCTCGCAAAAGCAAATGCGGGCGCTGCGTGGGCCGCGTATGGCGATGGTGATGCAAGACCCGAAATACTCGCTTAACCCCGTGATGAAGGTCGGCGCGCAGCTGACCGAGGGGCTGCGCCTGCGCGATCGGCTGTCGAAAAAGGACGCCTACGCCAAAGCGATCGAAGCCCTGACCGCCGTGCAAATCCGCGATCCAGAGCGGGTGATGCAAGCCTATCCGCACGAGCTGTCTGGCGGCATGGGGCAGCGGGTGATGATCGCGATGATGCTGATCCCGAATCCTGATCTATTGATCGCGGATGAGCCCACGTCGGCTCTGGATGTGACCGTGCAAGCCGAAGTGCTGTCGATCCTTGACGATCTGGTAAAAACCCGCGGCATGGGGCTGATCTTCATCAGCCACGATTTGCGGCTGGTGGCGCGCTTTTGCGACCGCGTGTTGGTGATGTACAAAGGCAAGATCGTCGAAGAGCTGGCTGCCAAAGACCTGCTCAACGCGAAACACCCCTATACCCAAGGCCTGCTGAACTGCCTGCCGCGCATCGGTGGCACAAGAGAACCTCTGCCAAGCCTTGACCGCGACGCCGCTTGGGCGACCTAAGCCCGCCGATGTCGCAGTCAGTATTGAAATACCCCAAGGACGTGCCGCAAGGCCCCACCCTTGACCAACCCCGCAAGGCCAACCGCCCATGCTGATCGAAGTCGAAAACCTCTCCGTCACCTTCACCGCGCAGGGCCGCGAGGTCCGCGCCGTGCAAAACGTCTCGCTGGCGGTCAATGCTCAGGAATCCTACGGCCTCGTCGGCGAGTTCGGCTCGGGCAAGTCCACCATCCTGCGCGCGATCTGCGGCTTGGCCCCCGTCTCGGGCGGCAAAATCCGCATCAACGGCGAGACAATTCGCCACGACAAAGCCTTCTCCAAGCGCGTGCAGATGGTGTTCCAAGACCCCTACGCCAGCCTGCATCCGCGCCACAGCATCGACCGCACCCTGTCAGAACCGCTGGCGATCCACGGCCTGCCGCTGACCGACCAACGCATCCAACAAGCCTTGACTGATGTCGGCCTGCCCGCGAATTTCCGCTTCCGCTATCCGCATCAACTCTCGGGTGGCCAACGCCAACGCGTCGCCATCGCGCGCGCATTGATGCTGGAACCTGAAATCCTGCTGCTGGACGAGCCGACCTCGGCTCTCGACGCCAGCGTCCAAGCCGAAACCCTCAACCTGCTCTCGCGCCTGCGCGCCGAACGTGGCCTGACCTTCTTGATGGTCAGCCACGACCTCGCGGTGATCGACCACATGTGCGACCGCGTGCTTGTGATGCAACATGGCCGCGCCGTCGAGGAACTCACCCGTGACGCGCTCGCCACGGCACAGATGAAAACCGACTACGCCCGGACCCTGTTTGCCGCCTCTGCCGACCGCTTGCTGCAAGGTTAGGCTTTCATACTGGCCCAAATACTCGGGGTCTGGGGCAACGCCCCAGTCGCTCCAAAACCAAAAGGCACCCCATGTTCAAAACTTTCGACGGCCATAACGATCTGCTGCTCCGCCTGCACCAAAACCCGACCAACCGGAACGCGATCTGGCTTACGGGCGAGGGCCAAGGCCATCTTGATCTGCCGCGTATGCAACAAGGCGGCTTCGCGGCGGGATTCTTTGCCATCTACATCCCCTCACCGATGGCGGGCGACGGCCTTGATTTCCTCAACGCGATGGAGAATCCGCCCTTTGCGCTGCCACTCCCCAATCTGATCGACGCCGATGCCGCACTGCCGACCGCCATGTCGATGGCGCGCCTGCTCTTGTGGATGGAGCGCGCCTCCAAGGGCGCTTTCAAGATTTGCACCACCACAGCTGAAATTCGCGCCTGCCTTGCCCGCGATATCATCGCAGGCATCATGCATATGGAAGGTGCCGAGGCGATTGATGCCGATCTCGACACCCTCTACGCCTTCCATGCGATGGGGCTGCGCAGCCTTGGCCCCGTCTGGTCGCGCCCGACGATCTTTGGTCACGGCGTGCCCTTTGCCTTCCCTTCGACGCCGGACACGGGTGACGGGCTCACCCCGCTTGGCCAAGATCTCATTCGCGCCTGCAACGAGCTGAAAATCCTTATCGACCTGTCGCATCTGAATGAGGCGGGGTTCAATGACGTCGCTCGACTGTCGAATGCGCCACTGGTTGCCACACACTCGAACGCCCATGCGATCACGCCCAGCAGCCGCAATCTGACCGACCGCCAGTTGCACATGATCCGCGACAGCGGCGGCATGGTTGGGCTGAACTTTGCCACCTCATTCTTGCGCCGCGATGGCAAGCAAGGGGCGGATATGGGCTGGGAAGATACGCTCGCGCATCTAGACCATATGCTAAGCATCGTCGGCGAAGATCACCTTGGCTTTGGCTCTGACTTCGACGGCGCGACGGTGCAAGAGGGTATCACCGACGTCACGGGCCTGCCTGCGCTGCAACAAGCGATGATGGACCACGGCTATGACGCGGCTTTGATGAAAAAGCTGACCTGCGACAACTGGTTGGCGGTGTTGGACCGGACCTGGGGCGCCTAGCCCAACACTCCTGTCCCCGCCGCGCGCACGGCGTCGCGCACATGCGTGGCCATAAAGTCGGCAAAGAGCTTGACCTTGGGGTCTTTGAGCCTGCGATGCTGGCTGAGGATGGACAGTTGTGTCGGGATCGGCGGCGTCGCGGCCGCCACCTCGACCAAGCGACCCTCGCGCAAGTGCTCGGCCACCTCGAACACGGGTTTCAGCACGATGCCATGCCCGTCAAGCGCCCAACCCGTCAGTACATCGCCGTCGTCGCTCTCGAACGGGCCGTTAATCTCAAAGCGCCGAATGCCCTCGGGGGTGTGCAGCGCCCATTGGAACTCTTTTGCGCCCGGAAAGCGCAGGTTGAGGCAGTCGTGTTTGTCTTGCACCAATGCCGCGCCATCCAGCGGCATGCCGCGCCGCGCGATATAGGCGGGGGCAGCGCAGAGAACGCGGGGACAGTCGGCGATGAGCCGCACTTTGAGCGTCGAATCCTCAAGGATACCCTGATGAAAGGCGACGTCCAAACCCTCGGCGGTGACATCAATGCTGCGGTCCGAGAGACGCAAGCGCACGTCGATCTGTGGGTATTTCTGTTTGAATGCGGGCACATGCGGCGCGATAAACCGCCGCCCCACGCCCAGCGGAGCCGCCACAAAGATCGTGCCGCGCGGGTTTTGGGTGACATCCATCACGGCGGCTTCGGCCTCGGTGATCGTATCGAGCACCTTCTTTGCGCCGTCGAAAAATATACGGCCATTCTCGGTCGGTTGCAGGCTGCGGGTGGTGCGCAAAAACAGCCGCACCCCTAGATGTTTTTCCAGTTCCGAGATGCGGGTCGAGGCGACGGCAGGTGAGGTGCGCTGATCGCGGGCCGCAGCCGACATCGAGCCCAGCTCGAACACTCGCACAAACATCCGAAGATTGTTCACATATGCCATTTTCGTCTCTATTTTGAAAGTGATGCCCGCATTTTCAGGATTAACAGGCAAGTGCGTCGCGGTATAGCCTAAGCCAAACCAAAGGAGAGCGGGATGTCAGATTGGGTCGTGTTGTGGGAATGGGTGCAGATCGCAGCACGTTGGCTGCATGTGACCACCGCGATTGCTTGGATTGGCTCGTCTTTCTATTTTATCGCGCTCGATTTGGGGCTGCGCAAGACGCCTTCATTGCCCCCCTTGGCGCATGGTGAAGAGTGGCAGGTGCATGGCGGCGGGTTCTATCACATCCAGAAGTACCTCGTCGCGCCCGAGATGATGCCCGAGCATTTGACCTGGTTCAAATGGGAGAGCTATGCGACATGGCTCTCGGGATTTTCGATGCTGGTTCTGGTCTATTATCTGGGCTCGGACCTGTATCTGATTGACCCAGCGGTGGCCGATCTGACGCAGTGGCAGGCAATCGGAATCTCGCTTGGGTCGCTGGCCTTTGGCTGGGTGGTCTATGATCTGATCTGCAAGAGCCGCTTTGGCGATGACAACACGCGGTTGATGATCGGGCTTTACATTATTCTGGTCGGTATGGCTTGGGGCTATACGCAGGTGTTTTCGGGGCGCGCGGCTTTGCTGCATTTGGGCGCGTTTACCGCGACGATTATGTCGGCAAATGTGTTCATGATTATCATGCCGAACCAGCGGATTGTGGTGGCGGACCTGAAAGCGGGGCGCAAGCCTGACCCGAAATATGGCAAGATCGCCAAGCAGCGCAGCACGCATAACAACTATCTGACGCTGCCTGTGTTGTTCTTGATGCTGTCGAACCACTACCCGCTTGTGTTTGCGACGCAGTATAACTGGTTGATCGCGAGCCTTGTGTTCCTGATGGGGGTGACCATTCGGCATTGGTTCAACTCTAAGCATGCGCGCACCGGCAATCCGCATTGGACGTGGCTCGTGACTGTGGTGATTTTCCTGCTGATCGCGTGGCTGTCGACGGCGCCGATGCGGCATCGCGGCGAGGAGGCTGCGTTGAGCGGTGCGGCGTTGACCTATGCTTCGGCGCAGGGGTTTGAGGATGTTGTGAGCATCGTGCAGGGACGGTGCTCTATGTGTCACGCGGCAGAACCGGTGTTTGACGGGGTTCATTGGGCGCCCAAGGATGTGGTTTTGGAGACACCAGCGCAGATCGCCTCTGAGGCGCAGCGGATCTATATGCAGGCGGGCTTGACCCATGCGATGCCGCCCGCGAACCTGTCCTATATGGAGGAGAGCGAGCGGGAGGCGATTTTGCGCTGGTTCCGTGCGGCAGGGCAGGGCGGTAGCAGCAGCTAGGCTGTGCGGTGGGGATGGGGGCTGTCTGCCCCCACGGATTTGACCTTTGGTCAAAGCCTTCCCCCGAGAGTATTTCGGCCAGTATGAAAGCTTTAGGTGCCGCGCGGTTTTGCGCGCAGGGTGGGTTCGGCTGCGGTTGGGTCTTCGGGCCAAGGGTGGCGGGGGTATTGGCCGCGCATGTCTTTGCGCACATCGGCGTAAGATGAGGTCCAAAAGCCAGGAATATCCATCGTGACTTGGATGGTTTTATGACCGGGTGAGGTCAGGGTGACGCGCAGCGGGCGGCGGTTGGCACCGACTGTAGGGTGTTGGGTGGTGCCGAACATTTCTTGCAGCCTGACCTCGATCGAGGGGATGTCGCCGTCGTAGTCTATGGCGGCTTTGCGGCCGAGTGGGGTTTCGAAATGCGCGGGCACAAGGTGGTCGAGGGAGCGGGATTGCTCCCATGTCAGGCGGGATTTGAGCGGCTCGGTCAGGTCTAGCGCGCGCAGGTCTGCTTCGGTGCGACATTTACCGAGGTAGGGCAGGAGCCAGTCTTCGGCGCTTGCCAGCAGGCCTTGGTCGGTGAAATCGGGCCAGTCGGGGCTGCTGCCGCCTGCAAGCAGGGCGCGGGCACGGAAGCGGCGGGCGGAGGCGGTGAAGTAGAGGCCGTTGAGGCGCAACCCGTCGAGGGCAGCTTTGGCGATGGCTTCGGTCGGGGCGTCGGGCCAAGCTTGGTCGCCCAGCACCAATGCGCCGAAGCGTTCTTGTTTGCGGGTAAGCACGCGGCCATCGCGTTTTGACCATTCGCAGAGGGTTTGGGTGGTGATTTGCGGACCGTAGAGGTCGCGAAGTTCTGAGTCTGAGAGCGGGACGGCTTGGCGGATTTGGGCCTCGCGGGTGTCGCCGTCGAGGTCGGTGGCGACGATCATACGGGCGGAGGCGAGGGGAGTGCCTGCGTCCATTGCGGCGCCCTTGCCGCCCGAGAGCACCCAGCGGGGGGCGTCGCCTTTGCGGCGCAGGCCGATGCGGTCGGGGTAGGCGAGGGCGGCCATTTGGCCCAAGCTGTAGTCAGCGTTTACGGTGCTTGCGCGTTCAAGGCGGCGGACATCTTGGCGCAGGCGTTCGATCACGGGGCGGAGCACTTGCCACGGGTGTTCGGATTCAAAGCGGCGGGGATCTCCGAGGGCGCTCATGCGCAGCGCGAGGTCTGGCGGCGCACCTTTGAGTGGGTCGCGTTCTGCAAGCAGAGCCGCCACGGGCGCAGCTTTGGGGCCCGCCAAGAGCAGCATATGGGCAAGGCGCGGGTGCAGTGGCAGGGCAGCGATAGCGCGGCCATGGGGGGTGATGCGGTCGGCGTCCAGCGCGCCGAGCGCGGTGAGCAGGGCGCGGGCTTCGGCCATGGCGCCTGCGTTTGGGTCGGTCAGCAGCGGCACGTCACCGCCCCAAAGCGCCAGTTCTAGCGCGAGGCCGGTCAGGTCGGCTGCTTCGATTTCGGCGGGGGGGAAGGCGGCCAAGCCCCCTTCTTCGCCGCGCGTCCAGTAGCGATAGCAGGTGCCTGCCGCGACACGACCCGCCCGACCGCGGCGCTGTTCAGCCTCGGCGCGGGTGACGCGTTCCGTCACCAAGCGCGACATGCCCGAGTTGGGGTCAAAGCGGGCGCGGCGCGAGCGGCCACCGTCGACCACCACTTGGATATCGGGAATGGTCAGCGAGGTTTCGGCGATAGATGTGGCCAGCACCACCTTGCGCGTTGCACTGGGGGCGAGGGCGGCCCGCTGGGCGGTGAAGTCCATCGCACCGAACAGCGGGCGGATGTCGCAGCCCGCGAGGCCCTTGAGCGCGGATTCGACGCGGCGGATTTCACCTTCGCCGGGCAGGAAGACCAAGACGCCGCCTGTGGTTTCCTCGACCGCTTGGCGCACGAGGTTGGCGACGCCTGCCTCGAACCGCATCGAGGCGTCGGGGCTGCGACCAAGCCAGCGGGTCTCGACCTCGAAGGCGCGGCCCGCCGAGGTAATCACCGGCGCGTCGCCCATCAGCACGGCCACGGGCGCTGCGTCGAGCGTTGCCGACATCACGATCAGCACCAGATCTTCGCGCAGTGCCGCACGGATTTCCAAGGTTAGTGCCAGCCCAAGATCGGCGTTAAGCGAGCGTTCGTGAAATTCATCAAAGATCACCGCGCCGATGCCACGCAGCTCTGGGTCGCTTTGGATCATGCGGGTGAGAATGCCTTCGGTGACGACCTCTATGCGGGTGGCCTTCGAGACCTTTGCCTCGCCTCTGATGCGGTAGCCGACGGTTTGGCCGACGCTTTCGCCCAAGGTTTCGGCCATCCGCTCGGCTGCGGCGCGTGCGGCAAGGCGTCGCGGTTCCAGCATTACAATTTTGCCTGTGACCAGCCCCGAGTCGAGCAGATCAAGCGGCACGCGGGTGGTTTTGCCCGCCCCCGGAGGCGCTTGCAGCACGGCCATCCCACGGGCCGCAATCGCGGCGCGCAGGTCGGGGAGGGCGTCTTCTATCGGCAATGCGTTCATTCCCGTCTTATCGCGCAAAGCGGGCGCTATGGAAAGTGCGCTCCGGCTCTGGAAATATGGCCGGTGATCGGGCAAGGTCGCTGCAAATCAGGAGGCCGCATGGATACCGCAGCACTTGCCACGGGGCTGATGGCCCAAGATCGCCGCAGCCTTGCGCGCGCGATCACTTTGGTCGAAAGCGCGCGGGCGGACCATCGGGTGCTGGCGCTAGAGCTTTTGTCGCGCTTGGACGTGTCGCGGCAGGCGCTGCGCATCGGGCTTTCGGGCACGCCCGGGGTTGGGAAATCAACCTTTATCGAGAGCTTTGGTCTGATGCTGACAGGGCTCGGGCTGCGGGTCGCGGTGCTGGCGGTGGACCCGTCATCGGCGCGGTCGGGCGGTTCGATCTTGGGGGATAAGACGCGGATGGACCGCCTTGCGCGCGATCCGATGGCGTTTATCCGGCCTTCGCCGTCGCAGGCGCAGATGGGCGGTGTGGCGCGGCGGTCGCGAGAGGCGGTGGCGCTGTGCGAGGCTGCGGGCTTTGACATCGTGTTGATCGAGACGGTTGGTGTCGGCCAATCCGAGACCGTGGTGGCCGAGCTGTGCGATCTGTTCGTGCTGCTGTTGGCGCCTGCAGGTGGGGATGAGCTGCAAGGCGTCAAGCGCGGCATCATGGAGATGGCAGATCTGATTCTGGTCAACAAAGCCGACGGCGATCTGAAACCTGCGGCGATGCGGACCTGTGCCGATTATGCGGGGGCGTTGCGGCTGTTGCGGCGGCGGGCGCAAGATCCCGAGGGGTTTCCCAAGGCGATGACGGTTTCGGCGCTGCAAGACGAGGGGTTGGCGGCGGCTTGGCAGGACATGCAGGCCCTTATCATTTGGCGCAAGCAGCACGGCCATTGGGCAGCGCGACGGGCTGGTCAGGCAGAGCATTGGTTTGGCGAAGAGGTGCGGCGCGGCTTGCTTGCGGTGCTGGAGCACGAGCCAGCGCGGGGAATCATGAGCCAGCTTGGCGCCGAGGTTGCAGCAGGCCAAGCCACACCAGAAGCGGCGGCTGCGCGGCTTTTGACGCTCTTGGGCCGTGGTTAGAATCATTGGGGCCGTCGGATCGGGTCGGTGGATAAAAAAACGACACGTTAGAGGGTTGTTTGGTTAGTCCGTTGAAGTTATTGGGTAAAGACGAAGATTTTGCGGGTTTGTTGTCGCGAATTTTGGCAGATTACGCGTGGCCTCTCTCTTGACCTTCCTCTGTTTTCCCCGTAAACGCCCCAAATCGAATTTCGGTTTTGTCATATCGACAGGGCCTTTTAACTTTCCTGAACTGACAAGGAATACACCATGTCTCGCGTCTGCGAACTCTCTGGCAAAGGCCCGATGTCTGGCAACACTGTCAGCCACGCTAACAACAAATCCCGCCGTCGGTTCCTTCCGAACCTGAACGAGGTCACGCTGATCTCCGACGTTCTCGGCCGTTCCTTCCAACTGCGTATCTCGGCTGCTGCTCTGCGCACCGTCGATCACCGCGGTGGTTTGGACGCATTCTTGGCAAAAGCCAAGGACGCTGAGCTGTCGGTTGATGCTCTCCGCATCAAGCGCGACATTGCGAAAGCACAAGCAGCAGCATAATCGCTGATGCAGATGTTTAGGGGCCTCGCTTGTTTGACAAGCGGGGCCTTTTTCTATGTCCGGTCTTAGGCTGGCAGGACAATCTGACGCCTTTTCTTGCTGCAAGAGTTCCGGTAGATCGGGTGCATGCGTGGATTTCTGATCTTTTTAACCTGCCTGATGCTTGCGACCACGTCGGTTCGCTCGGCGGTTATGATGTCGGAAATGAAGGGCTCGGTTGAAATCATCATCTGCGCCGATGCAAGCAACACGGGCCAGACCGCTCTGCTGCTGGACGCTACGGGCAAGCCCATTTCCAAGCATCGTGGCTGCATCGTCTGCTTGACCGGAGCTGCGGCCACCCTGCCGATGAGCGACCTCTTTCCTGCGCCGCCGCAGACGCATTCGCGCAGCCAAGTTCCACCGGCGCAAGTCCTGCAAACCAGCCGTCCTGTGCTGACCCCAATGGCCCGAGGTCCCCCCAATTTGGTCTGACGTTTTCGCAAAAACTCAATCAAAATGGAAAAAAATCATGACACGTTTTCAAACTCTTATCGCTTCTTTGGTCACCGTCTTTGCTCTGCCTGCGTTTGCGCAGGATCACATGATGGTTTCGGATGCCTATGCGCGGGTGAATGGCGCTATGGGCGCTTCGGGCGCGATCTTTTTGCAGATCGAGAACCCATCAGATGTCGAAGATCAACTGATCGACGTCAAATCCGACGCCGCAAAGAAGGTGGAGCTGCACACCCACCAAGCCAGCGCCGATGGCGTGATGCAGATGCTGCACGTTCCCGAGGGCTTTCCTGTACCTGCGAAGGGCACGCTCTCGCTAGAGCGCGGTGGCCATCACGTCATGCTGATGGGGCTGACTAAGGCGCTTGAGGATGGCGATATGATCCACCTGACGTTGGTGTTCAAGAACGCCGGCGAGGTCGCGATTGACGTGCCGGTCGACAATGCGCGCAAGCCCGGTGCCATGGGCGAAGGCAAAGCAATGGATCACAGCAGCCACATGGGCCATGCTAAAACTGCACCGTCCAACTAATGCAAAAGGGCAGGGATTTCCCTGCCCTTCCTTTTAACTTTGGTCAAGCGCGCGACTTAGCCGCGGCACGTGGCCTCGGCCTGTGCGCCAAAGGCTTTGTAGCGGTCCCAAAACGCATCATCCGAATTGGTTTTCGACATCCAAACCTTGTGGGCTTTGTCCGGGTTTTTGAAGAAAGCTGCGGCACGGCGCTGATCACTGCCACGCAGTGTTTGATCGGCAACATGCTGAATGCAGCTGCAAAGCTGACGCGTTGCGGATTTGCGGTCAGAGCGATTGCAAGCCGACTCGATTGGTCCAGCGGCTGCCATGCTGGCGAAAACAGGAAGCGCGATAGCGGTGCAAAGCGCCAATACTAAAGGTTTTTTCATCATCTGCCTCTTTTTGCCCGTGCGCGGGAACCCCTCACGCCAGATCGTTTTTATCAACTTCTTATGCCCTGTTCCGCGTCACTTTTCAAGCAAAAGGGCCAAGCCAAGGCGGATCGGCAGCAAGCCGCCGCATACAAATCCCTGTGCAGATGTGACGGCGAGAGGCCTTGCCCTGCTGTGCCCCCTTTCGCAAAGCCCGTCTTTCCAATAACTGAAGGGGAACGCTGCATCCCCAAACCCATCGGGCAAACATGAAACCTATCAGTCTTGTGCGTTCTATCCTTACCGTCGGTGGCTGGACGCTTTTGTCACGGGGCGCGGGTTTTGCGCGCGATATGATGATGGCGGCCTATCTGGGCGCGGGTCCGGTGGCCGATGCCTTTAACGTCGCGTTTTCGCTGCCCAATATGTTCCGCCGCTTTTTCGCCGAGGGCGCGTTCAACATGGCCTTTGTGCCGATGTACGCCAAAAAGCTGGAAGCAGGCGAAGATGCCAACGGCTTTGCGCGCGATGCCTTTAACGGGATGGCGGTGATTTTGATGGTGTTTTCGGTCATTGGCACGCTGGCGATGCCATGGCTGGTTTATGCGATGGCTTCGGGCTTTGCCGGCGATCAACGCTTTGATCTGGCTGTGCTCTATGGGCAGATCGGCTTTTGCTACATCATGTTTATCAGCCTTGTTGCGTTGTTGTCGGGCGTGCTGAACGCGCATGGGCACTTTACCGAGGCAGGCTTTGTGCCTGTGCTGATGAACCTTATTTTCATTGCGACCATGCTGATGGCCTCGGTGACGGGCTGGGATATGGGGATGACTTTGGCGTGGACGGTGCCGGTGACGGGCGTCGCGCAGCTTGGGTTCACGTGGTATTCGGCGCGCAAGCTGGGGTTCAGCTTTACCCCGCGCTGGCCAAAGCTGACGCCCGAGCTCAAGCGTCTTGCCTATATCGCGGCGCCTGCGGTGTTGGCGGGGGGCGTGGTGCAGGTCAACCTTTTGGTCGGTCGGCAGGTTGCGTCCTATACCGAAGGTGCTGTGTCATGGCTGGTCTATGCGGACAGGCTGTATCAGCTGCCGCTGGGGGTGGTGGGCATTGCAATCGGGACGGTGCTTTTGCCCGATCTGTCACGCAGACTGCGGGCGGGTGACGAGGCTGGTGGCCGCGAAAGCTTTAACCGCGGCACCGAATTCGCGCTGGCGCTGACTGTGCCTGCGGCGGCGGCGCTGATGACGATTGCGCTGCCCTTGACCACGGTTCTTTATCAACGGGGCGCGTTTGGGGCTGAGGATGCCGCCAATACCGCGCTTGTGCTGGCGATTTATGGTGCGGGTCTGCCTGCCTTTGTGCTGCATAAAACCTATCAGCCGCTGTATTATGCCCGTGAAGACAGCCGCTCGCCGTTTCGGTTTGCCGTTGTTTCAATGGTGGTCAATGCGGCGATTGCGGTAGGGCTGATGCCCTATATCGGCTTTGCTGCGGCCGCTTTGGCAACGACCGTTGCCGCTTGGGCGATGGCGTTCCAGCTGTGGTTTGGCACCCGCAAGATGGGCGATGCGGCGCGCTTTGACACGCGGTTTCTCAGCCGCGCCCCTCGGGCTGTGGTGGCGTCGGCGGTGATGGCGCTTGCGCTTTATTTCGCGCAAGACGCCTTGGCCGAGATGCTGGCAAACCCCGTGTGGCGCTATGCAGGGCTTGGGATTTTGATCAGCGTTGGCGGGCTGGTCTACTTTGGCTTTGGCACCGCGATTGGCGCCTTTCGCATCGCTGACTTTCGCAAGAACATGCGCCGTCAGCGTTGACGCACCCGCGCGCGCAGACGCCCAAAGCCCCCAGGGCTGACGACAAAGGACAGCAGAAACCCAGTGGCAAAGCCGCTCAGGTCCGCGACCCAGTCCCAGCCCAAAGGCATCTCGCCCATGTCGGGGAAAACCAGCGGCAGCAGCGTAAAGACCACGCCAAACACCAGCTGGATGACCAGCAGCCCGCCGATCAGACGAAAAGCGCGTGTCGGTGGCTCGCCGATGCCGAACATCAGGATAAAGCTCATCGCGCCGATCAAGCCGTAAACGCCCGGAAAGGCACCAAACAGCGGCTGGCTCTGTACGACGGTGCCAAAGACCAAAGCCCCGATCGCCGCCGAGCCGAAAAACACAACGGCCACGGCCCAAGGCTTAAAGACCTCGCCCACGGTTTTGCCAATCGCCAGCGTCAGAACCACGCCGAAAATCGTGCTAACGGCGGCTTGATGTACAAAGCTATAGGTGAAAAATCGGCGCAGAACATCCAAGCTGATCAGCCCATGCTCTGCTTGCTGGCGCCAGTAATCTGGAAAAAAACCAAAGCTTTCCATTGCAGACAGGCGCCAGCCAATTGCTGTCGCCCCACCAACCGCCCCCACAGCGCCAAGGCTCAGGGCGATCTCGACCGCGATCATCGGCAGCACCAAAATCCACACCACCATCGGCAAAGGATTGATCGGAGCAATATTGTGGTCTTCCATGCGTCTCTCCTTGCAGCGTCGATTGACGCCTCTCCGCCCCAGCGTTAAGCGAGAAATGCAGTAATTTCCAGATGGAGTTCAAAATGTCCGAGCCGGTCCAAACGCCTCAGACCTTCCCCACACGTATCTTCTCGGGCATCCAGCCCTCGGGTGGATTGACGTTGGGCAACTACCTCGGTGCGCTCAAGCGCTTTGTGCAAAAGCAGGACGAGGGCATTGAGACGATCTATTGCATCGTCGACATGCATGCGATCACCGTCTGGCAAGACCCCGCCAAGCTGCGGCAACAAACCCGAGAGTTGACCGCTGGCTTCATCGCTGCCGGCATCGACCCGGCGCGCTCGATCCTGTTCAATCAGTCACAAGTCACCGCCCATGTCGAGCTGGGCTGGATCTTCAACACCGTCGCCCGTATGGGCTGGATGAGCCGGATGACCCAGTTCAAAGACAAAGCGGGCAAAAACTCCGAGAATGTCTCGCTGGGACTGTTCGCCTATCCCGCCCTGATGGCCGCCGATATTTTAGCCTATAAGGCGACCCATGTGCCTGTTGGTGAGGACCAAAAGCAACATCTGGAACTGACCCGCGACATCGCTGCAAAGTTCAACAATGACTACGGCGTCAATTTCTTCCCGATCACCGAGCCTGTGATTGAAGGCGCTGGAACGCGGGTCATGAGCCTGCGTGACGGCACCAAAAAGATGTCAAAGTCTGACCCGTCCGACGCTTCGCGGATCAACTTGACCGACGATTCTGAGACAATCGCCAAGAAGTTCCGCAAGGCAAAAACCGATTCCGAGCCGCTGCCCGACAACCTCGACGCCCTCAAAGATCGCCCCGACGCGCGTAACCTGATCAACATCTACGCCGCCCTTGCGGATATGAGCGCCGAAGCAGTGATCGCTGACTATGCGGGCGCACAGTTCGGCACGTTCAAGCCGGCATTGGCCGATCTCGCCGTCTCAAAGCTCGCGCCGATCACCAATGAGATGAACCGATTGATGCAAGACACCGCAGAAATCGACCGCATCCTCGGCGAAGGTGCCACCCGCGCCAATGCCATCGCCCGCCCGATCGTCGATGACGTTTACGACATCATCGGCATGATCCGCTCGCGGCAGGTCTAAGACCTTGGGGTCAGAGACTTGCAATGAGGCTCTGACCCCAAAGTTTGCCTATGATGTCTATAGAGTCACCTTTCCAAATGGAAAGATTTGTATCACCAAGGACATCGGCTCTAACGGCCGCTCGCTTAGGTACTTTGGGGTGATGGAATAGGCTTATCGTCGAGCCTGACTTCTCAAAAGACGCGCTGCGCAGCCTTGCACTGCGCAAGGACTTGCCTTCGAAAGCTCTGATAAAGCGCAGGTTATACAGATCGAGAGCTAAATGGCCCGCGAAGCGATCATTGTAGGCTGCGATAAATGCTATACTGGTAATCCCCCCGAAAGTAAGGGGCTGCATTAGTAGAATTTTCTCGGCAAGATGAACGAGGAGATTCTGAATGAAGACAAGCAGATACCCTGAAGCTCAGATCATCGTAATCCTGCGGCAGGCGGAATGCCGGTGGCCGAGTTGTGCCGCGAGCACGGGATGAGCGATGCGCCGTTCAGCAAGTGGCGAGCGAAGTATGGCGGCATGCCCTCTCGGGCTTTTGCTCCGCAAAACCCTGCCGGGTAACAGACGCGTCGCTGATCAGCCAGATGAAGGCGAGGGAGAACCGGCGGCTGAAGCGGATGTATGCGGACCTGAGCATGCAGGCGGATTTGCTGAAGGAAGCCCTGGGAAAAAGTGACTGGGCCGTCCGTTCCCGGGAAGGCAAATGCTTGCATTTGCCTCGGGTCAACGCCGCGAGATGGCCTGGAATGCAGTGGCGCGACGTGGGGCAAGCATAGCCCTGGCCTGCCGCGCTTTTGGTGTCAGCGAGACCTGCTAACGCTATGGCCCGAAGTTGCGGGCCGAGAACGAGGAGATCGCCAATCTGCTGACCGGTCTGACCAATGCCCGCAAGACTTGGGGCTTCGGGCTGTGTTTGCTGCACCTTCGCAACGTCAAAGGGCACCCGTGGATACTGTTACCCGGCAATGCATGTTTGCATGCACGTGAAGGCACAAGCGCGTGTATCCATTGGCCGGCAGGCGTTTGTCTACAATCGCCGTAAGGGGACTTCATGGCCGACCGGCTGGGTGACGGTCGTGCGTTCCGGTTGCTGCGCGTGCTGGACGACTTCAACCGCGAGGGCTTTGGAATCGAGGTCGATTTCTCGCGGCCCGCCAAACGTGTCATCCGCAGCCTCGATCGGCTTATCGAGTGGCGCGGCAAGCCCAACACTATAAGGGTCGATGTCGAGGGATCAGAAAATGATCCGGGGGAACATTTTCCCCGAAGATGGGCCCGGAATACATCAGTGGCAAGCTGCTGATATGGGCTGAGAAACAGGGGATCCCGATCCAGCACATCCAACCCGGACAGCCGCAGCAGAACACCTATCTCCAGCGTCGAGAGGGGAGCGTTACAACCGCACGGTTCGGCATTAATGGCTCGACCAATACATCATCGAAAGCATCGAACCTTACGACGATTGCAGTCAATCGCCTGCCGGCCTGTGGGAGGCCCAAGACCATGCCATACAATGGCTCTGGACATACAACAACGATCGACCAAACATGTGCATAGGCGGCATTACACCCGCACAGAAACTGAAAATGGCCGTATAGATCCTACGAACGTACCCCGTTAAGAATGGGGGGATTACCTACTCGCCCCACCGAAAACGCCATAAAAAATCGCACTATTGCAACCTATTTTGAGTATTTAGACCAGTATGAAAGCGACGCCGCGGGCTTTCATACTGGCTTAAATACTCAATCCAAAGCGCGCAAACAGAGCGCGGTTTTATGGTTGTGACAGCGCTTTGAGCACGGCTACAGCATCGGCGGAGTCCCACTCGGCATCCCCGATCAAGCGCGCGACTTCTTGACCTTCGGGGTTCAGGATCACGGTGACGGGCAGACCGACGACCGACATCGCGCGGGCAAGTTCCATTTTCGGGTCGCGCAAGACTGTCAGGCTTTCGACGTCGGCCTCTTTGAAGAACTTGGTGATTTGTTCGGGGGCGTTGCGACCTGCGGCCAAAGGTACCACGGCGATATCGGGCAGCGCGCGTTGCAGGCGATCGAGGGACGGCATCTCGTGACGGCAAGGCGCGCACCATGTGGCCCAGAAGTTGAGCACGACCCATTTGCCTTTGAACTCTTGCAGCGAGTGCGTGCCATCCGTCATGTCAAGCAGAATCGCAGCGGGTAGGTCGATGGCGGTTTCATGCACGGCGAGCTTTTTCATGTCACCATTCAGCAGCCCGTCAAGGCTTCCAGCATTTGCACCAAACGCAAAGCCCGTATACACAGCCGCCAACAGCATTTTTCGCATCATGTGAGAGGCCCTTCCATGACCAATTCGACCAAACCTACCGCTTCCGCCAATCAGATGTGGGGCGGGCGCTTTGCCTCTGGGCCTGATGCAATCATGACCGCGATCAATGCCTCGATCGGCTTTGACAAGCGGCTTTATGCACAAGACATCGCGGGCTCTCGCGCCCATGCCGCCATGTTGGCTGCTACGGGTATCTTGGTTTCTAGTGATGCCGAGGCCATCGGGGAAGGGCTTCTCACGGTATTGTCAGAGATTGAGGCGGGGAATTTTGTATTCTCGGACGCTTTGGAAGACATCCACATGAATGTGGAGAGCCGATTGAAAGAGATCATTGGCGAGCCCGCAGGTCGGTTGCACACGGCGCGGTCGCGCAACGATCAAGTTGCTTTGGACTTTCGGCTGTGGACACGCGATCAATGTGATGCGGCGATTTCGGGCATCACCGCGTTGATGCAGGCGTTTTTGGCGCAAGCTGAGGCTGGGTTCGACTGGGTTATGCCAGGGTTCACGCATTTGCAGACGGCGCAGCCTGTGACATGGGGGCATCATATGCTTGCCTATGTCGAGATGCTGGGCCGTGACCGATCGCGGTTTCAGGATGCACGCGCGCGGATGAATGAATGCCCTCTGGGGGCGGCGGCGCTTGCGGGGACGTCGTTTCCGATTGATCGGCACATGACAGCGGCGGCTTTGGGGTTTGATCGCCCGACGGCCAACAGTCTTGATTCGGTTTCTGATCGGGACTTTGCGCTAGAGTTCCTGTCGGCCTCGTCGATTTGCGCCATGCATCTGTCGCGCTTTGCCGAAGAGCTGGTGATCTGGTCTTCGGCGCAGTTCCGCTTTGTGCGTCTGTCCGACAAATGGACGACAGGCAGCAGCATCATGCCGCAAAAGAAGAACCCTGATGCGGCCGAGCTGTTGCGGGCCAAGCTGGGGCGTATTTTGGGGGCAACCGTGGCGTTGTTCACCATTATGAAAGGTTTGCCGCTTACCTATTCGAAGGACATGCAGGAAGATAAGGAACAGGTCTTTGATGCGGCTGACACGCTGATGCTGGCGCTTGCGGCGATGACGGGAATGGTCTCGGACATGACGGCCAACCGCGATGTTTTGGCGGTTTCGGCGGCTTCGGGCTTTTCGACGGCGACGGATTTGGCTGATTGGCTGGTGCGCGCTTTGAACCTGCCGTTCCGCGATGCGCATCATGTCACTGGTACTCTGGTGGCTATGGCAGAGCGCAAGGGCTGCGATTTGCCGGATCTGTCGATTGCTGAGATGAAAACCGTTCACGATGGCATCACCCAAGAGGTCTATTCGGTGCTGGGCGTTCAGAACTCTGTGCGCAGCCGGATGTCTTATGGCGGAACCTCGCCCACGCGTGTGGCCGAGCAGGTCGCGCGCTGGAAAGAGATTATCGGCTAGGGCACTCTGATTGTAACTGCAAAGGAAGCTTGATGAAGTTTATCCCTCTGATCGCGGCCTTGGCTTTGGCGTCTTGTGGCGCTGATGGTGCGCCGACTGCGCCCAAGGCCAAGGCTGAAACCACTGGCTTTACCGTGACAGGCGAAGCGCAGGTCGGCATCACCTCGAATTAACCCCGCCAAAGCCGCGCGAGAATTGCACCTTGCGCGGCGTGTGCTATACCGCAAGCGTCTGATTTTCAAAGGGGGCGGCCGTATGGATCACTTTCTCTATCGCAACGGTAGCTTGCATGCCGAGGATGTTGCGATCTCTGATATCGCGGCAAGCGTTGGCACGCCGTTTTATTGCTATTCGGCGGCGACTTTGGCACGTCACTATGCCCTTTTCACCGAAGCGCTGTCGCCAATGCCGCATCTGGTGTGCTTTGCGATCAAATCTCTGTCCAATGTCGCGGTTTTGAAGCTTTTGGGCGATCTGGGCGCGGGGATGGACGTGGTCTCTGGGGGCGAATATCGCCGCGCTCTGGCTGCGGGTGTGTCGCCTGACAAGATCGTCTTTTCGGGCGTGGGTAAAACCGCAGAGGAAATGCGGCTGGCGCTGACCCACGGTATTCGGCAGTTCAACGTCGAGTCCGAGCCAGAGATGCGCGTGCTTTCGGCGGTGGCGTTGGAAATGGGCAAGGTCGCACCGATCACCATTCGCGTGAACCCCGATGTGGACGCCAAGACGCATGAGAAAATCGCGACGGGCAAAAAAGAGAACAAGTTCGGTATCCCAATCAGCCGCGCCGTCGAGGTTTATGCCGAGGCCGCGACGCTTGCGGGGCTGAAGGTCGTTGGCATTGATGTGCATATCGGCTCGCAGCTGACCGAGCTTGAGCCTTTTGAGCAAGCCTATCAGAAGGTTGCCGAGCTGACCGAGACCCTGCGCGCTGCGGGCCACGAGATTTTGCGGCTTGATCTGGGTGGCGGGCTTGGCATTCCCTACGAGCGGTCGAACACCGCGCCACCTCTGCCGATTGAATACGGCGCGTTGATCAAGCGGACGCTTGGCCACCTTGGCTGCGAGATCGAGATCGAACCGGGGCGTTTGATTTCGGGCAACTCGGGGATTTTGGTCTCGGAAGTGATCTATGTGAAGCACGGTGAAGACCGCGATTTTCTGATCCTTGATGCGGCGATGAACGATCTTGTGCGCCCGTCCATGTATGGTGCGCATCACGATATTCTGGCGGTGGTCGAACCTGCGGCCGCGACCGAGGTCCAGCCCTATGACGTCGTCGGTCCCGTCTGTGAGACGGGCGATACCTTTGCCAAAGCGCGGGCACTGCCGCCGATGGCTGCGGGCGATTTGGTCGCGTTTCGCTCGGCGGGGGCTTATGGCGCGGTGATGGCGTCCGAGTACAACACGCGCCCGCTGATCCCAGAGATCTTGGTGCGCGACGATCAATTTGCCGTAATCCGTGCGCGCCCTACCTATGAAGAAATTCTGAACCGCGATAGCATCCCTGACTGGCTGTAACCGAAAGCGACGGATGGACAAAACACCCGAGGCCAAACTGCTGAAACAGATCAGAACTCCGCTGCGGTTGACGTGGGCGGGGCTTTGGGCTGAGCGGGTGACACGGGCGTTTTGGCCGCTTTGGACCATTGCCATCGCGGGTGTTGCGGCTCTTGCGTTCGGGGTGCAAGACGTCGTGGCGCTTGAGCTTGCTTGGTTTGGCATCGTGGCGACAGGCTTTGGGATTGTGGCGGCGCTGGTGCTTGGGCTGCGCAAATTTCGCAGACCTTCACGGACAGAGGCGCTTGTTCGGCTTGACAGTCGGCTCAAGGGGCAGCCCATCGCGGCACTGCTGGATGCGCAAGCGATTGGGGCCAATGACGCGGCCTCGCGGGCTGTGTGGCAGGCGCATCGGGTGCGAATGGTGGCGCGGTTGGCAGGGGCGCGGGCGGTGGAACCTGACCTGAAGCTGGCCTCGCGCGACCCCTTTGCGCTGCGGTATGTTGCCCTGACGGCCTTGGTGATGGCGGTGCTGTTTGGCTCGATTTGGCGGGTCGCGAGCCTGACTGACATCGCGCCAAGCCCTGCCAATGCCGCTGCGGGCCCCGCGTGGGAAGGCTGGGCCAAGCCGCCCGCCTATACGGGTAAGCCCGCGCTTTATCTGAATGATCAAACCGCCGAGGGGCTGACCCTGCCGATAGGGACCGAGCTGCAACTGCGGCTTTATGGGCCTGCGGGCGCGCTTATTTTGTCCGAGACGGTTTCGGGCCGCACAGATCCGCCACCAGCCTCAGAGGCGGTGCAGGATTTTAGCATCGCGCAGTCCGGCGCGATCGAGATTGAGGGTGTGGGCGGGCGCAAATGGCGGGTGGTGGCGACACCTGACGCCAAGCCGATGATTGCGGGCGACGCTGCCATCTCCCGTGATGCCAAAGGTCGCTTTAAGCAAAAATTTACCGCGAGCGATGATTATGGCGTGACCAAAGGCACGGCGACCATTGCGCTTGACCTTGCGGCGGTCGACCGCCGCTATGGGCTTGCGGCCGATCCCGAAGCGATTGCGCCTGTGACGCTGAACCTGCCGCTGCCCGTCAAGGGTGACAAAACCAAGATAGAATCGACGCTGATCGACGATCTGTCGAAATCGGTGCTGGCGAATATGCCTGTCACCATTGTTTACGGTGTGACGGATGCGGCGGGCCAGACGTCAGAGGCCGCGCCGCTGCATGTCGTGCTGCCGGGGAAACGGTTCTTTGACCCGCTTGCCGATGCGATTGTCGAGATGCGCCGCGATCTGCTCTGGTCGATTGGCAATGCTAAATCCGCTGCGCAAATTCTGAAGGCTGTTAGCTATCATGCCGAAGACCTGACCCCCGACGCCAAGGCGCTGAGCCGGCTGCGCGCGGTGATCAAGCGGCTTGACACAGAAACCCTCACGCCCGCCAGCCGCGATGAAGTGGCCGAAGAGCTGTGGCAGGTGTCGCTGATGATCGAGGACGGGCAGCTGAACTCCGCGAAAGAGCGGCTCAAGCGCGCGCAGGAACGCGTGGCCGAGGCCATCCGCAAGGGCGCCAGCCCCGAAGAGATGAAGGCCTTGATGGACGAGATGCGCAAGGCGCTGGATGACTATATGGCCGAAGAGGCCAAGAAAAACCCTGCCGATCCGAATGATGAAACCTCGCCTCAGCAGCAAGGGCCAAGCATTACCCAAGACCAAATCCAGCAGATGATGGATAAGATTCAACAGCTTATGGAGGAGGGCAAAACCGCTGAAGCCGCCGAAGCGATGCGTCAGTTGCAAGAGCTTTTAGACAACATGAAGGTGCAACAAGGCGATGGTCAGGGCCAAAACCAAGGCCCCGCAGGTCGCGCGATGAAAGACCTTGGCGACACCTTGCGCAAGCAGCAGAGCCTGTCGGACGACGCCTTTCGTGACATGCAAAACGGTCAAGAGGGCACGCCAGAGGGCGAAAAGAGCCTTGCTGAACGTCAGCAGGAATTGCGCAAACAACTTGGCGACATGAAGGACGGCGCCGATCTTCCGGGCCGCAATTCAGACAAAGGCCAAGCTGGGCGTGACAAGCTGGGCGATGCCACGGATTCGATGGAACAGGCCGAGCGGGCCCTGCGCGACGGCGATCTGTCTGGCGCGCTGGACAAGCAGGCCGAGGCGATGGACAAAATGCGCCAAGGTTTGCGCGATTTTGGCGATGCTTTGGCAGAAGATCAGCGCAAATCCGGCACCTCGCCTGATGGTAAAGAAACCGCAGATAAGGGCGAAAACGGCACGCGTGATCCTTTGGGACGTGACAATTCTGCGCGCATCGGTTCGGACAACAACCTGTTGCAAGGCGAAGACGTTTATCGCCGCGCGCAGGAATTGCTGGACGAAATCCGCAAACGTTCGGGTGAGCAAAGCCGCTCGGACAATGAACGCGACTATCTCAAGCGGCTGTTGGACCTGTTCTGATCATGGCCGAGGCGGGTTAGCTGTTGCCCGCCAAGCCTCGCAACACAGCAATCGCCGCCTGAAGCTTTTGATCAAGCGCGATCCGCAGCGCATCGACGCCGGCAACAAAGCTTGACAAAGCGCCCTCGGCTGCGGGGAATTGCTGCGATAGTTTTGGCGCCATGACATAAACCGTGACCACCAAAGCCGCCGCGACAAGCATCAGCGCAAAGCCGGAACGGAAGCTCGCGCTTGCGGGCTTGGCAGTGGTTTGGTCCGACACCGCTGCGGCGCCGCTGCGCTTTTCGCTGCTGGCCCGAAGCGTCGAGTTGATCTCGTCGATTTCCGGAAATGCATCGGCGCGGGTCGGGGGCTTTGCCGGCTTTTCGGTCTCAATCCCCTTGAGGCGGGCGAGCCGTCGCGCAACCGCGCCCAAGCCGCTGGCCTCGGGGGCTTCAAGCGCCATGTCGGTTTGCGTCTCAAGCCGTGGAGCCTCGGCGCGTCTGGCCTCGACTTCGCGTTCTGCCTCTTCGCGCAAGACCGCAAGCACCGAATCGTCAATCGACGACGCCATCGGTTTGACAGGCTCGGCTTCGGGCGGAGGCTCTGCGGCGGGCGGCGCCTCATAAAGCGCTTCTTCAGAGGCGATCTCTGCCTCTAGCTCGGGCGAGATTTGAAACCATGCGTGGCCGCAATTCGAACACTGCACATCGCGTCCGCCGTCAGGAATGACCGCATTGTCCACTTCGTATTCGGCGTCGCAGTTTGGGCATACAAGACGCATTTTGCTTTTGTCCGGACTATTTTCACGTTCTGTTACGCAAGTTGTAGCAATGAAAGAAACATTCTGAAAGCCTTTCTCGTGATTTGGCCGCGCCAGAGATTGAATCCGATGCCAGCTTGGGCAATGGTGCAACGCAAGATCTTCCAAGCCCAAAAGGACGCCACGGTGATTGCCTTCGAAAATGTCGCCTATAGCTATGGCGGAGGAGAGCTTTTGTCCGGTATCTCGCTTCGGCTTGCGCCGGGGTCGTTTCATTTTCTGACAGGGCCGTCGGGCGCGGGAAAATCGACCTTCCTCAAGCTTTGTTATGCAGAGTTGATGCCGACAGCGGGGCATATCACCGTTTTTGATCGCGATGTGCGCAGCCTGTCCCGCGACGATATTGCCTATACGCGCCGTCGCATTGGGGTTGTGCATCAGGACTGCCAGTTTCTTGACCACTTGCCGCTTTCGACCAATGTGACTTTGCCGCTGGCGGTGTCGGGGCGGGCGGGCGAGGCGAATGACCTTGACGATTTGCTGCAATGGGTGGGGCTTGGCAGCTTGGCGCAGGCCTTGCCACCCTCGCTTTCGGGGGGCGAACGGCAACGGGCGGCGCTGGCACGGGCGATCATCATGGGGCCGGATGTGATCCTTGCGGACGAGCCGACGGGCAATCTTGATTGGGAGATGTCGCTGCGATTGCTGACGCTGCTGACCGAGCTGAACCGGATGGGCAAGACTATTCTTGTGGCCACGCATGATCTGAACCTGATCCGGCAAGCCAAGTCGCTGGTGCCTGCGCGGGTGCTGCGGATTTCCAAACGGCGCATCCAACTTGCGGGGGCCGACCTGTGAAGGTCTTTGGGTGGTTTCGGGGCGATCGAACGTCTGAAAGCGTGGTGCCACCTTCGGGGCATACCGCGTGGCTGACCAGTTTCACGGCGGCTGCGATGGCGTTTTTGGCCGTCTTTGCACTGGCCTTGTCACTGGCCACAGGGCGTTTGGCAGAGCGTTGGTCGGATGCGCTAGAGCGCAGCGCGACGGTGCGACTGTCGGCGCCAGAGGATCAGATCGACCTGCAAACAGCGGCAATTCTGGAAACCCTTGCAACAACACCCGGCATCGAGACCGCCCGCGCGATGACCGACGCAGAGCAGCGCGCCTTGCTCGAACCGTGGTTCGGGCCGGATCTGCCGGTGGATGCGTTGCCTTTGCCGCGGTTGATCGAGATCACCGAAACCGCCAGCGGTTATGACAGCGAAGGTTTGCGCCAAAGGCTTGCTGCCGAAGCGCCGGGGGCAGTGTTGGACGATCACACGCGTTGGCGGCGGCCTCTGGCGGTTGCGGCCTCGCGGTTGCGGCTGTTGGGGGTTGTGTCGATTGCATTGATTGGGACGGCGACGGCGGCAATGATTACGCTTGCGGCCTCGGCGGCGCTTGCGGCCAATGCGCAGGTCATTAAGACGCTGCGGCTTGTGGGCGCGCGAGACAGCTTTATCGCACGAGCCTTTGTGCGCCGATTTACGCTGCGGGCATTTGCGGGCGCGGTGATTGGCACGGGGCTGGGCATGATCGGCATTGCGCTTTTGCCAAGCACGGACACAGCGGGCGGGTTTCTGACGGGGCTAGGGTTTCAGGGGCTTGGCTGGTTCAGCCCGCTTGTGATACCGCCTCTGACGGCCATCGTCGCCTTTGCCGCCACCCGCGCAAGCGCCTTTCGTAAACTACGGGAACTGACCTGATGAAACCAATCCAGTGGCTGCTTTCTTTGATCTTTATCGTGCAGATGTATCTGGCGATGGCTGTGGTTGCTGTGGTTTATTTTCCCTATGCGCTGCTGCATCGGGATGGGGCGGTTGCTGCTTGCCACGCCTATTGCCGCTGGGTTTGCTTTTCGCTGCGGATGATCTGCGGGTTGAAAACCGAAGTTCGGGGCGAGGTGCCGCAGGGCCAAGTCCTGATCGCGCCCAAGCATCAAAGCTTTCTGGATATCATCATGATTTACGGCGCCCTGCCGCGTGGCAAGTTCGTGATGAAGGCGATCCTCGGCTGGGCGCCCTTCCTTGGTTGGTATGCCAAACGAATTGGCTGCATTTTCGTGAATCGCGGTAAGCGCGGTGCCGCGATCATCAAGATGTTGGCCGATGTGCGGTCGGGTGCCGCGCAACCGGGGCAGTTGATCATCTATCCACAGGGCACGCGCGTCGCACCAGGTGTGTCGCGCCCCTACAAGATTGGCACTGCGGCGCTTTATTCGCAGCTCAAGCAGCCCTGTGTGCCCGTCGGTGCGAATGTCGGGGTGTTTTGGCCCAAGCGTGGCATCCTGCGCCATCGTGGCACTGCGGTGGTCGAGTTCCTTGAACCGATCCCCGCGGGCCTGACGAATGAGGCCTTTATGCGCGAGCTGGAGAGCCGTGTTGAGGCCTCATCTGACGCGCTTTTGGTTGAGGCGGGGTTCAAGTAACCTGCACGCCAGCATCGGTAAGATTTTCGATGTTTTGGCAGAGCAACCCCGCATCTGTCGCAAAATAGTTGGGAAAACTCCGCTTTATCTTAAGGGAATCGGCGTAGCATTTCAGCTGCGGGGGCTGGTCGCCCGTCAACACCTCGCTTTGGCGGTGGGTGCTTGGCTCATCTAAGTGAAGTCGAAGGCTGAGTTAAGCTGTTTTGGGCGGAGGTCTTGAGGCATTGTCGCCCAAGGTTTCAAATTGACGAGGGACAAATGGATTGGATTACCGAGCTTGACGACCTACACGCGCATTATGGCCACCCAGCCACGCCCGCGCTTGCCAAGGTTACGCCGCATCTGACCCCAGCCTATTCCGGATTTATCGGCCGATCCCGCTTTTGCGTTCTGAGCACGGTCGGACCCGAAGGCACCGACGCAAGCCCGCGTGGGGATGAGGGGCCTGTTGTGACCGTTCTTGATCCGCAGACACTTGCGATGCCGGATTGGAAGGGCAACGAGCGGATTGACAGTCTGCGCAACATTCTGCGAGACGGGCGGGTGAGCCTGATGTTCCTTGTGGCGGGGTCTACCACTGCGGTTCGGATCAATGGCTCGGCGCGGCTTACGGCGGACGATGCCCTGCGCCGCAGCTTTGCGCGTGTGCAGTTGAGCGGGGACGCCTTGTTGCCGCGCACGGTGATCGTCATTCGCGTGGGTGAGGTCTATTCCCAATGCGCCCGCGCGCTGCAAAGGTCGGCGCTTTGGACCAGTGGCGATCAATCCGCAGGTCTGCCAACGGCGGGGCAAATGCTGCAAGAGGCGACGAATGGTGAGATCGACGGCGGCGTCTACGACGCAGAACGTGCGACCCGCGCGCATATGGGCTGGTGGTAGTACACCAAGTTTTGATAATATATTAACTGTATCCGGATGAGATTTTCTTTCGACGGAAGAAGGCAGCTGCTACGTTACAAGACTTGGTGAGTTGTGAAAAAGGGTGCCCCATCTGATGCGGAAAATACTGACGCTTGTTGTCGCGCTTGCGATTGTCGCTGTGGCCTATCTGGCGACTTTTGGGTTGCCTGCTTCGGTGGCGTCGCTGTTCGGGGGCGCGGATAACCAAGCCGTCGCGGCGACGAAGGACGGGCAGGCCGCACGTGGGGCAGGCGGGCCGGCAGCGGGCGGGGCGCGCGGTGGTGGCGCGCGCGCGACCAGTGTCGTGACCACGGCCCTAGAGCTGCAACCCTATGAAAACGTTATGACCGCCATCGGAACGGCTTCGGCGGTTCGCAGTATTGATGTGGTGTCCAAGGCGTCGGGAACGGTGACAGAAACCAACCTTGCCGCGAACCGTTCGGTTCAGGCGGGAGAGGTTCTTGTCCGTTTTGATGCGCGGACAGAGGCGCTGAACGTTGAAATTGCGCAGGCGAATTTGGATCAAGCCAATGACACCGTCGCGCGCTATGATCGGATGCGGGCGGGTGGCAGCTCGACCGTCACAGATGTGACATTGTCCGAGGCGCGCGTTGCCCAGCGTTTGGCCGAAGCCGCGCTGGGGTTGGCGCAGGTGGCCTTGGATGATCGCACCCTGCGCGCCCCATTTGCTGGGCAACTGAGCCTGAGCGACGTTGAAATCGGCGATGTTCTGGCGGCAAACACAGTGATCGCAAGCATTGACCAATCCGACACTTTGACCCTTGAGTTCGAGATGCCAGAGCGGGCGATCGGCATTCTGGCTGTAGGAAAAACCGTTCTTGCAAGCACATCGACCTTCACGGGGCGCGTGTTCAATGCAAAGATTACCTCTTTTGATAGCCGTATCGACAGCGTTACGCGCAGTGTGAGCGTCAAGGCCCAGCTCGAAAATCCCGACAACGTGCTCTGGCCAGGCATGACGTTTTCTGTGCGGGTCATTCAGGAAACAGAGCCGCTTCCGTCGGTGCCATCGACCGCGATTACATGGTCGCGCACGGGGTCGAGCGTCTGGATAGACAAGGACGGGGAAGCAATCTCTGTGCCGGCCACCATTCTGTTTCGCCGCAATGAGACCGCGTGGATTGACGCGGATATCCCCACAGGCACGCTGGTTGTGACCGAGGGTGCGCAAAAGCTGCGGGCGGGTGCTAAGATTACAGACCAAAATGCCGAGACCAATCGCGCGGGCCGCGAAGGTAAAACCACGCCGGAAGCCTCGGAATGAGCGCGCCTGAAGGCTCGAAAGGCCAACCCATTCCGCGGAACCTCTTTGTCGCGCGCCCAATTTTCGGCATCGTAATCAACCTCTTGGTTCTGATTGCGGGGCTTGCGGCGCTCTCTGCTGTTGATGTCCGCGAGATGCCCGACGTTGATCAGCCGGTTCTGTCGGTGCGCACGAACTATGAGGGGGCGGTGCCCTCGACCGTTGACCAAGAGATCACACAGGTGCTGGAGGATGCGCTCAGCGCGCTCGAGGGGCTTTCATATATGGAGTCTACCTCGTCGACGGGGTCAAGCCGGATCACCATTGACCTCTCGGAAGGCACGGATGTTGACGTGGCGGCGAATGAGGCCCGCGAGATCGTTTCGGCGACGCTGAACAAGCTGCCCAGCGATATTGACGACGACCCCACCGTCTCGAAAAGCGATAGCAACGCGGATGCGATCATCCGTCTGGCGGTGCTGGGGAACACCAGCCTTGATGCGTTGACCACTTTGGCCGAGGGGCCGATTTATGATCGGCTCTCGACGATTGATGGCATTGCCGAAGTGACGGTCAGGGGCAATCGTGCCAATGAATTCAGGGTCACGCTGGATCTTCCGGCGCTGTTGAGCCGCGGTTTGACGGTGTTTGATGTGTCCGACGCGCTGACGTCGTTGCGTGATGACACGCCCTTGGGCGAGCTTTCGACCAACTCGCAAACGCTTGCGTTGCGGGTGGGGAATGCGGCGGTTACGGCCGAAAGCATCGGTCAGACCCCGATTGATGCCAACACCAGAATAGCTGACGTGGCCTTCGTGCGCCTGATGCCCGAAGACAGCGATGTGACCTCGCGCGTGAATGGGCAGACGGCAATCGGGCTTGATATCACGCGGCAATCGGTCGGCAATACGCTTGCCATTTCGAAGGCGGTTGCCATCGCGGTGGAAGAACTGCGCAAGACCATGCCTGCGGGTGTCGAGCTGGTGGTGACCTCGGACGATGGTACCTTTATTGAAGGCTCGATCAACGAGGTTTTGTATTCGATCGTGCTGGCGACCCTGATCGTTGTTGCGGTGATCTTTGGCTTTTTGCGCTCTTTCCGTGCGACGATTATTCCGGCGGTGACGATTCCTGTGGCTTTGATCGGGACGATTGCAGCGATTTGGTTGACGGGGTTTTCAGTCAATACCATCAGCCTTCTCGCTTTGGTTTTGGCGACGGGGATGGTTGTGGACGACGCCATCGTGGTGATTGAAAACATTGTTCGTAAGCGTAAACAAGGGCTTGGCGCATTTGCGGCGGCGGCGGCAGGGACAAGCGAAGTGTTCTTTGCGGTCATCTCGACCACTGCGACTTTGGCGGCGGTGTTTATCCCGATCTCATTCTTACCCGGTCAAGCGGGGGGCGTCTTCAGTGAGTTCGGCTTTGTGCTGGCATTTTCGGTGACGCTGTCGTCGGTGACGGCTTTGACGCTGACGCCGGTCATGGCGGCGTTTCTGGACCCAGGCAAGCCAAGCGGCAAAGAGCAGGCCGATGCCAGGCCAAGCGCTTTGGCGCGCGGCTTTGATTATGTGATGGACCGCGCCATTCGCGCACCCTTGATCGTTCTTGCGGTGGCGGGGGCTTTTGTCATCATCTCGGTCGGGGCGGCGGGAACGTTGTCGTCCAGCATTACGCCAGAAGAAGATCGTGGATTTTTCCTGATCCAAGCACGTGGAGCAAGCGATACGACGGTCGAATATCTCGACACCCAAGTCGCGCTGATCGAAGATATCCTCACCCCTTATCGCACAAGCGGTCAGATTTCCGCTGTGCAAAGCATCATCGGCGTTGGTGGCGGCACCAGTGCATTCATCATTGTACGATTGCCGGATTGGGCCGAGCGTGACTTTTCGCAGGCCGACATTATTGCGAGCATCAGTGGCAAGCTTGGGACGGTCCCAGGGGTGCAAGTCAGCGCCCGTTCGACCAACAGCCTTAACATTCGTGGCGCGGGCGGCGGGTTGAGCTTTGCTGTGACGGGCAAGGATGTTGAGGCTATGACGGCGGCGGCGAGTTCGCTTGTCGGCGCGATGAGCCAAGACGATACCTTTGTGAATGCGCAACTGTCCAACGACTCTGTGCAAGCGCAGTTCGAGGTGCGGGTTGATCCCGACATGGCCAGCGTTTTTGGTCTGACCGAAGCCGAAATCTCGCAGACGGTCAGCGCGATGGTGCAGGGCGATGTGGCCGTCACTGTCTTTGAGAACGACACCGAAACCAATGTGAATGTGGTGCCGGGTGGTCCGCCGATTGACGACCCGTCGGATCTTGAGTCGATTTCGCTTCGGCTGCCATCGGGGGCTTATGTGCCGCTGTCTTCTGCCGCGACGCTTGTGCCGGTGGTCAGCCAATCGACGATCACGCGGCAAGGCGGCACGCTGGCGGTTTCAGTGCAAGCGAACCTTGGCGAAGGCGTGGATATCGGCACTGCCATGGCGCGGTTGACAGAAATTGCCGCGACCAATTTGCCAGACGGTATGGGCATCGTCTTTACAGGTGAGGCTGCGACGCTGAATGACAGCCAAGCGGCGATGTATACGGTGTTTGGCGTCGCGTTTTTAGTGGTGTTCCTTGTGCTTGCCGCACAGTTTGAAAGCATCGCAAGTGCGGTTGTCATTATGTTGACGGTGCCGTTCGGGCTTGCGGCGGCGCTGATGGCAATCACGCTTTCGGGCGGGTCGCTGAACTATTACAGCCAGATCGGCTTGGTGATGCTGATCGGCGTGATGGCGAAAAACGGTATTCTGATTGTCGAGTTTGCCAATCAGTTGCGCGAGGCGGGGCAAGATATCGACAGCGCCATTCGGGATGCTTTGCGGTTGCGGATCCGACCTGTGATGATGACGATGGTGTCGACGGTGTTCGGGGGGCTGCCGCTGATCCTGACTTCGGGCGCGGGGGCAGAGGCGCGGATTGCTGTCGGTTGGATTATCGTCGGCGGTCTTGGTTTTGCGACGGTGTTCACCCTGTTCCTGACGCCGATCTTCTATCGTTGGATCGCGGTTTGGGGGTCTGAGCCGGGCATGGCCTCGAAACGTCTTGCGCGCGAGAGCGCTGCCGCCAACCAGAGCGTATAAAAAAACACGGGCAGGATTGCGATCCTGCCCGTGTTCTATCTAATCTGCGGAATGGCTTAGCTGTCCATCTTGAGAGCCGAGATAAACGCTTCTTGCGGGATCTCGACTTTGCCGAACTGACGCATACGCTTCTTACCGGCCTTCTGCTTTTCAAGCAGCTTTTTCTTCCGGCTGGCGTCGCCGCCATAGCACTTGGCCGTCACGTCTTTCCGCATCGCCGACAGTGTTTCGCGCGCAATAACCCGCGCGCCGATTGCGGCTTGGATCGGAATTTTGAACATGTGACGCGGAATCAGTTCTTTCAACTTTTCAACCATCGCGCGGCCACGAGCTTCGGCGCGGTCACGGTGGACCATCATCGACAGCGCATCGACAGGCTCTTCGTTGACAAGGATCGACATTTTGACAAGGAAATCCTCGCGGTATTCCGAGATCACATAGTCGAACGAGGCATAGCCCTGCGTCACCGATTTAAGGCGGTCGTAAAAGTCGAAGACCACTTCGGCCAGCGGCAAGTCATAGACCACCATCGCCCGTGAGCCTGCATAGCTCAGGTCCATCTGGATGCCACGGCGGTCTTGGCAGAGCTTGAGCACGTCACCGAGGTAAGTGTCAGGCACCATGATCGTCGCTTTGATCCGCGGCTCTTCGATATGGTCGATATAGGTCAGGTCCGGCATATCAGCGGGGTTGTGCAGATCACTAATCGTGCCGTCTTTCATGTGCAGCTTGAACACAACCGAAGGCGCGGTCGTGATCAGGTCGATGTCATACTCGCGCTCCAAGCGGTCGCGGATCACCTCAAGGTGCAGCAGGCCAAGGAAGCCGCAGCGGAAGCCAAAGCCAAGCGCGGCCGAGGTTTCCATCTCGGTCGAGAAGGACGCATCATTCAGTGACAGCTTTTCGATCGCGTCGCGCAGCGCTTCAAAATCGTTGGCGTCAACGGGGAACAGGCCACAGAACACCACCGGCTGGGCGGGTTTAAAGCCTGGCAGCGGCTCTTCGCAGCCCTTGCGTTCCGAGGTGATGGTATCGCCAACGCGAGTGTCGCGGACTTGTTTGATCGAGCCGGTCCAGATGCCAATTTCACCAGGGCCCAGTTCGGCGATATCGACCATCTGCGGCTTGAGAACTGCAAGCTTATCAACGCCGTAAACCGCATTGGTCTGCATCATCCGGATACGGTCACCCTTGCGGATCACCCCGTCGATGACGCGGATCATGACGACCACGCCCAAATAGCTGTCATACCAAGAGTCGACCAGCATCGCCTTGAGCGGTGCATCGCGGTCACCCTTTGGCGCAGGAAGCCGTGTGACGATGGCTTCCAAAACGTCAGGAATCCCGAAACCCGACTTGGCCGAAATCGCAATCGCGTTCGACGCATCAAGCCCGATGACATCTTCAATCTGCTCTTTGACCCGCTCTGGTTCCGCAGCAGGAAGATCGACCTTGTTCAGAACGGGCACGATCTCGTGGCCCGCGTCCAGCGCTTGGTACACGTTGGCCAGCGTTTGCGCTTCGACACCTTGCGAGGCGTCAACCACCAAGAGCGAGCCTTCAACAGCGCGCATCGAACGCGAGACTTCATAGGCGAAGTCGACGTGTCCGGGGGTGTCGATCAGGTTCAGGATGTAGGTTTTCCCATCCTTGGCCGGATACTCGATCCGGACCGTGTTGGCCTTGATCGTGATGCCGCGTTCGCGTTCGATATCCATGCTGTCCAGCATCTGCGCCTTCATATCGCGCGCAGCTACTGTGCCGGTCAACTGAATGAGCCGGTCAGCGAGGGTGGATTTACCGTGGTCGATGTGGGCCACGATGGAGAAATTGCGGATGAGATCAAGCTGGGTCATTCGCGCGATATAGCGGGTTCCGCAGGGGTCGGGAAGGGGCTTGTGCGCGCTGTGGCCTTGGGGTGTGACTTGGCGGAGGGCTGTTTTGAATTATCCCAATAGATCAATGGGTTGCATTTTCGCATTTGGGCGCGCGTTGGAATGAATTCGGCAAGGTTGCGGCGCGGGTGCGACACATGAGAATCACTTGGCGGATTTACGGGCAGAGCGCGGTTAGACTTCGGCGCGCTCTGCGCCTTCGGTGATTGCCTGACGCAGCCGCTTTTCAAGCGCTTCTTGTTTGCCCTTGGCGTGCAGCTTGAGTCCAAAGGCGTCCTTGATATAAAAGCTGTCGACCACCTGCGCACCATAGGTCGCGATCACCGCCGAAGCGATGTAGATATTGTTCACCGCCAGCGTCCGCGTCAGGTCATAGAGCAGGCCGGGGCGGTCGCGGGTATCGACCTCGATGATCGAATAGATGTCAGAGCCTTCGTTGTCGAAGGTGATATGGGTAGGAAACTTGAACTCGCGGTCGCGTTTTTTCACCTTGTCGCGGACGGTCAGCGCCTCGCGGGGAAGCACCTCGCCGCGCAGGGTTTTCTCGATCATCGCGCGCAGGCGGGGCAGGCGCGAGGCCTCGTAGGGCTTGCCGTCGCTGTCTTGCACCCAGAACACTGCCGTCGCAAAGCCGTCCTTGGACGTATAGGTGCGCGCATCGACCACGTTGGCACCAACCAGCGCCAACGCCCCTGCCAGCCGCGAAAAGATGCCCGGATGATCGGCCAAGGCAAAGCAAGCACGGGTGGCATCGCGGGCGGGCTCTGGATGCAGGTCGATGCGGATTTCGGCGTCGCCAAGCCCTTGCAGCAGGCGGGCAAAGACCTCTTGCGCGTCAGTGGTCAGCCCCTGCCAATAGGGGGCGTAGTGGCGCGAGGTCTCATGTTTTAGCGCCGTCGCCGAAAAGTCACGCAGGCGGGTGCGCAATTCGGTCTTGGCCTCGTCTTCGCGGTTCTCGCGGTTGATGCTTTCCAGCCCGTCTTCCAGCGCATCGGCGGTCATGCCGTAAAGGCGGCGCAGCAGCATGGCCTTCCAGTTGTTCCATGTGGTCGGACCCACGCCGCGAATGTCGCAGACTGTCAGCACGGTCAACAAGTCCAGCCGCTTTTTGGTCTTCACCGCTTTGGCAAAGTCGCGCACGGTGCGCGGGTCGCCAATGTCGCGCTTTTGCGCCATGTCGGACATCAGCAGGTGATAGCGCACCAGCCATTCAACGGTTTCAGTTTCTTCATGCGTCAGGCCAAGGCGCGGCGCGATGCGGCGGGCCAGTTGCGCCCCAATGATCGAGTGATCTTCGGGCCGACCCTTGCCGATGTCATGCAGCAAGAGCGCGACATAGATCACGCGGCGGTTGACCCCCGCCTTGAGGATGGAGGACGACAGCGGCAGGTCTTCGATCAGCTCGCCCCGCTCGATTTGCGCCAGAACCGAGATGGTCTGGATGATGTGCTCGTCCACGGTATAGCTGTGATAGACGTTGAACTGCATCATCGCGACGATGTTTTCAAACTCTGGGATCAGCGCGCCCAGCACGTTCAGCTCGTTCATCCGGCGCAGGGCGCGTTCGGGGTTGCCGTGGCTAAGCAGCAGATCCAGAAAAATGCGCTGGGTCTCGGGGTTTTCGCGCACACTATCGTCGATGCGATGCAGGTTCGCTGCAATCAACCGCATGACATTCGGGTGCACCGACAAGGCGAATAAATATCAGGGCATCACCTTCATGCTCTTCGACATGGCGAGCAAAGGCGTCACGACCAAGCCGATCCTGCTGATCAGCGGCAACTCGCCCTTCTGCGAAACCTTCTTCGACGACGTCGAAGTGCCGAAGACGCAGTTCATCGGCGAGATCAACCGCGGCTGGGACGTCGCCAAATATCTCCTCGGCCACGAACGCGAGATGATCTCGGGCGGCGGCGCGGGCGGCGACATGGTCAGCATCGGCGGCGCGTTCGCGAAATCCTTTGGCAAGAATGCCGCGGGCGAACTCGACGATCCGATCCTGCGCGCCGAAATGGCGGCGTTCGACGTCGATGTCTTCGCGTACCGTGCGATGGGCGAGCGGTTCATGGACATGTGGAAAACGGGCCGCGCGCATCCCGCGTCGTCGAACATGATGAAATATGTCGGCACCGAACTCAACAAGCGCCGTCACGAACTGGTCATGTCGGGCGGCGGCAGCGAAGCGCTCGAATGGGACAGCGAAGAGACCAAGGGCGGCGCACGCGCGCGCGGCTGGCTGCGCACCAAGGCCAATTCGATCGAAGGCGGGACGAGCGAAGTCATGCTCAACGTTATCGCCAAGCGGATTCTGGATTTGCCGGGGGCGTAGAAGAAATCACGCTCGCCCCAGCGGAGGCTGGGGCCGCTATCGGGACAGGGCGGTTCACGGCTGCGCAACGCAGAATCCCAGCTTTCGCTGGGATGACGAGAAACAGATTGGGACAAGACATGCCACTCTACCACAATGACGACCAGGCGATGCTCAAGGACAGCGTCGCCCCCTTCGTCGCCGAACAGGCGCCGGTGTCGCACCTGCGCAAACTGCGCGACAGCGCCGACGCGACCGGCTTCTCGCGCGACCTGTGGGCGCAGTTCACCGAAATGGGCCTGCCCGGCATGCTCGTTCCCGAGGCGCATGGCGGGCTCGGCATGGGGCATATGGAGGCGGGCATCGTGCTCGAGGAAATCGGCCGCAACCTGACCCCGTCGCCCTTCCTGTCGACCAGCGTCGGCGCGGTCGCTGCGCTCGCCAAGGCGGGCGGCACGCAGGCAGGCCGCTGGCTTCCGGCGCATTGCCAGCGGCGAGGCCATCATCGCGCTCGCGATCGACGAAGGCGCCAAGCACCGCCCCGACCGCATCGCCACCACCGCGACGCGCGCCGGGAACGGCTTCCGCCTCGACGGCAAAAAGAGCTTCGTGCTCCACGGCCATGTCGCCGACATGAGCATCGTCGCGGCCAAGACCGACGGCGGCATCACGCTGTTCGCGGTGCCGAAAGATGCCAAGGGCGTCACCGCCGATCCGCGCCGCCTCGTCGACTCGAGCCTCGCCAGCCATGTCACCCTCGACGGCGTCGAAGTCGATGCCGACGCGGTGATCGGCGAAGTCGATGCGGGCGGCGACATCCTCGACGCCTTGCTCGCCGCCACCCGCACCGGCGCCGCCGCCGAGATGGTCGGCGTCGGGCAGGGCGCGATGGACATGACCGTCACCTACCTCAAGGAACGCAAGCAGTTCGGCAAGCTGATCGGCGAATTCCAGGGCCTCCAGCACCGCGCCGCGCATCTCTACGGCGAAATGGAAGTCGCGCGCGCCACCGTGATGAAGGCGCAGCAGCTGCTGGACGAGGGCAATGCGGGCGCGAGGCTGATGGTCTCGGTCGCCAAGGCGAAGGCCGGGCGCGCCGCCAACCTCGCGGTGCGCGAAGGCGTCCAGATGCACGGCGGCATCGGCATGACCGACGAATATGACATCGGCCTCTACATGAAACGCGACCGCGCGCTGGCGGAATATATGGGCGATGTGCATTATCACATCGACCAGGTCGCGCGGATGAACGGCTACTAAGCGACCTGAAGCCCCTCCCCTTCAAGCGGGAGGGGCAGCGAGACTTGCGGAGCTTGTTCGCTAGTCGCAGCGGGGAGGGTCTATCGGCATCGCGCCCACAGGCCCCACCCCAACCCCTCCCCTGAAGGGGAGGGGCAAAAGGATAACACTATGAACCTCAAAGACATGTTCGGCCTCGACGGCCGCATCGCGCTCGTCACCGGCGGCTCGCGCGGCATCGGCAAGATGATCGTCGAGGGCTATCTCGCCGCGGGCTGCGCGCGCGTGTATATCTCGGCGCGCAAGACCGCGCAGATCGAGGAAGCCATCGCCGATTTCGACACCCGCTATCCGGGCAAGGTTATCGGCCTGCCGGTCGATCTTGCCACCGTCGAAGGCTGCCGCGCGCTCGCCAAGGAGCTTGAAGCGCGCGAGGAACGCCTCGACATTCTCGTCAACAACGCTGGCGCCGCATGGGGCGAACCGTTCGAGGGTTTCCCCGAGGCGGGCTGGGACAAGGTGATGGACATCAACGTCAAATCGCCCTTCTTCCTGACCCAGGCGCTGCATGGATTGCTCAAGGCGGGTGGGTCGCATGAACGCCCATCGAAAGTCATCAACATCGGGTCGATCGACGGCATGCGGCTCAATCCGTGGGAAACCTACAGCTATCACGCGTCAAAGGCGGCAATTCTCTATCTGACCAAGCGCATGGCGGCGCGGCTGGTGCAGGACCATATCCTCGTCACCGCGATCGCCCCCGGCGCCTTCCAGTCGGACATGAACAAGGCGGCGCGCGATCACGGCGACGCGGTCGCCAAGAGCATCCCGGTCAAGCGCATCGGCGTGCCCGAGGATATGGCAGGCGCTGCGATCTTCCTCGCGTCGAAAGCGGGCGACTATGTCGTCGGCGACACGATCACCGTCGACGGCGGGCTGGTCCACGGCGATGTAAAGACCAGCATCGACGCATAAACGCGCCGCGACGCAGCCTGGCGATAGCGTTTTCGCTTCGGCCTTTCTGCCGCGGTGCGCAGGTCTCGCAGACGATAGGCGTTGAGGCCGAGCGACTGGCAATGCGCCGGGGGCGATCGAATTCAGCGCCCCTCTCGGCTGCCTGCTTGCGGCAGGCGCTCAGGACCGGATTGTCGAAGCCGATCGACCGCAATAGCCTGGTCGACAGGGCAGCAGTTGGTTCAGAAAAGTATGTCGCGGCTCGCCTGACAGCCTGCGCAGACAAACGAAAAAGGGCGGCGCAAACGGCCGCCCTTTGATCCCGGCTTTTGCCGGGATGCGCGTCATCGATTCCGTTCAGCGTCGCCGAACGGATCGACGCGTCACTTGATCTTCGATTCCTTGAACTCGACATGCTTGCGCACGCGCGGGTCATACTTCCGCACCGACATTTTTTCGGTCATCGTGCGCGGGTTCTTTTTCGTCACATAGAAAAAGCCCGTGTCGGCGGTGCTCACCAGCTTGATCTTGACGGTCGTCGGCTTGGCCATGGCCCTGTTCCTCGAAATATCTGCACATCCGCCGGAGGTCCGAAGGATGCGGCGGGACTATGGCCCCGACGTTGGTGTGAAAAACTTAGGGGCCGCGCACGAGGCGCCGCCCCCAATATCCGCGCGCCTCTGACCGGATTCGGCGCTTCTGTCAAGCAAAAGAGCGGGCGGACGGCGCAGCACCGTCCGCCCGGGAGGGGGCTTGGGGGACGGCTAAGCCGCCCTGATCTCGAAGCGCACCGTCATCGTCTTCCAGCTTTCCTCGGCCACGCCGCCGCGCGTCGCGGGCGTGAAGCGCCATTTGGCAAGCGCGCGGCGTTTGGTTTCGGCGAAAAAGCCCGGACTGTCGGTGCTGACCAGTTCGACCGCCTTCACCCGCCCGTCGGTGCCGATCAGGACGCGAACCTTGGCGACGCCTTCGATCTCGCGCCGCTGTTCGCTCGCCGGATAGTCGGGCTGGAACGCCCCGGCGTAGCGCGGATCGAGTTCGGCGAATACCAGCTTGGGCAAGGGCGGCGGATCGGCGGGCCGTGCTGGAGGCCCAAGATCGATCGGGTCGAGATCGACGATGACCGGCCCTTCGACCACGCGATTGTCGAAGGACGGCATTGTTTCGACGACAGGTTTCACCGTGTCGGTCGCGGACGCGGTTCGCGGTACGGGCTTTGCGTCGGCGGTCGGCTGGGGCGGCGGTGGAGGCGGCGGTAGTTCGATCAATGTTCCGACCATCGGGTCGGTCTTGGGTATCGTATCAACGATCATCGGCGACAGCGCCACCGCGACGACCAGCGCGGCGGGCAGCCCGACGGCAAGCAGCGCCGCGACCGGGTGGCGGCCGATGATCGCTGCCATAGCTGTTGCGGGATATGGCTCGTCGATCGATCCCGCGGGCGCTGTGGTCACTTCGGGCGCGGTCATGATAGCCGAAATCAGGGGTATCAGGGTCATGGCATCTCTCCTTGCCTGTCAGACCCGGCCCCGCCGTGTTTCGACCACCGCTATCGGCCAAGTCAGATATGAGTGATAGTATATCATCACTTGTTTTGTCAAGCTGAAGGTAGGCAAGTACTGGAGTGCTCCTTTGCTGTGGTTGGCGTCAGCTGGCCGCCAGCCGCGCCACCGCCTGATCTTTCGCGATCAGCGGCAGCAGTTCGGCCATGTCGGGACCATGGTCGCGCGCCGTCAGCGCGCGGCGCAGCGGCAGGAACAGCGCGCGGCCCTTTGCCCCCGTCGCCTCTTTCACCGCGGCGGTCAGCGCGTGCCAGGGGTCGGCGCTCCAGTCGATCGCGGGCGCCGCTGCCGCAGCGGCAGCGAGCACCGCGCGGTCGGCATCATCGACCGGCGGCGATGCCAACGGCCCGTCGAACACCGCCACCCAATCGGCGGCCTCGGCGACCGTCATCAGATTGGGGCGAATCGCATGCCAGCGCGCCGCGGTGATCGCGGCGGGCAGGCGGTCCGCGACCGCTTCATATTCGGTGTGATGCAGGATCTTCTGGTTGAGCAGCGCCAGCTCGGCCTCGTCGAACCGCGCCGGGGCGCGGCCGAAGCGCGCAAAGTCGATATGCTCGATCAGCGGCGCCAGGCTCGTCACCGGCTCGACCGGGTCGCTGGTGCCGAGCCGCGCGAGCAGCGCCGCGAGCGCGATCGGCTCGATCCCTTCGTCGCGCAGGCTGGCCATGCCGAGCGAACCGAGCCGCTTCGACAATTTGCCCTCGGTGCCGACGAGCAACGCCTCATGCGCAAAGTGCGGCGGCGTCGCGCCCAGCGCAGCGAACATCTGGATCTGCGTCGCGGTGTTCGACACATGATCCTCGCCGCGCACGACATGGGTGATCCCCATCGCGATATCGTCGATCACGCTGGGCAGCAGATAGAGCCAGCTGCCGTCGGCGCGGCGCACCACCGGGTCGGACATCGTCTTCGGCTCGAAATGCTGATCACCGCGGACCAGGTCGGTCCATTCGATCGGCGCGTCATGGTCGAGCCGGAAACGCCAGTGCGGCGCCACGCCGTCGGGCACCGGCGCGTCGGCGGCTTTGCGCTCATAGACCGGCGGCAGCCCGCGCGAGAGCAGGATCTTGCGGCGGATGTCGAGTTCTTCGGGGGTTTCGTAACAGGCATAGACGCGGCCCGCCGCCTTGAGCTTGTCGAATTCAGCCTCGTACAGCGCGAACCGCGCCGACTGGCGTTCCTCGCCATCGATATCGAGGCCGAGCCACGCGAGGTCGGCGCGAATCGCATCGACATATTCCTCTTTCGACCGCTCGAGATCGGTATCGTCGATGCGCAGCAGGAAGCGCCCGCCATGTTTGCGCGCCCACAGCCAATTGTGGAGCGCGGTGCGGACATTGCCGACGTGCAGGGTGCCGGTGGGCGAGGGGGCGAAGCGGGTCACGACGGTCATAGCGCGCGCCTATAACCGCTTCGCTCCCCGCATGCGACCCCGTCGTACAGCGTCAGGCCGCGCGGCGGCGCTCCGGCCAATAGGCCCAGGCAATCGTGAGCAACGAGACGATCAGGATGACGCTATATTCCATCCCGTTGCGCCCGCCGCCGACGACGAACCAGCCCGCGGGGAGATGGACCAGGACCATCCCGAGCGTCAAGATCGCCGCATGGCCCAGCGCCGCAAAGCTGGTCCAGCGGCGCGCCAGCATCAGCGCCGGGCCGACGAGTTCGTACAGCGTCACCGCCATCGCCCAGCCATACGCCATAGGGGAAGCCAAGACTATCGAGCCAGGTGCCGAACGGCTCCACCAATCCCGCCGCAAGCCGGTAAACGCCGTGGATCAGGATCAGGATCGCCACGGTGATCCGCAATATGTCGAGTACCCGTCCGGCGCGTGCGACCGGCGGCTGGTGGGCCGAGCAACGTCATCTTGTCTCGCTCCCGCCTTGTGGGCGCCTTTTCTGGGCGCGCGATATAATCGCCGACCCTCCAGACGCACTATCCCCCGCCGACGCACCGGTACCGGCGCGCGCCGCACTCATCCCGTGCGGAAACCATGGGTGATCGGATAACGCCGGTCGCGGCCGAAGTTGCGCGTCGACAGCTTGACCCCCGGCGGCGCCTGCCGCCGCTTATATTCGGCGAGCATCAGCAGGCGTTCGATCCGCACCACCGCATCGCGGTCGAACCCATGCCGCGCCACGACATCGTCGACGCTCGCCTCCTCTTCGACCAGCATATGCAGCATGCGGTCGAGATCGGCATAAGGCGGCAGGCTGTCCTCGTCCTTCTGGTCGGGGCGCAGTTCGGCGCTCGGCGGCTTGGTGATGATCGTTTCGGGCATCACCGGGGCCACCGGGTTGCGCGACAGCCGCGGCACATTGTCGTTGCGCCATTTGGCGACCGCGAACACCGTCATCTTATAGGCGTCCTTCAGCGGATTATAGCCGCCCGCCATGTCGCCATAGATCGTCGCATAACCGACGCTCATCTCGCTCTTGTTGCCGGTCGTCAGCAGCATCGGCCCGAATTTGTTGCTGAGCGCCATCAAGGTCACGCCCGCGGATGCGCGACTGGACATTTTCTTCGGTGATATCGACCTCGACATCGGCAAAGCTGCCCGCCAGCATCGTATCGAACGCCTCGACCGCGGGGACGATCGAGATCGTGTCGAGCTTGCAGCCGATCAGTTCGGCACAGCCCGCCGCATCGTCGAGGCTCGCCTGGCTGGTGAAGCGGCTGGGCATCATCACGCACCACACCCGGTCGGGCCCAAGCGCATCGGCGGCGATCGCCGCGCAGATCGCGCGAATCGATCCCGCCCGACAGCCCGAGCACGACGCCGGGAAAGCGGTTGCGTTCGACATAGTCGCGCAAGCTGACGATCATCGCGCTGTAGATGTCGGCGGGATGTGCCTCCCATTCGGCGATCGCGCCGGTGTCGCAGGTCCAGCCGCTCGCGCCCTTCGTCCAGCGCGTGACGCGTTCCTCGGCTTCCCAGTCGGTCAAGCGGTGCGCCGTGGCGCCATCGCGCGTTGAGCACGAACGAGCAGCCGTCGAACACCAGTTCGTCCTGCCCGCCGACGCGGTTGAGGAAAATCAGCGGCAGCCCGGTTTCGGCGACACGCGCCCGCGAACACCTGGCTCAGCCGCCGTTCGTCCTTGTCGATTTCATACGGGCTGCCATTGACCGAGATCAGCAGCTCGGCGCCCTGGTCGGCCAGATGCCGCGCATACTTTGGGCAACCAGCCATCCTCGCAGATCGGCAGCCCGAGCTTGATCCCGCGCCAATCGACGACATCGGGCAGCGGGCCGGGGACGAAGATGCGCTTTTCGTCGAAGGTGCCGTAATTCGGCAGTTCATGCTTGCGCCGCGTCGCGACAATTTGGCCGCCGTCGAGCAGCGCGACGATGTTATACAGGTCCGCGCCGTCGCGTTCGACCGATCCGACCAGCATCGCCGGGCCGCCGTCGGCGGTATCGGCCGCCAGCTCGGCGAGCAACTTCGCGGCGCGCTCGGCGAGCGCAGGCTTCAGCACCAGATCCTCGGGCGGATAGCCGATCAGCTGCAACTCGGGATAGAGGATCAGGTCGGCCCCGGGTGCCGCGCCCGCACCGCGCGCATCGCATCGGCATTGGCGGCCAGGTCGCCGACCGCCTGCGTCATCTGGGCCAGGACGATGGTGAGCGTGTCGGCAGCGTCGGTCATACCGCCGAGCCATACCCCCCGCCGCCGCGATTGCAATGACCCAAGGGGTCGGCGACCGCGCGGCGTCAACTTCACCCTTCCCCTATCGCCCCCCGCTGGCTAAGGGGCGCGCAATCCTATCCGCCGCGAAAGGGCCGCGCACCCCATGAAACTGATCTCCGGCAACAGCAACCTTCCCCTCGCCCGCGCGATCGCGGACTATCTGGAACTGCCGCTGACCGACACCAGCGTGCGCCGCTTTGCCGACGAGGAAGTGTTCGTCGAGATCCATGAAAATGTCCGCGGCGCAGGATGTCTTCATCGTCCAGCCGACCAACTTCCCGGCCAACGACAATCTGATGGAATTGCTGATCATCACCGACGCGCTGCGCCGCGCCTCGGCGAAGCGCATCACCGCGGTCGTCCCCTATTTCGGCTATGCCCGCCAGGACCGCAAACCCGGCCCGCGCACGCCGATTTCGGCCAAGCTGGTCGCCAATCTGATCACCACCTCGGGCGCCGACCGCGTGCTCGCGATCGACCTGCACGCCGGGCAGATCCAGGGCTTTTTCGACATCCCGACCGACAATCTCTACGCCGCGCCGGTGATGAGCGCCGACATTCAGGCGCGCTTCGCGGGCAAGAATCTGATGGTCGTGTCGCCCGACGTCGGCGGCGTGGTGCGCGCCCGCGCGCTCGCCAAGCGGCTCGACAACGCGCCGCTGGCGATCGTCGACAAGCGCCGCGAGCGCGCCGGCGAATCCGAAGTGATGAACATCATCGGCGACGTGTCAGGGCCGCTTCTGCATCCTGATCGACGACATCGTCGATTCGGCGGGCACGCTGTGCAACGCCGCCGGGGCGCTGAAGGCGGCGGGCGCCGAGGGCGTCGTCGCTTATTGCACCCACGGCGTGCTGTCGGGCGGCGCGGTCGCGCGCGTCGAGGCGAGCGAGCTGACCGAGCTGGTCATCACCGATTCGATCCAGCCGACCGATGCGGTCAACGACAGCAAGAAGGTCCGCGCGCTCACCGTCGCGCCGCTGCTCGGCGAAGCGATCAAGCGCATCGCCGACGAATCGAGCGTTTCGTCGCTGTTCGACTAGGAGGGTCCGATGGCCAATCCCGATATTTTCACCCAGCCGCTCCACCTCGGCCTGGGCGCGACCGCCGCCGCCCAGCCCGCGTTCGACGGCATGCAATGGTATGCCGACTATGAAGCGCGCACCGCTGCCGACGGGCGCGAAGGCCGATTGGTCAGCGCCCACCGCTTCACCGAAAACTGGACGAGCTGGGAAATGCACCCGGCAGGCGACGAAGTCGTGTTGTGCCTGAGCGGTGAAATCACGCTGCATCAGGAACTGGCCGATGGTACGGCGCAGTCGGTCACGCTGACGCCGGGCGAATATGCGGTCAACCCGCCGGGCTGCTGGCATACCGCCGACGTCGACGACGAAGCCAGCGCGCTGTTCATCACCGCCGGGGCCGGCACCGAACATCGGCCGCGCTGACATGACCCGCCCATCCGATATCGCGCTCGCCAATCGCCTTGCCGACGCCGCGGGCGCCGCAATCCGTCCGCTGTTCCGTGCCGACTGGACGCATGAAGCGAAAGCCGACGCTTCGCCGGTGACCGAAGCCGACCGCGCCGCCGAAACCGCGATGCGCCGGATCCTCGACGCCGAAGCGCCGCGCGACGGCATCATCGGCGAGGAATTTGGCGTCGAGCGTCCCGACGCGTCGCGCCAATGGGTGCTCGATCCGATCGACGGCACCGTCAGCTTCATGGCCGGACGACCGATTTTCGGCACGCTGATCGCGCTGCTGCAGGACGGCTGGCCGGTGCTCGGCATCATCGACCAGCCGATCAGCGGCGAACGCTGGGTCGGCGCGCTGGGACAGCCGACCCTGTTCAACGGCAAGCCCGCGCGCACCCGCACCTGCCGCGCGCTCGCCGATGCGACGCTGGCCACCACCGGCCCGCAATATTTCGACGATCATGACGCCGAGCACTTCATGGCGCTCGCCGCCAAGACCGCGCACAAGCGGCTGATCTTTGGCGGCGACTGTTACAATTACGGCCTGCTGGCGAGCGGCCATGTCGACCTGGTCGTCGAGGCGGGGCTGAAGCTGCACGACTTCGCCGCGCTCGTCCCCATCGTCGAAGGCGCGGGCGGGACGATGTGCGACTGGAACGGCGATCCGCTCAACGCCGACAGCGCGGGCCATGTGATTGCGCTCGGCGATCCGGCGCGGCTCGAGGATGTGATCGAAGGCCTCGCCTGCGCCCACTGACGCGCGGCGGCATCGGCGTCAGAAAATGCCGAGGAACTTCTTGCGCTGCTTGCCGCCCTCGTCCTTCGATTGCTTGCCATCCTCGCCCTTCGCCGTCGTGCCTTTGCCGACGTCGTCGCGCACGTCGCCCTTTGTCGTGCGCTGCGCACTGGCGCGCGCGCCAGCGAGGATCGGACCGCATTGCGCCGATTTCGCATCGCCCGGATCGACGAAGGGAATGATCGCCGCGACCGGGGTGGCGACGATCGCCAGCCCCAGCCCGGCGCCCGCGCGGCCCATCAGCTGGTCGCTGATCGGGTCGATGCGCGGCGCCGCGAAATAGCCGCCGACGCTCACCGGCGACTGCCCCGAAAACAGGCTGAACTTCTTGCCGTCGGCGCGCACCGCCATGTCGATCGCCTCGGTGCGGAACGAAAAGCCGCCGCGCCCGACCATGACATTCTTCTGCGTGTCGATCAGGATCGGATCGGCGGCGCCGACGCCGTTGCGCACGGTGAAGGCGATCACCCCGCAATTGATCTCGACCGGCTTCTTCAATTTGTCCTCGAACAATTTCTGCACAAAGGTGCCGACGTCGAGTTCGGCGAGCTGGACGTTGCGCGTCCAGAAACTGCCCGCGGCAGGACAAAGGCCATGCGGCCGTTCGAACTGGCGAGCGACTGGCGCAGGCTGTCGCCATGGCCGACCATCTGGATCCGTCCGCTGACGGTGCCGGTCGTCCCCGATTCGGCCACCCCGAACCGCGCCAGCAACGTCCCGAGCCGCGTCGGCGACAGGCGGATGTCATAGGCGGTGCGCACGACCGCGGGCCGCGAATCGATCGAAACGGCGCTCGCCACCTTGCCGCCCGCGAGCAGGAAGGTCAGCGGCTTCATCTCCATCAGCCCGCCCTTGAGCGACAGCGTCAGGTCGACATTGCTGACCGGAAAACTCTCGGCGCGGACCTGGGCAACCTTGTAGCGCAGATCGGCATCGAACGCCTTGAGCGCGTCGGCGCGCAGCGGCGAATCGGGCAGCACGCGCGGCCGCCCGCCGACGGTCTTGATCACGCCATCGGTGCCCATCCGGTCAAGCCGGTCGACCTCGTAACCGATGAACGGCCCGGCATCGATGATGTTGAGCGACCGGGTGGTGAGGTCGGCGTCCAGATAGACGCGCCCCTTGGGCATGCTGACTGCGAAGGTTCCCGCGAGGTCGCTGTCGCCGAACACGCCTTTCAGGCTGGTGAATTTCCAGACCGTGCCGTCATAGCCGAGCTTCGACGTTGCGCGGTAGCGCCGGGTGTCAGGGATGGCGACGCCCAGGAAATCGAACAGCCGCGACAGGTTGGCGCCGCGCGCGGTCAGCGCCAGATCGGCGCCGACCAATTCGGTCGGGCCGGGCAGCGTGCCGACCAGATCGACGGTGTTGCCCAGCCCGATCGCGCGCATCGTCAGCCGGTTCTTGCCGCCCGCGACCGTCTGGTTAGGCGACGACAAACGCCCGGTCAGCGTGAACGGCTGCGCGCGCATCGTCCCGCGCCCGTTGAACCCGATCGCCTCGTCGATCCGGCTGCCGGTCGAACGCACCGTGTCGATGTCGATGTCGGCGAACAGACGCAGCCGCGGGTCGCGATAGGTCAGGCCGCTCTTGGTGATCGCAGCGCGCTCGATCGTCGGCAGGTTCAGCGGCTCGGGCGGCCGATCGGGATCGCCAAAGGTCCAGCTGTTATGCTTGTTCTGCGCATCCCATTCGAGCGCCACCTGCGCCTGATCGATGTCGGCAAAGGTCATCACGCGCTTGCCGAAAATCAGCGACATGGTGGCCAGCCGCGTATCGACCTTGCGCGCGGTAAAAAACTGTTTCGCTTGCGCCCATTCGGGATTGGCGATGCGAATGTCTTCGGCGAAGAATTTGACGTTGAACGGCGCGAAATAGAGCTGGAAGTCGCCACCGATCGCGACCTGTCGTTCCAGCTGCGACGACGCGACGCTTTCGAACGTCCCCTTCAGAAAGCGTCCCTTGGTGATGAACAGCACCAGCCAGATTGTGAAGAGCAGCAGCAAGATGATCGCCGCTGTCCGCACCGCGATACGCACCGCGCGCGGGCGCTTTTCCAGCCAGCGCGGGGTCCAGATGCGGCGCGCGACCGTTGACGGGACGGTGGACCAGCGCGAATAGGGCGATCCCGCGTCCGGGATCGGCGGTCGCGGCGGGCGGATGGCCCATCTGTCCGGTGGGCAGGTTCATCCGCTGTGAACGAGCTGCGAACACCCTTGGTTCCGCTGGCGCCGCGCCCGACTAGGCTTGCATTTGCAGGCGAATCGCCGCTAAGCGCCCCGCTTCCGATTGTGTCGGCTGGCTGAAAGGGCTGCCAGGCCGATACGCAAACGGACTTCCAAAGGAGACCAAAATGCCCAAATTGAAGACCAAGAGCGGTGTGAAGAAACGCTTCAAATTCACCGCCTCGGGCAAAGTGAAGCACGGCGTTGCCGGCAAGCGTCACCGCCTGATTTCGCACAATTCCAAATATATCCGCACCAACCGCGGCACCAGCGTGCTGAGCGATTCGGATGTGGCCCATGTGCGCCTCTGGGCGCCCTACGGCCTGAAGTAAGGAGCGCTAAGGCATGTCACGCATCAAACGCGGCGTCACCACGCGCGCCAAGCACAAACGCGTATTGGAACAGGCGAAGGGCTATTACGGCCGTCGCAAGAACACCATTCGTGTCGCCAAGCAGGCGGTCGAAAAGGCTGGCCAATACGCCTATCGCGACCGCAAGGTTAAGAAGCGCAACTTCCGCGGCCTGTGGATCCAGCGCATCAACGCCGCGGTTCGCGCCGAAGGCCTGACCTATTCGCAGTTCATGCACGGCGTGAAGCTGGCCGGGATCGATCTCGACCGGAAAATCATGGCCGACCTGGCGATGAACGAAGCGACGGTGTTCACCACGATCATCGCGCAGGCGAAAGCGGCGCTGCCCAAGGCAGCCTGACGCT
>CAWJOY010000013.1:0-7839 GCA_963844505.1 uncultured Alphaproteobacteria bacterium
CGCAGGATATTCACCGGACTTTGGAGCAGCGCATTGCGGCGTTCCTTGGCATGGATGACGCGATCCTGTTTGCGGCCTGTTTTGATGCAAACGGTGGGCTGTTCGAGCCTTTGCTGACCGAGGCGGATGCCATTGTGTCGGACAGTTTGAATCATGCGTCGATCATTGACGGGGTGCGGCTGTGCAAGGCCAAACGCTATCGGTTTGCCAACAATGACATGGCCGATCTTGAGGCGCAGCTGCAGGCGGCGCGGGCGGATGGCGCGCGGTTTATCATGATCGCGACGGACGGGGTTTTCTCGATGGATGGCACGCTTGCTGATCTGGCGGAAGTGACGCGGCTTGCGGCGCATTACGGCGCTTTGACCATGGTCGATGACTGCCATGCGACGGGATTCATGGGTCCGCAGGGGCGGGGTACGGCTGCGGCTGCAGGGGTGAAGGTGGATATTCTGACCGGCACGTTTGGTAAAGCGCTTGGCGGTGCTTTGGGTGGGTATATCGCGGGACCGCAGCCTGTAATTGATCTTTTGCGTCAGCGGGCGCGGCCATATTTGTTCTCGAATGCTTTGCCGCCTGCGGTGGTTGGGGCGGCGCTTGCGGCCATTGATATTGTCGAGGCGGCGGACGATCTGCGGGCGCAACTTGTTGAGAACGCTGCCTATTGGCGGGCGGGGCTGGAGCGGCTTGGCTTTAAGCTTTTGCCCGGCAGCCATCCGATCGTGCCTGTCATGATTGGCGATGCGCCGCTTGCACAGGCGTTTGCGCAGGCGCTGGATGCGCGGGGCGTGATGGTCTCGGCGTTCTTTTTCCCCGTGGTGCCAAGGGGGCTTGCGCGGATCAGGACGCAGATGAATGCGGCGCTGACACGAGACGATTTAGATTTTGCGCTGGCCGCTTTTGGCGCTGCGGGCAAGGAAGTTGGGGTGCTGTCATGAAGGCTTTGGTCAAGGCGCGCCCAGAAGTCGGGCTTTGGATGCAAGAGCGGGCGGTGCCCGAGATCGGGCCCGAGGATGTGCTGATCCGCATCAAGAAAACCGGCATCTGCGGAACAGATATTCATATCTGGAATTGGGATGAATGGGCCGCGCGCACGGTGCCCGTCGGCTTGGTTACGGGCCATGAGTTTGCCGGTGAGATTGTCGCTATGGGCGCGCAGGTGACGGGGCTGTCAATCGGTCAGCGGTGTTCGGGCGAGGGGCATTTGATCGGCAAGCAAAGCCGTCAGAGCCGAGCGGGCAAGTTCCATCTTGACCCTGCGACGCGGGGAATTGGCGTGAATGAGCAGGGTGCCTTTGCCGAGTTCTTGCGCTTGCCTGCGTTTAACGTGGTGCCTCTGCCGGACAGTATCGACGATGACATTGCCGCGATCTTGGATCCGTTGGGCAATGCGGTTCATACCGCGCTCAGCTTTGATCTGATCGGCGAGGATGTGCTGATCACCGGCGCGGGGCCGATTGGCATTATGGCAGCAGCTGTGGCACGTCATGTTGGGGCGCGCCACGTGGTCATTACCGACGTGAATCCCGCGCGATTGGAGCTCGCCGCGCGGGTCGCGGATGTGCGGCCAGTGAACGTCGCCCACGAGGATTTGCGCGAGGTGATGGGGGCCCTGAAGATCGTGCAGGGTTTTGATGTCGGTATGGAGATGTCGGGAAATCAAGCAGCGCTCGACCAGATGATCGAGGCTTTGGTCATGGGCGGGCGTATCGCGATGCTGGGCATCCCGCCGGGCAAGTCGCCAGTGGATTGGAGCCGGATTGTGTTTAAGGCTTTGACCATCAAGGGTGTTTATGGCCGCGAGATCTTTGAGACATGGTATAAAATGATCGCCATGCTGGAAAACGGGCTGGATGTGCGCGGCGTGATTACCCACCGGCTCGGCGTTGACGAGTTCGTAAAAGGGTTCGAGGTGATGCGCGCTGGTGCCTCGGGCAAGGTCGTGCTGGACTGGAGCGTTTAGGGGTCAACTGAATCGTCCCGAGTTTGTCGGAGACCATCAACTTAAGTTAGGCTCCAGACCGATTAAATTGGTTGAGGGCTTGCGGTGCGCGTGATTCAATTCCCACTGAGCATGGGGGGAATTATGAGCAATCTTTACTGGCTGAACAAAGAGCAAATGGCGCGGCTGCGGCCTTTCTTTCCGAAAAGCCATGGTAAGCCACGCGTGGATGATCGGCGGGTTTTGAGCGGAATTATATTTATTAACCGCAATGGCTTACGTTGGAGCGACGCTCCGAAGGAGTGTGGTCCCGCGAAGACGCTCTACAACCGCTGGAAGCGGTGCGTCGACATGGGAGTGTTCGCTCGAATGATGGTGGGACTGGCCTCAGCGGCCGGAACGAAGACAACCGTGATGATCGACGCGACCTACCTCAAAGCACATCCATTGCCCGGCAGCACATGCAAGGTATGTGTGAGAGGGGCAGGGCCTCGAGCCTTGGGTTAAAAAAAGGGGGGCGTGGACGCCTGATCGGCCGCACCAAGGGGGGCATGAACACTAAACTGCATGCTGTCACTCCCTCTCGTGGTTTGGCCGAAGGCTGTATCGCGCGCCCGCTGGTGCTGGGTGAAGATATCGGCCCTTAGATGGGTTTCCGCAGCCGCCAGTCATCGTAGGCGACACCTTGTCCCAAGACATTCGTCCATAAACATCGCGAAAGCCAGACTTCTTGTTTTTATGACAATCAAGGACAAGATGATCTGGCAGCGATGTCCTCGACCCCCCGTCCTTCGGTATATTGCGGATGATTTCCTCCACGTGCGGAGCTCTGTTTGGAATATGGTCATGCAGCGGGTCACCTGCTTCACCAACTGGTGCAAGCCGAACGGCATCGAAGCATTTCCGAACTGTAATAATCTCTGACTTTTCAGCACCCTCAACTTGGCCAATCTTGGATGCGAGCAAAATCATTCTGTATCGGCGTTGAGGAACACCGTATTCCGAAGCATCCTCCACCCTTACGTTCTTCCGCCCGACCTTGTAACCGAGAACCGATATTCTCTTAAGGAAAGTCTTCATGCGGTTATCTTGCGCCAAAGCAGGCACATTCTCCATCATGATAGCTTTGGGCGAAACAGCCTCAACAATCCGCAGAAACTCAAACAAAAGATCGTTACGGTCATCTGCGACTGCATTAGATTTTTTTCGAGTTCGTAGCGTTGAAAAACCCTGGCAAGGTGGGCAGCCAGCCAACAGGTCTAGTTCTCCTCGTTTCAAACCAATGGCGTTCAATAGCTCTACAGCGCCCATTTCACGTATGTCTTTTTCAAAGCAATGAACATCAGGATGGTTTAGCCGATAAGTTGCGGCGGGGACCTTTTCCTTTTCAACACCTGCAAGAACGTCAAAGCCTGCCTGCCTAAGTCCTAGCGTCAATCCGCCAGCCCCAGAGAATAGGTCTACAGCCGTCAAGTTTCTCTGGTGTTTTTGTGAAGATTTTCCTTCCATGGTCGCCTTCGCCCTGCAGGTCTCCGAGTCATGCCCGTGAAGTAGCGGTCATTTCAGCAAGCTGACTGCCCATTTAAATACTCAGAACTCACAATTTTCTCAAGCCGCTAAATTCGCTTTTCGGAGATACATCGAACCCTAAGTACTCGTAGTAGGAGCAATCAAACACAATACAGCCAAGCAAGAGGGCCTTTTGGCGCAGTTTTCCCGACGCAAATACAGAGCTTTCGCGATGCAGGCTTTATCTTGACAAGTCTGCGCTATCGTCACGTTCCACGCGTAGCTGACTTTGCCAGCTCACCTGTCAAACGGCACCTTCTTCTAGCCGCGCAGCGGCATCTTGAAGATTGTGCGAAGGTCCGCTCTGGGCCGAAAGCAACGGCGAGCAGCGTTACGAAAGACGGATACGCCTAGAAGCTCCTATTGCAGAATAGAGGGCATGTGATCGGCAATCCGATAGAGTGCGACGCCAGCGCTTAAAGGCGCCTTGGGCGGATAAAACATCCGATCTGCAGATCACTCAGCTGAAACCTTTTATGAGGAGCATGTTGGCCGCGTGACAAACGCGAGCTGGAGCGCTGGCCTCGTCCTGGGCCATCGTCTTTTTGACCGGATGGAATGTGACGAGTGCGTCCATATAGGCATCGTCGGCTGCGGTCGTGCGGCGTTGCATCTTTGGCTCTTGGGGCGGCAATGGTGGGCCGATAAACCGCCCTCACGCAGCCTGCAGGTCTTCAAGTGTTGGTCGTCTGGCCATGGTTTGATCCTATTGTCGGTAAAATGTTTAGTGATTTATAGGCTATTGGGCTGGGCGGCATTATACCGCCCCAGCTCAGTGAAGCTGCGGTGCTTGTTCAAGGTCTGTCGCCCGTTGCAGCATGCGTGCGGCGACGCGCAAGCTTGGCTGCTGAGCACGGGCCGAGGACAACGCCAGCGCCGCCTCAATCGCATCGATGGCCGTGAAGGAAAGCCCGCGGCTAACGCCCTCGCGCCGCACGAAGCCCTCGAGTTCGCTCAAGCTCAGATCGCGCAGGCGGATCGGCGGGCAACGGCTGAGCAGAGGCGCGGGCAGGGCTTCTGTGCTATTGGCTGTTAAGACTCAGATGACAAACGTCATATCGAACTTCACCTGATAGTAGGGGCAGGTCCAGCGTTGCGCGGTCGATGGCTCCAGCAGCGGCAGCAAGGATTGCGCCAGCCCGAAGACAAGTCCCTTCGAGGAAACCGCGATGCCCGCTTTTTCGACCTCATCAATGACAATCACTGGGTTGCCCACAAGGGTTTGCAGCACAGTCTCGAGCGGGCGGCCAGCTTTAGAGTGGCTCCAGCTGCGCTGAGAGCCAACGATGCCAAAGCTGGAATTCTCGCCGGTCGCATCGATCACGGTTGTTGGCGAACCGAGCACCTCGCCGAGCCGTCGCCCCCAATGGCTTTTGCCAATGCCTGGCGGGCCATCGAGTAAAATCGGCGGCAGCCGCAGTCCTGGCCAGCCCTCGCGCACTGATCGGCGCATGGCGAGCCATACAACTTCGGTCGCAGGCGCCATCCATGGCATTTCGGCATGCAGGGCGGCAGCGAGCTCATCTGCGCGGTGCTCGCTGGCAATCGTGATGAGCCTCACGCCGTCGCGCAAAACCTCCAGCCGCGCTTTGTCGTCACTGTTTAAGTGGATGAGCGGCGAGGTCGACTGCCGCTTCCTCAGGATGCAATTTGCCCGACGATCAATGCGCATCAAATCATTTTGCGAAAGCATGTGGGAGGGTAGGCTCTGATAGGCAGGCCCGTCCTCATCGGCTACATTTTTAATTGGCGTGAGGCCGCGCAGTTTTCCCAGATGCAGCTTGAAACGATCCTTGAGCACACGGGCTGTCTCGTTTGAATCAAAGAATTTTGCTTCAACGAATGGTATCGTTCCTTTGGCTGGCGAGCGCTTGGCAGCCATTTTAACCTCCTTTGGCAAAGCGATGCTGTCGGGAGAGCGGGGCTCTCTCGGGGATGCATGCGGTATTTTTTCTGAATTCGCCCCAGCGCCGGAATGTGGTGTCGAGGTGATGAGCAAAGGATGCGCAGAGGCTTGTCTGCGGTCAATCCAAGGGCAGTGAAGCGCGCAGAAAGTAGGCCGCCTGAATAGGCCGTCAGAAAGTGCCGCTTTTGTAGACTGTCGCGGTGTAGCAGATGTGCTCATGCCGATGCAGCCGCAGTTTCTTACCTCGCAGCAGTCGCACCACTGCACGGAAGCCATCGCCTAGAAGGCCAATTTGGCTGACCAATTCTGCAATAGTTACAACGCCGGTCAGACTTTCGAGCACCTCGCGCGCCTTTGCATCGGGATATGCAACTGGCGTGCGGCAGGCATGTAGCAGCTTGGCGTTAAAAAGCATCACCGGATCCAGGTCTTGATCGGTGAAGATGCGAACTTGGGCATAGTCTCGGGACTGTGTCGCTTGCTCGGCGATGGCCTGCATATCATCTGCGAAACGGCCTTTGCACTTGGCGAGCGGTTTGACGCTATAGGCCACTCGGTCCCCCGAAAGGGTGGTTACGACAAAGTCGAAATAGTGCGTGCGCCGCTTGCCAAGCTCATCTAGCCAGTCGAATGGCACCTGTTCCTGCAGATCGGCAGTGTTGTGGTGAGCATCCAAGCAAAGCGCCACGTTGAATTCGAGATGGCTTTCGGCGCCGACGATCCGCCCAGCTCCATCGCCAAAGACGTGGAAGCCGCTTAGGTGTGACTTTGAGGAATGTGAGACATTCCGCTTGGCGAGGGTGGGAAGCACATTTTTCATGCCCGTGACTTGATTAGGTTGCATCGCATTTCCGCATTCATATTGGCTGGCCGCTGCCCGTCGGTAGGCAGGGCGATCATCTAAGGCTTGGACCTAATCCAAGGCCTATCGCTATAAATCCAGCCGTTTGGCATGCAGGGACCATGACCGCTCAGACGAGAGAAGTTTGGCCCCCTCATGCATAAAGGGCGTGAATTTTAAGGAGGGGAGGCAGCAGCAGCCATTGGAATCCGGTGCGGAATCCTGTATTGGTCGACCATGTTAAGAGGGCGGACTTTAGGTCTGCTTCCTGCCGGGACCGGATTTGCGCGGCAAACGCAATCGGTCGCATCTGGGGCTATCAGGGCATTTTGGATCCTCTTTGGTGGCGGGATTTATGTGTGCGACGCGTTGAATTTCTGAGCGAGTGTTTACCATGTTGATGGTATGCGCTCAATATTGCTGTTCCGCTTGAGATTTTGGATTAATCCAGTAATTTCAATGCGATAAATGATGATGGTGCGTCAATATGGGCTGCGCCAGTCTACTAGCCCTTGTGCCCTTAGACGCTCTGCTACACAGCTTATCGCGCCCTTTTGAGGGTCCGTTTGCTTCGCGGATGCTCTAGGGGATTGCGAAAAAAAACTTGTGAAAATTGAGCCCAAAAAATCATTTTTGGGGTGAGCCGAGGTCTTTTGCAATTTGCCGCGAAATTTGACCGCCGCATCGGCCATCATGGGCCATGATTCGCAATATCCAGACATACGTTCCCATCCCAGATCAGGCCGCAATTCGGCCGAAAAATTAAACGATTGGCTTGCCAAAACATCGGCAGGCTAAATTTTAATGTAGGTTGGGAACTTGGTCAGCACTCACTGGAGATCGCAGGTCGTCGCGTCTGTCCAAAGTGGTTGCGTCTCGCAAACAAGGTTCCAGCCCTTAACCTGACCGCAAGGTCAGCGTATGGGCCGTATTATCCGAGAGGCGAGGTGCATGTTGCTGTTCATAAACGCTATTATCGCGGATCAGCTGGTCATCGTCAAGATTGCTTTAAACCATGATGCGAAAAATTTATTTTCACCACACCCTGAGCGTGTGGAGGGGAGGGGCGTGGAAGGCCATCGGTCCTTCGGTCGGGCCTTCAAGCCATCGGATTAAACCGCTTGCACAAGTCGTCGCCGCACACCATTCGAGCGGCGGCTTCCGGGCATGCGGCCATGCAGCATCCCGGACGGCCGACCGGCAGGTAAGGGCCGGTCGTGTCGCTCGACAACATGGGCGGATTGCGGACCTTCGCTGCAGGTGCAAGCCAATCAGATCACAACGCATGAAGCCGACATTCATCTGAGCGTGATTGTCTGGATATATCCGCGCCGCCGCATAGCGGCTACGGAGCCCAAAGCGTCGAATGCTGCGCTGTTCCCCAAGCTCCGCTTTGCGGCTGACCATTGCAGTTGCGCTGTTTGGCCAACCCTGAAATGCAAGCGCGCTCACAGCATGCAGTAAACCTTAGGCGGCAAGAATCTTATCGATACGAGGCTTGATCAGAAAGGTCATCGCCAGACTTGCAAGCACGGCGACGGGCAGCGCTGACAACAAAATATTGATCCAATAGCTCATAAA
>CAWJOY010000014.1:0-8150 GCA_963844505.1 uncultured Alphaproteobacteria bacterium
AGTTGGCAAGCTGGGCATCAAGACCATCGCGCCTTGCGTCAATGCCAGTCTTGCGACCTTTACCGTGGTGGATGGGGCCGTGGTCTATGCGCTGGGCGCACTCAAGGGCGTCGGCGTCGAGGCGATGCAGTTGATCGTCAAAGCGCGGCGCGATGAGAGCGGGCGCGACAAGCCATTTGCCACGCTGTTCGACTTTGCCCGCCGCACCGATATGAAACGTGTCGGCAAGCGCCCGTTGGAGATGCTGGCGCGGGCAGGGGCCTTTGACAAGCTAGAGCCCAACCGCGCACGGGCCTTCGAGGCGCTTGATAGCCTTGTCGCCTATTCCGCTGCAATCCACGAGGCCAAGTCCTCGAACCAAGTCAGTCTGTTTGGCGAAGCGGGTGCCGATATTCCCGAGCCGCGCTTGCCGTTCCGCGACGATTGGCAGCCGGTAGAGCGGCTGACGCATGAACACCTTGCGATCGGTTTTTATCTGTCGGGGCACCCGCTTGACGATTATATGGGGCCGCTCAAGCGCCGTGATGTCAAAACGCTGACCGAGCTTACGCAACACGCCGAGCGGGGGCCGCTGATTGCCAAGTTGGCGGGCGCGGTCTCGTCCAAACAAGAACGCAAGTCGGCTAAGGGCAATCGCTTTGCTTTTGTGCAACTGTCTGATCCGACGGGGCTTTATGAGGTCACTGTGTTCTCAGACACGCTGGAAGCGGCGCGTGATTTGTTGGAGCCGGGCCAGAATGTGGTGCTGACGGTGAAGGCGGAGCTGGAGGGGGAGACGCTTAAGCTGTTGGCGACGGGGGTGCAGCCGATTGACCAAGTTGCGGATGCAGCGGGGGCGCAGGCTTTGCGGATTCACCTGAACCAAGCCTCGGCTGCGGCCTCGATTGCGGCGCTTTTGTCGACGGTGCAGGGGCGCAACCGTGCGCAGATCACCCTTTGCGTGGCGGACGCGCAGGGGCGAGAGATCGACCTTGCGCTGCCCAACCCCTATCCAGTGAACGCACAGATCAAAGGGGCAATCAAAGCGATGCAGGGCGTGATGATGGTGGAAGAGGTATAACCCTGTCCAAAGGTGATCTAAAAGCGCGCCTTCGGCGCAAGCCTATCAGCGCTGACGCGCGGTGGGCGCCCTACCAATGCGGCGGTTTTTGATCGGCAAGCGGGATTGAGCCTGTGCCATCGCTTTCGCGTTCGGCCTCGCGTTGGGCAAGCAGTTGCGCCACGCGGGTCAGGCGGTCGATCTCGCCCGATTGCCGTGCCACGACGTCAGAGAGGTCTTCGACCGCCCGCATGAGATGGGCTATGCGTTCTTCTAGGCTGTCGATCCGGTCCATTGCGTCTCTCCTTACGCCAAGCGCTTGCCGCCCCGCGCCCCATCCGATACACGGAGCGCGATCAAAAGCGAAGGGTTCCCGACCATGGCCAACGATAAACCTGCCCGCCGCCCGCGTGCCGAGACGCCAAAAGGCTTCCGTGACTACTTTGGCGCCGAAGTTACCGAGCGCCGCGCGATGCTGGATGCGATTACGGCCGTTTACCATCGCTATGGCTTTGACCCCTTGGAAACCTCGGCGGTGGAAACCGTTGAGGCGCTGGGGAAATTCTTGCCCGACGTGGATCGCCCGAATGCGGGTGTGTTCGGATGGCAGGACGAGGATGCCGACTGGATGGCGCTGCGCTATGACCTGACCGCCCCATTGGCGCGGGTTGCGGCGCAGTATCGCAACGATTTGCCCTCGCCTTATCGCCGCTATGCGATGGGCCCCGTTTGGCGCAATGAAAAGCCCGGTCCGGGGCGCTTTCGTCAGTTTTATCAGTGTGATGCGGATACGGTGGGGTCTGCCAGTGTTGCAGCAGACGCCGAGATTTGCGCGATGCTGTCGGATGCGCTGGAAACCGTTGGTATTCCGCGCGGCGATTATGTCGTCAAGGTCAACAACCGCAAAGTGCTGAACGGCGTGATGGAAGTTGTCGGGGTTCTGGACCCGACCGACCCGACCAAGTTCGAGGAAGAGCGCGGCACCGTTCTGCGTGCAATCGACAAGATCGACAGGCTTGGCGACGCGGGCGTGCGTGCTTTGCTGGGTGCGGGGCGCAAGGATGAGAGCGGCGATTTCACCAAGGGCGCGGGGCTGACGCCTGCCCAAGCCGATGTGGTGATGGGCTTTGTTTCGGCCAAGCGTGACACGGGGGCGCAAACCGTCGCCCGTTTGCGCGAGTTGGTGGGCACTTCGGTGATGGGCGCCGAGGGCGTGGACGAGCTGCAAACCATCGCGGATTTGCTGGACGCACAGGGCTATGGCCCTGATCGCATCGTGCTGGACCCCGGTGTTGTGCGCGGGCTTGGTTATTACACCGGCCCCGTTTATGAGGCCGAGCTGACCTTTGAAATCCTTGACGAAAAGGGCCGCAAGCGCCAGTTCGGCTCGGTTGCGGGTGGTGGGCGATACGACGATTTGGTCAAGCGCTTTACGGGGCAAACCGTGCCTGCGACGGGCGTGTCGATTGGCGTCGATCGTTTGCTTGCGGCGCTGCGGGCCAAGGGGCGCGGCGCTGTTGATACTGCTGGGCCTGTGGTTGTGACCGTGATGGACCGTGACCGCATGGGCGATTATATGGCGATGGTGGGCGAGCTGCGCGCTGCGGGCATCCGTGCCGAAATGTATCTGGGCAATCCGAAAAACTTTGGCAACCAGTTGAAATACGCCGACAAACGCGCCTCTCCGATTGCGGTTATTCAGGGGGGCAACGAGGCTGAAACGGGCGTCGTTATCCTCAAGGACCTGATCCTTGGCGCGAAAATCGCTGAGAATGCGACGCTTGAGGAATGGAAGGATCGCCCCGCGCAGGTCGAAGTGCCGCGCGCTGATCTGGTGAGCGCGGTGAAACGGATGCTGGAGCAATGACCAAAGCCGCAATCCGCGCCGAGGCCGAGCGGCTGTTTGCAGTCTTCCAAGCGGCGGGTGCAGTTGCGGTCGAGGCTGACCTTTTGTTGCCCGCCGAGACCCTGCTTGACCTCTATGGCGAAGACATTCGCGCGCGCGCCTATGTCACCAACGACCCGCTTCAGGGCGAGATGATGCTGCGCCCCGACTTTACTGTGCCGGTGGTGCAGGCACATATGGCCGACGGCGCTGACCCTGCGCGCTATTGCTACATGGGCGAGGTGTTCCGCAAGCAAGACCACCTTGGGCCGCGCGCCTCGCAGTATCTTCAGGTCGGGTTCGAGGTGTTTGACCGCGCCGCCCCCGAAGCTGCTGATGCCGAAGTGTTTGCGCTGTTTTCGCACGCGCTTGACGGGCTGGGCCTGCGGTCTGTGACGGGTGATATCGGTATCCTGATGGCGGCAGTGCAAGGGCTTGAGACCACGCCGCGCCGCAAGGCTGCACTGTTGCGGCATGTCTGGCGCCCGCAGCGGTTCCGTGCGCTGCTTGACCGCTTTGCGGGCCGCAGCCCTCTGCCGCCTACCCGCGCGCGGCTGCTAGAGCACCTTGCCCAAGGCACCCCCGCCGCGCTGATCGCGCAAGCGGGCGGTTTCGTCGGCCTGCGCACACCTGCCGAAATCGAAGCCCGCGCCCAAGCGTTGATCGAAGACGCCAGCGCGCCGCCGATCAAAGCCACCGAGGCGGCCCTTCTTTACGACCTTTTGACCTTGCAAGCGCCTGCACAGGCGGCACTGACGCATTTGCGTGGCATCACACCGATGCTGCCCGCGATTGCGCCTGCTGTGGACCGCTTTGCCGCAAGGCTCGACGCGCTGGCCGAACGCGGTATCGCGGTTGAAAACCTGCCATTCGAGGCCAGCCTAGGGCGCACTTCGATGGAATACTACGACGGTTTTGTGTTCTCTTTCCACAGCCCGCAATCCGAGCCGCCGATTGCTTCGGGTGGCCGCTATGACGCGCTGACCGCCGTGCTGGGGCAGGGGCGCTCGATCCCGGCTGTGGGGGGCGTGATCCGCCCGCACTTGGTCGCTGCCCTCAAAGGAGCCTTGTCTGATGCTTAAAATCGGAGTCCCCTCCAAGGGCCGCTTGATGGAGAAAACCTTCGACTGGTTCGGCGCCCGTGGCGTGACCATGCGCCAAACCGGGGCCGAGCGCGAATACTCGGGTGCGGTCGATGGCGTGCAAGGCGTTGAACTGGTTATGCTTTCCGCAGGTGAAATCCCCCGAGAGCTTGCTGCTGGCCGCATCCACCTTGGCGTGACGGGCTCTGACCTTGTGCGCGACAAGTTGGCCGATTGGTCGCTGCAAGTGGCCGAGCTTGCGCCCTTGGGCTTTGGGCATGCCGACCTCATCATTGCCGTGCCCTCGGTTTGGATCGATGTTGAAACGCTCGACGACCTTGACGCCGCCGCTGCGGCCTTCCGCGCCAAGCACGGCTTTCGACTGCGCATCGCGACCAAATACCACCGTCTTGTGCGCGATTTCCTGACCGCCAATGGAGTGGCCGACTACCAGCTGGTCGACAGCCAAGGGGCCACCGAAGGCACGGTCAAGAACCTGACCGCCGAAGCGATTGCCGACATCACCTCGACAGGGGAGACCCTGCGCGCCAATCATCTGAAAATCATCCAGGATTCGGTGATTCTTCAGTCGCAGGCGACGCTCTTTGCATCGCGCAGTGCAGATTGGGCCGCGGCAAACGGCGCACTTGCCGCGCTCCTTGGCAAGCTTGGGCTGCCAACGCCAAGCCTCTAAACCGCTGAAAACCCAATGGATAAAGCACCTGCTCCGTGGGTCGCTTTGTCTTGACGGTCTTGTTCGGAACCTTTTGAAAAATAGTGCCGCAATGAGTGATTTTTCGCCTTGCACCCCCGAGGAATTCGCCTTAATCAGCGCTCACGCAGTCGAAAGACACACGCTAGCTGATCGGTTCGGACGAAACTCAGAATGATCGCTAGCGATGACTAACTAGACTGTTCTGGCGACGTATTCGGGTTGCTTGAGCCTATAAATGGTGTGATGACGAAACGGTTTGCTGTGGTAGCTCAGTGGTAGAGCACACCCTTGGTAAGGGTGAGGTCGAGAGTTCAATCCTCTCTCACAGCACCATCCTATCCCCTTGATTTAAAAAAAGCGCTTGATTTACAAGGCTTATTGCCATTTTTAGTGCCAGAAGCTGTGCCAGAAATAGGTTTGATCGTGGCTGCAAAACGTCGTCATTGGAAAGAAAAGGGCGGTCGGTTCTGGGCGCGGATCGCAGTTCCCAAAGAGCTCCAACCCATCATTGGGAAGTCTGAACTGATCATTGCCTTAGGTGGTGATCTCCGGATCGCCGATCGCAATCATGCCGCCGCCATCGCGCAGATGCAGGACCAAATCGCGCAGGCTAGACAAAGCATAATGCGTTCGCTCTGTAGGTCCACACCCGACCAGTTGCTTCGCCCAATGGCGGAGGATGATCACGAACGCGCAGCATGGAACCACTACCAGGCGACTCTGAAGGCTGACGAGGAAAAACGTCTAGGCATGCCAACTCAGGCAGTTATCCAAACCGAGCATGAATGCGCGATGCGAATTGTCGAAGCAGGCGGCGCAGATCCGTTGCTGGGTCCTGCTGCAATGATCAATGTTTTCACGGATTACACATTGGCAGCGGGGGCACGACACTTTTATGCAAACAACCGTACGCGGCGTCTGGCTGCCATAAGAACCGCTCTCGCGTCATCCGACACCCGCCTCGTCGATGATGAAATCCAAAGGTATGTTGCTGAGCATCATCTATCAATCGAATTTGGCTCATCCGATTGGCGCAACCTCGGACAGGCTCTGCTTCGTGCAGAGGCTGAAGCACTGGACCGCACCCTAGAGCGAGATCAGGGTCTTTTTAGCGGCAATCCGAAAGATCCAATTGTAAAGCCACCGAACAAACCGGCTGAAATTCTTGCTGCAGTCCCTCTCCGTGGACTTTTTCAAGATTACATCACTTCTAGACAGACGCTTGGAAAGCATCGTGATGGTGCAAAGCAATGGGAAAATGCTGTGGATCACCTGATCCGATTTCTCCGCGATTCTGATGCGCGAAAAGTTACCAAGCGGAATCTGCTGGACTGGCGAGATACGCTGCTGAAGGAAGCAAAATCGACCAAGACCATTTCTAACGTCTATCTGGCGAGCATAAGAGCCGTGCTGAAATGGGCTTACGAAAATGACCGTCTCCCAACAAATGAGGGGGAAACAGTTCGCCAAGCGGTGGCAAAGAAGATTATCAACCGAGAGCGAGGCTACACAAATTCTGAAGCCTTAAAAGTGCTGAACGCTTCGGTTTGCTATCAACCCGCCAATTCGACAAATCCCGCAAATCGTGAAAGTGCACATATCACTGCTGCAAAACGCTGGATACCACTGCTTTGTGCTTTCACGGGAGCACGGGTGACTGAAATGGCTCAATTGCGCAAAGAAGATATTCGCCAGGAGGCAAACGTGTGGGTAATCCGTATTGCGCCTGATGCTGGATCAGTAAAAACGGGAGCATACCGTGACGTGCCTTTGCATCGACAGGTCCTCTCTTTAGGCTTCATCCAGTTTATACAGGCAGCAAAGCAGGGACCGCTTTTTCATGGAGCGACAGTTCCCCAAAAATACCTCGCAAATGCACGGGGCACAGGTGGGAGACTTTCTCAATGGCTTCAGGAGGCGGGTTTAGTGCCAGAAAATGTGCAGCCGTCGCATGGCTGGCGGCACCGCTTTAAAACCGTGGCACGAGAATTGGGGCTTTCCGACAGGACAATTGACGCCATTCAGGGACATGCAGGAAGAACCGCTGGTGACGAGTACGGTGATGTAACTATCATAGCTAAAGCTCGCGCGATTGATGCTTTGCCCGATTACGACCTGACCATCAAGGCTGATGTAGTATAGGGACTTTTAACCGTCCGTTTCGTAAGACGTAGCAAGAAATCGACACGGTCTTCAACTGCGACGTAGATCCCGTAAATGCCCCATCGTCTGCACGCTATAGATGAAGAAATCGCGACAAAGCGACTTTACTTCATGGAGATAGATGTGGCGACCACACCATTCAAAGATACTGATTTAGCTAAATATGTAACAAAGCGCATTCTTGAGTTGCGCCCCAAGAACCAATCCGACATTGCCATCGAGGCGGGGTTTCCGAATGCCAACTTTGTCTCGATGATCAAGAGCGGGACATCAAAGCTGGCGCTTGATCGCGTGCCAAACTTTGCGAAGGCACTTGATTGCGATCCTGCCTTCTTGATGCGTATGGCAATCGAACAGACGGTAGGTTCCACTGCCGGAAGGGCATTGCTCGAAATCCTTGGCTCGCCGATCACTGCAAATGAACGCCTATGGCTTGAAGAAATCCGCGACGCCTCTGGCAACTCCGATCCGCGTCCTACTGCACGCGCAAGGTCTGCCATCCGCGGTGTGTTTGGCAAATGAGCGAAGCAAAACACGATCGGCGGGTGGTAGAGGGCTTTCGGTTACCGTTGGTCGGATCGCCGACCGAGAACGAACTAAGTTGGATTGAATTCCTTCGGATCATCTTTGACGATCACGTGCCCCCACCTCACTTGAAAATTGCGCAAACTCTCAATGCGATGCGCCTCGGTGAGGCAAGTATAGTCAACGACCAAGAAGAGCACACCAAACACAAGCCAAATTCGTGCAGATGAGAATTTAGTCTGGAACTTGCCCCATATTTCGTCTCTGTACCAACCATTCGTTCGCGAGAATGTAAGGGATATCCAGAATTTTGGATATTTTAGTTTACGTTGTGTTGACCTTTGGTTGACAACACAGAAATTTAGGCTGCGAATATTGTCAATCAGAGTTTACACGTAGCCTCAGATGTTAACCGGTTAACGACGCCTGAGACTTCGCAAGTCCAATATAATATGGGAATGAGCAATGCTTGGTTTACACTTTCTGCGCTAATGCGAAAAGAAGTGGTGATGTAAACCGTTAAACCGGAAAAGATGTGTTCCTTCAGAATAGAACTTCACATAGCTTTGAAACACTTTGATCAAAATGCACCTTCTGTCCATTTTAATGCAGCAATGATTCTTTGTATTTAACCGGTTGAAGACTTAATGATGGAACCTTTCAGATCTCGAGTGGAGGAAGGGTATCATGACGCAGAAGATGTGGTGGTCGATGCGGCAACCTTTGAGCCTCCTGTAAGCC
>CAWJOY010000015.1:0-122021 GCA_963844505.1 uncultured Alphaproteobacteria bacterium
CGCAGAGGCTCCTGCCCGATGAGCCGTCCCTCAGTCCAAGCCCCCGCCGCGGTCATCATGGTGCGCCCGCACCATTTCACCGTGAACACCGAAACCGCGCAGGACAATGCCTTCCAAGCCCAAATCGGCGCGCAAACGGGAGATCTGGCGCGCCGCGCCTATGACGAGCACAGCGCGGCGATGGCGCTGCTCGAGAGCCACGGTGTGCGCGTGCATGTGTTTGAAGGGCTAGACCCAGAGGCGCCCGATTGCGTTTTTCCCAACAACTGGTTTTCCACCCACGCGGGCGGCCATGTGGCGATCTACCCGATGAAGGCGGTGAACCGGCGGCGCGAGCGGCGCACCGATGTGATCGAAATGCTCAAGGCCAGCTACCGTGTGCAGGATGTGATCGACTATTCAGGGCTGGAACCGGACAAGCTCTACCTCGAGGGCACGGGGGCGATGGTTCTGGACCACATTGATCGCGTTGCCTATGCGGTGGAATCCGACCGCACCAACCCGATCGCGCTGGAGCGCTTTTGCACGCATTTCAACTATGAACCGATGGTGTTTCCCGCCGCCGATTCCCATGGCGTCAGCATTTACCACACCAATGTTCTGATGTGCATCGGCACCGACTTTGCCCTGCTGGGGGCCGAGATGGTCACCGATCCGCTGCGGCGCGACGAGGTGATTGCGCGGCTGGAAGAGTCTGGCCGTGCCGTTGTGCGCCTAAGCGAAGCCCAAATCGCATCCTTTGCAGGCAATGCCATCGAGCTTCAGGGGCAAGAGGGTCGCCTGCTGGCGCTGTCACAAACCGCCTATGATGCGCTGGCCCCCACGCAGATCGCCGTGATCGAGCAAAGCGCAAAGCTTGTGCCTTTGGCGATCCCGACCATAGAGATGGCGGGTGGCTCTGTCCGCTGCACCATCGCAGGCATCCACCTTGCAAAACGGCGCTGAGGCAACTTTGCCGCCCTGCGCTTTTGCCAGAAACCGCAGACATTGCGGGGCAGTTTTCGCGCCGAAAATTATCGGCCTAGTGTGTTCTGTCCCAGCATTTGATGTATTGGGTTTAAGGTGAACCTTTCGGGTTCGATTGTCCTTTGTTTGCAGATGAACTCGTAGGGCGTTGGGCCTTTGAGGGTCTTCAATCTTCGTCCGAAGGTGTAGGCGCAAATGAAGTTGGCAAGGTGATTTCGCAGTTGGACGTGAACCCGCTGTGAAGCTCCTATGTTTGTCAATGGGCGTTTGCGAGATGTTTGGGCGCGCAAAGTTCACGATATATTTCGCGAACGATTTAGCGTTTTAAGCAGCGTGTGATCTCTCGTTTGCTTTTGCCTTGAGCGGTGCGCTTGATGGCGCAGTTATTCACCGAAGCGTTATGAGGAAGACATTTATATCACCGATTGCGTGGTGTTTCCGTGGCTTCGATGGGCCGACCCCGACCAGATTGGTACGATGATCGATGAGTTCTATCAAAAATATGACATTCGGATTTTCGCGCCGCGTGGTGACCACACGCTGTGGAATAGCCTAATGACGTTGTAGGAGGGCAGTGGCAACACCACCCTCCTACAACGGTGCCCGCCCCTGAGGCGGCGTCCTAAAGCAGGGCTTTCAGATCAATCTCCGGATCGGCCACTTGACGTTTGTCCGGCGAACGCCCCGCCTCAATCAGCCGTTTGGCGATCATGTATCCGCGCGGATCGTTCAGCGCATCGACGGCAATCAATTTGCCCGTGCTGTAATACCAATGCGATCGCGACCCATTAATGCCCTCGCGTATCACAACATCATCATGCCCGGTTGAAAGCCCCGCAATCTGCAATTTAACCTCGTATTGATCCGACCAGAACCACGGTTTTGCTGTGTAGGTTACGTCTCGACCCATGATCACGGCAGCGACCGTTTCGGCCTGATCAATCGCATTGCCAACGCTTTCCAAACGAATACGCCCCTCTTGCCACGGGAAGGACGCGCAATCGCCTACGGCAAAGATATCGGGGACCGAGGTGCGGCACTGACTGTCGGTCTTGATGCCATTGTCAATAGCCAGCCCAGCATGTTCGGCAAGCGCTTGATTGGGCCGAACGCCGATACCGACGATCACCAGATCACAGGGCATAACCTCACCGTTGGCGAGAACCGCGGCCGTCACGCGGCCAGCATTACCTGTCAACGCCTTAAGTCGGCAGCTTTCAAGGATGCGAACACCGCGCGCGCTGTGTAGTTCGCGAAAGAAATCCGCCGTTTGCACAGCTGCCACGCGGTTCAGGATTCGCGCCCCCGCCTCTAACAGTGTCACCTCAAGGCCAAGCTTGCGTGCCACCGCTGCGGCCTCTAGCCCGATATAGCCGCCGCCGACAATCACCACGTGGCGCCCTGGCAACAGGTCTTGCGCCAAGCGGTCCGCATCGGCCAGGTCGCGCATATAATGCACGCCGGTCAGATCACCGCCTAACGCCGCAGACAGCCGTATTGGCGCAGCTCCGGTAGCAAGGATCAAGTTGTCATAGCCAAACTTGCGTTGATCTGACAGGGTCACCACCCGCAAATCAGCATTCAGATCGGTCACCGTAGTATGGGTCAGAAAATTGATGTCTTGATCCACGTAAAATTCCGCCGGACGCAAGAACAACCGTTCGCGTGCCATCTCGCCCAGCACATAGGCCTTGGACAGCGGCGGACGTTGATAGGGTGGCAAGGCCTCCTCGCCGATCAGGGTTATCGCACCGCGATGGCCAAGACTGCGCAGTTTAGCGCAGGCGGCAAAACCCGCCTGCCCTGCGCCCACGACAACAATTCTTTGATCCGCGACAAGATCGGTCATGGGCTTGCTCCGCAATCAGAAGTGTTTAACGCAGTTTAGCAAGGACAATTTGCATTGCAGTGATCATCTCGTCGCGCTTGGCCGATAGCTCGGCATGGTTCAACCCTGCCGCCTCCTCTTTGACGCCCGCGACAAGCTCTGCCGAGATTTTGTCATCTAGATGAACTTGGCCCAGATCATCCCACCAGCCGTTGAAGGTGTCGGTGAAGTGGTCGCAAAACGATTGCAGCCCGCCCGGCCCCGCACCCAAGTTGAACAGCATCGTCGGCCCCATAGCCGCCCAACGCAAACCCGGCCCCGCCCAAACCGCCTTATCAACATCGCCGACGCTCGCGACGCCCGACTGCACCAGATGGATTGCCTCGCGCCAGATTGCGGCTTGCAGCCTGTTGGCGACATGCCCGCTGACTTCTCGGCGCACACGGATGGTCACTTTACCGACCGCGGCGTAAAATGCCTCGGCCCTCTCCGGCACCCCCTCTGCGGTCAAATCATTGCCCATCACCTCGACCAGTGGGATCAAATGCGGCGGGTTGAACGGATGGCCCAGCACAAAACGCGCTGGATATTTCCAGCCGCCTTGCATCTTGCCCAAGGTCAGGCCCGAGGCCGAACTTGCAACGATTGCATCCGGCTTCAAGACAGGCTCGATCTCTGCAAAAAGCGCATGTTTGATTGGAAGCCGTTCCGGCACGCTTTCCTGCACGAAATCGGCACCGTCAACCGCCGCGACTGCAGAGGTATGAAAGCTTAGATTGTCAGGATTACCATGCGTGGTCAGACCAAGCGCCGCCATCCGTGGCCAAGCGGTCTCAATATAATCGCGCACAAGCTTTTCGGCGCCGGATGAAGGGTCATAGACCGCAACCGAACGACCCGATGCCAAAAAAAGTGCTGTCCAGCTCGCGCCGATAACGCCCGCACCGAGGGCGGCAGTATGGGGAAATTCACGCATCAAAACATTCCTGGTTGAAGGGGAGAAGCGGCGGTCATGCCGCCGTCAACGGTAAAACATGCGCCCGAAACATAGGAAGATTGGTCCGAAACCAACCAAGATACCATCTTGGCGATATCGTCCGGTTGGCCAAAACGCCCGACGGGGTGGCGGGCCAGCGCATCGGACATTGCCGCAGCAGGATCACGCGCCAGCGCGAAACCATCTTCGGCCATCGATGTCATGATCCAACCGGGGCAAACTGCATTGCAGCGCACTTTGGGTCCGTGGTCTACCGCGATTGACCGCGTCAGCCCATGCACAAATGATTTGGACGCATTGTAAAGTGCCATCGCCGGATCAGAGACCATCCCCGATATCGAGCCGATGTTCACGATCACCCCACCTGTTTGCATCATATCAGGCAATACCGCACGACACATATTGAATGTACCACGACAGTTAATATCCATAACGCGGTCATAATCCTCATCGCTGGTGTCAGCGACATTCTTCTCGACCTGAACACCGGCGTTATTGACCAACACAGCAACCGAGGCCAAAGCTGGCATGGGCGGCCGCCATAATCGCTGCCGTGCCTGCCGAAGTCGCTACATCAGCCTGCACCCATGCCACCGCAGCGGGTAAATTCGATGGGCGCGCGCTGCGCCCACACGTCAAAACCTGCATACCATCCTGCACCAAACGATCCACGATGGCGCGACCAATCCCGCGCCCACCGCCCGTCACAATTGCCGTGATTTTGCTCATCATTATTCCCCGTGTGCAAACATGACATGTCGAATAGACGTATAGGCATCAAGCGCATAGACGCTCATATCGCAGCCGGTGCCCGACCCTTTCATCGCCGCCCAAGGCATTTCGGGTGTAGCGACTCCGTGATTATTCACCCAAGTGAAGCCATAGCGAAGCTTGGAAGTTACCGACATTGCCCGACCCAAATTGCGTGTCCAGACCGATGACGCAAGACCATAGCGACCGATATTGGCCACCCGCAAAGCCTGCTCGGCATCGGTGAACCGCGAGATCGATATCACCGGACCAAAAACCTCGCTTGTGGCGAGTTCGGCGGCGTTATCGACATCAGCAACAACCGTCGGCTGATAGAAAAAGCCTGGACCCTGACCTGCGGCGCCACCCGCGACCACCTCGGCCGTCAACCGCGCTCGGTCGACAAAACCTGCAACCCTGCCTCGTTGCGCGGCTGAGATGATCGGCCCCATATCAGTATCTGGCGCGGTTTGCGGCCCCATCTTGATCTTAGACACCGCAGCTGCCGCATCCGCAACAACTCGATCATAAATGCTGTTTTGGACCATGATCCGACAGGGCTGGGCGCAGTCCTGCCCCGCATTGAAGAAACTGCCATAGCGCAGGGTGTTAACGAGGGCTTCGATATCAGCATCCTCAAACACAATCACTGGCGCCTTACCGCCAAGTTCCAGGTGGACATGGCGGATTTGTGTTGCCGCTGCACGCATCGCGGCCATGCCGGTTGCCGGCGATCCGGTGACCGTAATCGCCTCGACCTCGGGCGCGTTGATTAGCCTGTCGCCGACAGTGGTGCCACGCCCGTGAATGACGTTCAGAACCCCCTTTGGCAAAACATCCTGCAACAACTTTGCCAGATAGAGCGTCGAAAGCGGTGTAATCTCTGATGGTTTCAGCACCACAGAACAGCCCGCCGCAATCGGCGCCGCAAGCTTCCACGCCGCCATCATCAACGGGTAGTTCCAAGGCGCAATTGCTGCTACTGGCCCAACCGGATCACGCCGGATCATGCTTGTATGACCGTCAACATATTCACCAGCCGCTGATCCCGTCATGGTACGGGCGGCCCCTGCAAAAAAGCGAAAAGTGTCTATCGTCAGCGGCATCTCGTCATTCAGCGCCGATTGCATCGGTTTACCGACGTCTAGACTTTCGAGTGCAGCCAGTTCCTTACGATTGGCTTCCAGCACATCTGCAATGTCAGACAACAACCCGGCGCGCGTCGCGGGTGTCGTCCTGCTGAACAGCGCAAAGCCTTCTTCGGCAGCCCGCACAGCGGCATCGACCTGCTCATCCGTCGCTTCCGCGACCTTGGCGATTTCCTGTCCCGTTGCAGGATCGACGATCGACAGCGCCTCTCCCATCCCCTCAACCAACTCACCGTTGATCAACTGCCTGGTCGCGTTAGCCGTTGAAAAACCCATCAAAATGCCACCCTATCCTGCCCTTTAAGGCCAAGCCGCGCGCGAGCCTCGGCCGGCGTGGCGACACTGAACCCAAGATTTTCAACGATCTCCCGGATTTTGCGCACCTGCTGCGCGTTCGATGTCGCCAATTCGCCCTTGCCGATGAACAAGCTATCCTCGAGACCCACACGCAAGTTGCCCCCCAACAGGGCGCTTTGCGTGGCAAAGGGCATTTGGTGGCGCCCCGCAGCAAGCACTGACCATTCGTAATTCTCTGGTCCGAACAATCGGTCCGCGACCTTGTGCATATGCATCAGGTTATCTAGGTCGGCCCCCACGCCGCCCAGAATGCCAAACACCATCTGGATAAAGAACGGTGCTTTGATCAGCCCCTGATCGACGAAATATTTCACCGTATACAGGTGGCTTAGATCATAGCATTCGAATTCAAACTTGGTGCCATGGCCTTCGCCCAGTGTTTTCAGGGCGTATTCGATGGTTGAAAACGTGTTGGTAAAGATGAAATCCTTGGTCATCTCAAGGAAGGGCCGCTCCCAGTCATGTTGGAACTCGGTATATTTTTGCAGCATCGGAAAGATGCCGAAATTCATCGACCCCATGTTGAGCGAGGCCATTTCAGGGCTGGCCGTCGTCGCCGCCAAAAGCCGCTCATCCATCGCCATGCCCAGACCGCCGCCAGTCGAGATATTGATCACTGCATCGCTGGACTGCTTGATCACGGGTAGAAACTGCGCGAAAATCTCGGGGCGCGGATCGGGTTTGCCCGTTTCAGGATTACGGGCGTGCAGGTGGATGATCGAGGCGCCCGCTTCGGCGGCCTCAATGCTTGCTGTCGCAATTTCTGCCGGAGTGATTGGCAAGTGCGGCGACATCGATGGTGTATGAATGCCGCCCGTTGGCGCGCAGGTGATAATGATGGATTTTGCCATGTTTAGAACCTCATCTGTTGAACTTGCGCCGTGAGACCACCATCTAGGACCCATAGCTGCCCCGAAGCATAGCGCGCTTCATCCGACGCCAACCAGTTGACAAGATTGGCAATATCTTCTGGTGTGCCACAGGTACGGGTCGGGTGAACCTCTTTCACTTTGTCCAGAACTGTATCAATCGTGCCGCCATCTGCACCCGATCCTGCCCCGCCAAAAAAGCTGCGCAACATCGGCGTGTCGACATATCCGGGGCAGATAGCGTTGACGCGGATGCCCTCGGGCCCGTGGTCGCAAGCCATCGCGCGGGTCAGCGCATGCACTGCACCTTTGCTCGCGCAATATGCCGCAAGCCCCGGATCGGCGATAAACCCGTCATAAGAGCCAAAGTTGATCACCGAGGCCGAAGGCCCCCCCGCTGCCGCCGACTTTCGCAGCAAGGGCAGCGCGTATTTCGACGGCAGAAAGGTGCCCGTCACGTTGATCGCGAAAATCCGGTTCCAATCGGCGAGCGAGGTATTTTCAATTGTGTGTTCAATTTCGATACCAGCGGCATTGACCAGAATGTCCAACTTGCCGCATTCGGCATCAATCTGCGCCATGGTCGCAATCGCGCCTTCTTCAGACGTAACGTCATAGCGGATAAACCGGCTGCCATCCTCGTCATGTGCGGCCAATGACCCTTCGCGGCGAGAGGTCGGCGGCATAGACCGTCGCGCCCTTCGCGCAAGAAATCGCGCCCACGATCGCGCGGCCAATGCCGCCGCGCCCGCCGGTCACCAGTGCGATTTTTCCTTGCAGTTTCATATCTTAATTCTCCGGGCTGGGGGGAAACGATAGCGGCCTGCGGCCACAGTCCAATCCATATGGTTGCGAACGTATTCTTGGCTTGCATCCGTGGCGGGTTGTAATCCCACGCTTCTTGCGTCGCCCGCCTCCATCGCGGCATGCAGGGCGCGGCGCGATTTTTGCGTAGCAATCACCCGCGTCCGTAACGCCTCGCCATCCCAACGCGCGGCGACTTCGGCGGCAAAGGCGCGGGCCTCGCTGGCAAATTCGGGGCTACCAGCCAGGTTTGTCGTTTCCAGCGGATCGCGCAGCACATGATAAAGCTGAGGCGGATCGGGGTCGCAGTGGATGTATTTCAACGGGCCGCGCCGCAACATGACCACCGGATAGGGCGTCATCTCGGCACAGTATTCGCCTACTGCCAGATCGACCGGATCGGCCTCGCCGCGCGCCAAGGCCATCAAGCTACGACCATCGATAGGCTCGCCCACCATAGCTGCGCTGCCTCCTGCGATCTCCAAAAAGGTCGGCAAAAGGTCGATCAGCGAACAGGCATTCGCCGCCGCCCCCTGTGCTATCCTAGGCCCCGCCATCACCAAAGGCACGCGGGCCGAGTTTTCAAAAAAGTTCATCTTGTACCATAGCCCACGCTCGCCCAGCATATCTCCATGATCGGCAGTGACGATGACAATGGTGTTGTCCAATTCGCCCATTTCTTCCAGCGTGCGAACCAGCGACCCGATTTTGCTATCAAAATAGCTGACATTAGCCAGATAGGCCCGTCGCGCACGGCGGACCTCTTCGGACGTCAATGGCACATAAGACGCCTCGATGCCGTCCATTAGACGTTTGGAAAACGGGTCCATTTCGGCCAAAAGCGGCGTAAACCCCGGCATCTCAATCTCGTCGTCGGTATAGAGGTTCCACCACTCAGGCCGCGCAACATAAGGGTCATGCGGATGGATGAAACTTGCCACCATCGCAAAGGGTGCGATCATGCCCTGCATCCGGTCACGCGCGATATTCATCAGCCAACGCTTGGCGGCAAATTCGACCTCGTCGTCGTAATCAATCTGAAAAGTGGCCATCGCCAGACCACTTTCCTTGACCGTCTGCATGTTGTGATACCACTTGTCGATCCGCTCATCATGAGCTTCCCAATCCGGCGTCCATGCAAAATCGGCCGGATAGATATCGGTGGTCACGCGGTCTTCAAACCCGTGCTTCTGGTCGGGGCCGACAAAGTGCATCTTGCCCGAAAGACAGGTGCGATAGCCCAACTGCCGCAGGTAATGCGCAAATGTCGGGGTCGAGGCGCGAAACTCTGACGCGTTGTCATAGGCCGCAATCCGGCTGATCAATTGCCCCGACATAAAGGCATAGCGTGAGGGCGCGCAAAGCGGCGAGTTGCAATAGGCCGCATCAAACCGCATCCCCCGCGCCGCCAGCGCATCGAGATGCGGGGTCTTGGCGATTTTGTGGCCATAGGCGCCGGTGAATTGCGGTGCCAGTTGATCGGCCATGATCACCACTATATTCGGCTGCGTCATGGCGCGACCTTGGCATAGGCATCCAGCACCAGCCCATGAAAATGGTGCAACGCATGTTCGGATTTGCCCGAACCATCGGGATCATTGACGATGCGGCCTTGCTGAAACGCAGGCGTTTCCATGCCGCGCTGCACGCTTTCGACAAGGTTGATGTCCTCGACCTGCAACACCTCGTCAATATAGCGGATGGTGTCCAACTCGGCCGCGATGGGTTCGGGGCTTTCCAGAAAGAAATCATAGGTTTCCAAGGTGCGGTCCGGCCCCATCGGAATGACGTTCAGCACGATAAACGACGACCGCCCCGGATAGCGCATCAGGCAGGTGTTGGGCCATAGCCACCACACCGCATGGGTTTTCACCGTGGCGTTCGACACATCATAGGCGCTGTTTGTGACATGCCCGCATCGGCCATATGGCTGGAATAGATGCCATGCGTGGTCACCTTATAGGTGTCCATATCCACGAGATCGCAGAAATCCTTATGCGCGGTCGGGCAATGATAGCACTCAAGGAAGTTGTCGATGACGTTCTTCCAGTTCGACTTGATGTCATAGGTCAGACGGTGGCCAAAGGTCAGCTGGTCAATATCGGGTGCCCAGTGGCGGATTTCGGTTTCCAGATCGCCCGATTGGCTGGCCAGCGACTTCGCGTTAGCGTCAAGGTTCACATAGACAAAGCCGCAGAATTCCTCGACCTGCACCTGATCAAGGCAGATCTCTTTGGGCTGAAAATCCACCAGATTTTCGGTTTCCGGCGCGCGCACCAACTCGCCCGACAGCCGGTAAACCCAGGCGTGATAGGGGCACATGATGCGGGTGGTGTTGCCCTCTCCCGTCAACAGCCCGTGGGCACGATGCTTGCACACGTTGTAAAATGCGCGCAACACGCCCTCTTTGTCGCGCACCACTGCAATCGGCTGACCCGCAATATCGACGGCGACATAGATCGCCGGCTCGCGCAGCTTTTCGACATGGCACACCCATTGCCACGAGCGGCGAGAATCGCCTGCACATCGGCGCTATACCATTCGGGCTTGGTATAGGCGTCGGCATAGAGCGACAACGATTTCGACGGGTTTTGGTCATAGCCCCGCCCGATCGCGGCAAAGCTGGCCTTTGTTGGCAGTTCGGTCATGTGGGCCTCCCTAGCTGATACGTTGAGGGCACCTCACCCTCTTTCATCCCATAATTCCTGTGAAATGCCCGCCAGACTTTCCCCAGCGGACAATTTTTTAACATTTTTCGCCAGTCCGTGCGTCTACTGCGGTTTGCGGTGCATCGGCCAGGCGCGGAATTCAAACGGCACACGGCCGTCGATCCGGTCCCGGATAGGTGGTAAACCGAAGCGGTCTTTGTAGGCGCGGCTAAAATGGACCTGACTGGAAAACCCGCAAGCGACGGAAATTTCAGACATCGCCATCTCCGTTTGCGTCACCAGACCGCGCGCGCGATCCAGCCGGATGTCGCGGTAATAAAGCGTTGGAGTTTTCTTGATATGCAGCGCGAATAGCCGGCCAACTTGCCGCTGCGACAGGCCGACGGACTGGCAAACCTGTGGAATCGTTAGTGGATCTTCCAGATGATCCTCCATCGTCTGGATGATCAATTTGATGATTGACGGCACCGCGGCGCCCAAGCGGCTCTACCCGTTCGGGCTGTTGGCGCGTACCACGACCCCGCATTTCTGAGTGAAAAATGTAACGGGCAGCGGCATTGGCAAGCGCCGCGCCATGGGTTCCAACCAAGACCTGCAAACCAAAATCGACCGCCGCAGCGCCACCGCAGCAGGTAATCCGGCCTTCGTCAAAGACATAAAGGCTCTCGGTCACCTCGGTTGTTGGATAAAGCTCGCGGAACGAATCGATATGCTCGTAGTGAACCGTGGCGCTTCGGCCCTTCAGCAACCCCGCCTGCGCCAAAACAAAGGCCCCTGTATCAAGCCCACCCATCGTGACTCCGCGTCGCGCCCAATCCCGCAACATATACAACAATCGTTGGGTGGCATGGACTTCTGGCGTCCAACTTGCGGACACAATGACGATTTGCGGCAAAATTCCCTGAACACTCTCAACGCTTTGCGTCATGATGCTTGCGCCATTGCTCGACGAGCAAAGCCCGCCATTTTCCGACACAAACTCCCAGCGAAAAACGGGGCGGCCTTCAAGATAGTTTGCCACCCGAAATGGGTCGATAAAGCCCATTGTTGCAAAATGATTAAAGTTCGGGAGCAGAATAATTCGAAGATGAATTGCACCGGATTCAACTTGGGCCACGCGGAAATTCTCCTTCATTGTAAAATATGGCGCATAAAACGATTGGCTCTGCGCATCAACAATAGCGAACGAGCTCTGATGCAGCAGACGGATTTTTTTGACAGTTTTTCAAGGCACTAATGATAAACTAAGCGTTCACGTTGAAAGAACCTACATTTGAAACCTGCCACCCTATCAGCGCCAACCATCCGCCGCATGGCGAATATTGTTAAAAATGCTTCTACTTTCGTCAAGCGCCATCTTCGCTGCATGGGATGCTCGAACTCAATCATAGAAACGGCCGCCCAGCTTCGGGCAAAGACCAACTAACAGTGAGGGAACACCATGAACACAAAAGTATTCTCCGCCACTTTGGCGGCCGGCTTTGCTTTGTCTGCCCCAATGGCGCAAGCAGCATGTGGCGAAATCTCGATCACGGAAATGGACTGGGCCTCTTCGGCGGTCATCACCCATATTGCCGATTTCTTGCTCACCCAAGGCTATGGCTGCTCGGTCAAGCTGGTGCCGTCGTCCACTACGCCTGCCATGGCATCGATGGCTGAAACCGGGCAACCCGATGTGCTAACCGAGCTCTGGACAAACTCATCCCCTGTCTATGAAGAGCTGCGCAGCGCCGGCAAAGTTGTCGAGCTAACCAATGTGCTTTCAGACGGCGGTGTCGAGGGCTGGTGGTTGCCAAAATACCTCGTCGATGCGCATCCCGAACTTGCCACCATCGAGGGCGTACTGGCCAATCCGACGCTTGTGGGCAGCAGCTTTAACGACTGCCCATCGGGCTGGGCTTGCGATGTTGTCGATATGAACAACATTCGCGCCTTGGGAATGGAAGAAGCCGGAATCAAGCGTTTCCAGCACGGATCTGGTGAGACTTTGGCCACAACGTTGGCCGCCGCCTATACTGACAAGAAACCTTGGTTTGGTTATTACTGGGCACCGACTTCGGTCTTGGGGAAGTACCCTATGGTCCAAGTGAAGATGCCGGCCTATGATGCCGACGCCCACAAATGTAATGGCGACCCTAATTGCGCGGCCCCCGTGGCTTCGGCTTATCCGGTTGCAAAAGTCGTCACGGCCGTCGCACCTGGCCTGCCAGAGCGCGAGCCCGATGCAGTTGCTTTTCTGACCAAAATGTCGTTCACCAATGACCAGATGGGGGCGGTTCTGGCCTGGCAAGAGGAAAACAAAGCCTCTTACCAAGAAGCCGCTGCCTATTTCATTTCCAACTACAAGGAAACTTGGGCGGGTTGGCTTAACCCTGAAGCCAGCGAAAAACTGGCCCCCTTGCTGCAATAACCCGCGCGTCATCATCCGGCCCTTCCCCAATGGGGAGGGCCTCTTCTAAGGGATTCTGAGGAAATGGCGTTTTACGACACGGTTTTTAATGCACTTGGTTTGGCCGATTGGTGCGCGGCATCCGACAAAGCAGTACAACCCTCGATGGCTGCACTGCTGGGCAAGCTGGGCCAATCGGCAGAAAGCTCCAGTATTCCCTTTCCATCGCTCGACAATTTGCACGACGCTTGCGCGACCATACCGCAGACCCGTGACTTGACTGCCGGGGTGGAAAGCCTATTTTTGTCTGCAAGAACCGGGCTGAAGCTCGTACTTGACCCGATGACCCAACCCCTTTCATGGTTTCTTGATGGTGCTCTATACATTGCAGCCACAGTACCTTGGTGGGTGATCCTTCCACTGCTTCTCGCACTGACGTGGTGGGTGTCTAGGTCCATCGGTGTCTTCGTTTTCGTCGCTATCTCATTCCTTTTTCTAGGGGCTATCGACCACCTAGATGCTGCCTTGCAGACCCTTTCGATCATCTTTGTTTGCACGGGAATCTGTGTCGTTACAGGGGTTCCCATCGGAATTTTGATGTCCAAATCTGACCGCATGCAGCGTCTGACCATTCCGGTTCTGGATCTACTGCAAACCTTACCGACCTTCGTTTACCTAATCCCGCTGATCTTTCTGTTTTCGGTCACGGAATCCAAGCTCTTTGGTATCGCCATTATCCTTTATGCCATCGTACCAGTCGTACGCCTGACCGACCTCGGCATCCGGCTGGTTGACCGCGACGTTATAGAGGCTGCCGATGCCTTTGGCATGACAAAGATGCAAAAGCTTATCGGGGTGGAGCTGCCGCTTGCCCTGCCCAACATCATGGCAGGGATCAACCAAACCATCATGATGAGCCTTGCAATGGTGGTGATCGCCTCGCTGGTTTCGGCTCCGGGGCTTGGGGTGCTCGTGCTTCGCGGCATCCGGAATCTGGAACTCGGTGTAGGCTTGGTCGCGGGGTTTGGTATCGTGCTGTTGGCGATCATCCTTGACCGCACATCCAAGGCCGCACTGCAACGCATTCACGTCTCTCAAGACCGGCACTAGGACAGAGTGATGACAAATTCTCCAAAGGTTCAATTGCGGAACGTCTACAAGATATTCGGCACCAAACCCAAGGATATGCTGCCGCATGCTGTGGCGGGCATGGGCAAAGAAGCGCTGCTGCAAAACCACGCCCATGTTATGGGGCTCAATAACATCAATGTCGACATGCAGGCAGGCGAAATAACAGTTGTCATGGGGCTTTCAGGATCGGGAAAATCGACGCTGATCCGGCACCTCAACCGTCTGATTGAACCGACAGCCGGCGAAATCTTGGTCGAGGGCCAAGATGTAATGAAGCTGTCGCAAGCGGAGTTGCGGGATTTGCGACGGCATAAAATGTCGATGGTGTTTCAAAAATTTGCCCTGCTGCCGCATCGCACCATTTTGCAAAACGCCGCGATGGCACTGGCAATTGAAGGCATGGATAGCGCCGCACAAGCCAAAGAAGCGCAAATCTGGCTCGACCGGGTTGGCTTGAATGGGTATGAATCAAAGCACCCCTATCAGCTTTCGGGTGGCATGCAGCAGCGCGTTGGGATTGCCCGCGCATTGGCATCAAATTCCGACATCATGTTGATGGACGAGGCTTTCTCAGCCCTTGATCCGCTCATCCGCACCGATATGCAAAACCTGCTGCTGGAACTGCAATCAGAACTAAAAAAGACAGTGATCTTTATTACTCATGATCTTGATGAGGCGTTGAAACTGGCCGACCATCTGGTGATCCTCAAGGATGGTCGGGTTATTCAGCAGGGCGAGCCGCAACAGATCTTGCTTGCTCCCGCTGATCCTTACATCGAGGATTTCATCAGCGATATCAATCGTGCGCGGGTGCTGCGCGTGCGCTCAATCATGTCACTGGACAAGGCTGGGCAAGTGGATGGTGAGGTAGATGCCGATGTATCGCTGGAGAGGCTGATTGCGCTGTCGGATGGCGATACACACAAATCCTATCGGGTGGTTGAGAATGGCAAGCCCTTGGGACTTGTCAACATGCGCCAAGTCGTCAAGGCACTGGTGCCTCCCTCGCGTAAAAACGCAAAGGCGGCGTGATCAGGTCGCTGCCCGCTGATCAATAGATTCAATGCAAACAAGGGACACAAATATGCAGGATAAGGCAGTCGGTTTTATTGGTGCGGGTCGCATCGGGCGCCCGATGATGATGGCGCTTTTAAAGGCTGGCTATAGCGTCAGGGTCTTTGACAAGTTTCGCACAGCAGCTGAATCAGTGATGGAAGCGGGCGCGATATGGGCCGAGACCCCTGCAAGGGCCGCCGAGGGTGCCAAGGTCGTAATTACCTGCCTTGCCAGGCCCGAACATGTCATGGAATGCATGTTGGGTGACGACGGTGCCGTCTCTGGAATGGATGCGGGGGCCACTTGGGTGAATACCTCGACCACCGATTATCACAGCACCATGAAAATTGCAGACGCCGCAAGGCAAAGGGGTGTGTTTAGCATCGAAGCGCCCGTCAGCAACCTGTCGCACATGGGCGTCGATTTTGGTAACTCAAGCGCCTATTGCGCTGGAGATCGACTGGGTTATGACGCGGCAAAGGGGATCCTAGATGTCATGACCAAGGTTTCCTTCTTTACAGGTGCCTTTGGCACTGCACAAACGGTCAAGCTCTTGACGAACCATCTTTTTTACGGCTCGGTCACAATTTGCGGTGACTGTCTCGCAATGTCGCAAAATGCGGGTATTCCCACCCATTGGATGTGGCGCCACATGATGACAACTTCGGCACATTCAGTGCCTGCGGCGCAATTCATTCCGATGCTACTCGATGGCAGCTATGACACGTCTTGTTCGCTTGAAATTGGCGTGAAAGACATGAACCTAACCGTTCTCATCGCCGACGAGCATGGCGTAGCGCTTCCGCTCGGCCGCTTGGTTTGCGCGCGCTACGACCTTGCAGGCGCGGTCTATGACCAGCGGCAAAACCACATGAAAGCCATCAAGCTTACCGAAGATGCCAATGACATGAAAATTCGGATTCCGGGATTTGTTGCCCCGTCAAAATACGGACGGGACGCGAACTATTTGATGGGCCCCGAGATGGAGACTGACCTTTATGGCCGCCTGACGCCCCGGTTACCAGATTATTGTGCAGCGCCTGATTTCACCCCGAACGCAGCTCAGCACGATCTGATCGAAACCTTGATCAATTTCATGACCTATACCAATTATATCCTCACCTGTGAGGCGTTTGATCTGGGCCGTGCAGCCGGACTTGATCAGGCTCTGATCGAAGAGATGATTATCTGGAGTGTGGGCACGAATTGGGTCGTCGAAAATTTTTCTCAATACAAACCAGATGGCTCCACCCTATCAGCGATGGCGGCGGCAAAACAGGTGCTGCATTTACCCTATACCGACAGTATAATAGCCCAATTGGCGCAGCACTGACATCAAAAGCTGCAGTGGCATAGATATCCTGCAGACTTCGGAAACGTGCGGAAAGTTTGGCTAATTTCGAAATTTGAAGAGCCAAGCAATCTGCACGTTTCGTGCTTTTGTGCCGCAAGCGGCACACATGATGTGACCGCCCCCCGACGGCATCAATATGCCAAGGTGGGTCTACGAGGATCCACAAAGGAGGACGGTCATGTCAGAGATTACCACGGTCGGGCTCGACCCGTTGGCCGACAGGCGAATGCGAAGCAATCGCCGATAGACTGGCGAAGAATGTGTTTCAGGACCATGGGGCTGACGCCTCGGGTCGGGCGGAGTTGCGCAAGAAGCTGCGGCGGGATCAGGTGCTGGCCTTCTTCAGCCAGTTGCAGCCCTGTGTTGCGGCAATGGAGGCCTGTGGCGGCGCGCATTTCTGGGGCCGCGAGATCGGCAAGCTGGGTCACGAGGTGCGGCTCATCCCGCTCGCCTACGTCAAGCCCTTCGTCAAGCGCCAGAAAAATGATGCCGCTGACGCAGAGGCGATCTGCAAAGCAGCACAGCGCCCGACGATGTGTTACCCGGCAGGCGATGCTTGCATCCATAGCCCGGCAGCGGTTTGCAAGCAAACCGCGAGTATCCGTATTGTTCAAGGATGTATTTTGGCCCATTTCCTGCGATCCCGCAGAAGAGAGTTTGCCATGACAAGCAGTTTGCGCATGATCGCGGTTATTGCCAGTTTCTTGCTCTTTCCTGACGCAACCAACTGATTATACTTCTCCTTCATGTCGGGGTTGAAGCGGGTTGCGACCACCGCCGGCAAATACAATGAACGCCGCATTTCCGCGCGGCCACCGCGAATATGCTCTCGCCCCTGCCACTTCCCCGATTGCCGTGACATTGGGGCGAGGCCAGCCAGAGACGCCGCCTGCTTGCCTGAGAGTTTCCCAAGTTCGGGCATTTCTGTGAGCATAGCGCAGGCAGTTACCGTCGCAATTCCAGGAATACTGGTCAGGATTTCTGCGCTCTCTGAAAGAGCTTCATCTTGCGCTATCACACTTAGGATTGCTGCCTCGACTTGCGCGAGATCGTGCTCGATCTGTTTCAGACGCCGGCTGAACTGTGTTTTGAGCAAAGGGATGTCGGCCGTTTGTGCGCGTGCTTTCGCCGCCGTGCGATCCCTGATTAAAGCCTGCCGGGCCGTAGCTAAGTCTTTAAGAACATTCGAGCTATGGGCTCGTGGCTGCTCAGCTTCGAGGTCAAGAAGCGATCCCATCCGTGCCAAAAGGACGGCATCAACTTTATCCGTCTTTGCCAGTTGACCAATGCCCTCAGCAAAACGACGTGCTTGTTTGGGGTTAACCCGGGAAAAAGGCATTCCATGAGCCGCCAGTTGCGCCTGAAGTAGTCGGTCGTAGACGCCTGTCGCCTCGAAAACTGTCAACGTGGCCTTGGCTTTGCAGATCCAGCGAAGAAGTCGCTTTAGCCCAGCCGGATCGTTGCTAAAAACCTGGTGTTGCCTGCCAGACAGCCAATATGCAGAGGTGGTTCGGTTTGTCTGAACAGGTTCCGGGGGTTTCGTAAGTGGATTCCCGCCTTGGCTACGCTGCCACCAATACCGGTGTCAGCGGGTTGAAGTAAGCCTGATCCGGGGTTTTGCCGTCAAGCGATGAATGTGGGCGTCGCCCGTTGTAGAAGCCGATGTAGCGCCCGATCGATGCGCGTGCCTCCGGGACGTTGGCATAGGCGTGCAGGTAGACCTCCTCATATTTGATAGTTCTCCATAGCCGTTCGACGAAGACATTGTCGCGCCAGGCCCCTTTTCCGTCCATGCTGATCTTGATCTCCCGGCTCGCCAGCACCTTGATGAACTCGGTCGAGGTGAACTGGCTGCCCTGATCGGTGTTGAAGATGTCGGGCTTGCCGTGACGGGCCAGTGCTTCTTCTAAAGCTTCTATGCAAAAGTCTGCCTCCAGCGTGATCGACACTCGCCAGGACAGCACCCGGCGGGTAAACCAATCCATCACGGCAGCCAGATAGATAAAGCCACGGGCCATGGGAATATAGGTAATGTCCATCGCCCAGACCTGATTGGGCCGCGTCACGGGCAGCTTTCGAAGCAGATAGGGGTATATCTTGTGTCCAGGCGCCGGTTTCGAGGTGTTCGGTTTGCGATAGAGTGCCTCGATCCCCATGCGCTTCATCAGTGTGGCGACATGCAATCGCCCCACCTTGAACCGCTCCTGCACCAGCAAACCCTGCAGCATCCGGCTGCCCGCAAAAGGGAATGCCGTGTGCAGCTTGTCGATCCGGTGCATCAGTTTCAGATCGGCATCCGACACCCGGCGGGGCTGGTAGTAGACGCTGCCCCGGCTGATCCCCAGCAGAATGGCCTGTCGGCTGACGCTCAGCTTTGCGCTGTTGTCGATCATCGTTTTGCGCTCGGCAACAGACCCGCCTTGCCGAGCGCGCCGGACAAAAAATCGTTCTCCAGCGCCAACTCTCCGATCTTCGCATGCAGCGTTTTCACATCGATGGCCGGTTCAGCTTCGGCTTTTGGCCCATCGCCAAATACCCCGGTCGCACCTTCGAGCAACTGGTCACGCCATTGCTTGATCTGGTTGGCCTCTCGGTGTTTGCTCGCAAACACCTGCCGGTAATAGGTGAACATCAAAGTCCTGCGCCAATTCGATCAGGGTCTTTTCACCTTTGATCGCGGCAACAGCCACTTTCGCTTTAAATGCCGGGCTGTGGTTCCGGCGCGGTCGTCTGGTCATGGTCATCTCCTCGCTCGCAGCATCATGCTGCTGTTGCGCGGAAAATCCACTTATACCGGCTGTTCAGATTTCCCGAACCACCTCTCTGTCGGTATAGTGGCAGGTGGTCTGCATATTTGCTTACCAGCACATGCGCGATGGTCGCTTCAGTCGGCAGGCCGCCCATGATTAGATGCGATGGCGCTGATGCCTGAGTGACTCCATCGGTGCAGGTCCGGCAGGCGTATTTCGGGCGCACGGTGACAATCACGCGCAACTGGGCAGGCACGATGTCCAGCCGTTCCGTGCGGTCTTCGCCGATCTTGTGCATGGCACCACAGCCGCAAGGGCAGATCAGGCTGTCAGGCTCGATGACCTCTTCGATGCGCGGCAGCGCAGCGGGCAGATTGCCGATGGTGCGTTTCGGCGCGGGCTTGGTTGAAGCCCCATCAGCCGTCTTGGCAGCCCGTTTCTCCTTCTCCGCTTCGACCTCAGCAAGTGCGATGGACAAGTCCTCGAAGGCCAGTTGCCGTTCATCCTCGGTCAGCTTTTCCGACCGTTTGCCATGCAGGGCATGGTTCAACTCGGCGATCAGGTGCTCTTGCCGTTGGGTGATTTCTGTGAGCGCCGCCACCTTTTCCATCAACGCCAGAACCGCCGCGCGTTGCGCAGCCGGGATAGCGGAAAGATCAAGTGACGGGGCAGTTTGCATAGGCCTGTACTACCAAAAACCCCCAGTAGAATCACGCAAAAACATACGGTTGATTTATTCTGTCGCAGCAGGTGGACGCGTCTCCAAGGCCTTAACCTTACGCCAGTCCAGACCGGCAAACAGGGCCTCAAACTGGGCATGGTTCAGCGCCAGCACCCCATCCTTGATCGCTGGCCAGGTGAACGTCGTATCTTCCAGCCGCTTGTAGGCCATCACCAGTCCGGTGCCGTCCCAGAAGAGCAGCTTCAGCCGATCCGCCCTGCGCGAGCGGAACACAAACACAGTGCCCGTGAACGGATCCTTGCGCAGCACCGATGACACGATCGCCGCAAGGCCGTCGTGCCCTTTCCTGAAGTCCACAGCCTGCGTCGAGACCAGAACCCGCACACGGTTTGACGGAAAGATCATGGGCTGGCTTCCAAGCCGCGCACAACCGATACAATCCGTTCCGCCGTGGCCCCCGGTTCAAGGCGGATCACCACTGCGCCAATGACAATCTCCGGCCGACCCGCCGCGCCAGCCTCTTCACGCGACGCATCTTCAAACGGACCAACGATCAGCGACGCGAATTCCACAGGATCTTCCGGCGCTGGCAGCACCAGCCGACCGGTCCGCGCCAGCGTGCGCCATGAGGAAAGATGGTTCGCTGGCACACCATGCCGACGCGCCACAGCGTTCACGGTGGTGCCCGGCACCAGCGTCTCCGCCACAATCCGCGCTTTCAAATCATCCGGCCATTTCCGGTTGCGGCAACCCCGGCCACCAACCGGGAGAACCTCCAATGTAGTCTCCATGGAGAAAATCCAATCCAACAATCAACAGGGTCCAATGAACCCATCATGATCACAGACGGAAGGTGGGAGGCAGGAAACGCTCTGATGTCTTTTTTCAAGGATTAATTCAGCCTTTTTGGGACGCCAGAGCGTTTTTTGCATTGTGGACCCCCAAAGGAGGGCGCGAGGTCTGAAGACGTCGGTGAACAAGCTCTGATGCGCGGGTTGGATACCGCATGACCGAATGTGCGTCTCGGGGCTATTCCTATCTTACAACGGGCATCAACGTGAGTTGGCCTCAAAGCGATTGCCGGATATTCCCCTGCCGTTGACCTCGCGCCCGCCATTGGGCGCATGTAGGCCGCACCTAACAGGCGGGCATGGTGCGGCGGGCGATGTCCCACATGAAGGCAGCCATTTCCCTTGCGATAGCAGTGGTGACGACTGTCGACTTCTTGCCACGTTGGCTGAGTTTGCGATACCGAGCAGTCAGCCTAGACTGTGCTTTCCAGGCAATGTCCTGAACCTCGGCCGATTGTTCCTGAAGGATGTAGAGCTTCCTCGCTCCCGGGCGTGCTGGCATTCGATAGGTCCAAGCACCTTCGATCAGCTTATGACGAACTCGGGAGTTGCCCGCCCGAGTAATCCCGCCGCGTTTGGTCGTTTTTCCCGTTGAGTATTCGCTTGGCACGAGCCCCAGATAGGCCATCAATTTTACCGGCGTTTCAAACCGACGCACGTCCCCGATCTCCGCCATAAACGTGACCGCACTTATCAACGCCACACCCCGCAAAGCCTGCAGCGCATTCACCGCCGGGGCGAGGTCCCATTCCGGGACGAGTGCCTCGATATGCCCGGTCAGCCGGTCATGGCGTTCTGTCGCATTTCGCTCGGCCTGCAACATCTCCTGAAGGGCTATCTGATGCGCAGGATGAGTAAAACTCTGACTTTGCAACCATCGGCGATATCGCATCGTCCAAGGCTTGGTCCGATGATAGATTCGCCCGTGGCGCAGCATAAACGCCGAAACAAGTTGGCGCTTGTGCCGCTGGTCCTCTGCCGCGCTTTCTCGAGCGCGAACCAAGTCGCGCATTGCCTCATGTGTTTCGTCGGGCACCCAGATCGGCGTCAGCTCCCCAGCACGCAAAAGCCGGGCAAGTCGAATGGCATCCAGGCGATCTGTCTTTACGCGCTCACCAGCACGCACCGGAATTAATGAGGGCGCGACAACACAGCATTCGAAACCGAACGCTCGCACCTGCCGATAAAGACCATATCCCGTAGGTCCCGCTTCGTAGCATACTGAGACAGCCGACCCACGCCCGGCAAGATTTTTGAGCAGCCGGTCGACGCTGGCAGGCGCGTTCTCAAAGGTCCCCAAGCTGAGAACCTCGTCACGCACTCCACCGCCCGCAATTGCAACTGCCAGCTTGTCTTTCGACACATCGATCCCAACATGGATCATCGATTGTTCTGTCGTCATGCCTTCCTCCATCGCTGTTAGACGGCGCTCGCCGTCATGGGATCAGAATACAGGCTGATCCCTCAGAAGCGCGCCGATCGAAAAAGACATGCGGTCTTACTGAAGAGCGAAGAGACCCAAGGGGCAGCGCCTCACCATGGTGCTTGAACCAGTGGTGCATCATGGCTCGATCTTTCGGGTCCGAGAGCTTCTGATCCGGCAGCGCACGCAGGCCATCAACGCCCTAAGCGGCCATCTGACAGAGTTAGGGCAGATCGTCCCGCAAGGAGCGGCGAATGCCGCGAAGCTGATCGCCATCGTCGAGGAACCCGTCAGCGGCTTGCCGGCCGACGCGATCGGAACACTCAAGGCTCTCGTTGCGGCCCTAAGGATTCATGTGTAACTTTGCCCGCACAAATGGTCAGAGCGATAGTAGCGGCGGCCGCATCTGCTGCAAGCTCGTCAAGTGATCCGTCAACTAAAACGAGGTCAGCATCATAACCGGGTTTTAGTGCTCCACTATGTGCCTCACAAAAATCGGCATAGGCACCGCCCGTCGTGTAGGCAGCAAGGCATTCATCCAGAGTGATCCGCTGATCAGGCACGTTATCCGCCCAAGGTTTACGTGTAAGCGCGCAGTGGATGGCATAAAGCGGCGAAAGAGGCGAGACGGGCCAATCTGTGCCGAAGGCCAGCGGCACGCCACGATCAAGGATCATCTGCCATGGAAAGGCGGTATCCCAGCGGGCGCGTCCCATCAGGCTGGTCGTCGGTTCCATCGGCAGGCCTGCCGAGCCAGGCGGATGCACAGGCTGCATAGAGGCGACAATACCTAGTGGTTGCAGCCGGTCTAGATCGGTGCGTGTGATCGTGTCGATGTGTTCAATCCGGTGACGTGCATCGCGGGGGCCGTGGGCTTGGGCAGCGGCCTCGTACCCATCAATCGTGGCGCGCACAGCACCATCGCCCACCGCATGGGTGGCGATCTGCAAACCTCGTCGATCTGCCTCGATACAAATCGCGTTAAAGATGTCGGGGGCAATTAACGGGGCAGACCGAAAGCCGGGACGGTCCGGATAATCGCTGACCGTCAGCGCGGTAGACGTATCAAAAACCCCGTCCATGAACAGCTTGATCCGGCCAAAACGCAGCCAACCGGGTACCTCATCACCCAAAAGGTCAATCAGCGCAACACCTTCCGCCCCATCGCTTTCCGTCAACTTTAGCGGCAAACTAACCCGCAACGGCATATCACCCGCCCGTGCCAGATCGCGCAGCAAACCGGCCTGATAAGGGTTACCGTCCATGTTCACCGCACTGGTGATGCCGTTTTGCGCGCAATAGACACCGGCGGCCTTGATCAATGCGGCGTCATAGCTGCGATCCTCGGCTGTGCCTGCATCCAAACCTTTGTTGTCCAGACTATCGCGCCCTTTGAGCCGCGAAAGAGCCATCACAAGGTCCATCGCTGCAAACTCGACCAACTCGCCCGTGGCCAAGCCGTCAGCGCCCATAATCACCGCAGACCCCTGCCCGACCTCGGCCCCGTGCAATATCCCCGCCAATTCCAGCGCGCGCGTATTGGCCCATGCGCAATGCAGATCAACGGCCAGCAGGCACAGCGGCCTATCAGAGATAATCTGGTCAAGAAAGTGCCGGTTTGGACGATGGTCGTTGCCGAAAATAGTGTAATTCGTGGCGTTGGCAAAAAGGATATCATCGCCGGGATTGGCAATGCGATAGGCATCAAAGGCGGCCTGTACCGCCTTTAACCCAAAAGTATTTCCCAGGTTCAGCATCGATAAAGACGCGCCACCCATGAACAAATGAACGTGGCTCTCGTAAAAGCCAGGCATCATTTCACGCCCGCCCGCATCAATAACGCGAGTCTGCGGACCGATATGCTGGTGAATGGCAGCATCGCTGCCAACCGCGAGAATCCGGCCATCTTGCACCGCAATCGCCGTTGTCCCGACCGGCGCAAACATGCTCCGCACGGTGGCGTTGGAAATGACGAGATCGGCCAGCATATTGCCTCCTTTGACGTAAATGGCGAGGGTCTTGCAACCCTCGCCTATCGGATTATTGCAACAATTGCGTCCAAACCTTCGTCACCAGATCCTGAGCCGCGGGCGAACAAGTGCGCGACATTTCCACTGGAACCGTCGGGTAAAGCGCAGGGGCGTTCTCTGGAGTATACTTCTTTTGTGCGTCGATCACTGTCATCGGTGAGGAATGGGCATAAAAGTTCATCTGGGTCGTCGCGTTTTCTGGCGTCGACATGAACTCGATGAACTTGATCGCGTTGTCATAGTTTGGCGCATCATTTGGAATGACCAAGCTATCCAACCAGCCAACGAGCCCCTCTTTGGTCATCGCATATTTCAGCGGCGCACCGCTGCCAATTGCGCGGACAACCTCGCCATCCCACCAGAAATGCGCAGCAACCTCCCCCGCCCCAAGACGGGCTGCGATGTTGTCTGACGAATATGCCGCAACCGCAGGTTTTTGCGCCATCAAGAGGTCAAGCACGCGCTTCATTTCGGCAGAGTCTTCCGAACAAAACGGAATGCCTAGGTAAAGCTGGGCGGCACCGATCACTTCATCGGGATAGGAAAGCATGGCAATCTTGCCAACCAATGCGCCTTCAGGTTCAAAGAAGTATTTAAAGCTGTCGGTCGGGCCATCATATTGCTCGGTGTTCACTGCAAAACCAGCCGTGCCATAGGCGATGGGAATCGAGTAGTCCTGCGTCTCATCCCACCATTGGTTACGGTAGGCCTCCTGAATATTGGCATAGGCCGCAAGCTTGCTGGCACCGAAGTTCTGGATCAGCCCCTGATCAATCATGAGGCGCAAAAAATGTTGCGAGGGTGAGGCGATATCATAGCCCGATGCCCCAGCTTGCATTTTGGTCAGCAAATCCTCATTCGAAGTATAGCCGTCGACGCTGACCTCAACCCCATTTTCGGATGCAAATTTTTCAATCAGCTCGGGTGAAATGGACTCCGCCCAAGTGTAGATGTGCAGCTTACCTTCAGCCAATGCTGGAGAAGCAAGGCAAAGTGCAAGCGCGGTTCCGGCAAGAAATCTGGTCATTTTCGTTTCTCCTGTTGGTTTTAACTACAAATGTCAGCGCTCGTTGCGCAGTCCACGATTGGCCACCGTTAGCGCGATGGTGGCAAGAAACAGCGACCCGACAATCAGCAAGGTCGCAATCGCGTTAAGTTCGGGCGAAGTTCCGGCTCGGATAAGTGAAAAGATATAGACCGGCAGCGTGGTCGTCCCGCCCGAGGCCAGCATGTTTGAGGTGATGAAATCATCCATCGAAATCAAAAAAGCCAACATCGCGCCGGAAAACAGACCCGGAAAGATCAACGGAAACGTGACGCGACGAAACACTGTCCAGCGGTCTGCATACAAATCAGCCGCCGCTTCTTCGAAATCTAGCGACATGCCTTGGAGACGGGCACGGATCGGTAGAAAGGCAAAAGGTGTGCAAAAGGCCGAATGGGCGATGACCAACTTAGCAAACCCGTTTTGTAGCCCTATCAGCGAAAACAAAATCAGTGTGGCCACGGCCAACACGATCTCGGGCAACAGCAGGGGCAAGTTAACAACCACTTCGGACAGCTTACGAAATCGCACGTTTTTGCCCCGAATGATTGCCAATGCCGCAATCAGGGCGATAGTCGTCGAAATCGCCATGGCGATCACCGCGACCAGCAGCGATGTCTCTAACGCATTCATCAGTGCGGTATTGCTGAGGGCCGATCCATACCACTTTGTTGAAAACTTGGTCCAAACGCCGGTGATCCGGTTGTCGTTGAACGAATATAAGACCACCACCAGAAGCGGCGCGTAAAGATAGACGAAGAACGCCAGAGTAAAGGGACCAAGACCGGGGTAGCGCTTGACGTTGTGATGTCGGCTCATGCGGTAACCTCTCTGCGGGCAGCACGCTGTGCCAAGACGATCAAGATGATCATAACAAAGACGAGCAGGGTGACCGCGATTGCCGACCCGAAGGGCCAGTTCCGCGCCCCGCCAAATTGCAACTGGATCAGCGAACCCATCATCATTTGCTTGCCGCCGCCCATCAGGATGGGCTCTAGCACCGCACCCAGAGCAGGCACGAAAACAAGGATAGCACCCGACGCAATTCCAGGAGCCGTCAGCGGCAAAATGACCTTGCGCAAGGTAACCCAGCGGTTACCGTAGAGATCATGCGCCGCCTCGATCAAAGTGCCGTCAAGTTTTTCAATCGACGCAAAGACCGGCAGCACCATCAGCGGGATGTAGGTGTAAACCATTGCCGCCAAGGTCGCGCCATCGTTATACATCAGACTAAGGCCAGGTGGCGCGCCAAACACTTCCAGAAATCTTGGCAATGGGCCATCTTTGCCAAGGATGATCATCCACGCATAAACGCGTAAAATCAGTGACATCCAAAACGGCAAGGTCACCAGATAGAGCAACACTGCCTTGCGCTGATTTGGCTGCGACGCGATGAAATAGGCGACTGGCACGGCCAAGCACAGGCACAAAAAGGTTGTGACGCCAGCCAGGATCAGGGTGCGGGCAATGATGGCCAGATATTGCGGCGTAAACTCCATCTCGCCCGTCCAGCCCTCAGCAAACAAAATCTGCCTATAGCTTGAAACATCGAAACCCCATTCAAAGCCGCCATATGCGCCACGCGTTGCGACCGAAACAGCAATCACAATGACAATCGGGAGCAGCAGCGCAAATCCCATCAAAAGCCAAGAAGGTAGCAACCCGACGTAGGCAAGATTGATACCTTTACGACGCCCTTTGGTTGGATGATCTGGCGCGATCTTCTTCATGATGCCAGAACCCGCGCCGAGGCCTCGACAAAACCGACATGGACCGTGCTGCCGACACCGATCAAATCGCCTTCGCGCGAGGCGTTGCGGCGCGAAGCGCGAATTTCGATGCCGTTGGCAGACAAGACATAATGGGTATAGCCACCAAGATAGTGTTTGTGGACCACCTGCGCCGAAAAATCGATGCCCTCCACCTGGTTTCCGAGGTTCAACTTTTCGGGCCGGATCGACAACGTCGCCTTGCCCTTCGTCACATTTGCAGGTGCGGATATCGTGATAATATGTCCGAAGGGGGTGCGGACGGTGGCGCGGTTATTCGCTGCTTCCAACACATCGATCTCGAAGAAATTCGTTTCACCCACAAAATCGGCAACGAACTTATTGACCGGTTCTTCATATATTTCCGTAGGCGTCCCGATCTGCTGCACTTCACCACCGCCCAAGACCGCGATGCGGTCAGACATATCGAGCGCCTCTTCCTGATCATGAGTGACAAACACAAAGGTGATGCCTGTATCACGCTGCAATGCGCGCAGTTCATCTCGCATCGCTTGCCGCAGCTTCAGATCAAGCGCGGACAAAGGCTCGTCAAGCAGCAGCACTTCTGGCTCCGGTGCCAAGGCGCGGGCAAGGGCCACGCGCTGCCGCTGACCACCTGAGAGCTGTGCAGGCTTGCGGGTGGCAAAGGCTTGCATATGCACCCGTTCCAACATTTCACCCACACGCGCACGCACCTTCGCCTTATCCCAACCAAGGTTATCCAACCCGAATGCAACGTTTTGCTCCAAGGTCATATGCGGAAACAGCGCATAGCTTTGGAACACCGTGTTGACACGGCGCTTGTGTGGGGGAGTGTCAACGATATCGCGCCCGTTCAAAAGGATGCAGCCAGTATTAGGTGTCTCGAAACCGGCCATCATACGCAAAAGTGTGGTCTTGCCACAGCCCGATGGCCCCAGCATCGTAAAGAATTCATTGACAGGAATTTTGAAGCTGACCGATTTCAGCGCCTGATAGGTGCCGAAGTTTTTCGACACATTCATAACTTCGACGGCGTTCTGCTGGCTCATCTGGCACTCCCAATGCGGGCCCGGACAAGCCGAGGCGTTTTGTCACAGCAGATTTCTGGAACCATCGCTATTCAAGGACTAAGCGCAGATTGACGGGGCGCGATAAATAAGCGGATACGCAACCGATGATTAGGGGTAGCCTAAAGATCGAGAGCTTTACCCCCAAAAACGCCTGAACGGCTGTGGCGGCCGTTGGTGTCAGACCAAGATTGATGTGGACCGCCTCTGTTTCGCTCATAAAATAAAGGCCATGCCAGCTGCCTGTTCAGACGGGCAACGAGATCCGCTTGTCGGATCTAGAGGATGTTCTGCTCGAGGATTGACACGCGCTGACTGACAGTCATTCCGCTCGATTTCAGACATTGCAATTTTTAAGGGCAGATTGCCGAGGAAAGCGACGATTGACAAACGTCCGCGCCACAAGATCTCGGGCCCCGGATGAAAAGCGTATACAAAGAAGGCTCAGGATCTGACCGAATCGATACTTGCGCAAATGCTAAATAGCTCCCCTTCTTCTGCCGGGGCGATCTGTGGCTTTACCCGCGCCTCGCCAGCTAAAGCCTGCTCAGTGCTAGGTCTTCAGCCTTTTTCAGCAAGGCAAAGTCATCAGAGTTTTGGTCGTTGATCTGGTTGCGCCGCGTGGCGTTTACAATTTTCTGTTGGTTTGTTTTTGCCAAAGGGGACGCAAACCGCTGCGGATTGATCCACTGAACGTGAACCCTTTGATGGAGACGCCATAGATCGAGCGCATCTCCACAATTCATTGACCGCGCAGGAGGTTGCATGGATCTGGCGCCACGCCGACGCGATTGTGGTCACGCGGCGTGGCTAAGGCAAGGCGTGGCTCAAACCGAGCAATTGCTACCACATTACTCGGGGGCCAGCTCCGTGATCTCGCGGCGGAAGGGCAGCGCGTCACCAATCGGGTCGCCATCCAGCTCGCGCGCATACCGGTGGCCGGCATAGGTCGCCCACGCAATGGGACCCGCAGCTTCAGCATCCCCAAACAACTTGACCGATAGAATTCCCGCATCCGCCCATTCAGCCTGTCGCGCTAAAAGGTCATGGTAAACCTGATCGTTCGCCACGCGAGAGGTTACCAAAACAACAGCATCCGCAGCGTATTCGCGCGTCTTGCCCGTATAGACGCAATCGCTGACCACATGGTCTGCCGCAATCTCGGCCACACCGCGATTCAAAACAATATCAACACCCAAAGCATCGAGTTTGCGGTGGATGGTGGATTGTTCCAGCGTGTTGTTGGTCCAATCCGACACAAAGGCAGAAGGCGTAATCAAGGTCACTTTCGCGCCCTTTTGCACGAGCAATTCGGCCAAAACGCCGCCCATGTAATAGTGGTCGTCATCAAACAGGACAACATTGCCGGTCGGCACATTGCCCGCCATCAGATCGTCCGGCGTATAGATCTTTGCCTCATCCGCAATCTTCATAGGCACCACATGCTGCCGTGCAACGCCATCGCGCCGCCAAGTGGCACCGGTGGCAATCGCCACGTTTTGGAACCCGAATTCCAAAATCTCGGCTGCAGACAAGCGGCTGTCGAAATAGGTTTGGACATTGGATCGCTGGCTGAGTTGGTATTCGCGGTAATCGGCAACACGTCCCCAAGCCGACAGGCCGGGCAAATGCCGCTCGCGCGCCACGCGCCCGCCCAAAATGGTGCCAGCCTCGGCAAGGGCCACATCATAACCGCGCAGCGCAAGCGCCCGCGCCGCCTCTAACCCAGCGGGGCCAGCGCCAACGATCAACACATTTTCGCTGCTGCCCTTGGTGTTCATGGTTTCAGGGTGCCACCCTTTGCGCCATTCTTCCATAAAGGTCGGGTTCTGAGTGCAACGGCTGATCGACATCGTCATATCGCCAGTCACACAGATATTGCAGCCGATACATTCGCGGATATCGTCAATCCGGCCTTCCTTGATCTTATTTGGCAAGAACGGGTCGGCAATAGAAGGCCGCGCACAGCCGATGAAATCCAGCGTGCCCGATTTGATCATGCGCACCATCGTGTCGGGCGAGGTGAACCGGCCAACACCGACAACCGGCTTGGACGTCAGGTCACGAATACCTTTGACCAGCACCTCTTGCGCACTTTCTTCCTTGAAACGTGAGGTGCCAGAGCAATCCTCCCATGTGCCTTGCGCCAAATCCCAAAGGTCAGGCAGATCACGGTTCATCTCGATGAACTCGCGCACTTCGGCGTTGGAAAAACCAAGGTTTCCAATGGTTTCATCCAGACTGACGCGCAGGGTAATGCCCATGCTGTCCCCCACCGCATCGCGCATATCGGCTATTACCTCATTCACAAAACGCGCGCGATTTTCAAGGCTGCCACCGTATTCATCGGTGCGCTGGTTGGTCGCGCGGCTGAGAAAGTGTTGGAAAATCCCGAAACCATGCGCGCCGTACAGGCAGATCAGATCAAACCCCGCCAGCTTTGACCGTTTCGCCGCATTGACGAACCAGCGCCGCAGATCCTTGATTTCCGACTTCATCAACGCCCGCGCTTGCACGGGGTCATTGGTAAAGGTGCGGATCGGCAAGGCGGACGGCGCCAACGGCACCTCTTTTGTGTAAAGGTTGGGCCCATTGATGCCAGAATAGGCCAGCTGAATGCCCGCCAACGCACCATGAGTTTTCATTTTTTCAGACATTCGGCGCAGCATCGGAATGTCTTTGTCCTCCCACAGCCGCAACTCGATAAACGGCGTGATTTCGGATGTGTGGTGCATTTCGGTCTGTTCGGTAAAGATCACACCCCAGCCGCCTTGGGCCTTGATACCGCGCATTTCGGCGGCCGCTGATGGATCACGATAGCCGCCGCCATTGCAATGGGGCACCTGATAGAACCGGTTCGGGGCCGTGACAGGCCCGATTGCCATCGGTTGAAACAGAACGTCATAACGAGGGTCGCGCATGGGAATATCCTTAAGGGCGCACTACGCCCGGTATTTGATCCAGGTGGTTTTCAGGGCGGTGTATTTGTCAAACGAATGCAGCGACAAATCGCGACCAAAGCCAGATTGCTTCATGCCGCCAAAGGGGGTTTGCGCCGACAGTGCATCGACGGTGTTAACGGAAACGGTGCCTACATGCAGACGGTCGGCCACACGACATGCGCGTGAGAGATTGTCAGTCCAAACCGATGCAGCAAGGCCGTAGATGGAATCATTGGCCATCGTCACCGCCTCGTCTTCGCTATCAAACGGGATAACCGCCAGAACGGGGCCAAAAATCTCATCTCGTGCCAAGGGGTTGGATTGGTTTACACCTGAAAAAATGGTCGGCTGCACGAAACAGCCTTTGCCATCCACCTGCACCCGCGCGCCACCAGTTACCAGTGTAGCGCTGGCTTTGCCCGCCTCAATATGCCGCATAACGCCAGCTGTCTGCCGCTCGTCTACGATAGCGCCCATCTTGGACGCAGGGTCGAGCGGGTCACCTGGTTGCATTGCCTCTGCCCGCTTGATCAGCTTATCAACCAGCGCGTCATGGATGGATCGCTCAACATAGAGCCGCGCGTTAGCCGAGCACACCTCGCCCTGATTGAAGAAAATTCCAAATGCCGCCATATCGGCTGCCGTGTCCAAATCCTCGCAATCGGCAAAGACGATATTGGGGCTTTTGCCGCCGGTTTCCGGCCAGACCTGCTTCAAATTCGACTGGCCCGAATACTGCATGAACAACTTGCCCGTCGCGGTCGAGCCAGTAAAGGCTAAGCAATCCACATCCATATGCAGACCAAGCGCCTTGCCCGCCGTAGCTCCGAACCCAGGGACGACGTTGAACACGCCGTCTGGCACCCCCGCCTCGGCGGCCAATTCAGCCAAGCGCAGTGCCGAAAGGGGCGATTGTTCAGCAGGTTTCAGCACAACCGAATTGCCAGCACCAAGAGCAGCAGCCGTTTTCCACGTTGCCATATCCAACGGAAAGTTCCACGGCACCACGGCACCCACCACACCCAAAGGCACACGGCGCACAATTGCCAGATCGCCTGGACCGTTAGGCGCTACTTGATCATATATCTTGTCCAGCGCCTCGGCGTGCCATTGAAAGAAATGTGCAGATCCTGGGGCGTCGATCGTCACCGCATCCGTCACCAGCTTGCCCATATCCAGACTGTCGAGCAGTGCCATTTCCGCAAGGTTCGCGCGGATCAGATCGGCAAGCCGCAGCATAACCGCCTTGCGCTCTGCTGGCGCTTTGCGTGACCAGCGGCCATCGTCAAACGCTCGACGCGCGGCAGCCACAGCCAGATCTACATCGGCCGCATCACATTCGGCCACCGATGCCAGAACCGCACCCGTTGCCGGATTGATGCTGTCAAACCGTCGCCCTGATTGAGAAGGCACGAATTTGCCATCAATGAACGCCTGATCGCGGAATTTCATGCCGGCGGCAAGCGCCTTCCAATCGGCAAAACTGCGGTCTGTCATACTATCTCCAGTTCTTATTCATCGCCCGGAACGCCATATGAAGGCGCCTCTCGCGGGTCTAAAGCACGTTGAATATAGGCGTCCATCTGCGGTTTATAGCGGTCCCAAAGGCCGGAAATCGCGGTGATCGGGCAGTCCTCTGTCCAGTCACAGCGCAGATCGGCCAAGGGCCAACTGACCTTATCTACAATCATCATCCCTGCAGAATGCACCGGCCCTGCCTCTCCGCCCGCCGCCAAACCGGCACGCATTGCGGCGATCAAGCGGTCACCGATGTGGCCCGTGGCCGCAAGATAACCTTCCACGATCGCTTGGGGAACACCGTCATTGGCCAGCATATTGCCACCAGATGCCACGTTTTGCGCCTGCGCCTGCGTCCAGATACCCAAGGAATTCGGGCCGGAATGAATGGCCGTTTGCCCCCGCGCATCGACCGCCAGAACCTGCCGATATTCGATGAATTTACCGCGCTTTTGCACCTCGGCAATCGCGGCTGCGGCATCCATTCCACCCTGCATCAAATCCAACGCCAGCGGTCCCAATGATGGGTCGGTCACGTTTTGGCTGGCTACGGCCCCCACGCCCGCTCGGGCATACGAGCAGCGCGCAGCAACGGCGGGTGACGACGATGAAATCGCCACCCCGAACATGCCGGTTTCTGCGCAGCGCGCCACAATAGAGAATGTCATAGGGTCAATCCGGAATAACGGCGGTGCCGTCGATTTCAACCAACCAGCTTGGCCGTGCCAGCGCGGAGACCACCAACCCAGTGGAAACGGGGTGAACGCCTTTAATGTATTCGCCCATGGTGCGATAGACAGCCTCACGGTGGCGCACGTCAGTGATATAGACCACGACCTTGACCAGATGCTCCATGCGTCCGCCGGCCTCTTCAATCAATTGTTTGATATTTTGCATGACTTTGTGGGTTTGCTCCACCGGATCGTGGCTACCAATATCCTTGGCATCATCCAAGTTTTGCGGGCACTGACCGCGCAGATAGACCGTCTTGCCGCCATGTGTGACCACAGCCTGACACAGGTCGTTGTCAAGGCTTTGTTCGGGGTAGGTTTCTTTGGTATTGAACTTGCGGATGCGGGTATGGGCCATGTTTTCCTGAACTTTCAGTTATTCTGCTGCGGTCGCAACGATGGCGGCTTGGCCATCATAAAGCATGTAGGATCGCTGGATCGCGATCTGATCCGCGACGTGTTTAGCATCATGCCAAACGCCCCAAAGGAATGACGACCCGCGCCGCGATTGCCACGGCAGGCCAAGGAAATACACATCCGGCTCTATCGAAACCCCGCGCTGATGGATCGGCGCACCCCGTTCGTCAAACCCGTCAACTTTAAGCCAGGCGAAATCCTGACGGAAACCTGTCGCCCAGATGATCGTCGAAATACCTTCCTTGGCGAGGTTAAGCGCGCCAAGCGGATGCTGCAAGCTTTCTGGATCGGGAAACATGATGCGAGCATCCGGATCCTGCGGCAAATCAAGGCCCATTCGGGCCACATATGCGTCTGCCATATCAAGAACTTGAAGGTAGTTCGCATCGCCTGCCGCCACATTGGCGACCAGATCATCCTCAAAACTCAACTCGCCATTAGCAAAGCTTTTGGTGCGGCCAACCAGGGTCACGCCTTCGCCGCCCAGACGGCGGAAATCCATCGTATGCCCGCCCCTCGCCCCACTGACGGCAATCGTCACATGCTCGGCGCCCGGTTTGGGGGCCGCAGCATCCCACAGCCCCAATACGCCCAGCCACCAAACATTGTCGCGCCCCCGATAGCGGCGCGGCGGGCGGTCATGCGGACCGACTGACAGAAACACTTTGCGACCAGCGCGGTTCAACTCATCCGCGATTTGCGCACCAGAGGAACCGGCCCCCACGACCATCACAGCCCCTTCGGGCAGTTGCTCGGGGTTCTTATAATAAAACGAATGGATCTGATGCACATTTGCAGATTCTGGCACAATGGGCGGAAACACAGGATGCTGGAATGCGCCAGTGGCAGCCACGATTCGGCGCGCCTGAATGTCGCCCTGACTGGTCTTCACGAGAAAGCCGCCCTGCCCCGGCAGTCGTGTTGCCTCGATCACTTCAACGCCCTCACGGATTGGTGCGTTGAACTTGGTCGCATAATCAACCAGATATTGAGCGAAGCGGTCCTTGGTCACGAATTCATCAGGCGCGCACCCTTCAAATTCCAGCCCCGGAAAGCGGTCGTGCCAAGCAGGACCGTTTGCAACCAATGCATCCCAGCGGGCAGTGCGCCATGCTTCGGCGGTGCGGCTTTTTTCGAAAACCAAATGCGGCACGCCTGCATGCCCCAAATGCTCACTCATTGCGATACCGGCCTGTCCGCCTCCGACCACCAGAGTATCGGTTTTTTCCAAGTGCATCGGGTCATTCCTCTTGTTGGTCAATCAGCGTCAACACGGCGCATTCAAGGTTATAATTCGGACTAGCTTAGGCGAGGTCTCGGGAACATTACGATTTCTCGTAGCCTTGGTTAGCCTCATCCTAAGCCTGCGCCTAATTGACGTCAGCGCCGGGGGCCCGATGTGAAGATTTGAACACAGAGGATTTCCGCTTCGCCTCAAAGATTGGGGGATTGAGATGCCGGGAATGGCTGATATTTCAAAAGCTGCGGTAAACGCTGTTCAAGTGCCCGACGTGAGGCAGCATTGCTGAGCAACCTTCCCTCCGCGAAGTGGCTTTTAGGAGAACGAGGTTACGACGCAGATTGGTTCAGGGAAGTGTTAGAAAGCAGGCACATAAAACCATGCATTCCTGGCCGGAAATCTCGAAAAGTGCCTGTCAAATACGACAAGCGGCGATACAAGCGCCGCAACAGCCAGATTGAGATTATGTTCGACCGCTTGAAAGATTGGCCAATCGTCGGGAAAACAGTCCCGGACTTTTTCTGCCCCCATAGGTGCCAACACGCGACGAAAGGTGCCCAAAGGTCTGGCTCGAAGCGATAGCTCTTGCCGCAGTCGTATTGTTTTGGCTTTGATGATTAACAAGATGCCGTAACGGGGCCTGCGTCGCGCACTGCCTGTTACCGCTTGCAAGATCAGGGGCAATTTGTCGACCATCCCGTATTGGATCCACATGGACGGCACTATCGCGCGATTGGGCTCGAGGCTGGCCCATTGTCTCAATGGTTACATCGCGCAATGAGCGTTGCAGGGCTTGAAGTCGTCCTGATGGAAACCCGCCAAGTAAAAGGCGCCCTGAAGCCGATGCCAATCAAGACGGACCGGCGGCATGCCGAGGGCATTGCGCGCCTGTTTGACCATGGCTGGTTCCGGTCCGTTCACGGCAAATCCGTCTGGGCGCAAGACGTTCGCGCCCGCCCCTGCCCCGAGCCTGTTGCGATCCATCCTGGCATCATCGATATCTATTCCCGCAAGATCGCTGACCTTGCAGCCTCGCTGAATGAGGATAGCACAAAGGCCGAAGCCGCAGATATCCTGCGCAGCTTGATCGAGAAGATCATTCTGCGGCCCGACCGTGACGCAGCAAATGGCAACACGATCGAGCTTTACGGTGAGTTGGCAGCGATTTTGTCGTTGTGCAGCAATGGGAGGGGTACAAATGCAAAAACCCACGCGAGTTGCCTGGGTATTGAACAAGTGACGATGGTTGCGGGAGCGCGATACCAGAAATACTTGCCCTTGTATGGGGGCTGCTGGGGAGAGAGCGCCTTGGCCGTCGCTTAGGTCTCGTGCCGTGCAGCTCTCTGGTTGAGAAACCCAGCCTCTCGCGCAAATTCAAGTATTGCAAGACCCTGCGCTACAAATCAATTCACCGTGACCTTGTCGCCGCTTGCGCCAATCCCCATCTCTGCTTTCGGGCGGATCAACAGCCCTTGGGGACAGTTGAATTGGATTACATCTACGTGCTTGCAGGCCTGATCGGCCTGTTTTTTGGCGGCGAAGCGCTGGTGCGGGGCAGCGTCGGGATTGCTCGGCGGATGGCGATATCGCCGTTGCTTATCGGCCTGACCGTCGTCGGGTTCGGGACATCTACGCCTGAACTGCTTGTCTCTGTCGATGCCGCATTGCGCGGTGTTCCTGACATTGCCATTGGCAATATCGTCGGGTCCAACATTGCCAATATGCTGTTGATCGTGGGGCTGACCTGTCTGGTCTGGCCGATCGTGGTCTCGGGTGAGACGCTGCGCAGGGATACCGCCGTGATGGTCGCCGCAGCCGTCGCCCTCATTCCGATTTTCGCACTGGGCGAAATTGGTCGCCTTGCAGGGGGGCTATTGGTGATCGGACTGGTGGGCTATCTGGTCTGGGCCTATCTGCAATCCGGCCAAGTCGATGCAGAAGATGTTGATGCATCGGTGCCAAGTTCTGTTCCGGTATCCGCGCTCTGGATCGTCGGCGGATTGGTGGCCTTGATGTTTGGGGCGCGGTTCTTGGTGGATGGCTCTGTGTCGATTGCCCGCGGCTTTGGTATTTCCGAAGCCTTCATCGGCCTGACAATCGTTGCGGTGGGAACCTCGCTGCCAGAACTTGCGACTTCGGTGATCGCAGCATTCCGGCGGCAATCAGAAATCGCGATTGGCAACATCGTCGGCTCGAATATATTCAACGTGTTTGGCATTTTGGGCATCACGGCGCTTGTCAAACCCATCCCCGTCGCAGACAGGTTTTTGACCTTTGATCTACCTATCATGATCGCGGTCTCGCTGGTGTTGACGGCTTTGCTGCTGACGCGTCCGGTCATTGGCCGAGGTGTGGGGCTGGCGGGTTTGCTGGGCTACGGGATTTATGTCTGGGCCGCTCAGGGCTAAGCCAAAGCCGCCTCGCCAGATCCAACGGACCTTGGCGAGGCGCTTCGGGCATAAAACCAGCCATTGGACCAGGGTGTTACACGGATGTTGAGAGGCTTTGCTCATATGGTGTCGAGATATGCGTATCTCGTCCTCGTGGCATCGCTGCTTTCATCTGTCATCAGCTCCGGCCCATGGCTCGGCCACGCCGAGACGGCGACCTTTTCCGCACCTCATGTCGTCTTGTTGCACACGCTGCAAACAAAGCACGCAGCGGCAAGGGTTCAGAGCGCTGATCCCTACGACAGCCATCCCCTCGATCTGCATCCGCCTGTCGCAACCGCAAGGTTCAATCCCGACCCGCTCAGGGCCGCGCGGTTCAGCTTTGCGACAAGGTCAAATGTCGGGGCCCTGCACGTCGGGTGGCACGCGCGCGCACCGCCTTTTCCAACCCTGCAGCTCAAGTCTTAACCTGCCGCATACCTCTTTTGTATGCGGTCACGCATGTATTTATGAGGTCAAACATGACACAGGACACCCAAGACCCTGATGCTCTCAACGCCACCGAAACCGACGCCGAAACGGGCGAAAACATCCTGCTAAACTGGATACTTGTGATCGCAGGCCTTGGCGCAATCGCCCTGATCGGGGTTTATCTGCCCAGCTGGTTGTGAGGCGCAAATGAAAAGCCAAGCGCTGAGATTTGTGCTTTTTGGCCTTGTGGCCGCGACGATCGTCATGACGAGCCTGCTGTCAGGCGTTTAGGGATCTCTTGCTGGGCGGCGGTTCTATCAAAGGCCCCGCCCCGCTTTTGCCTCTGTTGAAAATCTTTACGCCACAACCTTCTGGACCAAAACCTTATCAATCCGGCGGCCGTCAAGATCGACGACTTCAATCCGCCAGCCCGCCAGTATCAAGTGATCGCCAACCGCAGGCAAGCTGCCGCTCTCGTCGATGATCAGCCCTGCCACGGTTTCATAATCGCGGTCTTCTTTCAGCTTGATGCCGATGCGGTCGGAAAATTCATCGACGGGCATCCAGCCCGACACAAGCAGTGAGCCGTCATCACGCACGACGATTTTTTGCTCTTCTGGGTCCGAGGCGTCACTGAAATCACCTGTAATCGCTTCCAGCACATTCATCGGGGTGATGATGCCGCCGAAATGGCCATATTCGTCATATACGAGGAGCATGTGCGCTGGTGCATTGCGCAAGGTCTCGATCACGTCCAGCGCCGCCATGCCATCGCGCACCACCGGCGCCGGAAGGATGAGTGCGCGCAAGTCCAGCCCCTCTGATCGGGGCCGATGATCCAAAAAGTCGCGCGAGTTGAACAAACCAATGATGTTGTCAGCCGCCCCGTCGCGCACAGGCAGTCGCGAGCGACGACACTCTTTGAAACGCTTAACAATCACCGCAGGCGTGTCCGAAATATCCACCAGATCGACCTCGTGCCGCGGCGTCATGATCCCGCGCGCGGTACGGTCGGCAATCCGCATGACCCCCGCAATCATTTCGGTTTCGCTCTGCTCCATCAGCCCTGCCGATTGCGCTTCGGCAATCACGACCTTGACCTCTTCGTCGGTCATGTTGCGCTCGGCCTGTCCCGATTGGCCAAGTAGCGCCAGCACAATTTTTCCCGACTGGTTTAGCACCCAAACAACAGGGGCCGTCAGGAAGGCAATCATCTGCAAAAGAGGGGCGATCCGTGCCGCGACGGCTTCGGGCGCACGCAGCGCGATTTGCTTTGGCACAAGCTCGCCAAAGACAAGCGACATATAGGTGATGGCGACAACCACGCCACCAACCCCCAGCGTCTGCGCCAACGAAGCGCTCAGCCCTGCCTGAGTCAGCGTGGCCGCCATCCGCGTGCCCAACGTCGCCCCAGAAAAGGCGCCCGACAACACCCCCACCAGTGTGATGCCGATCTGCACCGAAGACAAAAACCGCCCCGGATCGGCCGCCAACCGCATGGCAATGCGCGCGCCCTTGCTGCCTTTGTCCGCCAAAACCGTCAGCCGCGCCGTTCGTGACGACACAATCGCCAACTCGGACATCGCAAGCACTCCGTTCACAAGGGTCAGGATAAAGACAATTGCGATCTCGAGATACATGATGCGTCCTTGTTGCGGCCCAAAGTCAGGCACGTGTTCAGACTATAAAGAGGAATGCGGCGCGGACCAGAGACGTATTTGCATTTGAGAGGGTAGCTTCCCCCCTCCAAAGCACGTGCATGACCCATCAGACATGGCGCCGATGACACTTGGACGTGCCGCGCGCATCGACACAGCCAATGAGATGGTCGATGACGCGCTCAATTTTTGCAGGCCGCCTCTCTGTCATATCGAGATATGACTTCAGCTAAACAGGGCAGGCATTTTTGGTCAAAGAAATGAAGGGATGGTTGCGGTCCAGCCCCTCCGCCTCATGGCAGTTGCGTAAAGCTGCAGGTCGCCGACGCGCTATTACCCGCGGAGTTCGAGGCCGAGATCCCAGCGGGCTTGTCTGCTGGCACCACATGTCGCTTGACCTTGTGCTGGGAGCGGGACTTGTCTTTGCCCTGCTCGCTCACGTTTTGGCGGCGCTGTTTGCGCCATAAAGGTTTTGAGTCATGTTATCCTTGGGCGCTATACGGCTGCGATCTATCAGGGTCGGGTCGGCGTGTTGCGCCCGGTTAAGAACGCAATTTACCACTTTGCGGGCATCAGCGGCGCGGAGCAGCGGTGTTTTCGCTAGGCTTTCAATCGGGCGACATAGATTGATCGCTTTGGGGTTCGTCCTGATTGCTTGCGACACCGCGCGCGCAGCCCAGTCTGCCAACGCCCCCCCACTGAGCAAAGTTCCGCCCAGACCAAGCCCGAGGATGCGCACTTGGGAACTTTCTCGGGCCTGCGGCATTGGTGTCGCGAATGTCGGGCTGAGGCTTGGCAGTTCGGAAACTCGAAAAGGAGGATGACCATGCGTAGGTATAAGGCGACTTTGTTCAGCACGGTTCTTTCGATTGCTCTTGCCCCTGCGGCTTTTTCCCAAACGGCAGACCAAGCGCAGCCTGAAGCGATGGCTCCGGTAGCGGTTGACTGCGATGCCGATTTTGCCACCTTGGACAGCGATGGCAATGCGTATCTGTCCGAGACGGAGGCGCAGCGGGCTTATGCGCGTGCCCGCATTCAGGGGGTCACCCTGCAGCCCGAGGGTATCTCGAAACAAGACTATGTGGCGCTGTGCGGCGCGCCTGAATGGGCCGACAACACCCCCGAAGACGGGGCTCCGTTCAAAGGCGCCAACAGCTTTACCGAGGACCAAGCCCGCGACCGCGCGATTGCGTGGAATGTCACGGGCGTCTCGGCTCTGACCAAAGACGATCTGGGCATCTGGCGCGGCACGGGCATGGCCAACGGCGGCCCCGTTTCGGTGGCGATTGATTACAAAGGCAACGTCGTCACCAGCACCGCCACACCCTAACCCCTGCCTCAGCTCATATAGAAAAGGAAACAGAAATGCCTGTCATGACCAAGCTTTATGACGATTACGCCACCGCCTCGCGGGCCGCCGCAGAGGTTGATAATGTGCGCCTTACGGGGGTCGAGACCTCTATTGTCGGCGGTGAGGGCCTGCGCGATGGCTATGCGGCCAATCCCTATTACAAGGCCGACACCGACAGCTCTGCCACCGCAACAGGTGCGGGCGTTGGGGCTGCGGTTGGCGGCGGCGCGGGTCTGCTTGCGGGCTTGGGGATCTTGGCCATTCCGGGCGTCGGTCCTCTTGTCGCGGCAGGGTGGCTGGTTGCAACTGCGGTCGGCGTTGCGGGCGGTGCGGCGGCGGGGGGCACGATCGGGGCCTTGCTTGATATCGGCATCAGCGAAGACGACGTTCCTGTCTATTCCGAGGCGTTCCGTCGCGGCCAAGTCGCTCTGAGCATCCGCTTTCCCGAGGACACGCGCATGTCGATCGAGGCAGCACTTGCCCGCGTTCCCGACCGTGATCTGGCAGACCTGCGCCGCCGTTATGAAGACGACGGCTGGAGCCATGACGAAACCGAAGCCGAGCGCGAAGCCCGCCTGCAACGGATGAACCCGCCACCAATGTATTAAGCACGCACAGAAGGGTCGCTTAGAGCGACCCTTCTTTTGGCGTCTCGCTCTGGTGAAAAGACCCCGCGCTAATCGGCGTCGGGGTCACCCGGTTGTTTTGTGCTGTCATCGGGTTTGTCATTCGGGTCGACGGTGTGTTTGTTCGTCGGATCAATGCGCTGTTGGCGTTGATCAATCACCCCCGGCTTTGGATGGCGCATCTCTGCGGGGGACGACGGATCGAGAGGGGTTTCGGGCTTCATTGGGATGACCTCATCATTAGGGGGACCAAATGAAAACGCCACGCCGCGCTTTTGGTTCCCCGCTCAGGTCCAAGCGTTTTACGACTTCCCTCTTGCAATAGTGTGCAAATCATCCATATACCATCCATACAGATGGAGATCGGATGATGAGCAACGTAAGGCCCCTGCGCGAAAAGACACCAGAAAGCGAAAAGATCACCATTAACCTCGGATATGTAGATCTGGGGCGGATCGACCTGCTGGTTCAGGAGGGGTTCTATTCGAACCGCAGCGATTTCATTCGGACCGCAATCCGCAACCAACTGGACACCCACGGCGAAGCGGTGGCCAAGTCGATCGAGCGGCACACCCTAGAGCTGGGTTTGCGCGATTACACCCGCGCCGACCTAGAGGCGCTGCGCCAAGCCGGAGAGGTGCTGCACGTCAAGGTCGTCGGCCTTGCGCGGATTGCCTCGGATGTCACGCCCGATCTGGCGCGTGCGACCATCGGCTCTATCACCGTGCTGGGGGCTTTGCAGGCCAGCCCAGACATCAAAAAGGCACTCGCGGACCGCATTCAGTAAAAGCGCCGCCCCCACCGAAAAGGCCCGCCCACGAAAAGGCCCCCTCTTCGAAAAGGAAGACAGATGATCAACTTTAACGTCGGCGCAAAGCGTCTGGCGGGTGCGGACGCACGTGCCACCGCCGCCAAAGACCTTGTCCAACGCACGCTTGCGCAACACGGGCTCTTGCCCAATGGCGCCTTGGGTTCGGGGCCTGTCCAAGACCTGATGTCGCGGATGAGCCAGCCCTTGAACGCCGCGGCCCCTGTCACCCCGCAGGGCGCGAGCTTTGAGCGCGCGCAGTTTTCTTGCGCTGCGGGCAGCCGCGCCTATCTCACCTATGTCCCCGCAAGTGCCGCCCAAGGCGTGGCGGGCATCGTGGTTATGCTGCACGGCTGCACCCAGACGCCCGAAGATTTTGCCATCGGCACCGGCATGAATGCGCTGGCCGAACAGCACCGGCTTGTCGTGGTCTACCCCCAGCAATCGCGGGGTGACAACGCGCAATCCTGCTGGAACTGGTTCAGCCGTGGCGACCAAAAGCGCGACCGAGGCGAGCCTGCAATCATCGCCGGACTGAGCCAAGAGGTGATGGCGAAATTCGACGTGCCCCGCGAGCGCACCTTTGTCGCGGGTCTCTCGGCGGGGGCGGCGATGGCGGTGATCTTGGGGGAAACCTATCAAGACATCTTTGCCGCGGTCGGCGCACATTCCGGCCTGCCCTTTGGCGCGGCCCATGATGTGCCCTCTGCCTTTGCCGCTATGGCAGGGCGCGCGGCGGAACCCGTGTCTTGTTCGACAAACGGGACACCCCCCCGCACCATCGTCTTTCACGGCAGCGCAGATGCGACCGTGGCGCCTGTCAACGGCGACCGCATCGCGCGCCAGACGCTTGAGCGTGGACCGCGTCAGACCCTTTGCACGGATGAGCGCGGGCAAGCCTCTGGGCGCCAGTTCAACCGCCAAATCGTCACCGACCCCGAGGGCTTGGTTGTGCTGGAGCACTGGGTGATCGACGGGCTGGGTCACGCTTGGGTCGGCGGTCAACCGCAGGGCAGCTATACCGATGCCAAAGGCCCCGATGCCAGCGCCGAAATGGTGCGCTTTTTCCTTCAGCACCCCGAAAAGAGCCAGAGATGACAGGCATGATCTTGACCTTTGACGCCGTCGCAGAGCCAATCCCCGGTCCGAAATGGGCCGCACGCTGGCGCCGGTCTTGGCCCGCCTATGAGGCGTGGTTTATCGGCAGGGGCGGCGATCACGGCCCCAGCGCTGCGATCTGTCGCGCGGCAATGCGGACCCATATGCCCGAGCTGGTGCCGGTCTATGATCGCTTGGTCATGGTCGCGGGCGGCTCTGACCGTGCTGCGCGGTTTTTGTCGACATGGTGCCCGCCGACCTATCTGGGCGGCTGTTCGCTTGCAGCGGTGGCGGATGAAACCGATGTCTGTCTTGTGCGCAATTATGATCTGTCGCCCGAGTTGAACGAAGGCCTGCTGTTGCGGACCGAGTGGACAGGACGTGCGGTGATGGGGATGGTCGAATTTCTGTGGGGCCTGTCGGACGGGATCAACGACGCGGGCCTGAGTATCGCGCTGGCTTATGGCGGGCGCTCCGAGTCCGCTGCGGGCTTTGGCATCACCACGATCTTGCGCTATGTGCTAGAGACCTGCGAAACGGTCGCGGCGGCGCTGCGGGTGCTTCATCGTGTGCCGTCGCATATGGCCTATAATGTGGTGCTTGCCGACGCCACAGGTGCCACCGCAAGCGTCGAGCTGTCCCCTGGCGGCGGCGCAAAAGTGATGCCGCAAGCGATTGCGACCAACCATCAAAGCGGCCCTGCGGCCCCTGACCGCGCGCCCTTCACCCGCAGCTTTGAGCGCCACGCCCATCTGCAATCCATGCGGATCAGCCCGCGCCAGCTGAACCGACAGTTCCTGCAAAAGCCGCTGCTGCAAGACCGCTATCAACAGGGGTTTGGCACGCTTTTCACCGCAGAATACCGGCCCAAGTCGCGGTCTTTGGGCCTGACGATCTGCGCAAATCGCTGGGACCAGTCGCTTGATGCGTTTGAAGAAGGCCAGCGGATCGCCGACTATAGCGGTAAGGCCGCCCCGCAAAGCTATGGGCCAGAAGCCAGCAGCCCCGATTGGTCGCAAGCAGCTGCGATAAACTGGCAAGCGATTGCGCGCGATTACGCCAATGGCACAGGGCGTGAGATTGCACACTATCTTCCCGCCCGCGCCCAAGCATAGCATTTGCCACAAGTGATCGAAGGATAACCATGGGCCGCGGGGGGCAAGGCCGCCCCCCACGGCAGTCACACCTTAGACCGCGATTTCCCCGCGATCCCAATGGCGTAGCGGAAGTTTCTCAACCAAAGCGCTCGCTTGTTTTGGCACGTCATAGACCCATGCGTCGGGCTCTATCCCCGCCTTGTCAAACAGCGCTTTGGCCGCAGCGGTGAAGCCTATGGCCTTGTGATGGGCAAAGGCATCCGATACGAAATCCAGCGCAGCCTTGTCTTTCAACAGCGCCGCGACGCCCGCCTTGGACACCACCAAAGCCACGGCATCAAACAGCACCGACGGCGCGCCCGAGATCATCTCATCGGCGGGCAGATGCGTGCCGTCCTTGGTCGTTACACCGCCGACCTTGGGCGCCACAATCTTAACCGTCGCCCCCGCCTTTTTCGCAGCATCCATAAGGGCTTTGATCGCGGCATCATCGGCGCCATCGGTGACAAGAACCGCCAAACTCCGCCCCTTCGCAACGGGGGCCTGCTTCAAGATCGACAAGGCATCAGAGACATCAAGCTCTATCGGCGCGCGGGCGGTCTGCATCTTGGCAGGCAATGTCAGCGCAAGGTCGTCCGCTACCGTTTGCGCCAAATCTTCATCAATGTTGCGCAACTGCGCCAGAGTGCGGCTGCGCACATGGTCCAGCTTGACCTTGGACAGCTCGAACACCAGTGCCGCCGCGATATGCGCTTGTTCCACCTTGGTTTGCGAGCGATAGAACATGCGCGCTTGGCTGAAATGATCGGCAAAGCTCTCGGCGCGGGCGCGGCGTTTTTCTGCGGTCGGTTCCGCTATCTGCGCCTTGGTGGCAAAGCCCTGCTCCGAGGCGCGGGGGCCTGCGTCCTCACCCGCCTCGGCCAAGCCGTTGGGCTCGTAATTAGCGCGGCCCTTGGGCACCATCGTTTGCATCAGCCCGTCGCGCTGGAAATTGTGCATCGGGCAACGGGGCGCGTTCACGGGAATTTGGTGGAAGTTCGTGGTCCCCAGACGCGATTTTTGGGTGTCCAAGTAGGAAAACAAGCGGCCTTGCAACAGCGGGTCGTCCGAGAACTCGATACCTGGCACAATGTTGGTGGGCAAAAACGCCGCCTGCTCGGTCTCGGCAAAAAAGTTGTCCGGATTGCGGTCCAAAACCAGCCGCCCGATGATTTTGACGGGCACCAGCTCTTCGGGGATCAGCTTGGTCGCGTCCAAGATGTCATAGGGCAAACTGTCGGCAAGCTCTTGATCTATAACCTGAATCCCAAGCTCCCATTCTGGAAGGTCGCCCTTGGCGATGGCCTCGTGCAGATCACGGCGCAGATAGTCAGGGTCGGCACCCGAAATCTTGACCGCCTCATCCCACGTGGTCGATTGCATCCCAAGCTTGGGCTTCCAATGGAACTTGACGAAGCTTGTCTCACCCGCCGCATTGACCAGTTGGAACGTGTGGACGCCAAAGCCCTCCATCATGCGAAAACTGCGCGGCAAGGCGCGGTCGGACATCGCCCACATCACCATATGCATGCTCTCGGGCATCAGCGAGATGAAGTCCCAAAACGTGTCATGCGCAGAGGCCGCTTGCGGAAAACCGCGGTCGGCTTCGGGCTTAACCGCGTGGATAAGGTCGGGAAATTTCATCGCGTCTTGGATGAAAAACACCGGCATGTTGTTGCCCACCAGATCCCAGTTGCCCTCGTCGGTATAAAGCTTGACCGCAAAGCCGCGCACATCGCGGGGCGTGTCCTTTGACCCTTTTGACCCCGCGACGGTCGAAAACCGGACAAAAGCGGGAATTTTCGCGCCCTTCTTGGCAAAAAGCGAGGCGCGGGACAGCTCTGGGATCGGGGTGGTGCATTCAAAATACCCATGCGCGCCACTGCCACGAGCATGAACGATCCGCTCTGGAATCCGTTCGTGATCGAAGTGAAAGATCTTTTCGCGCAAGACAAAATCTTCCAGCAAAGTTGGCCCGCGCGCGCCTGCTTTCAACGAGTTCTGGTTGTCCGAAATCGGGACGCCGTGATTTGTGGTCAGGGCTGGCCCGCCCCGTTGCTGCGTTTCGCCGCCGCTGCCAAAGGCAAGGTCATCGGATTGGGCTGGAGCGTCTTTTTTCATAGCGTGCCTCCTGTGGTTGTCATTTTGATCGCGCGTGGGCGCCGTTATCGGTCGCTTGGCAAGAGATCGCGTTCAGGCCGCGGCAGTGCGGTTTTCAGCCTGCCCAGAACATCCGCCCGAGACAGGCCGATTTTCTGTTGAAGCCCCTGCACAACGTCGTCACCGACCATCCGCGCCAGAGCCTCGGGGTCAATATCTTGATGACACTCCAGCAAACCCTGCGGCATTAGCGTCTGACGTGACAGCGGCGCGGGGCAAAGTGGCGCTGCGTGACTGACAGCGATTGGTCCATTGCGATCAGCTTGGAGGTTTTTCCCGCTCATAATCCCGCGACGTCCTTTTGGTCTGGTGTTTTGCTCTAAACGCCGAAGCGTCGACTTGGTTCCCATCAGAAACGTGATGCTTCGCTAAAAAAGGTCGCTGCCTTTTATTTCTAAAATCTCATCACAATTTTGGGAACGAAAGCCAATTTAGGACGTTGAGGCAATGTGCTGGCGGAACAGCCAGCTTAGCTTTTAAATCGAAAAGGGGATTCCAAATGCACAGCGTCATTTATCTTGTCGGCCTCGTGGTCGTGGTTATGGCCGTTTTGTCCTTCGTCGGGCTTGCGTAATACGTTTTTTCGAAAAGGAGCGAACCCAATGGACTATGCCAAAACGCCCGTGAGGGCCCCTATCTCGGTGGTCGAAACTGATCTACGTCACGTCGACTGGCCTGCAATTCTGGCTGGCGCTTTTCTTGCAACGGCTTTGACGATTGTGCTTTTAACATTTGGCGCGGCTTTTGGCCTGTCGATGACAAGCCCAAAATCGGGTGAAGGCGTTTCATTGCGCTGGATCACAATTGCGGGCGGTATCTGGATGATCTGGACCGCGGTCAGCAGCTTTGCGGCTGGCGGCTATTTAGCCGGTCGTTTGCGCCGTCGCTTGGGCGATGCCAATGCAGACGAGATCGAGGCCCGCGACGGCGCACATGGTGTGGTGGTTTGGGCTGTGGGTGCTGTTTTCGGCGGCTTTCTCGCCGTGAGTGGTGTGACCGGCACGTTGTCTGCTGTCGGCAACGGCGCGGCCTCTGCGCTTGAAATTGCCGATGCGCAATTGGTCGAGACGACCGCTTATACAAGCGCGTCTTTGTTGCGCGGTGATGCGACCCAAGGGTCTGATGCCGCAAAAGCCGAGGTTGCAGGCATACTTACCAATGGCATCGTTGCAGGCGCTGTCTCAGAAGCCGATCGTCAATATGTGACCAATGTGGTCGTGGCTGAAACCAATCTGACCCCTGCGGATGCAAAAACACGCGTCGACACAGCGATCAGCGAAGGTCTTGACGCCCGCGCCAAGACGATTGAGGCGGTTGACCAAGCCCGGATTGCAAGCATGATCGCGGCCTTTGTGCTGGCGGCGACGATGCTGGTGAGTGCGGCTGCAGCCTATTTTGCATCAGTGACTGGCGGGACCCACCGTGACGCCAACCGCGGCTTTCGGAGTTACGGCCAGTAAAACATTCAAATAAGGAGATTGCTATGCCTGTCATCATCGCTTGGCTGCTCGGTGCGCCTTTATCGGTCTTGCTGATTATCTTGCTCTTAACCTAAGCTAAAAACCCCCAGTGTTTATCATTGGGGGTTCTTGCATAAAATAAACGCCAGTTGCTGGACCACAAATACAATTCGCAATCGTAATCAGGTGTGAATCGATGGCTGACTCCGATTTTATGGGGCTTGAAGGTTATCATATTGCGTTGGCAAGTTTTGGCTGTGCAATCATCGTCGCGAATTGGCTGCCGCAACTGGTGACAGCCCGAAAACCAGCGTCTTCGGGTCTGTTAATCCTGCTTGGTTTGGCGGCTTATGCGATTGTGCCGGGGCTGCCTCCTTTGCCTGATCCGCGCTCTGCGCCGCTGCTGTGGGAACGGCTTGCCGAGCTTACGGTGATCGTGGCGCTGTTTGCGACGGGACTGCGCATTGATAAATTGCGCGGCTGGCCGCATTGGGCGCCGACGTTTCGGCTTTTGGCATTCACCATGCCCATCACAATCCTTGCGCTTGCGGCTATGGGCTATGCTTTCGCGGGTTTGACGGTGGCCGGCGCGCTGTTGCTTGGCGCGGTCATGGCGCCGACCGACCCAGTTCTGGCCGGTGATGTGCAAGTCGGCCCACCACAAGAGGGCGGCGAGCATCCGGTCCGCTTTACGCTGACCACCGAAGCCGCGTTGAATGACGGGCTGGCCTTTCCGTTTGTTTATCTGGCCTTGATCTTTGCCGCGCAGGATTTCACCCCTCAGGCGCTGATTTTTGATTGGCTTGCCATAGATATCCTCTGGCGCATTGTGGCGGGCACGGTCATGGGCGCAGCAGGCGGATGGGTCTTGGGGCACGTTATCTTCACGGTCCCACGCGGGCCTGCACTGGCAGATACAGCAACAGGCGTGGTCGCATTGGCGGGCGTTTTGCTCTGCTATGGCACCACCGAATTGGTTGAAGGCTATGGGTTTATCGCCGTTGCCGTTGCTGGATTGATGCTGCGCCGGATCGAGTCAGATCATCACTATCACCGCCGCCTGCATGACTTCACCCAAGCGATTGAGGGGGCTTTGACGGCGGTGTTGCTCGTGGCTTTGGGGGCGGCAATGCCCCTGCTGTTAGAGGGTCTAACCCTGCCGATTGCTGCGATTGGCGTAGCGCTGGTTCTTGTGGTGCGTCCCGTCGCCGGATGGGTCTGTCTGGCGGGCACGCCTCTCGCAGATCGAGACAGAAGGGTTGTGGCCTTCTACGGCGTGCGGGGCATCGGATCGGTTTATTATCTGGCCTATGCGACAGGTAAATTCCAGTTTTTTGACGCGCAGGCCATCTGGGCGCTGGTTGGCTTTACGATTTTGCTGTCGGCGCTGTTGCATGGCTTTACCGCAGGCGTGGCGATGCAAGGTCTGCGCGCCAAACCAGACGGCGGCCGCGGTGCCTGACGACGACACCTTTGCGCAGGTTTCCCTCAGCTAAAGGGAACGAACTTCGGGCTTTGTGCGTTGGTTTATCAGACGGCAACACCTGAAGGAGGTTATCATGGACCATACACTTCACCCTCGGCTCGAGGCGGCAGAGCTCAACGCAGAAAACTTGATCGGTGCCACAATTTACGATGCAAATGATCGAAATATCGGCACCATTTCGCATCTTCACGGCCACTCGGGCGGTGCTCAGGTCGTGGTCGACGTTGGCGGATTTCTGGGAATTGGCGCTAAACCGGTCGCCCTTCGGTTGGACCAATTGGACATCATGCGCGATGGCCACGGCGTGGTGCATGGCGTCACCCAGATGACCCGCGATCAAGTCGAAGCCCTGCCGGAACATCACCACTGACACAGCGGCACAGGACGAAACCAGCCCCCCCGAACCCCGAACGGTTCGGGGGCTTTTTGCGGCGCGCGGTCTGCATGGAACCAGCCAGCGGGCCGAGGCGTTATAAAAGCGAAGCCAGATGCAAAGGAATTCCACCATGCCAAACGTGCTGACACCTGACGCCCTTTTTCCCAACCTTGACGTCTCGACCCTGCAAAGCGGAGACGTCAAACCGGGGCAAGCCAATCCAACCCGTGGCGACTGGCAGTTGGTCGTGGTCTATCGCGGCAAACATTGCCCGATCTGCAAGTCCTACCTGACAGAGCTGAATGGCATGTTAGACGATTTCGCAGCCATCGGCGTCGACGTGCTCGCCCTTTCGGCGGACCCGAGGGAAAAGGCCGAGGCCTCTGCCCACGACATCGGCTATGCTGGCACCATCGGCTATGGTTTGACCCCCGCGCAGATGGCCGAGATGGGCGTTTATATCTCGGAGCCGCGCAGTCCCGAAGAAACCGACCGCCCCTTTGCCGAGCCTGCCACCTTTGTTGTGCGCGACGACGGCGTGCTGCAAATCGTTGATATTTCCAACGCGCCCTTCGCGCGGCCCGCGTTGAAAGGGCTTCTCGACGGCCTGAAGTTCATTCGCCAAAAGGGCTATCCGGTGCGCGGCACCTATTCCGCTTGATCGATGGAGGCCGCCCGCGCCCCTTTGGTCCCGCGCAGGACCAAGGGCCGTGGGCGGCATAAGATCACAAAAACTCTCGCAAAGCGGACGCGGCGCTTGGAGGATACGCTCTAAGGCTGTAGCCTTTGCGCAAAGTTTGCCCAAAGATGTCGGGCAGAAGGCTTTGCCGGAGAGTTTGAAGGATCGAGGATGTCACCAATGAAGATCGCTAAGGCGTCGCCGCTGACACAATCTCTGCCGTTCGAGAGGTTGTTTGACGCGGCCCCCGCTTTGATCTCCATCCATGAAGGGCCAGATCACGTCTATATCTACACAAACCCTGCACATGATCGCCTTGTCGGCGCGCAGTCGCTGAGGGGGATGGCCATTCGCGACGCGTTTCCGCAACTGCAAGAGCTTGGCCTGCTGGACGCCTTTGATAAGGTTTACCAAACGGGTGTTGCCGTAGAGGTTGAACAGGATGTGGCCGTCGACCTTGGCCCAAAGGGCAAAGTGGGCGGCTATTTCCGGCAGAGCGTGCAACCTTGGCACAATGACGCAGGCAAGGTTGCGGGCGTGATGAGCTTTTCTTTCGACGTGACCGAGCAAGTCGAAGCGCGGATGCGGGCTGAAGACAGCGAAAGGCACATGTCTTATGCGCTCAAAGCCAGCGGATCGGTCGGTACCTTTCACTGGGATACCAAAAGCGATGTGATGGCCGTGGATGAGGCTTTCGTGATCGCCTTTGGGTTCTCGCGCTATCATCAGGATCAAAAACTGCCGCTCAAGGCCTTTACCGATGTCATCCATCCCGATGACCGCCCGCGTGTGCTGGCCTCGATTCAAGACGCTGTTCTGACGGGGCGGCATTACGAGGAACACTACCGCACCGTTGATGAATTCGGGGGCGTGCGCCATATTCTGGCGCAGGGCAAATGTGTGCGCGACGCCAAAGGCCACCCCGACCGCTTTACAGGGGTCATCATCGACACCACCCGCCAGCGGCAAGCCGATGAGACCCTGCGCGAAAGCGAAGCGCGGCTGCGCTCTGTGTTTACCTGCATCGATCAGGGCTATTGCTTGGCCGAAATGGTGATGGACGCGCAAGGAAATCCGGTCACCTACCGCTTTGTCGAAGTGAACCCCCTGTTCGAACAAATGACCGGTTTGAAAGACCCCGAGGGCAAGACAGCCCACGAGCTGGTGCCCAACTTGGAAATGAAATGGGTTGAGACCTATGCCCGCGTGGCCTTGGACGGCCAGACGATGCGGTTCGAGGACAACTCCGAGGTGATGCAGCGCAACTTTGACGTTTTTGCTATGCCGGTGGAACCCAAAGGCCGATTTGTCATCGTCTTCAAGGATATCACCGAAGAAAAACGGATCAAGGACGCGCTGAACCAAAGCGAGGCAGAGTTCCGCAGTATCACCGAGGCCATGCCGCAAATGGTTTGGGCCACCTGCCCCGATGGCCAGCATGATTTCTTTAATGCGCGCTGGTATGAATTCACGGGCATCGCCGAGGGCGCGGCAGACGGGACGGGTTGGAACCGCATTTTCCACCCCGACGATCAGGCGCGGGCCATGCAGCGCTGGCAACAATCGCTGTCCACAGGCGATCTCTATGACATCGAATACCGCCTGCGCCACCACAGCGGCGACTATCGCTGGGTTCTGGGGCGTGCGCAGCCCGTCCGCGATCCCAAGGGCACGATCATCCGCTGGCTTGGCAGCTGCACCGACATTCACGAGATCAAGCTTGCCGAAGAGCAGCGCGAACTCATGCTTGGCGAGATGAACCACCGCGTCAAGAATACGCTGTCGATGGTGCAAGCGATCGTATCGCAAACCCTGCGTCAGGCTGACGACCTTCAAGATGCCAGCGCCGCAATCCAATCGCGCATCGCAAATATGGCCAAGGCGCATGACCTTTTGATCCACTCCACATGGACCGAAGCGCGGATCGCTGACGTCGTCGAAGCGGCGCTTGCCCCACATCGCACGGGAACGGGGCGCTTTACCTTGGGCGGGCCGAATGTTGCCATCGGGTCCAAGCAGGCCTTGGCCCTGACGATGGCGCTGCACGAGCTGGCCACGAACGCCACGAAATATGGCGCGTTGTCGACGCCGACGGGTCGGATCAGTGTGGTCTGGGATGTCACAGAAACCGACGCTGAGGCGGTGTTTCGCTTTCGCTGGACCGAAAGCGATGGCCCTGCGGTCAGCCCACCAAAGCGTCGCGGGTTTGGCAGTCGCATTATCGAACAGGCTGTTGCGGGCTATTTCAGCGGCAAGACTGAACTCAGCTTTGCCCCATCCGGATTGCATTTTGAATTGGAATGTCCCCGCAGCGGGCTGCACGGTTGATAGGTCCAACCCACTGGGAAAGAGGTTGCAGCGCGCTTGAACCTATCGCCAACGGCTTGGAACGATGAAGGGAACCGTTTCGCTGCCGCGGCGTTATCCCCATGGGAGGCGTGATATCCATGGGACCAACCATCGGCCCGAAGGAGCGTTCTATGCGTCGCATTTTCAACCTCAGCCCGAAAAGATCGCTTAAAAAGATCCAGAACGCAGCCTATTCCAGCGCTTTGACGGTGATGCGGGCGATGATGGCACCGGTCGCAGCCAAACCGCGCAAGGTTGCGAAAGTGGCGTCTGCGCCCGCGCTCCGGACCAAAGGCCGCGTAAAAAAGGCGCGGTTTAGCGCGGCGCAGGGCGCGCGCGATTACTGGCTTTATACCCCCGCTGGCGCGCCCCAGCCCCCAGAGGGCCGCCCGCTTATCGTCATGCTGCACGGCTGCGGCCAAACCCCCGAAGAATTCACCCGTGCAACGCAGATGAACAGCCTTGCCGACGCCTTCGGGTTTTATGTGCTCTATCCGCTGCAATCGGCCACGGCCAATCGCAACCGCTGCTGGAGTTGGTATGAGGCCAGCGAGCACCCCCGCACCCAAGGCGAAGCCGCCCTTTTGGCGGCGATGATCCAAGACATCACGGCGGACCATCGCATAAACCCTGCGCGCGTTTATGTTGCGGGGCTCTCGGCGGGGGGCGCTGCGGCCTTGGTGCTTGCCGCCAACTTTCCCGAATTGATCGCAGCGGTCGGCGTTCATTCCGGCCTGCCATGGGGGGCGGCTACGGGGATGATGTCTGCACTGGTCGCGATGAAAACCGGCAACCCTGGCCACAAGCTTTCCGCGCAAATGCCGACCATTCTGTTTCACGGCGACAAGGATACCGTGGTTCACCCCCGCAACGGCCGCTTTGCGATCTTGCGCGGGGTCGAGGCATTTGAGGGCCTTAGCGTGACCCGAAAAACCGGCAAGGTGGCGGGCGGCCACAGCTATACCCGCTCGCAGCACAAGTTGGGCAACAGCCGCGTGATGGTCGAAGACTGGGTCGTGCATGGCTTGGCCCACGCTTGGTCAGGCGGGGGCGCTGTGGGCAAATATTCCGACCCTTTGGGCCCGAATGCATCGCGCGAGATGGTGAAATTCTTTTTGCGCCACAAAAAGACCAAGGCGCAACAATCTGCATTGGAAACGGCAATACCCTCATGAGTCCGCGGCTTTGGTGAACAGCCCAACGGTTTGCCAGCCTAACGTCACCGTCGCACCCTCAAGAGCAACCGAAGGGTCGGTGCCAAAGCTCTGCGTCCAAGCGCCTTGGGGCAGCGTAAACGTGGCGTCATCGCGCCCTGCAATGACAACAGCCACCTCTCCCGCCTCGGACGACAGGTGCAAACAGAACGGCGCGCTATCATCGGCCCAATCCGCCTCGTCCATCTTTTCCCCGTCGGCGCGCAGCCACGCGATCTCGGTCCAGTCCTGCGCCACAACGCCTGCCGAGCCTGCGAAGTTGCGGGCGGTCAGGGCGCGAAACTGGCGGCGCATCGCGGTCATGCTGGCCACTGCCTCGATCAGATCGTCCTTGGCATTTGCCCAATCGAGCCAGCTGATGTCGTTGTCTTGGCAATAGGCGTTGTTGTTGCCGTCCTGCGAATTGCCAAACTCGTCGCCCGCAAGGATCATCGGCGTGCCGCGCGAAAACAACAAGGTCGCCAGCATCGCCTTGGCGCGCCGCAGACGGCTGGCGCCAACGCCTTCGTCATCGGTTGCGCCCTCGATGCCCATATTGTCGGATTGGTTGTTGTCGTGGCCGTCCCGCCCGTCTTCGCCGTTGGCTTCGTTGTGCTTGTCGTTAAACGAAACCGTGTCCCATAGGGTAAAGCCGTCATGGGCGGACAGGAAATTGACAGACGAGGTGGCGGGGCGTTGCGAGTGGTCAAACTGCACCGGCGAGCCGACCAAACGCTCGGCCAAAGCGCCTTTGACGCCATCCGCCTTGCGCCAAAAGGCGCGGGTATCATCGCGGAACTTGTCATTCCATTCGCGAAACGGCCAAGGAAAGCCGCCGACCTGATAGCCGCCGTCGCCGATGTCCCAAGGCTCGGCAATCAGCTTGACGCCCGACAGCACGGGGTCTTGGCCAATGGCGGCAAAGAACGCCCCCTCGCGCTCGAACCCCTGCGGCTCGCGCCCCAGCGTCGAGGCAAGGTCAAAGCGAAAGCCATCCACATGGAATTCGGTGACCCAATAGCGCAACGAATCCAACACCATCCGCAGCACCATCGGGTTGGCCACGTTCAGCGTGTTGCCCGTGCCCGTCGTGTCGTAGCAATGGCGCGGATCTCTCCCATGCAGATAGTAGGACGCGTTGTCGATGCCGCGAAACGACAGAGTAGGCCCCAGCTCGTTGCCTTCGGCGGTGTGGTTATAGACGACATCCAAGATCACCTCGATCCCCGCCGCATGCAGCCGCCGGATCGCGCGCTTGAGGTCATCAATCTTGCCGCCCTTGAGATAGGGCTGATGCGGCGCAAAGAAGTTCAGGGTGTTATAGCCCCAGTAATTCGACAGGCCTTTTTCGATCAAGTGGCGATCTTGCAAAAAGGACTGCACTGGCAAAAGCTCGACCGCGGTGATGCCAAGACGGGTGAGGTGGTCAATCATCGCATCGCTGCCAAGGCCCGCGAAATATCCACGATCTTCGGCCTTGATCGCGGGGTGCTTTTGGGTGAGACCTTTGACATGCGCCTCATACAAGACGGTTTCCGTCCAGCGCGTGCGCAAGGCACGGTCACTGTCCCAATCGAAATCGGGTTGCGTCACAATGGCTTTGGGGATGAAGGCTGCGCTGTCGCGGTCATCACGCGTCACGTCGTCGCCACTGGCCAGATCATAGCCAAACAGCGCATCATCCCAAACCAGATCGCCCGTAAGCTGGCGCGCATAGGGGTCGATCAACAGTTTGGCGGGGTTAAAGCGGTGCCCTGCCTTTGGGTCATGCGGGCCGTGAACACGGTAGCCATAGGCCTGCCCAGCCTTGATATCGGGCAGAGAACCGAACCAAATCCCGCCCTCCATTTCCGGTAAGGCAAGACGCGCGGTTTCTGTCTTACCGTCCGCGTCATAAAGACAAAGCTCGACCTTGTCAGCGTTTTGCGAAAACAGCGCGAAGTTGGTGCCCCCTGCATCGCAGGTCGCGCCCAGCACGTCAGACCGCGCCGCGTCGATGTCGAAATCCCGTTTGGTCATGCTCAATGCTCCTGCAGCGCGGAAAAAGGGACGGGATGCGCCCCCGAGGCTTGGGCCGGACGTGAGGCCCGCGCAAGCGCCGCTGCGCGCAGTGCCAGCATCTGCGGCGAGACAAGCGTCGTCCCCCCTGCCGTGCGGCGGAACCATTTGCTGTCCTCGACCGCATCCTCGCCGATGACGGTATCAAACGGGATGACACAGCCCGGCATGACGATGCAGTTGATCAAGACTGCGCTGGCGCAAACCACACAGCCCGGCATCAGGACAGAGCCTGTGACATAGGGATGTGCGACCGTCTTTTGCAGCGGGCGAATGACCGCATCCGGCACAAGCGCAGAGAAGGGGGCTGGCACGGGCGGGGTCGCGGAGGCAAAGGCAAGGGCTGTCTCGCGAAAGGCATCCAGCGTGCCAACATCGCGCCAATAGTTCCGCCCCCCTGGCAGCTTGCCGGGAGGTTGATAGGCAAAGGCGCGCCCCGCTGCGACGGCCAGCGGCAGCAGGTCATGACCAAAGTCATGCAAATCCGCCTGCGCCAGCAACAGGCTCCGCAGCCATGGCCAAGAAATCACATAAATCCCCATGCTGACTTGGCACTGGTCAGGCCGATCCTTCATCGCAGGCGGAGACTTCGGTTTCTCGACAAAATGCACAATCTGCCCATCCGCGCGCGCGTCGATCACCCCAAAGGCCGAGGCTTCGCTGCGTGGCACAATATCGACCGCGATGGTAACCGAGGCACCGCTGGCCTGATGCGCGGCGATCATTGGCCTGTAGTCCATCTCGTAGATGTGGTCCGCTGCCAGAACAAGGATATGCTCGGGGTTTTGGGCGTCGATCAGGTCGATATTGCGCCGCACCGCATCTGCCGTGCCGCGAAACCCGTCAGGACCAAAGGCCGCCGAAGCGCCGTTCGTGATGTCAAACCCACCGCCAGAAAAGGCTTCGGCCCACGATTGGCGCAGGTGGTCTTCGACATCTTTGCCCAGATATTGCGTGGCAACCACCAAAGAGCGCAGACCGCTGCGCACGATATTGGCCATAGTGTAGTCGATCAATCGTGTCGTCCCGTCAAAATAGACGGTCGGCTTGCAGGTTTGCCCCGTCAATTCAAACAACCTGCTTCCCTGCCCGCCCGCCAAAAGCAAGGTAAGCGTCTTTGCGGTTGTGGTGTCGGAAGTTGGTGTGTTCGACATGATCATGACCCCCTGTTACCTAGCTCCAATCCGGCAACGGGGGGTTTGGTTCCGACCAGATTGAAATTTCCACTCGCGCCGCGGAGGAAACCTGCTTTGGAGTTATTTGCGCAGGCCATTGCCTAAAAATGCGGCGCCACGTTGAACTTTTGCCGCGCGTGCCTGTTTCTCGACGGTGAACGCCAGCCGAATGCAGCGACCTGCCCAAGGGGTGATCAGCCTCGTGGCCACTGCGGATGCAGGTCGTCAATCAGGATCGGGTGGCGATGGGGCTGGCCCTGCTGCACATGCGGGTGGTCGGGTGCAAGCTCGGGATGGCTGTGCGCCACAGCGTCACTATCGTCTTGCCGCCAAAGGATTATCCCGCCGATCAGCCCCAGCGCCGCCAGCAGCGCAAGCACGGCAAAGGCCGCAGCGGCCCCCGCCACGGTGATCAGCCCCCCCGCCAGCGGATAGGTGACAAGCCAGCACGCGTGCGACAGGGCGAATTGGGCGGCGTAGACTGCGGGTCGGTCTTCGGGCTGGGCAGACCGCTTTAACAGCCGCCCCGAAGGCGTCAAAACCGTCGAATACCCCAGCCCGACAATCCCCCAGCCCACAAGCAGCGGCCCCCACTGGATACCGTAAACCAGCGCCCAAAGGCACAGCCCAAGCAGCGACGCCACAAGCACGGCGGCCCCGCCCATCATCACAGGTCGGTCAGCTCGGGTGTCCAACAGCCGCGGCAACACCAGCGCGGCCAGCATCGACCCGCCGCCAAAGGCCGCCAGTGTGATCGCAACCTGCGTCTCGCCCAGCCCCAAACCAGAGCGTACAAGCACCACCGTATTCACCAAAACCATCGCCCCCGCCGCCGCTGCCGCAAGGTTAAGCGACAAAAGCCCCCGCAGCCGTGGGGTGGCAAGATAGATCCGCAAGCCTCGGGTGGTGCGGTCGTAAATCCCGCGCGGCGCCGTCGGTTGCGGGCTGGGCAGCGCGACCGAGACCACCAGCAAGGCCGAGCCGACAAAGCCGATCACCGTGCCAAAGAACAAGGATTGAGAGCTGACAAAGACCAGCAAGATCGCGGCCAAGGTCGGGCTGATGATGTTCTCCAAATCATAGGCCAGCCGCGACAGCGACAAGGCGCGGGTATAGCGGTCTTCTTCGGGCAAGATGTCTGGGATGGTTGCTTGAAAGGTCGGGGTAAAGGCGGCAGAGGCCGATTGCAGCACAAAGATCAGCACATAGACCTGCCAAACCTCGGACACGAACGGCAAACACAGCGCGACGGCGGCGCGGACCAGATCAAGGCTGACCAGCAACCCGCGGCGCGGCCAGCGATTTGCGAATGCCCCCGCAATCGGCGCAATCCCGACATAGGCCACCATCTTGATCGTGAAAATCGTGCCCAAGACCAGCCCCGCCCTTTCGCCCGACAGATCATAGGCCAAAAGCCCCAGAGCGATGGTCGCAAGGCCAGTGCCAAGCAAGGCGACGATCTGGGCCAGAAACAGATGGCGGTAAGTGCGGTCAGCAAGGATGGCGCGCATATCGGTGCCTCAAAGGTATTTGGTGATGGCCTTGAAGTCGGCCACAGCGGCGGCGTCCCCCGTGCCCGCAATCGCGTCATCAAGGCAATGGTCGATGTGGTCTTGGATCAAGCGGCGCTTGGCTTGCAGGATGGCCTTTTCGACCGCGTGAAGCTGCTGTGCGATATCGGTGCAGGGGCGGCTGTCCTCGATCATGGCGATGACGCTCTGAAGATGCCCGCTGGCCCGCTTCAGCCGCTTGACGATATCCGCATGAGTCGTGTGGGTGTGATGCTCTGTCATCGGGCAAGCGTATCCCCCTAGGGGGGATATGACAAGCGCCCCGTTTCGGGCTTGGGACCCCTATGGGGCAGAAACCCTTCGACAATGGCTGCGGGCCTGAAAATTGGCCTTGCCTTTGCTGCAATGCAGCGTAATTTCAAACCATGCCAGCACCGATGACCATAGACCTCGACACCGTCGCCCATACGCCTCTTGAGGATGCGCAGGGGCTGTTTATCGGCTGCTTTTTGTCGTCGGTGGGGTTGGTGTTTCTGACGCAACTGGGGTTTCTGACGGGACAGACGGCGGGCATTGCCTTGCTGATCGCCTATCCGATGGGCTGGTCGTTTGGTCTGGTGTTCTCGCTCATCAACCTGCCGTTTTACTTCTTTGCTTATAAGCGGTTGGGCCTAGAGTTCACGCTCAAGAGCCTGATCTGCGTCACCTCTGTTTCCGTGCTGTCGGATCAGCTGCCGCGTTTTATCGTGTTCCAAAGCCTGAACCCCATCGTCGGCACGCTGGTGTTTGGCGTGACCGTGGGGCTTGGGCTGTTGGCGTGCTTTCGCCATAAGGGGTCGCTTGGCGGCATGGGGGTTTTGGCGCTGGTGATCCAAGACAGCACCGGCTTCAAAGCGGGCTATACGCAGCTCTTGGTCGATGTGGCGATTTTCGCGATTGCCATGTTCATCTTTCCCGCCACGGTGGTCGCCTATTCGTTCTTTGGCGCTTTGGTGCTGAACGGCGTAATTGCCTTTAACCACCGCCGCGACCGCTATGTGGCGCCTTAGGCGCAAGCGCGTGGACCTGTGCCAGTTTTACAATCTGCGCCCAACGGCATAAAACCAGCGAACCCTCTGGCGCGTGACGCCCCCCAACCTTTAGGAAGGCGCCGCTATGGCCACCCCCACCACAAAGCTGCACCCCCGCAATCAACATGCCACAGGCTATGACTTTGCGCGGTTGCTGGCGCAGACCCCAGAGCTTGCGGCCTTTACCACCCTTAATCCACTGGGCCAGACCACCATTGATTTCCAAGACGTAGGCGCGGTGCGGATGCTGAATCGCGCGCTACTCAAGACCCATTACAATATCGAATTTTGGGACATCCCCGCGGGTTATCTCTGCCCGCCCATTCCGGGCCGTGTCGATTACATCCATCACCTTGCCGACCTGCTGGCCGAAAGCAACGCCCACGAAATCCCGCGCGGGCGCCATATCAAGGCGTTGGACATCGGCACGGGCGCAAGTCTGGTCTATCCTTTGACGGGCCAAAGCGAATACGGCTGGCACTTTACCGGCGTTGATATTGATGCGGGCGCGCTGAAATCGGCAAAGCAGATCTGCGACTTTAACAAGCTGAAGATCACGCTGCGGCGGCAGAGCAATCCCGAGGATATCTTCAAAGGCGTGATCGAGCCCAAGGACGCCTTTCACGTCACCCTGTGCAACCCGCCGTTTCATGCCTCGATGGAACAAGCGACCAAAGGCACCGAGCGCAAATGGGCCAACCTTGGCAAAGGCCAGTCGCAAAAACTGAACTTTGGCGGCCAAAACGCCGAGCTGTGGTGCCCTGGTGGCGAGATAAAGTTCCTTGCCCGCATGATCGAGCAAAGCATGGACTTTGCCGATCAATGCCTGTGGTTCACCTCGCTGGTGTCGAAAAAGGACAACCTGTCGCCGCTTCAGCGGATTTTGACCAAGGCCAAAGTGGCCGAGGTTCGGGTCGTCGAGATGGCGCAGGGACAGAAAACCAGCCGCTTTATTGCTTGGACCTATCGGCCAAAAGATCAGCGCGCGTTGTTTGTGGATTAGGGCGCTGGGGCTCTGCTGCAAACCCGATTGCGTTTGCCCCCCAAGCCCCTAAGGTGATTGCATTAGATCGCAAACATTCACAGGGACGACATATGGCGACGTGGAAAACGCTAGAGTGCATTGGGGCGCCGCATTGCCGGCATGAATGTGGCTTTGCAGAGCTGGACGGGACGTTCTATCTCTTTGGCGGTCGTCGCGTGCAACCCGTTGATATCTTTGATCCCAAAACCAAAACTTGGCGCCACGGCAGCCCGCCACCGATAGAGGTGCATCACTTTCAGCCCGTGGTCGTCGGGGCGGAAATCTGGATGCTTGGCACGATGAAGGGTCTGTTCCCGCGCGAGACGCCGCTGGACACGGTCCTGATTTACGCGCCCAGCTCGGACACTTGGAAAATCGGTCCCGAAATTCCGCCAGAGCGGCGGCGCGGGGCCTGCGGTTGTGCGATGCACAGCGACGGCTGGATTTACGTGGTCGGCGGCATTGTCGACGGCCATTATTCGGGCACGCAGGCTTGGTTTGACCGCATCAATCCCGCGACGGGCGAATGGCAAATCCTGCCTGATGCCCCCAACAAGCGCGACCACGCCCCCTGTGCAATCGTCGGCAACACGCTCTATTTCTTTGGCGGGCGCGAAGTCTGGGCGGCACAATGGCCAAGACTTCGAGGCGATGCCAAGCCATACGATTGGCGCGGTCGATCTTTATGATTTGGCGACGGGCACGTGGTCGGTCCATCCAGAGCCTTTGCCGATCGAAACGGCAGCAGGGGGGACGGGGGTGGTCAACGCCAAAATCCACTATGTCGGCGGCGAATCTGGGCGTCTGGAAGCCTTTACCGAGATGCAGATTTTTGACACCGCCGCAGGGGTTTGGTCGCTTGGCCCGCCGTTGAACCGCGCACGCCACGCCACAAATTGCTGCGTTTATGACGGCAAGCTGTGGATTGCTGCGGGCAGCGGCGCGCGTGGCGGCGCCCCCGAACTGACCAGCATCGAGTGTCTGGACATCGACGGGGCCTGAGGGGGTCCCCGTCGGCCTTGACCGCCGCAGCGGCTATGGCGCGCTCGGCTCTGCGCGGTCAATCACCTCGACGGACAGCACGGTCGGCAAATGCCGCGCGATTTCTTGCCATGTGTCGCCCTCGTCCATGCTTGCGAAAACCGAGCCGCTGTTGGTGCCAAAGTAAAGACCGACCTGTTCGCGGCTGTCTGCGGCCATCGCCTGTCGCAGCACGGTGAAAAAGCAGGCCTCTTGCGGCAGGCCGTTGCGCAGCGCGGTCCACGTTTTGCCAGCATCGCGCGACCGCCAGACCGCCGCCGCCGCATCCGGCGGAAACCGCCCCGCGCTGTCGCCATTAAGCGGGATGGTCCAAAGCGTGTTCGGGTCGCGCGGATGCACGCAGATCGGAAAGCCAAAGGTCGAGGGCAGCCCCTCGGTGATGTCGTCCCAGCTGCGCCCCCCATCCGCCGAGCGCCAAACCCCGTGGTGGTTTTGCTGATAAAGCACGTCCTCGGACCCCGGCGCGCGCATGATGTTGTGGACGCAATAGCCCGTCTCGCCGTTGCGTGGGGCTGCGGGGTGGTCGTGGTGCGCGCAGGCTTCGGCGTTTGACAGGCGGTTGCGCCGCTCCCAAGTTGCGCCGCCGTCTTCGGTTGCAAACACACCCGCCGCCGAGATCCCGACCCAAATCTTTTGCGGATTGGCAGGGTCCGCAAGGATGGTGTGCAGCACCAAACCCGCCGCCCCGCCATCCCAGTTGCCCGCAGAGGGGTGATCGGTCAGCCCGTCAACCTTGGTCCAGTTTTTGCCGAAGTCGTCGCTTTTCAACAGGTTGGCGGGCTTGGTCCCCGCATAAAGGCTGCCATGAGCAAAGTTCAGCGACCAGATCTGCGAGAACTCTGCCGCAAAAGGCGGGGGCTCTGGGGTCCAGCCGATCATCTGGGCGAAGTCTGGATCATTGGCGGCCCAGTCGTCCATCTTGCCCGTGGTCAGCTTGGCCAAGTCCCAAGTCGCCCCACCATCCCCCGAGCGCCAGACCCCTGCCCCATGCCAATCGCCACCCCCGCCCGCCCAAAGCGCTCCGGTCGCGGCGTCGCCTATGACGTGGTTGATGGGCCAGCCGCCACAATGCGGCCCCGAGACCTGCCAGCCACTCCGCTCTGCCCCACCGGACAAAAGAAACGCGCCCTTGGTGGTGCCCACAAGCACCGTGATTTCCCCCGCTGTCATTTTCATGGCCTCCCTGCCCTGTTCGCCAAAAGCTAGCACGGGCTTCAGAAGTCGCACCTAGAGGATTTGGCCCAGCAAACGCGGGGCTGATCTAGATCAACGCGGTAAAACCCCGCTTCTGCGCAAATGAAGAGGATGCGATGAAACCGACGGCTGCGGTCGGGCAAGGGAGTGGCATGGATATCTTTGGCTGGATGAACGATCAGCTTTTGCGGATGCAGTGGCTCTCTGATCTGGTGACTGGGGGCGTGCGGATGGTGGGGTTGGACCCTGCCTCGCGCATAGGCGGCTCGGTGCAGTTTTTTGTCTATGATGTCCTCAAAATCTTTATCCTGTTGTCGGTGCTGATCTTTGTGATCTCTTATGTGCAAAGCTATTTCCCCCCTGAACGCACCCGCCGCATCTTGGGGGGCAGGTCTGGCATCGGAGCGAATGTCCTTGGGGCGCTGTTGGGCACGATCACGCCGTTTTGCTCGTGCTCGTCCATCCCGCTGTTCATCGGCTTTACGGCGGCGGGCCTGCCCTTGGGGGTGACGTTCTCGTTTCTGATCTCTTCGCCGCTGGTGGATCTGGCGTCGGTCATCCTGCTTGCGTCGATTTTTAGCTGGCCGATTGCGCTTGCCTATGTCGGGGTTGGCCTGCTGGTGGCGGTGATCGGCGGCACGATTATCGGCAGCTTGGCGATGGAAGATCAGGTTGCCGGCTTTGTGCGCACCGTGCCCGTGTCGAACACGGATGAGACGCTAACCCGCCGCGAACGCATCGCTTTTGCCCGCGGCCAAGTGCGAGAGATCGCGCAAAAGGTCTGGCCCTATGTGCTGATCGGGGTGGGCATCGGGGCGGCAATTCACAACTGGATACCGGCCGAGGCGATCTCTGCCTTGCTCGGTCAAGACAAGTGGTGGGCGGTGCCGGTGGCGACAGTGGTGGGGATTCCGATGTATGCCGATATCTTTGGCACGCTGCCGATTGCCGAGGCTTTGGTGGCCAAAGGCGTCGGTCTTGGCACGGTTTTGGCCTTTATGATGGCGGTGACGGCGCTGTCGCTGCCCTCGCTGATCATGCTGAAACGCGTCGTCAAGATGCCGCTTTTGGTGGCCTTTACGGGGCTGGTGACGGTCGGCATCCTCGGCATCGGTTTTATTTTCAACGCGATCACGCCTTGGTTCATCTGAAAGGAACACCCTATGATCATCAAAATCCTTGGCTCGGGCTGCAAGAAATGCATGGCCTTGGAGGAAAATGCCAAAGCGGCAGCGGCCTCTGTTGGCAAAGAGGCAGAGGTCGTCAAGGTGACCGATTTCGCCCAGATCGCCGCCTATGGCGTGATGTCGACGCCGGGATTGGTGGTGGATGAGAAGCTGTTGTCGGCGGGCAAGGTCCCAAGCGCCGAAGAGATTGCCCGCCTGCTGATCTAGCCGCCGCGCGTCACGCCTTTTGCCTTGCGTTGCTGGCATCCCAAGCGGGGCCGTCCAGCAGCGTAAAGGCGCGCCGCTCGCCCAGAATGACGATCTCTAGGCCGCCCGACGCCTCTGGCGCGACATACGCGAAGGCAAGGCTTTTGCCCGTCGCGTGGCCATAGCCGCCAGAGGTGCAGACCCCCACCACGCGGTCGCCTTGCATGATCGCCTCGCCGCCATAGGCATCGCAGTCGGTGGCCGCGATTTCGCCGTAGACCAGCCGCGTGCCGATGCCCTTGGCGCGAACGGCTTCGGTGGCGGCGCGGCCGCGAAAGTCACCCTTGTCGGGGGCGTAAAAGCGGGTGCTTGCGGCCTCGATCAGGGTGATTTCATTGGTGAGTTCGCTGCCCATGCCGCAATAGGCTTTTTCCATCCGCAAGGAATTCACCGCCGCGCCGCCGAAATCCTTGAGGCCATGCGGCGCACCCGCAGACACAGATCGCGTCATAAAGCCGTGCCAGATCAGCCATCGGCGCGTGCAGCTCCCAGCCCAGCTCGCCCACATAATTCACCCGCAGCGCGCGCAAAGCCACGCCGCCAAGCGTGATCTCTTGCCCCGTCAACCAGCGAAACGATGCGTTGCTCAGATCGGCCTCGGTCAAGGGTTGCAGCACCTCGCGCGCTTTTGGCCCTGCGACCACCAACATGCCATAGCTGTCGGTCAGGTTGGTGACGCTCACATCCCCCCCGCCGCGCAGATGGTCCAAGGCTTGGCGTTCCGCGCCGACCCCTGTCAGGATATAAAAGCGGTCGTCTGCCAGCCGCGTGATGGTCCACTCGCCCTCTATCCGACCATTGTCCGACAGCACATGGGTCAGACCGATGCCGCCTTGGCGTGTCGGCAGGCGGTTGGCGGTGATGCGGTCCAGCAGCGCCTGCGCCCCCGCGCCCGTCACGTCGATCTTGGCAAAGCTGGACAGGTCCATAACCCCCACGCCCTCGCGCACGGCCCGACATTCCGCGGCCACGATGTCAAAGGTATTGTTGCGGCGGTATTGCAGGTCTTCGGTGAAACCTTGGGGCGCGAAATACTTGGGCCGCTCCCAGCCATCAACCGAGGTATACTGCGCGCCCTTGGCCCTAAGTCGCGCAAAAAGCGGCGTGGTGCGGGCGGGACGCGCGGCCATATTCTCGCGGCCCGGCAGCGGGGTCTCGAACATCTCGTGATAGTCGGCAAAGCTCTTGGCGCGGGTGTAATCTTGGTCGGCATAGCGGCCAAAGCGGCGCGGATCGACGCTTGCCATGTTGATCTCGCTATCGCCATGCACCATCCACTGCGCAAGGAATTTCCCCGCGCCGCCGCCCTGCGCAATGCCGATGGACGAGCCGCAACACTGCCAGAAATTGCGCAGCCCCGCCGCTGGCCCCAACAGCGGATTGCCGTCGGGCGTATGCGGAATTGCGCCGTTGATGATGCGCTTGATGCCTGCATTGGCAAAGATCGGCATCCGCTCCATCGCTTTTTCCAGCCACGGCGCGATGCGGTCCAGATCGCCCTCGAACAGCTCGTTTTCACTGCTCCATTCAGGAAAGCCGCCGCGCTTGGCCCAAGCCTCTTGGCTGCCGAAATGCTCGTAAATGCCGATGAGCCCTGCCTTTTGTTCCTGTCGGTAATAGCCCGCCGTCGCAGGGTCGCGCATCACGGGCAGCTCGAAATCCGAACCCTTGAACTCTGCCAGCGGCTCGGTCACCAAATACTGATGCTCCATGTTGGTGATCGGCGTGTCGATGCCGACCCATTTGCCGACCTCGCGCGCATAGCAGCCCGCCGCGTTGACCAGATGCTCGCAGGTGATCTCGCCCTGCTCGGTGGCCACAAGGTATTCGCCCGAGGGCAGCAAGGTGATGCCCGTGACGCGGTTGCGGCGGATGATCGTCGCCCCCTTTTGCCGCGCCCCAGCCGCCAGTGCGTTGCAAGCGCTTGAGGGGTCCACATGCCCGTCCATATTGGTCCAAGCGCCAGCCAAAATGCCGTCGGTCTTGATCCACGGGTTCAGCTCTTTGATCCGCGACGGCGCGATCACCTCCATATGGAAGCCGATATTGGCCGCAAAGCCCGCGACATGGCGGAACCAATCGACCTCGGCCTCGGTCGTGGCCAACCGGATGCCACCGCAGCCGTGCCACCCCGCCGCCTGCCCCGTCAGCGCCTCTAGCTTGGGGTAAAGCGTGTTGGAATAGTGGTGGATTTTCGCCATGTTGTAATTGCCGATAAAGCTGGGACACTGGCCCGCCGCGTGCCAAGTCGAGCCCGAGGTCAGCTCGCCCTTTTCAATCAGCACAAGGTCGGTCCAGCCCTCTTCGGTCAAGTGATAGGCCAGCCCCGCCCCCATCATGCCGCCGCCGATGATCACTACTTTTGCATGGGTTTGCATGGGGTTGCTCCTTTACCAGACGCCATTGCCCGCGCGCATCCGCGCCTGCGGCAAGATGATGTTGTAATTCGCGCGCAGGGTCGCATCGACGCTGGCGGGGATGTGGTCGGGATAGTGGCTGGCCAGCACTTTGCGCACGGTGTCGCGGGCCACATCGCGCGCATCGCGCCCGCCCGCCTCTTCCCAAACGCTGATGGATTTGCGATCGGCGATTTCAGGATAGAGATAATCGGTCTTCATCCGCGCAAAGGTTTGCGGGTGGCCCAGATAGTGCCCCTCGCCCATCACCGTGCCCCTGATCACCTCATAATTCAGGCTGTCCTCGGTGACCTCAATCCCGCGCACGGTGCGCAAAATCGCGCCAACAAGGTCGTTGTCCAGCACATAGCTTTCTAAACTGGTGCCCATGAGCGACCCATGCATCCCCGCACATTCATGGATCATCGTCGCCCCAGCAAGCGCCGCAAGCGACACGGTATAGCCCTTTTCCCCGCCCGATTGGAAATCCGGCAGCTTGCTGTCGGTCATGCCCGCGGGCACCGAGTTTGGCAAATCATAGAACCCCGCCATCTGCGCACAGGCCGCCGAAAGCAGCGCCTGCTCGCCCGAACCGCCCGACATCGCCCCCGTGCGCAGGTCGGAAACAAACGGCCAAGTCGCGAAAATCCCACGGCAATTCGGGTCGATGATGTTGCACAGCACCAGCCCCGCAAGCACCTCGGCACAGGCCTGCGCCACCGCCCCCGCCAAAGCCGCAGGCGCCGTCGCCCCCGCCTGCCCCGCCGAGACCAGCAAAATCGGCATCCCCGCCAAAACGGCGGCCTCTAGCGCATCGCAGCTCTCGGTGGCAAAGCGCATCGGCGGCACCACATGGCAGCAAACGGCGGTGCAGAACGGGCGCTCGCGGTGCTTGCCTTCGCCGCCTGCCACGGCGTCCAGCATCGGGATCACCGCATTGACGCTGGCACTGTCGGTATAGCTGACGGCGATGGATTTCGTCGTCCCCGACAGACAGGCATAGGTGGTGTTGATGTCCAGATCGAGAATGGTCTTGGCATCACGCGCCACAACCGAGCGGTGATACCAGTGGATATTGTCCAAACGGTCCACCAGCCGTGCGATGTCATAAAGATCGCTGACCGTGCTTTCGCGGTATTTGCCGCTGTCGAAGTCCATGATCGTGGGGGCCGCGCCGCCGGTGCCCATATGCACCCGCTTGCCGCCGATCTCGATGTCATGCTTGGGGTCGATGCCGTGCAGGGTGAATTTGCGCCGCGAGCGCGCGATCACATCCTCGACCAGCGCACGCGGGAAATGCAGCCGCCCGTCGCCATCCATCCAGCAGCCCGCCGCCACCGCCCGCGCCTCAAGCGTCGGGGTGATCTGGCTCAGACCAAGATCTTCGAGCAGTTGCAGCACCAGCGCGTGGATGCGCAAAATCTCGCTGTCGGTCAGGGGCTTATACTGCCCGCCCGTCAGACCCGCCGACACGGGCGGACGGATTGGCGTCACCTCGGCACTGCCGCGCATCCGACGCCCGCTTCGCTGAACTGTGGCCAAAGTCATGACGTCCCCCTGCTGATGATTTTGGCTATCATCGCGCGGGAAAATGCGGTCGCTCAAACGGTATTTCGGAATGCTTCACATTCCTTGGGCTCATGCTAGATCGGGATTTGCGGCGACCTCTTCCATGATCCAATCAAAGAACTGGCGCACCGAGGCGTCCTGCATTTTGTCCCGCGCCGCCCCAATGTGATAGCAGTTGCGCGTTTCCAGCACCTGATCGACGGGACAGACCAAGCGCCCGTCCGCCAGCATCGCATCGGTGATATAGCTCCAGCCCAAGGCGACGCCGCGCCCCGCTTCCGCCCCCTGAAGCGCCATAGGATAGCTGTTCAAGCGGATACCCTTGCGCAGAGGTTGCCCCGTAACCCCCTGCTTGCCCAGCCAAATCCCCCAATCAACCCCGCCCCAGATATTGCCGCCGCCGTCCAGATGCAGCAAGGTCTGCGCCAAAAGATCTGCTGGCACCTGCATTTCGGGATGGGCGCGCAGATAGCTGGGGCTACAGACGGGATAGACCCTCTCGCCAAAGAGCAGGCGGGTTTCCAGCCCGTCCCAACGCCCCTCGCCGAACAGCACGGCCACATCGGCCTCGCCCTTGGTCAGGTCCACCTTCTGATCGGTTGCAAGAATGCGCAGGTCAATGGCGGGGAACCTCTCGCTGAACCTCTCGAGCCGCGGCATCAGCCAGTAATAGGAAAACGCGACCGAGGCCGCGACCGTGATTTGCGGCGCCGCCGCAGTGCCGCGCAGATCATCGACGCAGAGCGCGATCTCGTCCAACCCCCGCGTCACCGCTTGGAACAGACGCTGGCCCTCGGCGGTCAGGGCGATCGCGCGGTGCTTGCGGTGGAACAGCGGGCGGCCAAGGCTATGCTCAAGCGCCATGATCTGACGGCTGACCGCGCTTTGGGTCAGGCACAGCTCGTCGGCGGCCAGCGTAAAGCTCATCCAGCGCGCCACCGCTTCGAAGGTATGAAGTTGCGACAGGGACGGCAGGCGATACTTCTTCAACGGGCGGGTCCTTGGGTAAACGGGGCGCAGCGCCAAATGTGCGTCACCCACCCCCCGCCAAGCAAGGATAATCGGGCCGTTCAGCCGCCAAGCGCTGACTTGACAGAAAATTGATGGGGCGCTAGCGGTCAATGGATTTTACCGAGATTTGTCGCGTTAGCGAGTGAAAGTGCCCCCCGTGATTGCCCAACACCCTGCAACAACCGCTGCCACCAAGACCAAAACCGCATCCCTCACGGGCGGTGTTGCCGCCTCGGGCCTTGTGGCACTGGGATTTGGCATGGCGGCGGTGCTGGTGACGGCGGCGGTCGGGACGCTTGGCCAAGCAGGGCCGCCGCGGCCAGAGGGGGCGGAGCTGACGCTTGTGGCACCCCAAGACCAAGACGCCGCCTTGCAGACCATCGCCTCAGACCAGCGCGCGCAAGTGGCCCAAGATCTGGCAGGTTGCAAAATCGGGCTGACGCGGATGTCGGTCGGGCCGATGCCGGGGGCGACCGCTTCGGGCTATGTGCAAATTCGGGCGGGCAGCTATCTGTCGCCGATCTTTCAGCTCTCGAATGCGACGATTGATCTGGCCGTGCCTGTCCCGCTGCCCTCCCCCGCCGCCGCAGGCTATATCGAGGGGAATGTTGAGATTTTGGGCAACGCAAAGTCGCTGCGGGTTGAGATGACGCCGCCACATGATTACCCCTCGCTCAGCACCAGCCAGACAGAGCGGGTTTATTGGGAAACAAGCCCCGCCTGCGCCGTAAAGAAAGGCTGATCCCATGAACAAGCAAAGCATAATCGGCCTGACCATTTCGGGGCTCTTGGTGTCGATGGTGATCCCTTGGCTGTTTCGCGGTGAAGGTGGGGCAAGCGACAGTTGGGCGGGGCTGTCGGCGCAAACCCAGCGCAACATGATCTTGTCTGCGCTGGCGTTTACGCTCTGCGCTTTGGGGTTTTGGGCCAGCCTTGGCATGGCGCGATTGGCGCGCAAGGGGGCGGCACAGCCCGACGATACCAGCGCGCTGCGGCTGCTGATGGCCCCAAAGCTGCGCAGCACAGGCAGCGAGAAAACCGCGCAACAGCTGCTGGACGGCCTGCAAGCAATGGTCGGCCTGCTGCCCGTCAAACGCGAGATCAACGGCCTGATCGCACGGTTGAATGTCGAAGCCGCCCGTCGGCGCGAAGGTCTGACCGATACCGCCGTCAGCCAGCACATGGTGTTCACTGGCCCGCCGGGCGTTGGCAAAACCGAGATAGCCCGCGTTTTGGGTGGCATTTACCGCGATCTTGGCGTGCTCAGCAGTGGCCATTTGATCGAGACCGACCGCGCGGGTCTGGTCGCGGGCTATGTCGGCCAAACCGCCGCCCGCACGCTCGAGGTCTGCAAATCGGCGCTTGATGGGGTTTTGTTCATCGACGAGGCCTATTCTCTGGCTGGTGAGGGCAGTGACTTTGGCCGCGAAGCCATTGATACGCTGTTGAAATTTATGGAAGACAACCGCGCACGCATGGTGGTGATTGTCGCAGGCTACCCCGGACCGATGCGCCAGTTCATCGCCGCCAACCCTGGCCTGTCCAGCCGCTTTACCCGCACGGTCGAGTTCCCGACCTATAGCAGCGACGAGCTGGTCGAAATCCTGCGCCGCATGGCCGAAGCGCAATCTTATCGGCTGCCCGAGGATGTCGCGGGGGTGCTGACGCCTTGGATCAACAGTCGCAAAGCCGCCGAGGATTGGGGCAATGCCCGCGAGATGCGCACCGTGCTTGAAAAGGCGCGCGGCTTTCATGCTTTGCGGCTGGCCCAAGAGCGGGACGGCGATCTGCGCGCCCTGACGCTGGACGATATTCGCAGCGCAATCGGAGAGCGGACATGAGCGCGCGCATTTCTGTCGCAACAGGGTTCACCGCCCTTGGCATGGTCGCAGGCGTCGCCGCGCTGGCTCTTTGGGCGCCAGAGCGGCTGATTGCACCGCAAGATTTGCGCGGCTGGCTGTTGATGCTGGGGGCTTTGACGACGCTTGCCAGCCTTGGGATTATTCTGGCCAATCTGATCGGAGCCCCTGCCCCGCGCAAGGCCCGCGCAGGCGTCCAAGCCCTGCGCCCGCTGGTTTTGCCCGAAGTCGCGCAAACCGCCGCCGTGGCCGAGGATGATGCCGCAATGGCGCGGCTTGAGGCGATGGTCGGTCTTGCCCCCGTCAAACAGGAAATCCGCAGCCTGATCGCGCGTGCCAAGGTCGATGCCATGCGCCGAGATCAGGGCCAACAGGTCGCCGCCGTCAGCCAGCATATGGTGTTCACCGGCCCTCCCGGCGTTGGCAAAACCGAAGTCGCGCGGATTATGGGCGCGGTGTTCCGCCAGATGAAGCTTTTGCGCAAAGGCCATGTGGTGGAAACCGACCGCGCGGGCCTTGTTGGGGCCTATATCGGGCGGACCGCGATCCGCACGCTGGAGAAATGCCGCGAGGCTCTGGACGGTATCTTGTTCATCGATGAGGCCTATGCTCTGGCGGGTGAGGGCAATGACTTTGGCAGCGAAGCCATTGATACGATTTTGAAATTCATGGAAGACAACCGCGACCGCATCGTGGTGATCGTGGCGGGCTACTCCGATGAGATGGACCGGTTTATCGAAATGAACCCCGGTCTTGCGGGCCGCTTTAGCCGCTATATCGCCTTTCCCGCCTATGAAGCCGGCGATCTGGCCGAGATTTTGGCGCGCATGGCCCAAGCGCAGGGGTTCATCCTGCCCGCGACCACGCCTGCGCTGCTTGCGCCTTGGCTGGACGAACGGATGCCGCGCAAGGATTGGTCGAATGGCCGCGAAATGCGCAGCCTGCTGGAACGGATGCGCGAGGCGCAAGCGCTGCGCATTTCCGCGCAGGACGCCCCCGATCTGAACGTCCTGACCGAGCAAGACCTGACCGCCGCTCTGTCGGTTCGGCGGGTGTAGGAGAACGATATGGCACAGCCTACGTACGGTTTTACAAAGCGTCATGGTCAGATGTGGTATCGCTCTGCGGTTTACCGTTTGGCTTGGGTGGCGCTGCCGCAGGCCTTGGTGGCCTTGGGGCTTGGGGTCTTTGCTCTGGGGGGCGGGCTGTCGACGCTGTCACTCACCGGCCCGACAGAGACCCAACCCGCGCCGCTAAACGCGGGCGATTGGGGCAAGCCTTTGGACGTCACCACCTCCGAGGATGAGACCAACGCGCTGCGCGACAAAGCCGGCGTAGAGAACGACGCCGACGCCTTGGCCACGCTTGACGCGCTTGGCAAGCAGGGCAACACATGGGCCGCCTTTAAACTTGGCACGCTGTTGGACCCGACGCTGAGCGGGGCCTATCCCTATCCCGCCGCAAAAGACGCCAAGCGCGCGCTCGCGCTGTTTGATCCGCTGCTGCAAGAGGACAACTACAAGGCCCAGTATCGCAGCGTCGGGCTTTTGCTTAACGCGAGCTTTGGCGTGCAGGACGGGGCCAAGGGCTGCGCGATTGCGCGCAAGCTTGCCGTGCAACCAGAGTTCGCGCCAGACAATCGCAGTGCCGATGATGCCAATGTCATGTTCCACGTCGCAGACTGCTTTCGCGGTGTCTATGAGCCAAAGCCGATGGGGCCAGGCGATCTGACCGCTGCCGATGCCAAGGCCGCGGTGGACCTGCTGCGCGATCCTCTGCTTGCGACCTTTTCCGACGCGCCAGGCGGGGCCGCGCGACTGCTGCTGGATGGCCAAAGTCCGGTGCATGACGTGGTGGCAGGATGCGCCGCGGCCAAGACATGGACCGACCTTGTGCTGGCGACGCCCAGCCTTCTTTCGGCACGCGACGAATGGCTGGCCAGTGCTGCCGCGCAATGCCTGCTGAACCAAGTGCTGCCCGAAAGCGTTCCCTTTACCACCCCCAAGGCCGAGGCGCAGATCCAAGCGGTCAAGCTGCTGTCCCTGCCCGTGTTCGCGGATTTCGCCGGTTTCAAAAGCCTCCTCGGCTCGACTTTGGTGCTGCCTGCCAACACGGGGGTCTATGATCCTGTGCGCGGGTGCGAGCTGTTGCGGGCTTGGGCGCTGGACCCCAAACAGCCGATGAACGAGATCGAGCTGCGCGCAGATTGGGTGCTGACCAAGACCGTCTCTTGCCTGATCGGTGACATAGCTGACGCGCCGTATACCCCTGCTGTGGCCGATTTGACGGCGGCCAAAGTGCTGCTGGATGACGGAGTAAAGCGCAAGGACATCTATGCGATGTGGATGCTTGGCAGCCTGTCGGAATCGGGCCGCGCGGGCATCCCCCAAGACGAAAAGGCAGCGCTGGCCTATTACCAGCAATGCGCCGATCTGAATGGCACCGACTGCCAAGCGCGCGTGGGCGTGTTCCACGAATTTGGCATGGCGGGCCTGCCCGAAGACCCTGCCACGGCGGTCGGCTATTACGAGACGTGCAGCGCGGCGGGCGAACCCTTTTGCGATGCGCGTTTGGGCTATGTGCTGACGCGGGGCGGCAAGGGCGTCAAAAAGGACCTCAAGCGTGCCACTACCCTGCTGCGCAGCGCGGCAGAGGGCGGCAATTACTGGGGCATGGAGCAATACGCCTATGCGCTGCTGGATGGTGATCCCGAGGGCGCGGGGTTTTGGATGGTTAAATCGATCGAGGGTGGCAATTCCGAGGCTCTGGACCAGATGATCAGCAATTATGACAACGGCTATATGCGGGACAAAGCCTTTTGGACCAGCTTCCACCAAGAGCTGAGCGCGCGGCAGGTTTATACTGGCGCTTTGCAGGGCAAACCCAGCGCCGCAACCTTCGAGGCGGCGCGGCAACTGCTGGCCAAGCGGTAGCCGCAAAAATCCGTAGACGGAACCCGCGCGCGGGCGTATCGTTCGGCGTAATGACGGACGCAGGCGCTTGACGGCGCGGCGTCTGATCTGGCCGCAGTGACGTTTTCTCTTATCAACCGAGGATGCCGATGCCCCCCTTTACACCAAAACTGCGCGCTGTTGGTTTGGCGATTGCCATGGCGCTGACCTCTACCCAAATGCTGGTCACCGTCGGAGCGACGGGCCTGACGCTGCTGAGCGGTGGGCAGGCGGAGGCTGGGGTGCCTATTAAGGGTGTTACTGTTAAATTTGGCAAAAACCCTGGCGGTAGTATCATCGCCAAAGCCACCTCCGACGACAAAGGCATGTTCGAAGTGAGCGGGCTAGAGCCGGGCGAGTATTTCTTTTGCTTTGCCAAGGACCGCAGCAAAGGCGAAAGCTGCGCCATCACCAAGGTCGGCAAAGAGGGAACCGTGCGCGGCCAGACCGTGTTTGACGAAGAGCGCAAGGCCGCCAAGCATAACTACGTCGGCCACGTCACCTTGCTGCGCTAGGCCCTGACCTTGGCAAAGACGTCGCCTTGCCCGTCACGGCAAAGCGACGCCAGATGCGCTATTTCGCGGGCAGACAGGCGCTTGGCTCAAGCTTGAGCACGGGGTCGGTGGGCGCGCAGGCCTCGCCGCTGATCGGATAATGCCCCTCTGACACGCATCCGGCCAAAGCCAAAAGCGCGAGGGTGGCGGTCAAAAGCATCGTCTTCATGGGGGGTTCCCTTCTTTCACTGGGGTTGGTTAGGTCTGAATTCGGGTGCCTGCGGTGCCGTCCAACAGCCGCAGCGCATCGGCCAAACGCCCGATGCCCGCGACGCCGCCCTGATCGGCAAAGGCGCAAGCGGCGGCAAGTTTCGGGCCCATCGACCCCGCGGGCATCTGCAAGGCGCGGCCTTCTTCGGGCGAAAGCCGCTGCAAGGCCTTGGCCGCATCGGTGCCAAAGCCGGTGAAAACCGCCTCGACATCGGTCAGCAGCAGCAGGGCATCCGCACCGATATCGGCGGCCAAAAGCGCGCTTGCGGCGTCTTTGTCAATCACCGCCTCGACGCCGATCAAGCTGGCATCGGCGCGGCGCACCACGGGGATGCCACCCCCGCCCGCGCAGATCACCGTGACACCTTGGTCCAGCAACAACCGCACCACCCGCAGATCGGGGATCTCGACCGGCTTGGGCGAGGCGACAACGCGGCGCCAGTATTCGCCGTCCTGCGCGATGGACCAGCCTGCGGCTTTGGCGCGGGTCTCGGCCTCTGGCTGGGTGTAAACCGGCCCGACGAACTTGGTAGGCTGACCAAAGGCCGCGTCCTTGGCGTCAACGATCACCTGCGTCAAAAGCGTCGCCACCGCGTGATCGGGGCCAAGCGCGTTTTCCAGCTCTTGCTCGATCAGATAGCCAATCATGCCCTCGGTTTCGGCGCCCAAAACGTCCAGCGGATAGGCCTCATCGGGTTTATAGGCCGCCCCTTGCAAGGCCAGCAACCCGACCTGCGGGCCGTTGCCATGCGTCACGATCAGCTGATGCCCCGCCCGCACGATCTCGGCCAGCGCAAGCGCTGCGATTTTGACATTGGCGCGCTGCGCCTCTGCCGTCAGGGGCTGGCCGCGCTGCAAAAGCGCATTGCCGCCCACGGCTGCAACCACCAGCATCTCAGGCCCCCAAGGTGGCGACAAGCACCGCTTTGATGGTGTGCATCCGGTTTTCAGCTTGGTCAAACACGATGGACGCGGTGCTCTCGAACACCTCGTCGGTCACCTCCATCGCGTCCAAACCGAACTCTGCCTTGATCTCGGCGCCGACGGTGGTGTCGGTGTTATGAAAGGCCGGCAAGCAGTGCATGAAACAGGCGCGCGGGTTGCCCGTCTTGGCCATCACCGCCGCATTGACCTGATAGGGGGTCAACAGCTTGATGCGCTCGGCCCATTTCTCTTTGGCCTCGCCCATCGAAACCCAAACGTCGGTATAGACGAAATCCACACCCTTGACCGCCTCATCAACGCTTTCGGTGATGGTTACTGTCGCACCAGTATCGGCCGCAATCGCCCTCGCCTCGTCGATGATCGCTTGCTTGGGCCAGCAGGCCTTGGGCGCGCAAAGCCGCACATCCATGCCCATCTTGGCGCCGCCGATCAGCAGGCTGTTGCCCATGTTGTTGCCCGCATCGCCAAGAAACGCATAGGACACCTGATGCAGCGGCTTTTCCACATGCTCTTGCATGGTCAGAAAATCGGCAAGGATTTGCGTCGGGTGGAACTCGTTGGTCAGGCCGTTATAGACGGGCACGCCAGAGAATTGCGCCAGTTGATCGACAATATCCTGCCCAAAGCCACGGTATTCGATCGCGTCATAAATCCGGCCCAAAACGCGGGCGGTGTCTTTGACGGATTCCTTGTGACCGATGTGCGACCCCGTTGGCCCCAGATAGGTGACGCGCGCACCTTGGTCATAGGCCGCGACCTCGAAGCCGACGCGGGTGCGGGTGCTGTCCTTTTCAAAGATCAGCGCGATGTCCTTACCTTGCAGCTTGGGCACCTCGGTTCCGGTGTATTTCGCGACCTTGAGATCCGCCGCCAGTTTCAGCAAAAAGCCGATTTCGCGCGGTGTGAAATCACGAAGCGTCAAAAAATGCCGATTTTTCAGATTGTAAGCCATTGGTATAAAACCTTTCAGGTCAAAGGGGATCGCGCATGGTGGGGCAGCTCATGCAGTGGCCGCCGCCACGGCCCCGCCCCAGTTCGGCCCCCGGAATGGCCAGCACCTCGATGCCCGCCGCCGCCAGCGCCTCATTGGTGTCGTCGTTGCGGTCATAGCCGATGACCACCCCCGGACGCAGCGCCAGCACGTTGTTGCCGTCGTTCCATTGCTCGCGGGCGCGCTCTTCGACGGTATTGCCGCCCGTGGGCACGATGTGCAGGCTTTTGTAGCCAAGCACCTCGGCCACGATGTCAAAGATCGGGCGCGGGTCGTGGTGGAACCGCAGCGCCGCCGTCCCATCCCCAGGCCGCAGGTCATAGCAGGTCAGCTCGTCCGCGACCTCTTTGAAGGTGGTGACCACATCGCCACCGCACAGCGTAAACACGGTGTCCAAATGCATCGCCGCGCGCGATTTCGGGATGGCAAAGGCCAGCACCCGCTCTGCCGCGCCCGAGGTGAACAGCGCCTCGGCCAGCTGCCCCACCCCTTGCGGCGAGGACCGCTCGCCCATGCCGATCAGCACGGTGCCATTGCCGACGGGCATGATGTCGCCGCCCTCGACCGTGGCCAGACCGTGCTCGGCCGTCGGGTCGCCCCAGTGGATCTTGGCCTTGCCCGCGAATTTCGGGTGGAACTTGTAGATCGCGGTGTTCAGCAAAGTCTCGGGCCGCCGTGCCGCCCAATACATCGGATTGACCGACACACCGCCGAAAATCCACGCCGAGTTGTCGCGGGTGAACAGCGCATTCGGCAGCGGCGGCAGGATAAACCCATGCGCGCCAAGATAGCTTCCGAACAGGCCCGAGGGCTTGAACGGCAGATCATCCACCGCCAAACCGCCCAAGAGATATTCAGCCAGTTGCACCCCCGACAGCCCGTTCAGCCAGTCGCGCAGCTCTGTCATCATGCCCGTGCCGATCTGGTTGGGGGTGATGCGATGATCCAGAACCCAAGCGCGAGCGGTGGGGATGTCCAGCGTCTCGGCCAAAAGGTCGTTCACGTCCAAAACCTCGACCCCCTCGCCGCGCATGGTGCTGGCGAAAACGTCGTGGTCCTTCTGCGCCTGCTTGACCCAAAACACGTCGTCAAACAGCAGGTCCTGACAGTTGGCGGGGGTCAGGCGACGATGCGCCAGACCGGGCCTGCACACGATGACTTGGCGCAGTTTTCCAGTCTCGGAAAAGACACCCAGAGTGTTGGCGTGTTCCATGACAGCCATTCCTTTTATCAAATTTCGTTATGCGCTGATTGCGCCGGAATGCATCAGATAGGCGGCGACAAGCGCAGCCCCGATCAGACCCGCAGCCATCAGCATCTCGGCGCTTGTAAAGGCGCGTTCATGGCGCGACCGCCGCGCCCATACATAGAACGGAATCCCCAGCGCATAGAGGATCGCGCACATCAGCAGATAGGCCGGCCCCGCAGCATAGATCAGCCAAGCGCCATAAACCGTCGCCACGCCGCCAATCGCCATATCGGCCCCGCGCCCCTCGCCTGCTGCATAGCTCTCGCCGGTCAGCGCCAGTTTCAGCGCATAGGCCCCCGAGAACACATAAGGCACAAGGATTGCGGTCGAGGCGATGTAGAACAGCGCCAGATAGGTCGAGTTGGCGTAAAGCGTCACAAACAGCACCACCTGCACGCAGACGTTGGTGATCCACAGCGCACCCGATGGCGCGCCGTTCTCATTCTCGGTCGCAAAGAACGCAGGCAGCATCCCCTCTTTGGCGGCGCGGAACGGGATTTCCGCGGCCAGCAGGGTCCAACTCAGGAACGCCCCCGCCACAGAAATCACCAAGCCAATGCGCACCACCACAGAGCCCCAAGGCCCCACCACGGATTCCAGCACATTCGCCATCGAGGCCGCCGCAGGCAAGCCCGCCAGATCAGGTTGCGACATCACCCCCAGCGACAGCAAGGACACCAAAAGATAGAGCAAAAGTACGGTGACAAAGCCAAGGATGGTGGCCTTGCCGATGTCGCTGCGCTTGGCCGCGCGGGCCGAGCCGACGCTTGCGCCCTCGATGCCGATAAACACCCAAAGCGTGACCAGCATCGTGCTTTGGACTTGGGCGGCGATGCCCCCAAGGGTCAGCGACTCAGTGCCCCAGAAATCAAGCTTGAAGGTCGGCATGTTGAACGCCACCAGCACCAAGACGATGAACAGGAAAATCGGCGCCAGCTTGGCAATGGTGGTGATGACGTTGACAATCGCCGCTTGGCGCACCCCCATCAAGACCAGCGCATGGATCAGCCAAAGCGCAATCGAGGCGCCGACGATGGCTTGCCATGTGTTGCCCTCGTCGCCAAAGGGCGGGTAGAAATAGCTCAGCGCGCCAAAAATCAGCACGGCATAGGACACATTGCCCAGCCACGCGCTCAGCCAATAGCCCCAAGCGCTGTTGAACCCGACGAAATCGCCAAAGCCTGCGCGCGCATAAGAATAAGGCCCCGCATCCAGCTTGGGCTTTCGCATCGACAGGTTGCGATAGACAAACGCCAGCGCCAGCATCCCGATGCCGGTAATCAGCCAGCCGATGGTGATCGCCCCCGCCGAGGCCCCGCGCGCCATGTTCTGCGGCAGGCTGAACACCCCGCCCCCGATCATAGAGCCTATAACCAAAGCGGTGAGTGAAAAGAGCCCCAGCTTGCCTGACGCGGCGGCGGATGCTTGGGGGGTTGCGTTTATGTCTGTTGCCATTGGGCCTCTCCTTGAGGACAAAGGCTGATCGGATCGCGGCGCAAATTGCGCTCTGCTGGATCAGTCATGGCGCAAGGCTGACAGGTTGCGCGGGGCTCGGCATTGACCTGCATCAATGCCGAGGAAATTACCCCGCCGCCGCCATGGTTTTGCGAAACCGAAACAGGGCGGCCGCGAAAAACGCCGCACTCAGCCCCGCCATCACCAGCATATCCGGCCAGACGATATCAAACCCCGCGCCGCGATAGAGGATCGCCTGCGCAAAGGCCACGAAATGCGTCGAGGGCGCAAGCTGCATAACATCCTGAAGCCAAACGGGAATGCTCTCCATCGGGGTGGTGCTTCCCGACAAAAGGTTCATAATCACCAGCACCGGCAGCGCCAGCAGACCAAATTGCGGCATCGAGGTGGTAAAGGTCGCAAGCAAAATCCCAAGGCCCGTCACCGACACCAGATAGAGCACCGTCCCCGCCACGAAAAGCGGCACCGACCCTGCAATCGGCACGCCCAACACCCCCTGCACCACCAGCCACAGCGACAGAACCGCCGCGACGATGATCGCCAAACCGTTGGCCCAGATCTTGGCCAGCATGATCTCGGACGGGGACACGGGCATCACCAGCAGATGCTCGATCGTGCCATGCTCGCGCTCGCGGATCAGCGCCGCCCCCGTCAGCAGAACCGACAAGATGGTGACATTGTTAATCACCTGCATCACCGAGGAAAACCACGTCGATTGCAGGTTGGGATTGAACTGCGCCGTGACGATCAGATCAATCGGCAGGCTGGTTTCGGTATCATCGCGGGCGACGAATTTGTTGATCTCGGCGGCGATGATTTCTTGCAAAAACACCGAGCCATTGCCCGCCTGCACCATTGCCGTCGCATCAACATTCAGCTGCAACGACGGCTGGCGACCCGCCAAGACATCGGCCTCGAACCGCGGCGGAAACACCAGCACAAACACATAGTCGCCGTCGTTCATCACCCGCTCGACATCCGAGGCGGCGATTTCCTTGGGCGTGTCAAACTCGGGCGGCAGGATGGCGCCAATGATGCGCCCCGACAGATCAGAGCGGTCCAGATCGACATAGGCGACCGAGGCGTTGACCACCTCGAGCTTGGCGCCGGTGGCGACGGCATAGACCGCAAAGCTGAACACATAGACGATCAGCAGCAACAGCACCGGATCGGCCCGCAGGCTGCGCAACTCTTTCAAACCAAGCCGGTAGATGTTGGAAAGCCACTGCCGCATCTTAGCGCTCCTGCTTGCGAAGCGCTATGACAGAGGCCGCGATGAACACCACCGCAAAGCCCGCCAGCGCAAGGTGGTTCTGCCACAGATCGGCAAAGCCCAAGCCCTTGGTAAAGCTGCCGACGCTGATTTGCTGAAACCACGCCGAGGGAAAGCCCAACCCGATCAACCGCCCGCCGCCCGAAAGCGAGGCCACAGGCACCAACAGCCCCGAGAAATTCACCGCCGGAATGATCGAGATAATCGCCGCCGCAAAGGTCGCGGCCACTTGGGTCTTGGTAAAGGTCGAGATCAGCACGCCAAACCCCGTAGACGCCAGCACATAGAGGAAGGCCCCCACAAACAGCGCCAGCATCGACCCCGTCACCGTCACCCCGAACACCCCATAGGCCACCGCCAAAAGCGTCAGAAAGCTGAGCATGGCAATGGCGACATAAGGCAACTGCTTGCCCAAGATGAACTCAAGCCGCGTGACAGGCGTGGACCGGAAATTGGCGATAGACCCCGTTTCCTTTTCGCGCACCACTCCCATCGCCGCCATCATCGACGGGATCAGCACCAGCATCAGCATGATGACCGAGGGCACAATCGCGAACACCGACTTGAAGCTTTGGTTATAGCGAAACCGCGTTTGCACGTCGGCCGCGCTGGTGTCGATGACCTCGCCATAGGTGCGCTCGATCTGGTCGTCCATATAGGACAGCGCCAGCCCTTGCAGATAGCCGCGCGTGGTCTCGGCGCGAAACGGCATGGCGGCATCGACGGCGATGCGCACCTCGGGCCGCTTCGATTGCATCAGCAGTCGGCCGAAATCGGTCGGCACCTCGATGCCCAAAGCGATCTCGCCGCTGCGCAGCCGCGCCTGAAGATCGGCGGTGCTGGTGGCGGGGGGTTGTTCCGCAAAATAGCGCGAGCCTGAAAACGCCTCAAGCAGGGTGCGGCTTTCGGCGGTTTGGTCTTGGTCCAGCACGGCATAGGGCAAATCCGTGACGTCAAAGGAAATGCCATAGCCAAAGGTCAGCATCAGAATGATCGGCCCCAGAAAGGCAAAGCCAAGCCGCAAGCGGTCGCGCAAAATCTCCATCGACTCGCGGCGGGCAAAGGCCCACATGCGGCCAAAGCCACCGCCGGTTTTGGGGGTGTCGAGGCCGTGCGGCGCTTGGGTCGCGGCGGTCTCGGTCTCTGGTCCTGCGGCCTCGCGCAGATATGCCACAAAGGCGTCGCTCAGGCTGTCGGTGCCTTTGGTCTGGGCGATCTCGGTCGGGGTGCCCACCGCCAAAACGCGGCCCGCATGCATCAGCGATATACGGTCACAGCGCTGCGCCTCATTCATAAAGTGGGTCGAGACGAAAATCGTCACCCCGTCACGCCGCGACAGCCCGATCAGATGCTGCCAAAACGCATCCCGCGCAATCGGGTCGACGCCAGAGGTCGGCTCGTCAAGGATCAGCACCTCTGGCCCGTGGATGACCGCGACCGCCAGTTGCAAGCGCTGGCGGATGCCAAGCGGCAGCGCCTCTGGCCGCGCATCCGCGACATCGGCCAGATCAAAGGTGGTCATCATCTCGGCCACCCGCGCCGCCCGCGTGGCCAGCGGCAGTTGGTAAAGCTCGGCGTGCAGCTCTAGGTTTTGCCGTACCGTCAGCTCGCTATAAAGCGAGAAGGATTGCGACATATAGCCGACCCGTTTGCGCGTGCGCATGTCGCCCGCGTCCAGCGTCTCGCCAAAAAGCAGGGCCTGCCCCGAACTCGCGGGCAACAGCCCCGTCAGCATCTTCATCGTCGTGGTCTTGCCGCAACCGTTCGACCCCAGAAAGCCAAAAATCTCACCGCGTGCGATGTCAAAGTTCACGCCGTCAACGGCGGTGAAATCGCCAAAGCTGCGGGTCAGGGCCTTGGCTTGGATCGCTGGTGGGCCATCCGAGGGCTGGCGCGGGGGCACGATCACCTCTTTGTGGCCGCGCCGCGCAGCTTCGGGCAGCATGGCGATAAAGGCCTGCTCCAGCGTCGGTTGGCGCGCCGCCGCGCGAATTTCGGCGGGGCTGCCCGTCGCGATCACCTTGCCGTCCGACATCGCGGCCAGCCAGTCAAACCGCTCGGCCTCTTCCATATAGGCGGTGGCGACGATCACGCTCATCTGCGGGCGCTGTTGGCGGATGCGGTCGATCAGATCCCAAAACTGCTGCCGCGACAAAGGGTCTACGCCCGTCGTCGGCTCGTCCAAAATCAGCAGGTCAGGGTCGTGGATCAGCGCCGAGCAAAGCGACAGCTTTTGCTTCATCCCGCCCGACAGCTTGCCTGCGGGGCGGTCGGGAAAGGGCGCAAGCCCCGTCGCCTGCAACAGATCGGCAATGCGGGCTTGGCGCTCGGACTGCGGTTGCGCAAACAGGCGACCAAAGAAATCAAGGTTCTCATAGACCGTCAGCGTCGGATAGAGATTGCGCCCCAACCCCTGCGGCATATAGGCGATGCGGCGGTTACAGTCCTGCAAATGGCCCGCGTCGCGAATGTCGCCGCCCAGCACCTGCACCCCGCCCGCCTGCACCCGCCGCACCCCCGACACCAGCGCCAAGAGCGTCGATTTACCAACCCCATCCGGCCCAATCAGCCCCGCCATGCAGCCCGCCGGAATGTCCAGCGTCACCGCGTCCAGCGCCGCAATCGGCCCATAGCGATGCGTGACAGCGTCCAGCTTCGCGACCGATCCTTGGGTCATTGCGGCAGTCTCACCGTCAGATCATCGGGCCAAGCGACGCTGTCCAACACCCGCACATAGCCCACCCCCGGCACCCCTGCCCGCGCGCGGTCTTGATATTTGGCAAGCAGGTCCGGCGCGATGGTCAGCTTGACGCGAAACATCAGCTGATCGCGCTCTTGCTCGGTTTCCACCGAACGCGGGGTGAACTGCGCAGAGCTGGCCACAAAGGTCACGGTGGCAGGGATAACATAGTCGGGGATGGCATCCAGAACGATGCGCGCCTGCGCCCCGATCGCCAACCGCCCCGCATCGCGCGAGGGCAGAAACACCGTCATATACATATCCGAAAGGTCGGTCAGCGTCACCACACTGCTGCCCGCCGCCGCCACCTCGCCCACATGCGAAAGCACATATTGCACCCGCCCCGCCCGCGGCGCCTTGAGGCTGGAATCGTCGATCAGGCTTTGAATCCGTTCCACCGCCGCTTGGGCCGCAGCGATGGTGGCATCGGCAAGCGAAATCCCCGCCTCGGCCGCCGCAACCGCCGCCTGCGCTGTGGCCAGCACGGTGCGGTGGGTGTCAAGACTTGCCTGCGTCGCAAAGTCCTTGGTCGCAAGCTGATCTATGCGCGCGAATTCGGCCTGCGCGGTGGTCAGCTCGGATTGGCGCTGGCGCAACAGCGCCTCGGCTTGCAGCTTTTGCTGCTGCGCTTGGGTGACCGTGGCTTGGGCTTGGTGCATCTGGGCTTCAACCTCGGTGACCTCCAGCCGCGCCACAACCTGCCCCGCCTTGACCCAATCGCCCTCGGCAATCAGGATCTCGGCAATGCGGCCCGAGAGCTTGGTCGCGACCTCGATCCGCTCGGCCTCGACACGGCCATTGGACATCGCGATACCATCGGGCAGCGCCGCCGTTTGGGTCGATTGCCACCAGAGCGCCCCCCCAACACCCAGCGCCACAACCAGCGCCGCCGCCGCAATCAGTCTCTTTTTTGCCGCCGTAAGCCCGTTCAACATCATATCCACCGAATCCGTCTGATCTGGCCCCCTGCATAGGCGGCCCCCGCGCCCATAGGGATTGACGCAGATCAATTCCGTGCCGGATTGCGACGCGCGGGGCCCTCACCACATTCTGCAAATCTCCCCAACCTTGGGACCATGTTCCGCCCAAAAGCGGAAAGCCCATAACGTTAGACCTGTCTTTGGCGCGGCCATTGAAGCCCGCGTCGCAGGTGTTATGTGCAGGAAAACGAATGGAGAAAATCATGAAAACGAAATTGGCGATCGCAGCACTTGCCCTGTCGCTCTCGGTGGGCGCATCGCAGGCAGAGACGTTGAATGTTGGCATGTCGGGGGGGTATTTCCCCTTTACCTTCGTCAAGCTGGACAAGCTGCAAGGCTTTGAAGTCGACTTTATCAACGCCATCGCCGCCGAGACGGGCGACGAGGTGAACTTTGTCACCATGTCGTTCTCGGGGCTGATCGGCGCGCTTGAGGCAGGCAAGATCGACACCATCGCCAACCAGATCACCATCACCCCAGAGCGCGAGGCCAAGTTTGCCTTTTCGCAGCCCTATGTCTTTGACGGCGCGCAAGTCGTGGTCAAAAAGGGCAATGAGGCGACCATCACCAGCGTCGACGATCTGAGCGGCAAAAAGGTTGCGGTCAACTTGGGCTCGAACTTTGAAGAGCTGTTGAACGCGCTGCCCAATGCCAAGGACATCGACATCCGCACCTATGAGAGCAACATCGCCCAAGACACAGCACTTGGCCGCGTCGATGCCTTTGTGATGGACCGCGTGTCTTCGGCGCAGTTGATCGCCGAGAGCCCGCTGCCGCTCGCGCTTGCGGGCAAGCCGTTCAGCGAAATCCGCAACGCCCTGCCCTTCCGCAACGATGACAGCGGCACAGCTCTGCGCAACCGGATTGATGCGGCGATTACCACCTTGAAGGCGAACGGCACCTTGACGGAAATCTCTGAAAAGTGGTTCGGCGCTGATATCTCGGTCGCGGGGTAATCCGTCATGAGGGCGCTGGACTTTGACTATATGTGGGATTTGGTCCCCATCCTTTTGGGGTATATCCCGCTGACGCTGTTTATGGCGTTGGTTGCCATGTTCTTCGCCCTCATTCTGGCTTCGGTTCTGGCGGTCGAGCGGGTGTTCCGCGTGCCGGGGCTTGATGTTTTCGTGCGCCTGTTCATCAGCTTTTTCCGCGGCACGCCGTTGTTGGTGCAGCTGTTCCTGTTCTATTACGGGCTGCCGCAGGTGTTTGCGTTTCTGACCGCGATTGACGGGGTGACGGCGACGATCATGGGGCTGACGCTGCATTTTTCCGCCTATATGGCCGAGAGCATCCGCGCCGCCATCCTTGGCGTTGACCGCAGCCAGTGGGAGGCCGCCCAAGCCGTCGGCATGACCCAAACCCAGTTGATGGTGCAGATCATCCTGCCCCAAGCCGCACGGGTGGCCGCGCCAACGCTGGTCAACTATTTCATCGACATGATCAAAGGCACGTCGCTGGCCTTTACGCTTGGGGTGACCGAGCTGATGGGGGCGACGCAAAAAGAGGCGGCAAGCAGCTTTCTCTACTTCGAGGCCTTTTTGGTGGTGGCGGCAATGTATTGGATCATGGTCGAGCTGTTGTCCTTTGCGCAGCGCCACTTGGAAACCTATCTGAACAAGGCCTATGCGCGATGACCTCACATTCTGCCATCTCAATCAAGGGCTTGAACAAATCCTTTGGCACCACAGCCGTTCTAAAGGACATCGACCTCGACATCGCGCGTGGCGAGCGGGTGGTGGTGATCGGGCCTTCGGGCACTGGCAAGTCCACGCTTTTGCGCTGCCTGAACTATCTGGACAGGCCCGACAGCGGCAGCATCCGTGTGGGCGATCTGACCATAAAGTCCGCCAAAGCCACGCGGTCCGAGATACTGGCGCTGCGACGGCGCACCGCGTTTGTGTTCCAGAACTATGCGCTTTTCGCCAATAAAACCGCGCGCGAAAACATCACGCAGGCGCTGATTACGGTCAAAGGCCAGTCCAAGGCGGCGGCGATTGCGCGCGCCAATGAGACGCTGCGCGAAACCGGCTTGCTGGATAAGGCGGACTCTATCCCGTGGCCCTGTCGGGCGGCCAGCAACAGCGCGTCGGCATCGGGCGGGCGATGGCCTTGGATGCGGACCTGATGCTGTTTGACGAGCCGACCTCTGCGCTTGACCCCGAGTGGGTGGGCGAGGTTCTGGACCTGATGCGCCGCGTCGCGGCCAAGCGGCAAACCATGCTGATCGTCACCCACGAGATGCAATTCGCCCGCGAGATCGCCGACCGGATTATCTTTATGTCCGACGGTCAAATCGTGGAGCAAGGCCCGCCAGAGCAGTTGCTTGAACACCCCCAAGACCCGCGCACCCAAGCCTTTCTGCGCCGCGTCGCCAAGACGGGTTAGGCGATCAATCAGCTGATTGCCGCGCTTTGACCAAGACCCGCACAAGTTCGGCGTTTATTTCGCGCCACACGCAACCAAACCGCTTTGGTCGCGTTGGAAAGGTAACTCGGCTTGGACCCCTTCGCTTCGGGGCCTATACCGTGCCCTGCCCCCACAAGGATAAAACGCTTGATCCCTTTGCCTGAAGCCTTCGCCCCCTTCGTCGCGTTGAGTGTCGTCGCGGGCTTGTTTGTGATGTTCATGCAGGAAAGGTATCCGCCCGAGACCACGGCCGCCGCCGCCGCCGCGCTGTTTTTGGTGTTCGGTCTGGTCAAGCCCGAGTCCGCGTTTTCGGCGTTTTCCAATCCTGCGCCGCTGACGATTGCGGGGATGTTTGTGATCTCGGGCGCTTTGGTGCGGACGGGGATGTTGGATGCTTTGGCGGGGGTCATGCTCAAGGCCGCGGATCGGTCGCCAAAGCTGGCTTTGGCCGGCTTTGTGGTGGTGACGATGGCGGTGTCGGGGATTGCCAATAACACACCGGTTGTTCTGGTGCTGATCCCTGTGGTCATTCGCTTGGCGCAAAAGCTGGGCATTGCCGAGACCCGCGTGCTGATCCCGCTGTCCTATATCGCCATTCTGGGGGGCACGCTGACGCTTGTCGGCACCTCGACGAATTTGCTGGTGTCGGGGGTTGCTCTGCAGCAGGGGCTGGCGGCCTTCTCGATCTTTGATGTGACGCCGGTTGGTCTGGTGGTCGGCGCGGTGGGGGTGGCGGCCTTGGCGGTACTGGGGCCGTTTTTGCTGCCGTCTCGCGGGGCCGATGGCGCGGGGGTGTCAGAGAAAGACACCGTTTACCTGACCGAGATTTGCATCACCCAAGGCTTTGAGGGCATTGGCAAAAAGCTGTCAGAAGTTGCGGATTTCAACCGCGTTGGCGTCACGCTTGTTGCGGTGAAAGAGCAGGGGCAGATCGTGCGCGACGGGCTTGGCGCGCGCGAAGTGACCGAAGGCATGGTGCTGATCGCCCGCGCCGATATGGCCGAGCTGTTGACGCTCAAGGACACCGCGGGCATGGCTTTGGGCATCTATCGCCCGATGGGCGGCCCGAAAGAGACCGAGGATTTGATTATCGGTCAGGCGATGGTGAAACCCTCCAAGCGGCGGACCAATGCCAAGATCGGCGCGATGAGCTTGATGCAGGGCTATGGGATGCGCGTGCTTGCGGCCTATCGTCCGGGGCATAAGTTCGGGCCGGATTTGCAGGGCGCGAATCTGCGGCCTGCGGATGTCTTGCTGCTAGAAGGCACGAAGGCGGCCTTTGCGCGGCTGGATCGGTCGGTTGATCTGGTGCCGATGGGGGTGCGGCTGGACCGGCCTTATCGGCGCAGCCATGCGCCGCTGGCCAGCTTTGTGCTGTTGGCGGTGGTGGCGCTTGCGGCCTTTGGGGTGGCCGATATTGCGATCTTGTCGATGGTTGCGGTGGCGGTTTTGCTGATCACCCGCTGCCTTGACAGCGACGAGGCTTGGGGGTTTCTGGACGGCGGCATCCTTGTGCTCATCTTTTCCATGCTGATCATCGGCGCGGGGCTGCAAGAAACCGGCGCCGTCGCTTTGGTTGCCGACACCATCGCGCCCAGCTTGAACGGCCTGCCCCCGATCTTTATGCTGGCCGCGATCTATGCGATGACCTCTGTCCTGACCGAGATCGTCAGCAACAACGCGGTGGCGATTGTGGTCACGCCGCTGGCGATCAGCCTTGCCAACAGCATTGGCGTGGACCCGACGCCGATGGTGGTTGCGGTGATGTTTGGCGCCAGCGCCAGCTTTGCCACCCCGATCGGCTATCAGACCAACACGCTTGTCTATGGCGCGGGCAACTACCGCTTTGGCGATTTTCTCAAGATCGGGGTGCCGATGAACCTCATCGTCGGCGCGGCCAGCATCCTGACCATTCCGGTGTTCTTTCCGTTCTAAGCCTTGGCGCTGTAGGGAAAGGCAATCGGCTTTGGCCCCGTAAGGATGACCAACCCCGCCCCGACAAGATCACACAAGGCGGGGTCGGTGACGCTCAGCCCGCCGGTAAAGGTGCCAAAAGCGGGCAGGATAAGATGCTGCGCTCCGACCAAAAACGCAGGGCGCGTGATGTTTTTCAGCCGCGCTTTGGGGTGGTAATGGCCCGAAATATCCGGCCCCGCCGCTGCGATATGGCGCAGGGCGATGGGGCCAAGCGTGGCTTCGGCTTGGCTGCTGGGGTCGTGATTTCCCGCAAGCACGGTGCAGGGTGTCGCCGCAAGGATGGCCTGCCACAAAGCCGCGTCGCTTGCGTCAAGCGTGCCCCGCGCCGCATCATCGTCAAACACATCGCCCAACAGAAACAGCCGCTGCGGACGGCAGGCGTCAATCACGGCGGCCAAGCGGTGCAGGGTGTCGCGGGTTTCAAACGGCGGCAACAAGGCCCCGCCGCGCCGCGCCATGCGCTCGGATTTGCCCAAATGCAGGTCGGCAAGGATCAGCGCGCCCGCCTCTGGGCAGAACAATGCACCGCTGGCCAGCGCCACAAAGGCGCGCCCCGCAAAAGTGACGGGATAGCCGTTCATGCCAGCCCCGCTTCTGCCATCATCCGCGCGGCCTCGGCCTCGAGCAGCCGCTCGGCCCCCAGCCCACGGATGGGCACCTTGCCCGCCTCGAGCAACAGCGGCGCGGCCAGCGGGGTGACATGCGGCGCCACGCTGTGGACGATCTGGGGTCGCGCGGCCAGCATTTCCTCGATGCGCGCGAAATCCGCCAGACCGTGGCGTGCTGTGTCGCGGGTGATGCGCAACAGCACGTGGTCGGGGTCATATTTGAGCAAGGTCTCATAAAGGATATCCGAGGAAAACGTCGCTTGCTTGCCCGATTTGCGCGCCCCTGGCAGGTTGCGATGCAGCAGCCCCGCAATCGTCGCAATGGCGCGAAAGCTACGCTTCATCAAGGCGTTAGAGGCAAGCCAATCGTCCATTCCTTCGGTCAAATTCTCAAGCCGCAGCATTTGCGCGGGGTCCAGCAGCGGATCAACCGACCAGACCAATAGCGCATAATCGGTGGCAACAAACCCAAGCGGCCCCAGCCTCGCCTCTTCCATCCGCCGCGTCACCAACAGCCCCAGCGTCTGATGCGCATTGCGACCGCAAAACCCATAGAGACAGAAATACGCCCGCCCCGCCCTCTCAAAGGTCTCGCAGGCCAGCGTTCCCGGCCTTGGCAGCGTCGCGATCTGTTGCTGCAATCCCAGCCAGTTGCGCGTGTGCTCTGGCAAGACGTCCCATCGGTCGGGGTCGCTGATCAGCGCCAGCACCCGCGCCGAAAGCTCGGTCGAGGTGGCCATCTTGAGCCCGTTGAACACCGCGATCTTGGGCTGACGTGACGGTTGCGGCGTCACCTCAAGGATCATATCGCGCAGCCGATCATAGCGCAGGGTCTGCCCGCCCAGCAAAAACGTATCCCCCGGCGACAGGCTGGCAGCAAAGCTTTCCTCGACCTCGCCCAGCCTTGCCTGATTGCCGCGCCGCCGCACCTGCAACAGCTCTGGTGCGACGATGGTGCCGATGTTCATGCGCAACAGCCGCACCGCGCGCGGGTCGCGCAACTGCCACAGATCGTTGCGCAAAACCAGCCGCTGCCACTGGTCATAGCTGCGCAAGGCATAGCCGCCCGTGGCGCAAAAATCGAGACAGGCCTCGAAGTCGGCGCGGCTCAGATCGCGGTAGGGACCAGCGCTGCGCACCTCTTGCAGCAGGGTCTCGGCCGCGAAAGGGGGCGGCGCAGGCGGTCAGCAGGATGTGTTGACACAGCACGTCCAAGGGCGCGGTTGGGTGCGGGGTGGCGTCCAACTCGCCCGCCGCCACCGCCTCTAGGGCGGCGACACATTCGATCACCTCAAAGCGGTTGGCAGGCACGATGCGCGCACGGCTGGGGGTGTCATAGCGGTGGTTGGCGCGGCCAATCCGCTGCACCAAGCGCTTGATATTCTTGGGCGCACCGACTTGGATGACCAGATCGACATCGCCCCAGTCAATGCCCAGATCAAGACTGCCAGTGCAGACCATCGCGCGCAACTGCCCCGCGGCCATCGCGGCTTCGGCCTTTTGGCGCAGCTCTCGCGACAGGCTGCCGTGGTGCAAGCCGATCGGCAGGTTTTCCGAATTCACCGCCCACAGCGCCTGAAAGAACAGCTCGGCCTGCGCGCGGGTGTTGATGAACACCAGCGTCAGGCGGGCGGCGCGAATGGCCTGCATCACATCCTCGGCGGCATATTGCCCGCCCGCCCCCGCCCAAGGCGGCGCGGTTTTGGTGGCCAGCATGGCGATATCGGGCGCAGGCCCCGCATCGGCAAGGATCACCTCTGCCCCGCCCATATACTGCGCCAACTGCTGCGGATTTTCCACCGTCGCCGACAGCCCCGTCACCGTCAGCTCGGGCGACAACCTGCGCAGGCGCGCCAGCCCCAGCATCAGCTGATCGCCGCGTTTGCTTTCGGCAAGCGCATGGATTTCGTCGATCACCACCCGCCGCAGGTTGCCAAAAATCAGCGGCGCTTCGGGATATGACAGCAACAGCGCAAGGCTTTCGGGCGTGGTCAGCAGGATATGCGGCGGGTCCACGCGCTGGCGGGCGCGCTTGCTGGGTTGGGTGTCGCCGGTGCGGTCCTCTATGCGGATGTCCAGCCCAAGCCCTGCCACGGGCCGCGCCAGATTGCGCGCGATGTCATGGGTCAGCGCCTTGAGCGGCGAGACATAAAGCGTGTGCAGACCCTGATGCGGCGCTTGCAGCGCGGCCAGCGTCGGCAAAAACCCCGCAAGCGTCTTGCCGCCCCCCGTCGGCGCGATCAGCAGGCTGTCCCCCTCTGCGCCCATCACCGCAAGCTGATGCGGGTGCGGCACCCAGCCTTGCGCGTCAAACCACGCAGAAATCTGTGCGGGTAAAGGCATCAGGGCAACATATCGCGCAGGGTTTGCAGATGGTCCGCCTCGGCTGCGGGTTTGTCGTCGCGAATGCGCGAGATGCGGGGAAAGCGCATGGCGACGCCGGATTTGTGGCGGGGCGAGCGGTTCAGACCTTCAAACGCCACCTCGACGACTTTGGTGGGGTTCAGGGCGCGCACGGGGCCAAAAGTCTCGGTGGTATTGTTGCGCACAAAACGGTCGAGCGATTTCAGCTCTTCGTCCGTAAAGCCGAAATAGGCTTTGCCGACAGGCACCAGCGCATCGCCGTCCCAAAGGCCAAAGGTGAAATCGGAATAGAACCCCGACCGCTTGCCATGCCCGCGCTGCGCATACAAAAGCACGGCATCGACCACCATTGGGTCCAGCTTCCACTTGAACCACGGTCCCTTCATGCGGCCCGCCAGATAGAGGCTGTCGCGGCGTTTGATCATCACGCCTTCGATCACCGCGGCGGGCGGATGGGCGCGCAGATCGGCCAGATCGTCCCATGTGGCAAAGTCCAACAGCGGCGACAGATCAAGACGCGGCTGTTGGATGCTGGCAACCGCGCGCTCTAATGCCTCACGCCGCGCGGTAAAGGGCAGCGCGCGCAGATCCCGCCCCTGCCAGTGCAACAGATCATAGGCGCGGATATGCGCGGGGTGGCTGGCCAGCAGCTTTTTGTCCACCGCCTTGCGCCCCAACCGCTTTTGCAGATCGCCAAAGGGCGCGACATTTTCGCCGCGCCGGATCAGCAGCTCGCCATCAAGCGTGCCCTCAAACTCCAGCACCGCAAGCACATCGGGAAACGCCGCCGAGATATCCTCACCCGTGCGCGAAAACAGCCGCCGCGTGCCGCGCTCGTTGATGGCCTGCACGCGGATGCCGTCCCATTTCCACTCGGCCACGTAATCGGCGGGGGACAGGTCGCGCAGCGCCTCGGGGTCGGTGGCGGTGGACAGCATCACAGGGCGAAACGGCGCGGGTGCGGGCGCGGGTTTCGGCCCACCCTGCGCCCAAGCAAAAAGGTCGGTATAGGGCGGGGTCAGACCGTGCCAGACCTCTTCGACCTCGGCCAGCGGCAGGGTGCCAAACTCGGCCACCGCCAAACGCGCAAGCCGCCCTGACAGCCCCACCCGCAGCCCCCCCGTCACCAGCTTGAGATAGGCATAGCGGGCCGAAGTCGTCATCCCGTCCAGCCGCGCCGCAATCAGCGCGGGCAAATCGGCCTTTGGCGTCTGGCGCAGCTCGGCCACCAGATCGGGCAGCGCGGTGTCCGTGACCGTGGCGGCAGGTGGCCAGATCAGCGCGATGGTTTCAGCCAAATCGCCAACAAAATCATAGCTGATGGCAAAAAGCTCTGCGTCCACCCGCGCCGCCGCCAAGCCGCGCAGCATCGCAGGTGTCGCCCCCTTCAGGTCCAAATCCCCCGTCAGCGCCGCAAGCGCCAGCCCCCGCGCAGGGTCGGGTGTGGTGGCAAAGAACTGCTTGAGATGGGTGATCTTGCCCCGCCGCTGTTGCGTAAAGGCAAGCTGTTCCAACAGCGAGGCAAAGGCGCGCATCAGTCGGGCTCCTCTTCATAGCCCAACAGGCGTAGCGGGCTGGCGCTGCGGCCTTGCAGCGCGCACCAGCGGATCAGCGCATCCTCGCGGCCATGCGTCACCCAAGTCTCGGCGGGGTCCAGCTCGGTGATGGTGCGGGTCAGGTCTGGCCAATCAACGTGGTCCGAGATCACCAAGGGCAGCTCGACCCCGCGCTGGCGCGCCCGCGCCCGCACCTGCATCCACCCGCTTGCGAAACAAATCACCGGATCAGGAAAGCGCTGCGCCCAAGTCGAACCAAAGGCCGAGGGCGGCGCAATCACGATCTGGCCTGCAAAGGCGGCCTTTTTGGCGGTCTCCATCGTCGCGGGGCGCAAGTCCCCCAAGGCCACCCCTTGGGCGCTGTGATAATCGCACAGCCGTTGCAGCGCGCCGTGGATATAGATCGGCCCGTCCCAGCCAGCCTGCCGCAACAGCATAATCACCCGCTGCGCCTTGCCAAGCGCATAGGCGCCGATCAGATGCGCGCGGTCGGGGAACACCGCAACCGAGGCCAGCAGCCGCGCGATTTCCTCTGCGGGATCGGGGTGGCGAAACACTGGCAGCGCAAAGGTCGCCTCGGTCACAAACACGTCGCAGGGCACGGGCTCGAACGGGGCGCAGGCGGGGTTCGGGCTGCGCGAGTAATCGCCGGTGATGACGGTGGTGCCGCTGTCCTTGTGGCGGATTGCGATCTGCGCCGACCCCAGCACATGCCCCGCTGGATGAAAGCTCACCTCGACATCGCCCACGCCAAGCACCCCGCCGGCCTCTTGACGGCTGGCGGTGAAGTCGGCGCCATAGCGGATCGCCATGATGTCCAAGGTCTGCGCCGTCGCCAGCACCGCCCCATGCCCCGCGCGCGCATGATCGGCATGGGCATGGGTGATCACCGCCCTGTCCACAGGTCGGATCGGGTCGATGTAAAACCCGCCCAAAGGACAAAACAGCCCCTCGGGTCGGATTTGCAAAAGAGAGGTGGCAGGGCTCAAGGCGGGGGGTCCTTGGTCTGGGTCCGGGGGGTTGATCTAAGAGGCGGCAGGCGCGCACCCCTTACAGATGGGGCGGCCCAGCCGTTTTTCAAAGAAAAACTGGCGGATACGCCGCGAGGCCCAGATCAAACCCCGTGCTGGGGCCAAGTTGCACGTTTGGCGCCGCGTGGGTGGTGGCGATTGAGCCGCCCGCGGCGTCGGTGCATCACACGCCCGATGACGTCACCGCCCCCCGTTGGCACAGGGGGGCGGTGACGGAGCTACATCGCCTCGCGGCAGGTGCGGCTGGCCTTGGAGGCTTCGATAATCAACAGCTTGGTCGCCTTGGTCTCGCGCTCTTCGGCAAGGGCTTGCTGGTCTTGGGGCACGGCGGCGTCGATGCCCGCCTTGAGGCAGGTCTCAAACGCCGCTATTTGCTCTGGCGTGGCGTTCGGCTTTAGCCCTTTGACCTGCGACAGGTTGGTTGACAGGATCGTCTCCATCATCGTCTTGGGGCCCTGCGCGATCTGTTCGGCATAGTCCGGCTGGCAGCCATGCGGCGGAAAGCTGTTGCGCCCGCCCATCGCCACTTTTTCGCGGGCGATCAAGGTCTTGCAGGCCCATTCGCGCGCAAAGTTCGGCATCACCGAGGTGTTGATGCCAATGAAAAGTTCTAGGTTCTCCATGCCATAGACGCCGCGATTGGCGCTGATCGGGTCTTTGGTGGCGACAAAATACCACTTGCTGGCAAAGAGGATGACAAAGGCAAGGCCAACGCCCACACCCAAAAACAAAGCTTTCTTTAATCTTAACATCACGCGTTTCCCGTTTACTGAATGGGCTTGCCATAGCACAAGCCCGCAACGGATCAAGCGGCGTTTAGTCCTGATAATACCCCTGCAACAAAGCCATCATCGCAGGCGAGGTAAAGGCGGTGGTATGGTTGGTCGACAGCATATGGGTGGCAAAGCTGGCCGAGACCACGGTGGCGTCGTCATTGCCCAAAATCTCGGTGTCCTCGATCGTGCCAAGCCGCGCTTCGCCGCCGTTGATAACCCCCGAGATTTTCAGCAAGCGGTCCTTGCCCGACCCGACCACCACAAACGGCTGCGGCAGCCCGCCCATGTCCTTGCGCTGTTGCTCGAAGTTATCGACGTCGATATCGGGCGAGACAAGCAGCACACCGTCCAGTTTCGACCACGTCTGGCCGTGGTTGCGGATGGCGTGTTGGCGCAGGGCCTCCATCACCAACTGGCTGCCGATAGAGTGACCGATGATGACAAAGCTCTCGACCCCAGAGGCATTGAGCTGATCCAAAAGCGCCTCGAGCGCCGAGCGCGAATACATCACCGACCCCGCATCTTGCAGATACCCAAGGTTGTCCCCCGCCGAAGGCCAGCTGAACAGCACAGGGATGTCAGGGCTTTGATAGTCGTGGATGATCTGGGTGTTCATATAGAGCGCTTCGGCAAAGGTGTTGTTATAGCCATGCACATAGACCACAGCGCGGCGGTTGCCCTTGGCGCGCTCGGCCACCCGTTGGGCCAGAACGGTGTCAAAGCTGGCGGCACTTTGCGTGGTTTTGGCCGAGAGGATGCCGAACTCGGTCTTGGGATTGGCGGTGCTTGTGGGGTATTCGACGACGCCTTTTTCATGCGCGGGCGGAACCGAGACCCGCGCCGTGCCATAGCTGGTGGTGGCAGAGCGGGTGTTGCCAAAGAGCCGCGCGTTGGGGGCGCGGTTGGTGGCGAACAGCACCTCGTGGACGCTGGCGCCTGCAACTTGGGGCACCATCACCACCTCGGCGCGTTCGGCGCAGGCGGTCAGAAACATCAGCGCCGCGATCAACGCAAGCTTGGGGGAAAGAAAAGACTGTGCCATGCGCCGCGCTTTTATAAGGGGTGGTTCCTTATAGAACGGCGGGCTGCGGCGCTTCCGTCGCGGGATTTGGTGAAAAATCGCGACTGGTGTATTCTTGCTGCACAATGAGAGGCGCGCGCAGAACGGGTCTGCGCGCGCCAAAGGTCAGAAGGGGTTACTTCGCGTAGGTTGGCAAGGCCTCAAGCTGTTCTTGGGTCGCGGCCACACGGAAGATGGTTTCACCATCGGCATCGGTCACCAAGCGCAGCATATCAGAGGTCAGGGCCACAGGCTTTTCGCCCATCCCAAGGAAGCCACCGACATCGACCACAGCTGCGGTGATCTTGTTGTCGGCATCCACGGTGACGGCGCTGATCTCGCCCACATCCTCATTGTTGCTGCCATAGACGCGCTTGCCGATCAAGTCGCTGTCCACCATGACCGAATAATCCACCATCGCGCCGTCCATCGTTGGCGCCACACCACCGGTTGTCGCGGTCATGTCGCTGGCGGTTGGCTCGGCAGTGGAGTCGGTGGCAAAGACCATCTTCTCGTCAAACTCGGGTGCGGCTTCCAGCGTGGCTTTGCTGCCTTGGAAGACGATGAAATAGTCGTCTGGGCTGTCCGCGTCTGGCACCATGATCAGGCTTTCCATCGAGACGGCCACGGTTTTCTCACCCATGCCAAGGAAGCCACCAAAGTCGACCAGCGCCGCTTCGCTATCGCCCGACATCGAGATGATCAGGTCGGAAATCTCGCCTGCATCCTCCCAGTCGGTGTTGGCGGTGGCGACGGCTGTGCCCGCAGCACCGGTCAGATCGGCTTCGGTCACATAGACGCGTTTGCCGATGAAATCCGAAGCGCGAACGGGCTGCTCCACCCCAGGAAGATAGGGCGATGCCGCATCCTGCGCGACGGCGGGGGCAGCAAGAGCGATCACAAGGGCGGTGGTTCCAAGAAGCGTTTTGCCAAAGGTCGTGTTCATAGCGTTCTCCTGTTTTCATCCGTTTTCCCAACTGCGCTTTCGCTGCTGGGATTACTGACACAACCACCGAGGCGGCAGAATGTTCCCGAAAATCTGTGCTTTTAGCGCCGCGATATTTTTGTCGATTGGCGGAACCATGGGGCGGGTTTGGCGTTTGCGCTTGCGCGCGGCTGGGGGGGAAAGCATCTTGGGCAGGTCCAAATCCGAGGAAGCCCTTTGTCGCCGTTTCGCCTGCTGTTGTTGTTGTCGCTGTTTCTGATCGAGGCGCTTGCCGTTGTGGCCGCGTTTCAGATCGTGGCCCCGATTGAATGCCAAGCCACCGAGATCGAGCTGGCCTGCCGCGCGCTGCGCGGCGGCTTTGTCAGCGGGCTTTGTGCGATGACGGGCTTTGGCGTTTATGTCTGGGCGCGCAGGCCGGCGTGGCGGCGGTTTTGTCAGCTTGTGCAACAAGATACCCCCCGAGGGCTGTGGATTGGCCTGCATGTTTTGGGCATCGCGGTGATCTTTTTGCCGCTGGTTGTGCTGGACCCTGCGCGGCTGAACCAAGACTTTGCGCGGGTGTTTCTGGCCTTGCTGGGGGGCGCGGGGCTTGCGGGATTGGGGGCGGCGTTTTGGCTTTTGCCGCCGCAGGGGTGGCGGGATTGGCTGCGGGCCGAGGCGTTCTTGCCGCTGGTGATTGTGGGGCTGGCGGCGCTTATCCCGCTGTTGGCGCTGTTGGTGGAGCCTCTCTGGGCGATCGAGGTGCTGGCGGCGCAGACGTTTCAGGGCGTCGCGTTTTTGCTGCACGCCTTGGGGCTAGAGGTCATCATCGACCCTGTGCGCGCGTGGATTGGCCTGCCGGGGTTTGTGGTGGCGGTGGCGAGCCAGTGTTCGGGGATCGAGGGCTTTGCGCTGATCACGGGGTTCATGGGGCTCTATGCGATCTTGTTCCGCGAGGGGCTGCGGCAGGGGATGTTTTGGGGCGTTTTATGGCCGATTGCGCTGCTGGCAAGCGGGCTTTTCAACGTCCTGCGGATTACGGTGCTGATCTTGATTGGGCGCTATGTCTCGCCTGAATTGGCGGTGAATGGCTTTCACAGCTTTGCGGGCTGGCTGTTGTTTACCCTACTGGGACTGGCGGTTTTGGTGGCCGCACAAGCCCTGCCGATGCTGCACAAGGGGCCGCGCACCCCGCTTGGGTTGCGTCAAGATCCCGCCGTCGCCCTTATCCTGCCGTTCATCGCGTTTATGCTGTCGGGCGTGGTGGCGCAGGCGTTTTGGCAGGTGCCCGCGCAGGGCTATCCGCTGCAAGTGGCGGTGATGCTGGTGGCGGTGCTGGCGGTTTGGCGGCCGCTGCGCGCGCAGCTTGGCGGGCTGCGGCTTGACCCTGTGGCGGCGGCGATTGGTTTGGCTGTGGGGGTTTTGTGGGTGGGGATGTCACCGCAAGGCGACGAGGCGCGGTTGGGGCTGTCGGCCCTGAGCGCGGGGGCGATGCTGGTTTGGGCGGTTGCGCGGGTGGTTGGCACGGTTCTGCTGGTGCCGCTGATCGAAGAGGCGTTCTTTCGCGGCTATATCATGGCGCAGCTTGATCAGGGATTGGGGCGCAGTCTTTGGGGGCGCGGGATTGCCATCGCCGTATCTACCGCGCTCTTTGCCCTGATGCATGGGCGGTTGGTTTTGGCGGGGATTGCGGGCGTTTTCTTTGCCGCCGCTATGCTGCGGCGGGGAAGGCTGGGCGACGCTGTGGTTGCACATATGGTGGCAAACGCAACGGTCGCCGCAGCCGCGTGGTATCTGGGCCGCTGGTCGCTGATTTAGCGGTTGGCTTTGCGACGGCGGCTGATTTCCCAGCACAGCAGCATCGCCGCACCCAGTGCCGCCAAAGCCATCGTGCCGCTGGCCGCGTCGATTTCTGGAACCGAAACGGGTGTGGTCGTGGTGCTGCCGCTGCTGCTGTTTCCACCGCGACCGCCCCAGCTGAACCAACCGCGCAAGCTGAATGTCTGTGCCGCAACAACCGCGGGCGTCAGGGTCAAGGTCGCCAATGCGCCGCCAAAGACCTGGATTACTTTCTTCATACTCTTGACCTCTATCATTCTAAGTGTCGCCCCCAACCCTGTTTTCGCCCCATTTTTGCCACAAATCAACGGCTTTTGGCCTTTGTTTCCAAATTGATAGGTAATTCAGAGGCTCTGTCGCCATTGTCGCGACGATTCCCAGCCCTGGACCCCCTGCAACCCAAGAGAGAGCAAATCACTGCGTTCCCTTTCGCCCCAAATCGGCTTAGGCTGGGGACGCACACCGCATGACAAAGGCGCCAGATGTCCACGTTTTTGACCCTGCAACTGTTCTTGGTGCCCTACCTTCTCAGCGTTGCGGCCTTTATCATCTCGGAAAACCGCACCCCCAAATCAACCTTTGCGTGGATGCTGGCCTTTGCCTTGCTGCCGATGGTGGGCTTGGGGATTTACCTGTTTTTCGGGCGCGGCCACACGGCCTTTATGCGCAAGTTTCGCCTGACCGAGCAGGGCGCGCCGCAGCAAATGGCGCGGCTTTTTGCGCAGGTCGAGGCCGAGCACGCCGAGGCGCTTGCGCGCTTTGACGCCACCAACCCGACGGCGAAACGGCTGGCGACCTTGCTCAATTCCAACAGCAATTCGCTGGTCACCACCTGCAACAAGGTCGATCTGCTGCAAAACGCCGACCTTGCCTATCCCGCGCTGCTGACCGCGATGCGCCATGCGACGCGCTCGATTCACCTGCATTATTACAGCTGGAACGCGGACAGCTTTGGCGACCGCCTGCTGACGCTTTTGGCGCAAAAGGTGGCCGAGGGCGTCGAGGTGCGTATTCTCTATGACCCGATTGGCAGCTTTACCCTGCTGTCGCGCCGCTATCTGCGCCACGCGCGGGCGGCGGGCATCCAGATCAAAGCGTTTTCTCAGCTGTGGCGGATTCACACGATTTCCTACCGCAACCACCGCAAGATCGCGGTGATCGACGGCGCGGTCGGCTTTACCGGCGGGCTGAACATCGGTGACGAGCATCTTGCGCCGCCTGCGGGATTTGACCGTTGGCGCGACACGCATATCCGGCTGGAGGGCAGCGCGGTTTGGGCGCTTCAGAGCATCTTTCTGGTCGATTGGGTCAATGCCACCGATGAGACGCTTGACCACGCCCGCTATTTCGCCCCGCTGCCCGCGCCGCTGTTGGCGCAGTTCGTGCCGGTGCAGATTTGCCTGTCGGGGCCGGACAGCGAATACGAGGCCATCCGCCAGCTGTACTTCGAGATGATCACCTCGGCCGAAACCCAAGTCCTGATCCAGTCGCCGTTTTTCATCTTGGATGAGACAATCAGCGAGGCGCTCAAGCTCAAGGCGCTGTCGGGGGTGCAGGTGCAGGTGATGATTTCCTCGGCGGGTCCGGGGCAATATCTGCCCTATTGGGCCGCGCGCACCTTTGCCGCCGAGGTCGCCCGCGCGGGGGTCGATGTGCAGATGTATGACGCGGGCTATCTGCATGCCAAGACGATTTGCGTCGATGGCAAGTTCTGCTCGGTGGGGTCGGCGAATTGGGACATCCGGTCGTTCAGCATCAACTACGAGCTGACGGCGGTGGTCTATGACGCCGAAATCGCAGGCCAGTTGGCGGCAAGCTTCGCCCAAGACCTTGCGGGCTGCACCAAGTTCGACGCCGAAGCCTATCGCCAAAGCCCACGCTTGGGGCGGTTCCGCGACAGCCTTGCGCGGCTGGCCTCACCGCTGCTTTAGCTCCAGCGGAACCGCGCTTTGATCGGCAGATGGTCCGAGGCAATCCGCGACAGCGGCGTGTCGATCACCTCGGGGTCAAAAGCGGTGATGGCGCCCGAATGAAACATGCGGTCAAAGCGGATCAGCGGCCAGCGCGTCGGAAAGGTCGGCCCATGCGTCACCTCTTGCAGCGCGGAACTCAGCCCGTGCAGGCTGTTGGGACGCGTGCCGCCTGCATTGAAATCACCCAAAGCCACGGTCGCATGTAGCGCCGCCTCGCTGCCCAAAGCGCGGGCTTGGTGGGCGCGCTGATGCGGGATGAGGCCAAGGTGCCCGTGGATCAGCCGCAGCGGTTGCCCCAACAGCGACAGGTCCGCCACCACCGCACCGCGCGGCTCGAACCCTTGCAGCGTCAGGGTTTTCACGCGGTCCAGCGTCACATCTGGCCCCAACATCAGGATATTTCCGTGCCAGCCCAAGCCCTCGACCTCTGGCGCGACATCGACCGTGCGCAGCCCCGTCGCTTCGCGCAGCGCCGCAGGGTCAAAGATCGGACGCCGCCCGCCAAAGCGGAAATCGGCCTCTTGCAGCACGACAATATCGGCGGCAAAGCTGGAAATCACATCCAAAATCCGCGCAGGATTGCGTTTCCCATCACGGCCAATGGCCTTGCGGATGTTATAGCTGGCGATGGCGAAGCTGGGACTCATATGCCTATAGATAGCGATGAATGGGGAAAACAACAGCCCCCCGCACGGCTAGACCGCGCGTTTGACGGGACGGGCGGCCAAGATCGCCTCGAACCCCAAGGCAAGGCGCGCTTCGGCTTGCAGCACCACCATCGCGGCGGCTTTGGCGTCCTCGCCCGCGTCGTGATGCTCGAACGCAAGGCCGAGCCGTTTTTTCAGATGCCCCAACCCGTGCCCCCCTGCCCCGACGAACTCTGGCCAAGCGCGGCGGGCGATCTTGACGCTATCGCTCCAGTGCCAATCACTTGAATCGCGGGCACTCAGAAGGCAGGCGGCCTGCATCGCGCGTTTGTCAAAGCTGCTGTGCTGAATGAGCGAATGGCGCGACAACAGCGGCGACAGCAGGTCAAAGGCAAAGGCGAAATCGGGCGCCCCTGCCACATGCTCGGGCCCGATGCCGTGAAGCTGGGTGTTGAACGCACTGAACCGCATGCGCGGGTTGACCAAGGTGGCGAAGGTCTCAATACGGTTGTCCGCGCGCACACAGGCAATGCCGATCTGGCAAATGCTGGCGGCGTCGCCACAGGCGGTCTCGACGTCCAGCGCGATAAAGCGGAAATCGCCCTGCGGCAGCTGCGCGTCCAGATGCGCTTGGCGCGAGGTCCATTCGATTGGGTCCATGGGGGGCTCCTTGGTTTGGTCCCCCATATCGAAGCCCCCGCGCGTCCACAACTGTTGACGCCCCCGCAAACGGGTGGCATGACTGCGCCCGAGGACGACCTCGCCAGAACGGATACCACTCGGGACGGCCCGACTTGTTGACACGAGGTCACCATGCGCGCGCTTTCAGACCGCCTCCGCCATGCCATCAGCTTTGAAGCCATCGCGCTTTTGATCGTCACGCCTGTCGGTGCGATGGTGTTCCACCTGCCGCTGGCCTCGGCCACGGTGGTGACGGTTGTCTCTGCCAGCATCGCGACGGGGTGGAATATGGGGTTCAACTATCTGTTTGATGTCGCGTCGCAACGCCTGCGCGGGTCAACGCAAAAGACCATGCCGCTGCGGGTGCTGCATGCGGTGCTGTTCGAGCTGGGGCTTTTGCTCGTGCTGGCGCCGTTTTTCGCGTGGTATCTGGACATCAGCCTGTTGCGGGCGCTGTTCATGGATATCTCGTTCGCGGCGTTTTATCTGGTCTATGCGTTTGTGTTCAACATCATCTATGACCGATTGTTCCCCCTGCCCGAGTGGCGGACCTAAGCGATCCGGTCCTCGCCGTCGGTCAGGTTGCGAATGCCAAAGCTGACCGACAACTGATAGAGATCATCGGTCAAAACCCGCTCAAGCTTGCCCCCCAACTGCTGGCTAAACGCGGTGAGCAACTGATCGCCCAGACCCGTGCCGTCGATGGCTTCGGCGCGGGCCTGTTCCTCGACGCCCTTGGCCATGTGGTTTTGCACCTCGACCACGGCGGTGCCGTCGCCTTGCAGGCGCAGACGCACCCAGATCGGCACCTTGCCGCGCTTGTCTTTGCCCGCGTATTTCATCGCATTGGTCAGCGCCTCGGTCAGCAACAGCGACAGCGGCACGGCTTGGTCGGGGGTGAGATAGACCTCGTCGGCCTCGACCTGCACGTCGAAATCGCGGTCGGTGCTGGTGGCGATGCTGACGATCTGGCGCACGATGTCGCGCAGCAGCTCGTCCAGCCGCACATCCGCCATGCCGCTGGTTTGATAGAGACCGCGGTGGATGGTCGCCAGAACTCATGATGCGGTCTTGCAGGCTTTTCAGCAGCGCCTTGGATTCCGGCGAGCGGGCCTTGCGCATCTGCAAGTTCATAATCGACGCAATCAGTTGCAGGTTGTTCTTCACGCGGTGATGCACCTCGCGCAAGAGCACCTCTTTTTGGTGGATGGTGTCTTCAAGGCTGGCTTCGGCGCGCATCACCCCATCGGCCATACGGGCAAAGGCACTGCCCGCCGCGCGCAACTCGGTCGGCGCATGCGACAGGTTCACGCGGTCCAGACTGCGGTCCCCCTTGGCAAAGCGCCCAAGCGCGCGCGTCAGCACCCGCACATGCCGCGACACCAGCCGTTCAGCCGCCCAAGCTGCAACCACCATGCCAAGCGCCCACATAATCACCGGCAAGAAATACGGCGACAAATCATAGCGCGCCGCAAGCCGCCCCGTGCGGGTGGTCCAGCTGCTCATCAGGAACAGCTCGCCCTGCACAATCGGCACCAAAGCATAGGTGCGCTGTTCGCCCGCAGCCGTGCGCCCGTTAAACACCGTGGCGTTGCTTTTGTTGAAATTCACAAGGTCGAGCCCCGCAGGCAGGTATTGGCCCACGCGGTCAAGCCCGACATTGGCGGTCAAAACCTCGCCTGCCGCGTCAAAGGTCCAGAACTCGGCGGGCATCTCAAGCCCTGTGACCGAGGTTTCCAGCGCCTTGTTGACGCTGTCCAATTCATCATGCGGCAGGGCAATGGTGGTATAGCCAAGATAGGCCCCTGCCCTATCAAACACCGGATGCGTCACCAGTAAGAGCGAGGTGCCAGAAACCGGCCCCCGCGTCACCACGCTGAACATCGGCTCTTGGGCGGCGATGATATCGGCGAACTGCGGCGAGGCCGAATAGTCATAGGTCTCACCATTGGACGAACAGACCATCTGCCCCGACTTGGGCACAAAGGCCACGATGGACGCCTCGGGAACCTGCTGCGCCATCACCCGCATCGCCGCCGCGCAGACCTCGGTCGGGCCAGCCACGGCGGGGGCGCTGGCCAGTGCGGCCGTCGCCCCTTGGGCATAGCGGATCACGCCGATCTCACCCGTCGTGGCGCGCAGGGTTGCCCCCAGCATCGCCTGTTGCGCACGGGCTTGGGCCTCTTCTTGCAGGCTGCGGGTTTGGGCCAGCGACACCACCAACAGCGGCATCAGCGCCAAAGACAGCACCAGCACAAAGCGCGCGTTGACCTTTTCCCACCAGTGGGCGGGCTTGTCCGACAAGTCGGAGAGCTCTTGACGCCACATCACGCTGCTTGCGCCCCCATAAGGGCAAGGCTTGCGACATCGGTTTCAGGCAATGCGCCTTCGCCCTCGGCAAGGCCCATCAGCTCGGCCAGTCGGGCGCGGGCACGGTTGGTGCGACTTTTGACCGTGCCTGCGGCGATGCCGATCATCTCGGCCACCTCTTCGACCGAATAGCCCGACGCGCCGACAAGGATCAGCACCTCGCGGTGCTCTGGCGACAGCTGGTCAAAGGCGCGCAGGAACGCGGCATAGGCCAGCCGCCCGTCGTGGTCTGGCCGCACGAACAGCCCGCTTGCATGGATGCCGTCGGGGTCCGAGACCTCGCGGCGGTGCTTGCGCAGGCTGCTGAAATAGGTGTTGCGCAGGATGGTGAACAGCCAGGCTTGCAGGTTGCTGCCCTGCGCAAAGCTGTCGAACCGCGTCCATGCCTTGATGATGGTGTCTTGCACCAGATCATCGGCGCTGGTCCCATTGCGGGTCAGGGAAATCGCAAAGGCCCGCAAGGCAGGCAGATGCCGCGCCAAATCATCGCGCGCGTCGCTCATTTTGGGCGGGCCTTTTCCGCGTCCTGCTTGCGCAGTTGCGCCAGCAAATCCTCGAACCGCGTTGGCACGGGTTCGCTGGCAACATCTTCATACACTCGCTTGAGGCTTTGCTGAATCTGTTGCTGGATTTTATCCTTGGACGTCGAATTTGGCATGTGCGGGCGCATTTCTATTAGGAAAGGTCAAGCGGGCGTAGGGGCAGTCTATACGGGCCAACGCGCCAATGCAGCTTTGGTTCCCAAGAAAATGAAAAATAATTAGCCACGGCTGTCGGTCCCCAAAAATGTTGCAAAAGTGTGCAATCCCTTGGTGTTATCGGCGATGACCTTGAACAGCACCAGCAAGGGCACCGCCATCAGCGCGCCTGCGATTGACCAAAGCCAACTCCAGACGATCAGCGCAAGGATGACGGCGACGGTGTTCAGCTCCATCCGGCGGCCGACAATGCTGGGGGTGACAAGCTGCCCCTCGATCGAGGTGATGGTCAGATAAATCGCGGCGGGCAAAAGGCCAGCAAGCAGCGTGTCAAAGGTCAAAATCCCCACCGCCGCCACCACAGCCCCCCCGATCAGCGCGCCAACAAAAGGCACGAAATTCAACGCAAACCCCGCCGCCCCCCACAAAAACGGGTTCGGCATCCCCACGGCATACATCGCCGCCCCAAGGCACACCCCCAGCCCCGCATTGATCAGCGTCACGGTCAAAAGGTAATGCGACATTTGCCGTTCCACATCGCGCATGATGCCCACCGCGCGGCGTTTGTCGGCAAAGGTCGGCACGGATTCCACCAGCTTGACGTAGAACATATCCCCCGAAGCCAGCAGGAAAAACGCCAGCGCCAGCGCCACAAACCCCAGCGACAGCACCTGCGCCGTCGTGCCCGCCGCAAAGACGATCAGGCCGGGTTGCTCTAGCGACACTGTCGGCGCGGTGCTGGTGGCGCTTAGATCCTCGACATGCTGGCTGGCTTCTTTGATCACCCGCATCGCCTCTAACACGCCAGCAAGCTTGTGGCGCAGGTCGGCCTCCATCTGCGGGGCTTGGTCGATCAGGTCGGACACCGGCCCGCTCAACAGATAAAGCGCCAGCGCCAAGACCGCCCCCGTCCCCGTGATCAGCACAAAAGCCGACAGCGGCGCAGGCACACCCCAGCGCGACGCCGCCCGCACCACGGGACTAAGCGTCAGCGCCAGCAGCACCGCCGCAACGATGGGCAGAAACAAATCCCGCGCGAAATAGAGGGTGCTGAACACCGCAATCGTGGCCATTATCACCACTGCCCGCCTGATGACTGTGACATCTTGTCTTAGCGAACTCATTGACATTCCCCTCGCGTGCGATCCTAATCTAGTCAACGTCGCCGCCCGCATATTGGTTCCCTTGCGACAAAATCTTATTTTTGCGGAACCCTTTTGCCCCCGACCGCGTTGACCCTGTGAAATCCACAACACAACACGGAGACCATCCCCATGGCACTTGAGAAAAGCAACGTTGCAGAGCTGAACACCGATCTGTCCAAGCAAGTTTCGATCCTGCGCGAAGATGTCGCTGCCCTGACCAAAGTGATGGGTGAATATACCAAAGCCCAAGCGCATGACTTCAAGGTCAAAGCCACCGACAAAGCGTCCGAGCTGGCCGACTCTGGTGCCGCCGCAGCGCTTGCGGCCAAAGCCACCGCACAGGTCGCCTATAGCAGCGCCGAAGACAAAATCCGCCAGAACCCCACCTCGGCTGTCGGCATCGCCGCGGGTCTTGGCTTCTTGGTCGGCTTCTTGACCTCGCGCCGCTAATGCTGGGACTGGAACACAAGCTGGCCCATGCCGCCCGCAAAGCCGGTTTGATCACCGCAAGCGCAGCCCTGACTTTGGTCGGGGCTGGCTTTCTGACGGCGGCGCTGTGGCTTTACCTCAGCGCCGAGCAGTCGGCGTTGTTTGCGGCGGTGGTGATCGGCTGCGGCTATTTTGGTGCAGGCATTCTTGCGCTGGCGGTGGCGTCGTCACGCGGGCGCAGGCATTATCACCCGCCACAAGAGTCGATCAGCCCGATGCTTTTGGTCGCGCTGTCGTTTCTTCAGGGGCTAGAGCAAGGCAAAAAGGCGCGCGACCCTTAGCGGGCTGCGACGCCTTTTTTGGCCACCACTTGCGCGTCGCGCGAGAATTGCACGACAAAGGTGGTGCCTTGGCCAAGCGTGCTGTCATAGCTGATCCGCGCGCCGTGCTGCGCAAGGATTTTACGACAAATGTGCATCCCCAAGCCCGAGCCGGTTTTTGAACGCTTGTCAGAGCTGTCGACCTGCGAGAACAGCCCGAACACCTTGCCCTCGGCCCCCTCTGGGATACCAACACCGCAATCGGTGATGCTGATCTGCGGACCCTCGGCCGTATCGGTCAAATGGACCGCGACCTTGCCGCCCTTGTGGGAAAACTTCACCGCATTCGACAGAACATTCGCCAAAACGCGGTCGAGCATGGCGCGGTTGCCCTGCACATAGACCGGATCGGCAAGCCCCGACACCTCGAAAGTAATGCCCTGATCGGCGCCATAGCATTGATAGGCCTCGGCAGAGCTGGCGATCAGCGCCGCCAGATCAACGCTGGCAAACTCTGGCGTGTCGGTGCGGCCCATCTCTTGCAGCAGTAGAATATCCCCCACCAGCGCCAGCAGTCTTTCGCTGTTCTGATAGGCGATATTGGCAAGCTGGCGGGTTTTCTCGACCTCGTCTTTCAGCACACCGCTTTTGATCAGCCCCAGCGCGCCACGGATAGAGGTCAGCGGCGTGCGCAGCTCGTGACTGACCACGGCCAGAAACTCGCCCTTGGCCTTCTCGCCCGCAACCGCTTGATCGGTAGCGCGTTGCAACGACAGCGTCAGCGCGGCCAACTCGGTGTTGCGCTTGGCGATTTCCTGCGCGTAATCCGCCATTTCAAGGTTCTTCCTATAGCCGATCAACAGCGCCGTAATCGCCTGCCCGATCTGGGCAAGCTCGGTCCGCACCTCTTCGGGATAGCTGCGCGGCTTGGTGTCCAACAGGCACAGCGTGCCGATGCGCATCTCTGGCGCAGGTTCCAGCACCACGCCGTAATAGGATTGCACCTTTGGCCCGCCCGTCACCAACGGGTTGTCGGCAAAGCGCGCATCAAGCGTCGCGTCGACCACCTCGAACGGGGTGCTGTCCATAATCGCATGGGCGCAAAAGGCGATCTCGCGCGGGGTCTCTTTGATGTCCCCCACCCCGACCGAGGCCAGAAAGCGTTGCTCGGTCTCATCGACCAGCGACACCAGAGCAATCGGCGCGCCTGCAACCCGCGAGGCGACCTCGCACAGCCCTTGGATTTGGTCAAAGGGCAGCGTCATGTCCAGCCGGAACTGCCGAAGATAGGCCACACGCGCGGCATCGTTTAGGGGAATAGGGGCCTGCACAGTCGATCGCCTCCCTTATACGGGATTGTTTCTTGGGTAGAGATTGGCGGCGCAACTGTCACCGTACACCGCCAGAGAGCATTAAGTTATCGTTAACACTTACTCTCCTTTGAGTAGTATGAAAAGCCCAAATGCAATCATCACCCGTTTTTACGCGGCGTCCCGCTCAATCATATTTCCGCCACATTTCGAACGCTTTTCCGCCCTAATGTCTTGTAAACAATGATGAAAAACAGCGGAACGAAGATGATGCCCAGCACAGTTCCGGTGAGGGTTCCGCCCAGCACCGCAGCCCCCACCGACATCCGCCCGCCAGCCCCTGCGCCAGTGGATAACACCAAGGGCACCACCCCCAACGAAAACGCCAACGAAGTCATAATGATAGGCCGGAACCGCAACCGCGCAGCTGTCATCACCGCCTCATAAAGGTCCTTGCCCGCATCGACCTGTTCGCGCGCGAATTCAACGATCAGGATGGCATTTTTACCCGTCAGACCGATCACGGTCAAAAGGCCAACTTGGAAGAACACCCCGTTCTGGAACCCGAACTGCCACGCGGTGAAAAGTGTGCCCAAAATGCCAACAGGCATCACCAGCATCACCGACAAAGGAATCGCCCAGCTTTCATATAGGGCCGCCAGACAGAAAAAGATCGCGGCCAAAGACAGCGCATAAAGCATCGGCGCCTGTGACCCCGATTCGCGTTCCTCGAGCGACAGGCCCGTCCAAGCGATGGTGAACCCTGGCAACTGCTTGGCAAAGCCTTCGATCGCCAGCATCGCCTCGCCCGTGGTCACCCCCGCTGCGGGCGCGCCTTGGATTTGCATCGCGGGCGTGCCGTTATAGCGCGTCAGCCCCTGCGGGCCGTAGACCCACCGCTCGCTGGAAAAGTTCGAGAACGGCACCAGCTCGCCCGCCGCGTTGCGCACCCGCCAGCGTTGCAGATCGGACGGTGTCGCGCGGGCATCGGCCTCGCCCTGCACAAACACACGCTTGGTGCGGCCTTGGTCGTTAAAGTCATTGACGTAGGTGCCTGCCATCGCAATCGCCAGCGTGTTGCCGACATTGGTCGGGGACACCCCCATCGCGCCCGCCGCCCGCCAGTCGATATCGAGCTTGAACTGCGCCGCATCCTCAAGCCCCGACGGCCGCGCCGAGGCGATCAGCGGGCTTTGCGCCGCCATCCCCAGCAGGGCGTTGCGCGCGGCCAAAAGGTCCTCGTGCGACTGGCCTTGCTGCGCTTGCAGGTAAAAGTCAAAGCCCGAGACGTTGCCCAATTCCGTCACCGCAGGCGGCACAATCGGAAAGGCCATCGCCTGTTTGATGCCCATCATCACCGGAAACGCCCGCCCCGCCAAAGCCTGCACCGATTGCGCGGGGCTGGGCCGCTCGTCCCAATCTTTCAGCCGCACAAAGGCCAGACCGTTGTTCTGCCCGACGCCCGCAAAGGAAAAGCCCGCGACGCTGAACACCGAGACGACGTTTTCGGCTTCGGTTTTCAGAAAGTGATCTTGGATTTGCTGGGTCGCGGCCAAGGTGTTCTCGGCGGTGCTGCCCGAAGGCCCCTGCACCAGCGTGAACATGGTGCCCTGATCCTCGTCGGGCAAAAACCCCGTCGGCGTCTGCAAGAACAGCCAGACAATCCCCACCCCCATCAGCGCATAGACCACCAGCATTCGCAGCGGACGGCGGATGACAAAGTTCACCGTCGCGCCATAGCCCCGCGCCAGCCGTTCAAACGCGCGGTTGAACACGCCAAACGGCCCGCGCACCACATGCCCCGGTTTGTGCTGTTTCAGCAGCGTCGCACAAAGCGCGGGCGTCAGCGTCAGCGCCACCAGCACTGACAGCATCATCGCAGACACAATCGTCACCGAGAACTGGCGGTAAATCACCCCCGTCGAGCCGCCAAAGAACGCCATCGGCACAAACACCGCCGAGATTACAAGCGCAATCCCCACCAGAGCACCGGTGATCTGGTCCATCGACTTGCGGGTGGCCTCGCGCGGGGACAGCCCCTCTTCTTGCATGATGCGCTCGACGTTTTCGACCACAACAATCGCGTCATCGACCAACAGACCAATCGCCAGCACCAGCGCCAGCATGGTCAGCACGTTGATGGTAAAGCCGAACACCGCCAAAATCCCAAAGGTGCCCAAGATCACCACCGGCACCGCCAGCGTCGGGATCAAAGTCGCCCGCAGGTTTTGCAGGAACAACAGCATCACCAAGAACACCAGCACGATGGCCTCGAACAAGGTCTTTTGCACCTCGGAGATCGAGATCTCGACGAAAGGCGTGGTGTCATAGGGGATGACATAGCTCATACCTTCGGGAAAGTTTGCGGCGTATTCCGCGATCTTGGCGCGCACCAGTTTCGAGGTATCGAGCGCGTTCGCCCCAGGGGCCAACTGCACCGCCATGCCCGAGGCAGGCGCGCCGTTGAACCGCGCGATGGTGGCATAGTTTTCGGCGCCGACCTCGACCCGCGCCACGTCCTCCAGCAGAACCGTGCCGCCGTCGCCTTCAGAGCGCAGGATGATGTTGCGGAAATCCTCGGGCGTTTCCAGCAGCGATTGCGCGGTGATGGTGGCGGTAAAGCCCTGCCCATCGACCGCGGGCAGCGACCCGAACGCCCCCGCCGAGATCTGCGCGTTTTGCGCCGAAACCGAGGCCACCACATCCGCAGGCGTCATGTTGAACGCCGCCAGCTTGGACGGGTCGAGCCAAATCCGCATCGCATATTTCGCACCAAACACCTGCGTGCCGCCAACGCCTTCAATCCGGCTAAAGGCGTCCACAAGGTTCGAGTTCAGATAGTCCGACAAATCCGCCTGATCCATGCTGCCATCGTCAGAGATCAAACCAATGACCATCAAGAAGCCCGCCGAGGATTTCTGCACCGTCACGCCTTGGCGCTGCACCGCTTCGGGCAGCAGAGCGGTGGCTTGGGACAGCTTGTTTTGCACCTGCACCTGCGCGATGTCGGGGTCGGTGCCGGTTTCAAACGTCAGGGTGATCGCCGCCTGCCCTGCCGAGGTCGAGGACGACGACACATAGCGCATCCCGTCCAGCCCCGTCATCTGCTGCTCGATGATCTGCGTCACGGTATTGGCAACGGTATCCGCCGAAGCGCCAGGATATGTCGCGCTGATCGTCACCGAAGGCGGCGCGATTTGCGGGTATTGCGCGACGGGCAGGCTGTAGATCGACAGCACCCCCAGCCCCATAATCAGGATCGAGATGACCCAAGCAAAGATCGGGCGGTCAATAAAGAAACGGGCCATGGGATACTCTCTGTCGGATTAATTGCTGGCGGCGGGGGCAGCGGCGTCTTGCTCTTGTGGCGTCACGGTCGCGCCAGCGGCGGTCTTTTGCAGACCCGCCACAATCACGCGGTCGCCTGCCACCAGCCCTTTGGTCACCACCCAAGAGCTGCCCTGATCGCGCAGCACGGTCAGCTCGCGCTGCTCCACCACGTTCTCTGGCGTCACCACCAGCGCGGTCGGCATACCGCGGCGGTCGCGCGCGACGGCTTGTTGCGGCACCAAAATGGCGCCTTTGAGCACCGCTTGGGGCATATCCACCTGCACATACATCCCCGGAAGCAACAGCCCCTCGGGATTTGGGAACGACAGGCGCAGCACGATGGTGCCCGTGGTCTCATTCACATGCGGCTCGGCGGCGGACAGAGTGCCCGCGTGGTCATAGGTGCTGTCGTCCGAGAGTTTGAGCGTGACGTTTTGCGCGTTCACCTCAGGTTCCCCCTGCCCCCGACGCCAGCGCAAGATATCGGCGGCGGCTTGGGTCACATCGACATGCACAGGGTCAAGCGCACGGATCACCGTCAAAGGCGTCGCCTGCCCCGAGGTGACAAGCGCGCCTTGGCTGACTTGGCTTAGACCCGCCACCCCCGCGATGGGGGCACGGATCTCGGTGCGCTCTAGGTCGATCTCGGTCGCCAAAAGCTGGGCCTGGGCGACCTTGACGCTGGCGGCGGCGATGTCACGGGTGGACAGCGCGCCGTCAAGGTTTTGCTGCGACACGACGTTGCGTGCGCTCAGCGCCTCTTGGCGGCTCAGCTCGCGGTCGGCGGATTGCAGCGTCGCGGTGGCTTGGGCCAGTTGCGCCTCGGCTGCGGCTTTTTGCGCCTGATAGGATGCGTCATCGATGCGGTAGAGCAGATCACCTTTGGCGACGGGCTGGCCTTCGGTATAAAGCCGCTCGCGGATGAGGCCGCTGACCTGCGGGCGTACTTCGGCCTCGGCAGAAGCGGCCACGCGTCCGGGCAAAGGCGCGCTCAGCGTTACGTCCTTGGCCACCAGCGTTACCACCGTCACAGGCATCGGCGGCGGCGCGTCTTGGGCCAGCGCGGGCTGCAAGGTCGAGGCCAGCACAACAGCAAGCGCAAAGCGAAACGGCAAAAGGCGGAACATGGGCGATCTCCAAACGAGGGTCGGCAGAAATTTGCATATTTTCGCCATTATGGAAACCGTTGGGTTTTGTAAAGGACAAAGCCGCCGGATGCTGTAAACAGAATGTGTATGCAGGGGGGCTGCGGTGAACGATTCTACGACCATCACGGAATGTGCCAAGGTGCGGCTTGGCCGTCCGCCGCAGATGCCAACCTCCGCCCGCGAGGCCGCAATCCTGCGCGCCACCACCGAGCTGCTGCAAGAAATCCCCTTTGACGATGTGACGATGACCGCGATTGCCGCGCGGGCGGGCATGTCCAAACGCACGGTCTACGAGCATTTCACCTGCCGCGAGGACCTGCTTGTGCGGGCGGTGAGCGATCTGTTGCAGACGATCTTTGTGCCGCTGTCGGCCAAAGACGCGGCGCGCCCCTTGCCAGAACGGCTGTCGCTGCTGTTGCAACTGAACGGCCCGCCCGAATGTGACGCGCATAATCTGGAGTGTTTGCGCTCTATCGTGGCCAAGGCGCAGACCTTTCCGCTGTTGGCGGCCAAGCTGCACGCCAATGGTCACGGCGCGCTTGCGGGGTTTCTGGCCGCCGAACTGGCGCGGGCAACAGAGCTGTCGCTGGCCCCAAAGGATATCCCTCTGGCCGCCGAGATGTTGCTGGATATGGCGTTTGAAAACACGCTGACGCAGCTTTTGCACCCAGGGGCGCCGCTTTTGCCCCAAGCCCAAATCGACCGCCGCCGCGAATTTGCGATTGCGCTGTTTTTGCGCGGGTTCAGCGTCAAACCCTGACCGACCACGCCACCGCCGCACCGCGATGGCGTGGTCCGCCAAGCCCTGCGCTTAGGCGTGCAGGGTCTCTGTGCTGGAAAAGAACATCGCTTGGCCAACAGCCGAGCGCACTTGGTCCTCGGAAAACGGTTTGGTGATAAGGAAAGCGGGCTCTGGCTTGTCGCCCGTCAAAAGCCGCTCTGGGAAGGCGGTGACAAAGATCACCGGCACATCGGGGAACTGCACCAAGATGTCATTGACCGCATCAATCCCCGACGAGTTATCCGCAAGCTGGATATCGGCAAGGATCAGGTCAGGACGCTCGGATTTCGCCAGCGCCACGGCCTCTTTGCGGGTGCGCGCGATGCCTGTGACGGTATGGCCCATCTCATCCACAATCGCCGAGATATCCATGGCAATGATCGCCTCGTCTTCGATGATCATCACACGACCCGCGACGGCGGCCTGCATCTCGTCCATGGCGACGCCGATCAGGTGGTTCACTTCTGCATCATCCGTCATCATGATCTGCGCGACCTCGGCAACGGTAAAGCCCTCGACCACCTTTAACAGCAGCGCTTCGCGGGCGTTGGGGGTCAGGCGCGCCATGTGGGCCTGCGCAATCGCGGCAAAACGGCTGTCGGCCTCGCCCACAGGGGCGCCCGCGCTGGACCAAACCATGTGAAAGGTGTGGAACAGGCCCACGCGCACATCGGATGCGCTTTTCATCGGCGCGGCATCGGCCAAAACGGCCTCGAGCGTCGCAGCAGCAAAGCGGTCGCCGCTGTCTTGGCTGCCTGTCAAAGCCCGCGCATAGCGGCGCAGATAGGGCAGGTTTTTCCCGATAGTGGTCGCAAGCTCAGCGCTGGTGGTGTCGGACATTTTACCCTCATCGTTTCTCAGAGTTCTTATCTTCTCTTACCGTCAAAACGCACGCGCGCCGAATTGGTTCCCCAAAAAAGCGCAACACTTTGCATTTTTTTATCTGCGGTCAGTAAACTCTGAATTGTCGCGCTGTGGTAGAGGGAACCGAACCACTGCCCCCGCGTTATACACTTGAACCCCGCACGCGTGTGAGCAGATGTCCCAAGCCAAAGTCAAAGTCCTGATCACCGCCGCCGAGGCCTACCCCGAGTTAGAGCGGATGTTTCTGGCTGCGCAGACCGAAATCGAGCTGGGCTTTCGCATCTTTGACCCGCAAACGCGGTTGCTCAGCCCCGAGGCGCAAGCGGTGGGTCAGACGTGGTTTCACCTGATCATTCACACCCTGAAACGCGGTGTGCGGCTGCGCTTTGTGCTGGCGGATTTCGACCCCGTGGCGGGCGCGGCAGAGCATCGCGGCACATGGCACGCGGTGCGCCAGCTTGCTGCTGCGCGCGAGATTGCAGGCTCCAAGGCGCGCTTAGAGGTCATCGCGGCCATGCACCCTGCCAAGATGGGGCTGTTGCCGCGTCTGCTGCTTTGGGCGAAAATCCGCACCCAGTTGCGCAGTCATTGCAAGGATATCAACGCCTTGGATCCAGAGCAGCGGGCGCGGGCGCTGCGCGAGATGCCCGCCCTGCGGCCAAATCTGACCTGTCAGCCCTCGGGGACTTGGGTGCCGCGTCTGGGGAACCTGCCGTTTTTGCGCCCCGCCACGCATCACCAAAAACTGGCCGTCGCCGATCAGCGCGTGCTTTATATCGGCGGGTTGGACTTGAACAACCGCCGCATCGACACGCCCGACCACACCCTGCCCGCCGATCAGACGTGGCATGATGTGCAGCTGTTGATCACCGACAGTCCCGCGGTGCAGGCCGCGCACAATCATCTGGTCGGGTTTCTTGACACCGTGGCGCAGCGCACCCCTGCCGCGCCCCCTGCCCCGCCGTTTTTGCGCACGCTTTCGACCAAGCGCAGGTTTCGCCTGCCGTTTATGTCGCCCGCCTCGCATGTGACCGAGCTATCGCAGGCCCACCACCGACTTTCGGCGCAGGCCAAGCAGTTGATCTACCTAGAGACGCAATTTTTCCGCGATCTGCGCTATGCCCGCCAGCTTGCGCGGTTGGCGCGGGCCAATCCTGCGCTGCGGTTGATCTTGGTGCTGCCCGCCGCGCCCGATGATGTCGCCTTTGGCAACAGCGGGCGGATGGACGCGCGCTTTGGCGAATATCTGCAAGCGCGCTGTTTGCGGATTGTGCGGCGCGGCTTTGGCACGCGGCTGACCACCGCCGCCCCCGTGCAGCGCCGCGCCGCCAAAAGCCACAAGCGCGACACCCTGCACGGCGCGCCGCTGATCTATGTCCATGCCAAGGTCTCGATCTTTGATGATGCCGCGGCGATTGTGTCCTCGGCCAATCTGAACGGGCGCAGTCTTGCCTGGGATACCGAGGCGGGGGTGCTGCTGGATGACGCGGCCCATGTGCGCGACCTGCGCCAGCGCTGTTTTGCGCATTGGTTTCCGGGTGAGACGGGAGGCGATCTGTTTGACCTTGCGACAGCGCAGCCCACGTGGCGGCAAGTGCTGCACAAAAACCGCCAACTTCCGCCCGATCAGCGGCGCGGGCTGTTGGTGCCCTATGATCTCACCCCCGCCGAGCAGATGGGCCAAGCCTTGCCCCTGATCCCGCCCGAGATGGTCTGACCGCCTGTTGCGCGTCGGCATCACACAAAGGCTTTACCGCAACAGAGGGAGCGAAGTCGTCCGTCGCGCGTTGACCTTGTAAGACGCAAAGAAAGGACCGCCCCCATGACCGAGACCACCCCCTTCACCCCCGCCCTGACCCAAGCCTTCCCGCTGCCAGAAACCGACCGCCGCTTTATCCTGCTTATCGCGCGCATCCGCATTTTGGATATGAAAAAGCCCCAGCGTCACCGACGCTGAGGCTGAGGCCTGCAGGCCCGTCAGTTAAGCAAGAACGATATCGCCATGCTCCATCCCGTCCCAAAAGGCGACGCGGTGGGCGTGGATTTTCAACATGCATAGGTCGGTGCTGTTGATGCCATCTTCAAACCACGCATCGACGCTGGAATGCCAATGCTCGGCAAAGCGGGCGCGGTCTTGGATCACCTCGGCGCGGCCCTGCACATGCACAAACACCGGCGCACCTGCCAAAAGGCCCGGCGTGCGGTGGAACATCAGCGCTACCGCTGGATCGTGGGCGATATCGGCCACCATGCCAGAAGAGAGGCGGGTGAAGAAATAGCTGTCGCCGTCGTAATCCACCTCGCCGTTGGTGCTCATTGGGCGGCTGACGATGGCGCCTTGCTTGTGGGTGATCAGCGCGCAAAGCTCGATCGAGCGCATCAGCTCCGAGATATGAGGCATGAATTCTTGGGGGGTCGCGGTCATGGCGGTGCTCCTGTTCGGGGGTCTAGGGGGGAAACGCGCGGCGGCGGCAAAAGTTCCACAAGGGATGCTTGCGATTCGAAAGCGGCCGATGTTAGCTAGGACTTGGGGACGCGCGGCTTTGGGGCTACAATATATTGTAGGGCGCAAAAATTTTTCAAAAAATTCTTTATTCTCAGCATCTTAGGCGACAAGCCTCATGCAACGCATGAAGTTATCCACCCCCCTGCCCCGCTTTTAGTCACAAAAAACGGTTGCCTGTGTATAAGTTGCGTGCCAAGACTTGACTTGTCGCAACATCGGTCAAATAACGCCTTTTGACGACGAAACATAAAAGACCCCACAAGAGGGCGACGGAGCAGGACATGACGACACAAAACAGTGGCTCGATTTCGGCCTCGATTTCGGCCAACGCGGCCCGCCTCTCCGAGGCGCTGAACGCGCATATGCGCAACAGCTTTCAGCCCGACAGCCGCAAAAACCTGCGCAAATTCTACGCCTCCGAAGTGTCCGAGTTGACTGGCATCAGCCTGTCCAACCTGCGCACCCGCCACCAAGACGGCGATTTCCCCGAAGTCGAGACCGACAGCCGTGGCCACCGTCTTTATTCCGCTGCCGAGATCTCGCAAATCCGCGAAGTCATGGCGCGCACGGGTCGCAATGGCGAGGCCTACCTGCCCGGACGGCGCGCGGGCGACCCTTTGCAGGTGATCTCGATCGTCAACTTTAAGGGCGGCTCTAGCAAGACCACGACCGCGATCCACCTTGCGCAACGCTATGCCCTGCGCGGCTATCGGGTGCTGGCGGTGGATATGGACCCGCAAGCCAGTTTGACCACCATGTTCGGCTATCGCCCCGAGATCGAGTTCGCCGAAAGCGGCACGATCTATGACGCGCTGAAATACGACGCGCCGGTGCCGCTCAGCCATGTGGTGAAAAAGACCTATTTCCACAACCTTGACCTCGCGCCTGCGGGGCTTTTGCTGTCGGAATATGAGACCGAGACCGCCTATGCGCTGCAGCACAAATACGACCCGCCCTTTACCCAGCGGCTGTCGATTGCTCTGGACGAGATCGAGGCTGACTATGATCTGGTGATTATCGACTGCCCGCCGCAGCTTGGGTTTACCACGATGACGGCGCTTTTGGCCTCGACTGGCTTGCTGATTACCGTGGTGCCCAGCATGTTGGACGTGGCCTCGATGGCGCAGTTTTTAGAGATGGCGGGCGAGACCGTGCAGACGCTGGAAAGCGTCGCGGGGCCAATCGACTGGAAGTTCCTGAAATTCCTGATCGCGCGCTATGAGCCGACCGATGTGCCGCAGTCGCAGATGGCGGGGTTCTTGCGCTCGATCCTGTTGGAGCAGGTGCTGACCATGCCAATGCTGAAATCGACCGCGATTTCGGATGCGGGGATGACGCAGCAAACGATCTACGAGATGGAGCCGTCGCAGGTGGTCAAAAAGACGCTGCAGCGGATTATGGAAAGCGTCAACGGCGTCGCGGATGAGTTCGAAAAAACCATCCAAAGCGCTTGGGGAAGGGATCCGAGCTAATGGCACGTCGCAACATCTTTCAGCCGCCGCCCGTCCCTTCTGCCGCCCCAGAGCCAGAAGACACCCGCGCACGCTTTCCCAACACGGGGGCGATGAGCGGGGTAAAATCGACGCTCAAGGATGTGGCAAGCAACGCCGTGCGCGACATCGCCATTGATATGATCGAGGACAGCGGCCCCAAGGACCGGCTGGCCTTTGACAGCGACGCGATTGCCAGCCTTGCCGAGAGCATCCGCGCCCACGGCCAGCAAGTGCCGATCATGGTGCGCCCGATCGCCAGCAAGCCAGGCCACTACCGCATCGTCTATGGGCGGCGGCGGTTGGCGGCGCTGCGTCTGTTGGGGCTGCCCGCCAAGGCTTTGGTGCGGTCGCTGACCGATGCGCAGGCGATTTTGGCGCAGGGGCAGGAAAACAGCCAGCGGTTGGACCCGAGCTTTATCGAAAAGGCGCTGTTTGTGGCCGAGCTTGCCGCCGAGGGCTATGAGCCTGCGGTGATTTTGGACGCGCTGGCGGTGGACAAGCCGATGCTGTCGCGGATGACCAAGGTGGCCCGCGCGGTTCCGCGTGCGGTAATCGAGGCGATTGGCGCGGCGCATGGCGTGGGTCGCAGGCGGTGGGAAGACTTTGCCGATCAGCTGCGCGACAACGATCTGGACCTTGGCCCAATCATGGCGCGGTTGCCGCTGGACGAGGCCGAGAGTTCCGACACGCGTTTTGGTTTGGTCAGCGATGCGGTGACCAAGGCGCTGCGGTCGCCCGCCCTGCCCTCTTTGCCCGCGCAAACCATCACGCTGGCCGATGGCACCCCGATTGCCGAGATCAAAGAAACGGGCCGCGCGCTCAGTTTCAAGATTTCAAAGACAAATACGCCAGAGTTCGCAGATTGGCTGCAACAGAACGCCGAATCAGAGCTTCGCCGCCTGTTTTTGGCTGCGCAGACCGCGACCAAGGCCGATTAACCCAAGCCCCGAAACCTTAACATAGGAGCACGACTTACAGCCCAAAAAAGAAAGAGCCCCCCAAGGAAAACCAAGGAGAGCCCAATCTGTTCTTTGCACTTTCAGATTTATCAGCTCCTTCCCAATAGTCAACAACAACCGATTCGGTTGACGTAGATTTGTTGTCTTTTTCCGGATGTTTTCGGAATATCGGGGTCTTTCCGCTTCGGTTGTCGTGAAATCACATGGCCTTTGCCCAAGCAGCTGCGCCCGTCGTCGGGTTGCGGAGCCCTAAACTATTGTCCGCGGACAACGCGATTCCCGAGCGACACATCGTCATCGACACGCTGCGCACCGCAGCCCCGCTGTTGGGACTGACCGCGCCAGTGGTTGCGACGCTGGACGCGATGCTGTCGTGCCTTGCACCCAAGCGGACGCATCACACGGTCTTTGCGTCAAACCAAACGCTGACGCATCGCTGCAACGGCATCTCGGACCGCACGCTGCGCCGCCATGCCGCGACCTTGCAAGAGGCCGGCCTGCTGACCCGCCACGACAGCCCCAACGGCAAACGGTTCAGCAAGCACAGCCGCGCCGAGGGCACATCGCTGCGCTTTGGCTTTGACCTGACGCCGCTGTTTGACCGCCTGCACGAGATCGCCAGCCTTGCCGCCGAGACCCTGCGCGCCCGCGACCAGATCGCGTTCTTGCGGCTGAAAATCCGTGCCGCCGCCAATGAGGCCCTGCGCCAGAACCCCGAAGATATCGCCGCACAAGACACGCTGCGGCTGTTGCGGCGCAAGCTGACCGTGGCCGAGTGCGAGACGCTTTTGGCCCAACAAAACCCAACCGCCCTGCCCCACGAGACCGCAAGCGACGCCCCCGAAATGACCGCCAAAGACGGCCAATCTGTCCGCCACCATCAGAACTCAAATAAAGAAATTATTGAAGAAGAAAGCCCACAAGCCCCGATCACCCTGCAAGACCTGCTCACAGGCTGCACCGAAGCGGCAGAGCTCTCGCCTAAAAAAATCGAAACCATGCAAGATGTTGTGGCACATGCGCGAACCCTTGCGCCGATGCTTGGCATCACACCGCAATGCTATGAAGCAGCGCAGAACCGTTTGGGCGCAGTCAGAACAGCGACAACGGTTTGGGCGATGATGCAATTCCACAGCAAAATCCGCAGCGTTGGTGCCTATTTCCGAGCGGTCACGACAGGGGCCAAAAGCGCAAGCTTCAACCCCGACCACTTGGTGCGGCAGATGTGCAAACGCGCGCGCTTTGAGGGTTGAGATCGAAAATTGTCCGCGGACAACGGCTTTGACCAAAGACTGCGCGGGGACTAAAGCCTTGCCACATCTGGGGGCGATGGCTACCAACTGGCAAGCCTGTTGATATCCAAGGCGAATGCATCCAGCGGAGACCCCGATGAAACCAGCCCAAGTTCCCTCGATTATCGCATTGACTGCGGCTGTGGCTTGGGGCTGCGTTCTTGCGCTGAATGCTCCGGGGCATCTGACATGGGACTCGGTGATGCAGCTTGGTGAGGGCCGCAGCCTGAATTACCAAAGCATCCACCCGCCGCTGATGTCTGCGCTGATGGGCATTGGCGATCGGCTGATGCAGGGCACGGGGCTTTATCTGATGTTTGCCTCGGGGCTGTTTTTCCTGACGCTGGTGATGCTGGCCAAGCGCGCGCGTCATCCGATCATCCCTGCGGCGGTGATTGCGATTGCCAGCTTTAGCCCTTTGATTTTGGTCTATCAGGGCATCGTCTGGAAGGACGTGCTGTTTGCAAATATGGCAGTTTTCGCCTTTGCGCTGCTGCATGAGGCAAACCAGCGCGACCCTCCACAACGGCGCGCACGGATTGGGTTCTATGTTGCCGCGCTGGCCATGGCGGGGCTTTCGGCGCTTGTGCGTCAGAACGGCATTTTGGTGCCCTTGTTCATGGCCGTGGCGATTGCAGGACTGGAAATGCGGCCGCACAATGTCGGTCGTAGGCTTGGGCGCTTTATCGGAGTTTTTGCGGTGTCGATGGCGGTCTCGTTGACCAGCGGGTTTCTGGCATCAAGCTTGGTGCGGGTGACGGCGGCGTCACCGCCTGCTGATGCGACAGGCATCAGCCTGAAGACCTTGTTTATG
>CAWJOY010000016.1:0-54693 GCA_963844505.1 uncultured Alphaproteobacteria bacterium
AGCGGTGTCCCATTCACACCTTGCCAGCGTAATTCCACGGTTACTGAACCGCCGCAGCTTTGCTGGAGACCAATTAGTCCGTGTCACGCGACCATATCGAGTGTATTCAAGTTTGCATAGAAGGCCTCCTCTGCTTCGGCCGGTGGGATGTTTCCGATGGGCTCAAGCAGTCGGCGGTTGTTAAACCAGTCGACCTATAAGCCGGTAGGCGATGCTTGCATCGCCGTAAGGCCATTTGAGGGTTTCCAGCTCGACCTCCTCCATGGTTTTCCATGAACTGCGCCGCCGGATGACCTCGGTTTTGTAGAGGCCGTTGATGGTCTCGGCCAAAGCCCTCGCCAGTGGCCTTGAACCAATGGCGTCCACTGGCTCGTCATAGGCGTCGCCGACGCTGCCAACGGATGGTTCGATGCCCGCTTTTCCTAAACGCTCGGTATATCGGATCGAGACGTATTGGCTTCCCCTGTCGCTGTGGTGGATCAGCCCGCCCTGATGAGCCGGACGGCGGGCATAAAGCGCCTGCTCAAGTGCATCGAGAACGAAGTCGGTCTTGGCAGACCGCGACGCTTTCCAACCGACAATGCGGTTGGCGAAGGTATCGATCACAAAGGCGACGTAAACAAACCCCTGCCATGTTGAGACGTAGGTGAAGTCACTGACCCACAGCATATTTGGCGCTGGCGCTCGGAATTTGCGGTTCACCTTGTCGCGTGGACATGGCACTGACGTGTCCGGGATCGTTGTTTTCATGGCCTTTCCGCGAACAATTCCTCGCAATACCCATGCCGCCATGAGGCGTGCCACGGTGCAGCGCGCCGCAGCTTCACCTTCACGGCACAACTGCCGCCAGGCTTTGCGGACACCGTAAACCTGCCAGTTGTCATCCCAAACTTTCTGGATTTTGGGCCGCAAGACCGCGTCTCGCTGCTGACGCGCCGAGGCCTTGCTCGGATCGCTCCGCACCGCGAGCCGCGCATAATAGCCGCCCTAACGCTGATTGCACGCAATCACCTACCGGGTAACAGATGGGGCAATCTGCAGGGTTCTGCAAATTGACTCGACCCCATGAAGTGCTCGGTGATCGCCCCCTCTCACGCATGTAAACATGCGTTGCCGGGCAAGGACAAACGCGATCATGGTTTGAAGGGGCGGTCGAGTTCCGCCTGCGCAAAATAAGCCGACGCCTTGCGCAATATCTCCCTCGCCTGGTCCGGAAGCTTGGCTGCACCTCACGTTCCAGATCCTTGATCCGATCACGCTCGGCGCTGGTCGCCCCGTCGCGCATCCCGCTGTCATGTTCCGCCTGCCGAACCCAGACCCTCAATGTCTCTGGGATAAACCAATCTTTGGGGCAATCGCAGCAACGCCGCGGATTGCGTTTCATAGGAGCCTTGATGCTCCAGCACCATGCGAACGGCACGCGCCCGCATTTCAGGTGAATAACGATTTGCCGTCTTACTCTTTTCCATCGCCCTCATCCTTCGTCAGTTGAAGGTCTCCGCCAAACAAGGGGCGGTTCAAACAGATCTTCGATCCGGCTTTGTTTGTGGCCGTTGGCGAAAGCTGTAAGTGTGTTTGCCAGCCATGCATGGGGGGCGACTACGTTCATTTTGCAGGTCATGATTAACGAGGCGATGATGGCACAGTTCTCGTCTCCAGCGTCATGGCCAGCGAAAAGGGCGTTCTTTATATTCAGGGCTATGGGCCGGATCGTGCGTTCGGCCATTGCCCGGAAATCGATACAAAGTATTGATGAGAGGGGGTGCTGTTGTCGATCTCGATGCGGGCATCTGTCAGGGACCAACCCAAGCCGTCGCGGTATTTCGCGATATAGGCCAATGCCTCACTGAGGGACGATTTGGCGGAAGCGCGGGCGCGTTGATGGCGCAGCCAATCATTATGGCGGGCAAGGATCGGGGCGGAGCGTTTCTGCCGCGCCGCAAGGCGGCAAACAGCATCGGCGCCCTTGATTTTGGCCTCGATAGTATCGAGCTCGCGGATGAGGTTCACACATTCCTCGGCAATTGGCGCAGGGCCAGCGCGTGTGATTTCGATCAGTTTGCGATGGGCGTGGCCCAGTAATAGGCGAGTTGAATGCCGGGGCCGACTTGGTCCGGTGCGATCAGCAGGTTTTATCCAGCATATAAACATGCCCTGCCAGTCAAAGGATCAACGCCCTACCGGCTGTATATCTGGGCTCGGCGATACAAGGGCAAATGGTCGGTATATTTGCTGACCCGCTGCCCGGCAGGCGATGCCTGCAACGCCGAGAGGGAGAACATGGGCTACGGTCGCTTCGGTCGGCATGCCGCGGGGGATCAGGCGCGCCATGGCCGCGGCTTGGACCACGCCATCCGTACAGGAACGGCAGGCGTATATTTGGCGACGGGTTACCCCACTCGCGCATGTAAACATGCGTTGCCGGGCAGCGGATCACGCAGAACTGGGCAGGCACAATGTCGAGCGACCGCTATCTCGGCTTCTACTACAGCCGACGTGCCAATTCATCGCTTGACGGGAAAACCCCCAATCAGACTTACTTCAACATGTACCGGCCCGAAGCGCTGGCGGCATAACTAAGGCGGAAAACCACTTACGAAACGCTTGGAAACTGCTCAGACAAACCGAGTTAGCTTTAAGGCCACCTTATCTGGTATTGAAACAATGCTCCTAATTGACTTGCCGATGAACAGCTTCGGTGAGCTCGGAAAGTGAGAACGGCTTAGGAAGGAATACCGAATTTGGTATCCTTAACTGTCCTTCAGAAAGTGATTCTTCGGCATAGCCCGAGACAAATACCACTCGGACGTGAGGTCGTGCTGCCAAGGCCAAGCGCACCCAACTTGGACCGTCCAAACCTGGCATAACTACATCAGTTACAAAGATATCGATTTCCAATTCTTCATCCTCAAGTATCTCTAAGGCAGTTTCGGCGCAGTCGGCTTCTAAGACCGTGAACCCCCGCAAACGTAAAGCGCGGCTGGCAAAGGCGCGCACAGGGGCTTCATCTTCGACAAGCAGAACGACGCCCTCACCTTGGCGTACAACAAGGGCCTTAACTTCTTTATCGGGAAGTGGCGCTGCTTTCCCTTGAAAAATGGGGAAATAAAGCATGAATGTACTGCCTTGGCCTTCGACAGAATCCACGAAGATATAGCCGCCAGTTTGCTTCACGATACCGTAAGCCGTCGACAGCCCCAATCCTGTCCCCTCACCAAGGCGCTTGGTCGTATAAAACGGCTCGAAGATCTTTGAAACTTTATCGTGGGCAATGCCACAGCCAGTGTCCGTCACTCTGATCACCGCATAATCACCTGCAGGTACAATCGCCCGGTCACGGTGCAATTCTACACGCAAGTGCAGGGCTTCTGTTTCGACCGTGATTATTCCAGTGCCAGCCATTGCATCACGAGCATTGACAACAAGGTTCATAATAACCTGTTCCAGCTGCCTTTTATCGGCACGAATGGGTCCGAGATCAGGCGCATGGGTCAGTTGCAAAGCTATCCGTTCGCCCACAAGGCGGTTTAGCAGGTGCGTCAGGTCGGAAAGAACTTCGGCGACGTCAATGCGTTCCGGCTTGAGAGTTTGTTTACGCGAAAAGGCCAAGAGTTGACTGACCAAAGCTGCCGCTCGGTTTGCATTTTGGTGAATTTGAATGAGGTCAGAATACTCTACATCATCGCTCTTGTGGCGCAAAAGAAGCAAGTCGCAATGTCCCGATATAGCCGTCAACAAATTATTGAAGTCATGGGCCACGCCACCAGCAAGCTGCCCAATCGCCTGCATCTTCTGGCTTTGGACGAATTGCGCCTCAAGGGTTTTGAGGGCGGTCGCGTCCTGAAGCACCGCGAGCACACCCGGCCGGCCAAGCTCGACCATTTTGCGCAAAGTGACCTGCAAAAACACTTCATCGCCAAGCGTTCTTGCGCAAAGCACTTCTGCCCCGCCCGGGATTTGCTCGGACGCCACATCCGCGAGCCAATCAGAGACGGGGCGCCCTAGCCCATCAAAAAGCTCGTGGAAATGGGTCGTGCCCTCACCCAATTTGAGCAGATCGCGCGCGAAGCGGTTCGCCGTCATCAACTGCCCCTGAGCGTCAAATTTGAGCAGAGCCACCGGCAAATGCTCAAAATCCGCAAGGACCGAACTGTCGACATGAGCCGCGTTCACAGGAAGCAGATATATTTCTCGCCGCTCGCCATGGCCTTCAATCTCGGCAAGGATGGCCCGCATGGGGCCATGAATGCTGAGAACCTCAACCTCTTCGCCAGACCGCAAGTGCGGTGTTTTAAATATCCGGTCCAGCCGTTTGGGTCGCCCGCCAAGCAGCCGCCGCATCGCATCATTGCTAAAGAGCACCACCCCCATGCGATTGGCTGTCAACATAGGGAGGTGCAAGGCCTCTGCCCCGCGCGATCTGGAACCGCGATCCCCCAATTCTTCCAGGCGCCACAAAAACCGGTCTTGCGCGATTTTATGCACCGAAAGCCGTGTATGCCCGCGCTGGGTCGCGACATCTTCGCGCGCAGCGCCCTGAGTGCTGGCGCGGCTTTGCAGACGGAACAGCACGGCCGACGGAGCCGCAAAGTGGTCGCGCAACGCCGCGATCAACGTGCTGCCAGCCCCTGCCTGAAACCGGCTTTGCGCCGCAGCGTTTTGTTGGCCGATTTGACCAAAAGCATCAGTGGTAAAGCAAGGCGCGGCGTCAAACTCTAACAGCTGCAGCAGGCGACGTTCCTGCCTGCGCCGCGACACAGCCTTCAGCGTCGCACTGCCGCGATCAAACACCACCAACAACACAAAGGTCAGCGCGCCGACTGCAAACAGCAACTGCCAAATCCACAGCGTGGCCAGCACCGAAAGCACACCCAAAATCGCGGCCGCCGAGAGCAAGGCGATCTGGCCCCGCCCCAAAGTGTCACCTTTCGAGTCCGTTTTGCCCAAGCGAAGATCGAGTTCGGCCATCTGCGCCCCCAGCTAAAAACCTAGAACGATAGAATATCGCCTAAACGTTAAGCTGACCTTAATTGCCGCCCAGAAAAATACACCCTAAAGTTGCATAAGTGGAAAGTTAACGCGTCAGAAGGGCAAAAAAGAAACCATCCGCACCCGAAATAGGGCTAAACCTTTGCTGTTGCTGGCAAGTCCAGTCGGGATGGCGCTGTAAAAAGGCTTCGACCTGCGCCTCATTTTCGGCGCGCAGCATCGAGCAGGTCACATAAGCGAGCACACCTTTGGGTGCGATCAAAGGTGCAGTCTGGTCCAGAATTTGCGCTTGGATGTGCAGAACTTCGGCCAGTCGCGCCTCGGTCAAGGCCCACTTCCCCTGCGGATCGCGACGCCAACTGCCCGAACCAGAACAGGGCACATCTGTGAGGATAAGATCGTAACCCGATGATAGTGCTTCTGTTTCTACGATATTGATGTCCACACCAGCCCGCGCTGCCCGCGCAGGCAGATCGCGCATCCGACGGGGCATCGCATCATGACAGTCCAGCGCAATCCGCGCCTGAGCCGCCATCGCCAAGGCCTTACCGCCACCGCCACAGCAATAGTCCAACACGCGCATGCCGTCTTGCAGTGGCAAAGCCTCGACCACGGCTTGGCTTGCGGCGTCTTGCAGCTCTACCAAACCATCGACATAGGCGGTCGATGTCGCTATTTTTCTAGGATTCGCAATGACTTGCAATCCAGACTTCACAAAAGAGATGAAGTCCGTCTCAATCCCATCCTTGGCCAAAACCGCCTGCGCTTTCACCCGATCCCCCTTGCGCAAATTGGCACGCAAGAAGACCGGCGCCCGTTGTTGCATGGCCTTCATCACGGGCTCGAAATCCGCGCCCAAGCTGTCGCGCAACTGCGGCTCCAGCCAATCGGGGCAATCGAGAGCGGCTGCCGTGGTCGGCTCAAACCCCGCATCGCTGTCTTGTAAAACGGCGGGCGCATGGCCTTCACCGCTGAACAGAGCCTGCGCATCCAGACCTGCGGCCCGCACACCGCCCAGCACCAGCCCACGCCCCGTCTCGGCGCCCCCAAGCGCCGCAAACGACCGCTTGCAGCGCAGCGCGTCAAACACCAGATCGCGCACCGCATGCCGATCGCCCGAGCCCGCAAAACGGCTGGCCCGCCCCCAGTTGGTCAGCGCTTGTTCAGCAGCCGCGCCCGCCAGAATCTGGTCGAGCACTTCGATAGCAGCAGAGAGCCGCGCCTGAGGGGTCATAGCCAAGCCTTTCAGTCAAATATACAAAGCCCTGCCTATATCCACGCGCACCTTCGCGCAACCGCTCGCAAATCGGTGCAAGAGCGCTTACCTAGGATCTATGACAGATCATCACTCCAAATTTTCCGACGCGCTGCCCGAGCTTTTGGCGCAGAGCAATGATGCAACCATCACGCTGGGCGCTTTGCTCGAGGGGCTGAAATCGCATGCGCGCGCCAGCCTTATCATCCTGTTTGCGCTGCCAAATATGCTTCCGGGCATTCCGGGAACTTCGGCGGTCACGGGGCTGCCGCTGGTCTATCTGACGCTGCAAATGATGCGCGATAGGCCTGTGAGCTTGCCGGATTTTCTGGCAACACGACGTCTGACACGGCAAACCCTTGTCGATATCACCGCCCGCGCGCTGCCCTATATGCGCCGGATCGAGGCGCTGATGCGGCCGCGGCTTGAATGGGTCATCCGCCCCCGCGCCATTGGCGCATTTGCGCTTTTTCTCTCGGTGCTGATCATGCTGCCAATCCCCTTTGCCAATATCATGCCCGCGCTGAGCCTGATCGTGATCGGCCTTGGCATGATGCGGGACGACGGGCTTTATACCGCCGCAGGAATTGGACTGGGCATTGGTTCGGTCGCCATCGTGGTGGTGATCTATCGCACGCTTTTGATCGCCGCACTCAGTTTTCTCTGACCCAAATGAAAAGGGGCCGCCCGACAGGCAGCCCCCGTTCCAATCTGTGAAACGCCTTAGCCGATGCGATAGTTCGGGCTCTCGCGGGTGATCTGCACGTCATGCACATGGCTTTCCTTCAGCCCAGCACCGGTGATCTTCACAAAGGCGCAGTTGGCGCGCATCTCGGCGACCGTGGCGCAGCCCGTGTACCCCATCGCCGCACGCAAACCGCCGACCATCTGGTGAATGACCTGCGCAGCCGACCCCTTGTAAGGCACCTGCCCCTCGATGCCCTCTGGCACGAGCTTGTCGCTGGCCGCGTCCTTTTGGAAATAGCGATCCGCCGAGCCGCGCGCCATAGCGCCCAAGGACCCCATGCCGCGATAGCTCTTGTACGAACGTCCATTCCACAAGATCAACTCGCCCGGGCTTTCGTCCGTGCCCGCAATCGCAGAGCCGACCATCGCGCAAGAGGCCCCCGCCGCAATCGCCTTGGCAAAGTCGCCCGAGAACTTGATGCCACCATCGGCAATCACCGGAATATCGCCCGCAGCCTTGGCCGAATCCATGATCGCGGTCAGCTGAGGCACGCCAACCCCCGCCACAATCCGCGTCGTGCAGATAGAGCCTGGACCGATGCCGACCTTGACCGCATCCGCACCCGCGCCGATCAGCGCCTTGGTGGCCTCTGCGGTCGCGACGTTGCCTGCAACCACTTGCACCGAGCTGTTGAACGCTTTGATCCGCTCTACCGCGATCGCCACGCCTGCCGAGTGGCCATGCGCGGTGTCAATCACCACCATATCCACGCCCGCCTCGATCAGCGCCATCGAGCGTTCAAAGCCCGCGTCGCCAACTGTGGAAGCCGCTGCAACCCGCAAACGCCCCAGATCATCCTTGCAAGCCTGTGGGTTCAGCACAGCCTTTTCGGTGTCCTTTAGCGTCAGCAACCCCGTCAGCTTGCCCGCGCCATCGGTCACCAACAGCTTTTCAATCCGGCGCGCCTTCATCAAGCTGATCGCCGCTTCACGGTCGACAGGCTCGCGCAGCAGGGCCAAGTTTTCAGCCGACATCATCGCATGCACAGGGGTCTTGTCGTCGGTGGCAAAGCGCATGTCGCGGTTGGTCACAATACCCAAAACCCGCCCGTCATGGTCCACAACCGGAAAGCCCGTGATCATGTATTGCGCCATCAGCAGCTTGGCATCTGCCAGAGTCTGATCGGGGGTCAGGGTGATTGGCTGATAGACCACACCGCTTTCAAACCGCTTAACACGGCTGACTTCACGCGCTTGGGCGATGATGTCCAAGTTGCGGTGGATCACGCCGATGCCGCCGGCCTGCGCCATGGCAATCGCCATGCGGCCTTCGGTCACCGTGTCCATCGCGCTCGACAAAAGCGGGATGTTCATGCGAATGGATTTGGTCACAAAGGTGGATGTATCCGCCTCGGATGGCAGCACGGTGCTCGCCTGCGGCACCAGCAAAACGTCATCAAAAGTGAGCGCCTCGCGAATCTCCATGAAAGCCTCCATCGGGTTCAAGTGGGAGTGTTCGTTTGACGGCTCCCTGTTTCACCGATCCGCTGCATTTGCAAGACCGATTCCGCTGCAACTGCGAATTATGCTTCGGCGGCGTTGGTCTTGGCGGCCAGTTTGCCGTTCGCCCAAAGCCGCAAAACGCGGTAAACCACCATCGGCACCAGCCCCAAAGCCGCGATCAGCACGAAAATCCCCGCGTCCGCCCAAACCCCGCCAACCGCCATAAGCGCCAAAGCATAGGCCGAGATCGGAAAGGTAAAGCTGCCCCAAAGCGGCGAAAACCCTGCCGCCGCGACCCAGCGCCCCGAAACCACCAGTGCCGCCAAGATCACCGCTCCAAAGCTGGCAAAGCTCAGGGCCAGCAAGGGCTCGCCCAAGCCCTGCGCCACCGTGGTAAACAACGCCGCAGGCGCCAGATGCATCGCCAACATAGGCCGCAACGGCGCAGGCGGAATGCGCGCAATCAACTGCGCCAAAGAAATCCCCCAGATCGCCGCCGCAATCGGCAGCGTCGCCCAGAAAATCCCCTGCGCCAGCCCCAGCATCCCCAGATTGACCGCCGAAGCCGCCCCGACGATAAAGCCGACAAAGCTCAGATGCCACGCAGGCGTGACCACCCGCCCCTCAGCCGGCAATCCGAGCCAAACCTTGATCCACAACAGCGCCAACACGCCATGCAGCGCCAGCCCCCCCCATAAAACCGCCACCGCCAAGCTGCTTGAATAAGGCACGATCACCGAGGCCGAAGCCATCACCCCCATGCTTGCCGCAGCAAGTCCCGCCCGCCCCGGAAGCACGCGCATATCCTCCAAGATCACCGCTGGCCTGCGCCAAAATTTCACCGCCAAAGCCATGATACCAAAACCAAAAACCGCAAGGCTTGCACCCAAGATCGCCTCGATCACGCCCGCCAAAGCGCTGTCCGAAAGCCCCAAGACAACCGCGCCGCGCCGCATGGCAAGCCCCAAGCCCAACAGCCCCAGCAGGCTTGCAAACACCGCAGGCGGCGTCTTGGCAAAGGTCTTGATCTTACGCGGAGGAAATTCTGGCGGCGGAAACATCTTGGGACGTGGCGCGACCCTTGACCGAAGGTTCGGGGGCGACATCTCTGGGGGGGTATTGGACATATGGGTCTCCTTGGCGGCATAACACCACGGCAGGGCTGCCAAAATCAAGCGCTGCATTGCCGCAGGATGCCACGCCTTCTATAACGATTACGGCAGCCGCGCGAAACGCTTTGACCCCGCAATATCCTGCCGCTACCTTCGCCCCAAAAGTGACCCAAACCCTATGCAACCCCGCCAGATCGCAATCTTACTTGCAAAGCCGACCACAATAGCCCTAGGTCGCGGCACCCTCGGCCAATCACGCGCCTCAACTCGTTTCAAGGTAATATGATGACCCTGCCCCTGAACCTCGTTGCCGATATCGGTGGCACCAACACCCGCGTCGCTCTTGCCGATGGCGCAACCGTGCGCGCCCAAAGCATCCGCCGCTTTGCCAATGCCGACTTCGACAGTCTGGAACCCGTGCTGCTGGCCTATCTTGCCAAGGAAGGCATTGCGGCTGTGGATGGGGCCTGTGTGGCAGCGGCTGGCCCTGTGCGCGACGGCGTGGCGGTGATGACCAACCTTGCGTGGACGATTGACGCCGCGATGTTAATCCGCGCGACGGGTGCCAAGCGTACGGCGATTTTGAATGACCTGCAGGCACAAGGCCACGCCCTTGGCCATATCGCGCCCGAGTTTCTGCGCCCCTTGATCACTGGCCCACAGCAAGCGGGGGCGGCCATGCTGGTTGTCGGCGTCGGAACGGGCATGAACGCAGCCCCCGTCCACGAGACCGCGACAGGCCGTGTGGTTGCCGCGTCCGAGTGTGGCCATATCTCGATGCCGATCCGCAATGAGACCGATTTCAAGTTGTCGCAATTCATCGCCACCCATGGCCCCCACGCGCATGGCTTTGCTGGCGTCGAGGATATCCTTGCGGGGCGCGGGCTCGAGCGCGTGCACGCTTTTGTCACCCAAGAGGCCGGGGCGCTGGTCGAGATGAAAGCCGCCGACATCATGGCTGCTCTTGCTGCCGGTGATGCGCTGGCACGCGAAACCGCGCGGCTTTATGTGCGTCTGCTTGGCAACGAGCTTGGCAACCTCGCGCTGATCCATTTGCCGTTTGGCGGCATCTATCTGATCGGCGGCGTTGCGCGGGCGATGGTGCCCTATATGGCCGAGATGGATTTGGCTGCGGCCTTTTGTGACAAAGGCCGCTTTGCCGAATTCATGAGCAATTTCGCAGTCTTCGCGGTAGAAGATGACTTTGCAGCCCTCACAGGTTGCGCCGCCCACCTCAGCCAAAGCGAGCAGGGTTAATCCCTGTTCGCCATCTTGGCCAAACGATCCGCGGCAAAGCTGAGCGCGACCTGCAACCCGTCCTGAGCAATGCCGTGGCCCGTGCCCTGCATCACATGAGCATAGACCTTAAAGCCATTGGCAGACAACGCATTTCCAGCGGCCTGCATCTCACCAAATGGCACCACATCGTCTTGATCGCCATGGATGAGCAAGATCTCGGGCTTGACCTTCGCTTCCATCGCCAAGACCCCAGGAAGCATCAGTTTTCCTGAAATCGACACCACGCCCGCGATTTCCGTTTCACGACGTGGCGCGACATGCAGGCTCATCATTGCCCCTTGGCTAAAGCCAACCAAAACCAGAGCTTCGGGCCCTAACTCTTCGGCCTGCAACGAAATATCCAGAAATGCATTCAGATCATCGGCGGCGCGGTTCAGCCCTACGGCGGCCTCGACTTCGCTGCTGCCATCAAAGCGCGGAATGCCAAACCACTGGCGGCCAAAGGGGTTGCCTGCACAGGGCTCTGGCGCGTCGGGCGCATAGAACACCGTATCCGGCAGATGCGGACCCAGCACATCGGCAAGGCTCAGCAAATCCGCGCCATCCGCGCCATAGCCATGCACAAACACTATCATCGAGCGCGCCTTGCCCGAAACAGGCGCGCGGCGGCCAAACTTCAATTCCCGTGTCATCAGATGCCTTCCCGTGATTTCACCACATGGTAATAGGCAAACAAGATGCGCGCCGCAACTGCCCGCCACGGGCTCCATGCCAAAGCCATCGCACGCAGCTCTGCTTCTTTGGGGCGCGCGTCCAGACCAAACAGATGCCGCGCCGCTTCTTGCAAGGCCAGATCATTGGGCGCGAAGACATCTGCCCGCCCCAAAGCAAACATCGCATAAATCTCGGCAGTCCAGCGCCCGATGCCTTTGACCGCCACCAGATCGGCGATCACCGCCTCATCCGGCATCTGGCGCAGCGCGTCAAAGTCCACCGTCGAATGCGCCAGCGCCAAAGCATAGCCTGCCTTTTGCCGGCTCAGCCCCGCGGCGCGCAGCTCTTGCTCGGTCGCCAAGGCCACCTGCGCCCGCACGTCAAACCCCGCCGCTCCCATCCGCGTCTTGATCGCATTGGCCGACGCGACAGAGACCTGCTGCGAGATAATTGCATCCATCAGCGCTGCAAAGCCGTCCGGACGCCTGCGCAAAGGCACCTCGCCCACCGCCGCCAAAGCCAGCGCAAAGCGCGGCTCGTTCGCGGCCAGCCACGCCGCCCCCTCTGCCACATCCTGCGGCCCTGCGATCAATCGCCCCACCATTGTTTCCGTCACAATTATCCCCTTGCAGCCCGCCCACGCGCCGCCTACCGATATCCTATGATGACAGATCAAGACAGCCTCGCCCGCCGCAATGTTTATGTGCTTGTGGCCGCCCAAGCCATCCTCGGCGCGCAGATGCCGATGATATTTATCGTGGCCGGTCTGGCGGGACAAAGCCTTGCGACCAATGCCTGCTGGGCGACCATGCCGATCACGGCAGCGGTGGTGGGGTCGATGCTGACTGCGACGCCGCTTTCGGCGCTGATGGCACGCTATGGCAGGCGTGCGGGCTTTGTCGTCGGCACGATTGGCGGCATGATCGGTGCAAGCCTCGCGGCGGCGGGTCTTTATTACAGTTCGTTCTGGCTGTTCGTTGTCGGCGCGCTGTTTACGGGCATCTATATGTCGGCCCAAGGGTTTTACCGTTTCGCCGCCGCTGATACCGCCTCTGAGGGCTTTCGTCCCAAGGCGATTTCTTATGTGATGGCGGGTGGGCTGCTCAGCGCCATTCTTGGGCCCGAGCTGGTCAAGCTGACCAATGACGCCATGGTGATCCCGTTCTTTGCCACCTATCTTGCGGTTATCGGCCTGAACGTGGTCGGCATTTTTCTGTTTACTCTGCTGCGCATCCCCAAGCCGCCCATCGCCGCCCATGGCACGCCGCTTGGCCGCAGCCGAGGCGAGCTGTTGCGCAACCCGCGCATCCTTGTCGCTATTGTCGTGGCGACCGTGTCCTATGCACTGATGAACCTTGTGATGACCTCGTCGCCGCTGGCGGTGGTCGGTTGCGGATTTGAGAAATCCGACGCTGCCAATGTCGTCATGGGCCACGTTCTGGCAATGTATGCGCCTTCGTTCTTTACTGGCAGCGTCATTGCCCGCTTTGGCGCGGAAAAGGTGATGGCAGTCGGTCTTGCCATTCTTGCCGCAGCGGGGGCTGTGGCGATTGCAGGGGTGACCTTGCCGAACTTCTTTGCCGCGCTGGTGCTGCTGGGGATTGGCTGGAACTTTGGCTTTATCGGCGCGACCTCGATGCTGACCGCGTCGGTAGAGCCGTCCGAGCGGGGCCGTATCCAAGGCCTGAACGACTTTATCGTCTTTGGCGGCGTGACGCTGGCAAGCCTGTCGTCGGGTGGCTTGATGAATTGCTCTGGCGCTTCGGTTCAGGCGGGCTGGTCGGCGGTCAATATGGCGATGCTGCCGTTCCTGATCCTTGCAGGTGGCGCGCTGATCTGGCTGATGCTGCGCCCCAAAGAACAGTAACCGCCGCAAACACTGGACGCCCTGCTGGTTTTCACCCAAGCTGCGGTATCCCCTCCCAAAGCGAGGCCGCATTTGCCACAGCTGTTGACCCAAGACCGCCTGAAGACTGTGCTTTTGGCCACGGCGCTTGCGGGGCTGGCGTTTGGGCTTGGGGCTTGGGCGATGAACCGCGCGGATCTGGCGCAGGTGCTTTGGCTGCTGGGGGTGCTGCCCGTTTTGGCGGCGCTGCTGGTCGAGATCGTGCTCAGCCTTGCGCGCGGCCAAATCGGGCTCGACATCGTGGCAGCCCTGTCGATGAGCGCGGCGCTGCTGTTTGGCGAAAGCCTTGCCGCCGCTGTCGTCGCCCTAATGTATGCGGGCGGTGGCTTTCTCGAGGCCTTTGCCCAGACCCGCGCGCGCCGCGAGATGCACGCCTTACTGTCGCGCGTGCCGCGCAGTGCCAACCGCTACGGTGCGTCTGGCCTAGAGGTTGTGGCGCTGGACGAAATTCGCGCAGGTGACCGGCTGCTGATCCGTCAAGGCGATGTGGTCCCCGTCGATGGGCGCGTCGCCTCGGAGCTGGCCTATCTGAACACCGCCGCCCTGACCGGAGAGCCGCTGCCCCGCAGCCTGCCCCGCGACACTGAGGCAATGAGCGGGGCCACCAATGCAGGCGAGGCCTTTGACCTGATCGCCCTGCGCATCGCCAAAGACAGCACCTTTGCCGGCATCATCCGCATGGTCACCCAAGCCCAAGCCTCCAAAGCGCCGATGGCGCGGATGGCGGACCGCTGGTCGCTAGGATTTCTGGCGCTGACGGTGGCGATTGCCTTTGCAGCCTGGTGGTTTACCGGCGATCCGATCCGCGCGGTTGCGGTGTTGGTGGTGGCGACACCCTGCCCGCTGATCTTGGCGGTGCCTGTCGCGCTGGTGGCGGGTCTGTCGCGGGCGGCGCATTTCGGTGTGCTGGTCAAGGGCGCGAAACCTCTTGAGGCGATGGCGCGCATCCAGACGCTTATTCTTGATAAAACCGGCACTTTGACCCAAGGCAAGCCGCAGATCGTCGCCATTCACGTCCAGCATAACCTGCCCGAGGATGCAATTTTGCGCTTTGCCGCAGCGCTTGACCAAGCCTCGCAGCACCCCGTCGCCCAAGCCATCGTCGCCCAAGCCAAAGCCCGCGGCCTGAGCCTGCCCTTGCCCAGCGATGTGACAGAGATCGCAGGCGAAGGCGTGATTGGCCAAATCGAGGGTCATCGCGTCATCGCAGGCGGCCCAAGCTTTGTCGCCCGCAGTCTGAACATGCCCAAGCCGCAGGCCGTTCCCGACAGCGAAGGTCAGCTGTTGGTGGCGGTTGCGGTGGACGATCAGCTTGTGGGCTATCTGGTGCTATCGGACCCGCTACGCGAAGGCACAGCCGAGATGCTGGCGGCCCTGCGCGCCCAAGGCATCTCGCGCATTTTGCTGGCGACGGGCGACCGCGCGGATGTGGCGGCCCGCGTGACCATGGGGCTGAAGCTGGATGCACTTCACGCCGACCTGACCCCAAGCGACAAGCTGTCGCTGGTGCAGGCCGAACACGCAACTGCGCCTGTGATGATGGTGGGCGACGGCGTCAATGACGCGCCCGCGCTTGCCGCCGCAGATGTTGGCGTCGCCATGGGCGCGCAGGGGGCGGCGGCTTCGGCAGAGGCGGCGGATGTGGTGCTGTTGGTGGACCGCATCGACCGCTTGGTCGTCGGCATCACCATTGCCAAGGGCGCGCGCCGCATCGCCTTGCAAAGCGTGGTTGCAGGCATCGGCCTGTCGGTCATCGCCATGGTCTTTGCCGCGCTTGGCCATCTGCCGCCCGTGCAAGGCGCGCTGCTGCAAGAGGTGATCGACGTCGCGGTAATCCTGAATGCGCTGCGCGCGCTTGCGCTTTCACCCACCGCCTAACCGCGCCAAAAGCGCCCCCATAAGGACTGCCCCATGCGTATCGGAGTGATTGGTTGCGGCGAAATCGCAAGTGCGGTGGTCCAGGCCATCGCCCCAGACGGCCACCAGATCACCCTCTCGCAACGCAGCACGCAGGTCAGCAAAGCGCTTGCCCAGAGGTTCGACAACGTCACCGTCGCCGACAACCAAAGCGTGATAGATGCCAGCGATGTGGTCTTTCTTGGCCTGATCGCCGACGCCGCCCCCGCTATCCTTGGCGACCTGCGCTTTCGTCCCGACCAAAGCGTCATCAGCTTTATGGCGGGCGCGACGCTGGACGAGACCGCGCCTTGGGTGCAGCCCGCCCGTCTTTGCGCCCTGATGATGCCTTTTCCGACCATTGTGCAGGGCGGCTCTGCGGTGATGGTGCAGGGTGATGTGACACTGGTGCAGCAGCTTTTTGGCGCAAAGAACACGCTGTTTCCCATCGCCAGCGCCCAAGACATGGCCGCCTATCTCAGCGCGCAGGCCATCCTGTCGCCCGTCACGTTGATGGTGCAAGAGGCCGCGAATTGGCTGGCCGCACGCACCGAAGATCCCGCACAAGCCGAGAGTTTTCTGCGCTGCCTGATCGCGTCAAGCCTTGCGGCCTCGGCCTGTGCGCCGCTTCTCGACAGCCTCAACACCCCCGGCGGCTATAACCAACGCCTGCGCCACCACCTAGAGGCCAGCGGTCTGCCCGAAGCCGTCAAGGCAGGCCTCAGCGCACTGTAACCCCAATCCCTGCTTGACAGTTTTGCCAAAGCTGCCCCACCATCGCGCCATGATTAGACCCGCCCAGCCCCAAGACTTGCCCCAGCTTGCCCGACAGGTCGCAGAGCTTGCGGCGCATCACGACGACCAAGCCACCGTCAGCCAAGCGACGTTGGCCCGCGACCTGTTTGGCCCGCATCCATGGTTGCAAATTCTGGTGTCAGAGGCGGATGCGCAGTTGCAAGGCTATCTCGCGTTGACCCAGCTTGCGCGGCTGCAATGGGGCCAGCGCGGCATGGATATCCACCATCTCTATGTCGCAGAACCCTACCGCCGCCTCGGCCTTGGCCGCGCCCTGATCGGCGCAGCCGTTCAGACGGCCCGCGCCCAAGATTGCAGCTATCTGACCGTCACAGCACTTGAGACCAACGCCGCGGCCCAAGACTTTTACCGTCACCAAGGCTTTCATCACGCCCCGCCAAGCGGGATGCGCTTTGCCTTTGACCTTACCAGCGCCCCTGATCTTATCAGCGCCCTGTGACCGCACCCCAAGCCAACCGCCCGCGCCGCTGAAACTCTGACAGGCCCATCAGCCCCTCGGACACCACGCGCGGGTCAGCAACCACCTGCCGCAGCAAAGCCTCGCTCTGCCAGCCCGCAAGCATCGCAGGCCCCAAGTCCCGCCGCATCCGCCGCGCTGCCTTGATCCGCGACAGCCCCACCTCGGCCAGTGCCCGCACTGCTTCGCCGCGCCCGTCCACCAGCGGGATTTTGCCGCGCGACTCCAACTCAGGCACCGCCCGCAAGAACCCCGCCAAACCCTGCGCCCAACCAAAGTCCCGCGCCGCCTGTTCCGCATGATCGGGCGCACCACTGGCCTTGGCCGCAAGCCACATCAACCCGCCTGCAGTCTCGTCCAGATAACGCTCGAAATGGGCGGCGTCTTCAAAGGCATCGGCATAGACATCCCAGCGCCGCGCCCCGATCAAACGGTCCAAGACCTCCACATCCAAACCGGCCTCGTGGATGACATGGTGCAACGGTCCCGCCACCTCATGCGCGCGCGGCTTGGCCTCGGCGACGATATCGCGCCACCACTGCAACCGCATCTCGGCAATCATCGGCTCTTTGGTCACCCAAGGCGCCCGCGCCACCTCAAGGTTAAAGGCATATAGCACAAACAGCCGCCCCCGCAGCGCCACAGGTGCCGCCATTACGGCGGCAAAGCGGTCGGCATCGCCGCGCTCGACCAGCCCTGCACAGGCCTCAATGCTCATGCGACGCTCCTGACATCGCGGACCAACTTCCAGTTGATCGCGTCCAGCAAAGCCTCGAAACTGGCGTCGACGATGTTGGCCGAAACCCCAACCGTTTGCCAACGCCGCCCCTGACTGTCCTCGCTGTCGATGATGACCCGCGTCACCGCCTCGGTGCCGCCTTGGGTGATCCGCACCTTAAAGTCCACCAGATGCAGATCGTCGATCACCGCCTGGTAAGGCCCCAAATCCTTGGCCAAAGCCTTAGCCAGCGCATTGACCGGCCCGCGATCGGTGCCCGTCTCATCCGCGCTCTCACTCACCGACAGCATCTTTTGGTCGCCGATTTCGACCACGACGACGGCCTCGGACAGGCTGACCATCTGGTTTTGCGGGTTCTTGCGCCGCTCTATCGTCACCCGATAGCGCTTGACCTCGAAGAACTCCGGCATCAACCCCAGCTCGCGCCGCGCCAACAGCTCGAACGAGGCCTGCGCCCCATCATAGGCATAGCCCTGATCCTCGCGCTCTTTGATCACCTCAAGAATGCGCCCCAACCGTGCGTCCTTGGCGTCAACCTCAATCCCCGCCGAGGCCAAACGCGCCCGCAAATTCGACTGCCCCGCTTGGTTGGACATCGGAATGATGCGCGCATTGCCGACCACCTCTGGCGCGATATGTTCATAGGTCGACGGATCCTTTAGGATCGCGCTCGCATGCAACCCCGCCTTATGCGCAAAGGCGCTCGCCCCAACATAAGGCGCAGAGCGCAGCGGCACACGGTTCAAGATGTCGTCCAGATTGCGCGAAAGCTTGACCAAACCCGCCAAACCCGCCTCAGTCACACCAAGCTGCACACTGCTGGCAAAGGGCTCTTTCAACATCAAGGTCGGGATCAGCGTCACCAGATTGGCATTGCCACACCGCTCGCCCAAACCGTTCAATGTGCCCTGAACCTGCCGCGCGCCCGCCTCGACCGCCGCCAAAGAATTGGCAACCGCGTTGCCCGTATCATCGTGACAATGGATCCCCAGCCGATCCCCTGGAATACCGCTGGCGATCACCTCGCGCACAACCCGCCCAACCTCGGTCGGCAACGTCCCGCCATTGGTGTCGCACAACACAACCCAGCGCGCCCCCGCCGCCAAAGCCGCCTGCAAACAGGCCAACGCATAGGCCGGATTGGCACGATAGCCGTCAAAGAAATGCTCTGCATCAAACAAAGCCTCGCGCCCCTTGGCCACCACATGCGCAAAAGACGCCGCAATCGCCTCGCGGTTCTCCTCAAGTGTCACCCCAAGCGCTGTGGTCACATGGAACTCGTGCGTCTTGCCCACCAGACACACCGCTGGCGTCTCTGCATCCAAAACCGCGGCCAGGACATCATCATTCTCGGCCGACCGGCCAACCCGCTTGGTCATGCCAAAGGCCGTCATCACCGCCCGAACTGGCGGCACCGTGGCGAAAAACTCGCTGTCCGTCGGATTGGCGCCGGGCCAGCCGCCCTCGATATAATCAATCCCCAAGCCATCCAAAGCTGCCGCAATCCGCAGCTTTTCAGAGGTCGAGAACTGCACCCCCTGCGTCTGCTGCCCATCCCGCAAGGTCGTGTCGAATAAAAACAAACGCTCTGTCATCGCACGACCCTTTCATACTGGCCTAAATACTCACCTTCGGAGACCCCGCCGCCACAACGCACCGCCCGCAAAGCCATCGCTACCATGTCAGCGCCTCGATCGCTTCTGCGCGCGCATCGATCTCTGGCCGCAGCACCACGCGGTCCTTCTCCATCATCACCGACACATGCGCCGCAGCCAACTGCGCCTTCATCGCATCCACAGGTGCAAAGTCCTTCGACGCCTTTGCTTGCACACGCAGCTCTTGCATCCGCACCTCGCAGGTCACCAAAAGCGCCTTCAGCTTCTGAAACGCATCCACTTTCTCCGCGATCTGCGCCCAAGTCAGAATGCCCATGAACTCGATATTGCGCGCCAAGTCATGCGCGACGCCTGCATGGTTCAGCTGCCCCAAGGCCACCAAAGCCTGATGCGTGTTCAAATCATCCGACAGCGCCGCGATGATCTCACCACTTGGCTCAAGCGTTGCAGCGACGGCCAAATCGCCATACATCGCGATCAGCTCGATATAGCCATGCAACCGATACGCCGCCTCGACCGCCTTCTCTGCCGTCCAGTCCATCGTCTTGCGATAATGCGTGCCCAGATAGACCATGCGGATCACCTCCCCCGCATAACCTTGGTCCAACAGATCGCGCACGGTAAAGAAGTTGCCCAAAGACTTGGACATCTTTTTGCCCTCGACCTGCAGCATCTCATTGTGCAACCAAAAGCGGGCGAAATCGGCCTCGGGATGGGCGCAGCAGCTTTGCGCGATCTCATTTTCATGGTGCGGGAATTGAAGATCAAGCCCGCCCGCGTGGATATCAAAGGACGCGCCCAGCAACTCGTAACTCATGGCCGAGCATTCGATATGCCAACCGGGGCGACCGCGGCTCCATGGGCTGTCCCAACCGGGTTCGTCTTGGGTCGAGGGCTTCCACAGTACAAAATCCATCGGGTCTTCTTTGAAGGGCGCGACTTCTACCCGCGCGCCTGCGATCATGTCATCCACCGAGCGTCCCGACAACGCGCCATAGTCCTTGTACGACCGTACACGGAACAGAACATGCCCCTCGGCGGCATAGGCGTGGCCTTTGGCGATCAGCACCTCGATCATCGCGACCATCGGCGCGATATACTCGGTCGCGCGCGGCTCATGGGTCGGACGCAGCGCCCCCAAAGCATCCATATCGGCGTGATACCAGCTGATGGTCTCATCGGTACGCTCGTGGATCAGCGCCTCAAGGCTGCGCGGATCGCCTGCCTTTTGACGCGCCAAGGCGCTCGCGTTGATCTTGTCATCGACGTCGGTAAAGTTGCGCACATAGGTGACGTGATCCGCGCCATAAACCTGCCGCAGCAGCCGATAGAGCATATCAAACACCACCACAGGCCGACCATTGCCAAGATGCGCGCGATCATAAACCGTCGGGCCGCAGAGATACATCCGCACATTTTTCGGATCAATCGGGACGAAATCCTCTTTCATCCGCGTCTTGTTGTTCTGCAGTTTGATCATCGCCCACCCTCGAAAAATAGCCCCAAGCACGCCTGTCCCGCGCGGGTCTATCAGCTTGATCCTGTTTAGGGAATGAGTTGATGGCCCGCGTGACGAATGTCAGCAGGTAATGCAGCAAATGCGAAGGGTGCCCATCGGTTTCATGCCGCCTGTGTAGCGCGGCAAAGGTCTGCCGCCAAGCCCCTTGTTGGGCATGGCGGCGCCAGATTTAGTCGCGCTCGGCCAGCGAAAGCCATTCGGCTTCGGCAGCGACCAGCTGGGCTTGACGCTCGGTCAAAGCTTCGCCGCCCTTTTTGAACTTCACCGGCTCTTTGGTGAACATCTCTGGGTCGGACAGGAAATCCGACAGACGGCCAATCTCGGCCTCAAGCTTTTCGATCACCGCGGGCAGAGCTTCTAGGCGTTTGCGCTCGGTGAAGGTCAGCGCCGATGCGGCCTTTTGGGCCTTGGCGGGCTCGGGCGCTTTGGTGCCTTTGACGTTATCAAAGGTCACCGAATCCGTGGTCAGCACGCGCTGGGTCACATAGTCCGACCAGCCGCCCGGATAAACGCTGGCGCGGCCATTGCCTTCCAAGGCGATGGTCGTGGTGGCGATGCGGTCGATAAAGTCGCGATCGTGACTGACAAGCAGCACAGTGCCATCATATTCGCCCAAGATGTCTTGCAGCAAATCCAGCGTTTCAACGTCCAGATCGTTGGTCGGTTCGTCCAAGATCATCAGGTTGGACGGCAAAGCCATCAGTTTCGCCAGCAGCAGACGCGCTTTCTCACCGCCCGAAAGCGAACGCACAGGCGCGCGCGCTTGGCTTTCGTCAAACAAGAAGTCCTTGAGATAGCCAACGACATGCTTGGGCACGCCGCGCACCATCACCTGATCCGAGCTGCCAGATACAGCCATCAACGGATCGTTGGTCAAACTGTCCCAAAGCGTTGCATTGGGGTCAAGCCGCGCGCGGGCTTGGTCAAAGACGGCAATTTCAAGGTTGGTGCCCAGTTTGACGGTGCCAGAATCGGGTTCCAGCTCGCCAATCAGCATCTTGAGCAGCGTGGTTTTGCCAACGCCGTTCGGGCCAACAAAGGCCACTCGGTCGCCGCGCAGCACCCGCAGATCGAAGTCCTGCACGATGGTTTTCTCGCCAAAGATCTTCGAGATGCCAGTGACCTCGACAACCTTTTTGCCCGACTGCGTGCCGGTTTCAAGTTCAAGAGCAGCGGTGCCCTGACGGCGGATTTGGCTGCTGCGTTCGGCGCGCAGATCGGCAAGAGCGCGGACGCGGCCTTGATTGCGCTTGCGCCGCGCAGAGATGCCTTCCACGGCCCATTTGGCCTCGGCCTTGATTTTACGATCCAGCTTGTGGCGGGCGTCGTCTTCTTCGGACCAAATGGTTTCGCGCCATTCCTCAAAGCCGTCAAAGCCCGAACTCGCGGCGGCGAATCTGTCCACGGTCGACCCAAAGGGTCGCACGGGTCAGGGCGCGCAAAAACGCGCGGTCGTGGCTGATCAGCACAAAGGCGGTGCGGGTGGATTTCAGCTCGTTCTCAAGCCATTCGATGGCTTGGATGTCGAGGTGGTTGGTCGGCTCGTCCAATAGCATCAGCTCTGGCGCTTCGGCCATCAGCTTGGCCAAGGCGGCACGACGACGCTCGCCGCCCGACGCGGTCGAGACGGGCGTATCAGGATTGAATTTCAACCCTTCGGCCACCATCGGCACCTTGTATTCTTCGCCCTCGGGCAGACAGCTTGCGGCGTAATCGCCCAAGGTCTCGAACCCCGTCAGATCGGGGTCCTGTTCCATATAGCCGACACTGACACCAGGCGGCACAACGCGCACGCCTTTGTCAGGTTCGACCAAGCCTGCCATGATCTTCATCAAGGTGGATTTGCCAGAGCCATTACGCCCTACCAAAGCCACCCGATCACCGGGCTGAACAACGAGATCAAGCTCGTCAAAAATCGGATTGCCGCCAAAAGTAAGCGAGATTCCGGACAACTGAAGGAGGGGTGCGCGTGCCATGGGCGTGAGCTAGTCGGAACCGCGCGCCGCGTCAATCACCCTAACGCGGCAATTTCACGCAAAGCGCGGGCGCGCGCGGCGGGAATTTTGTCGATCTCGACCGCGGTAAACACATGCAGCGTGTCAAGCTCGGGATCAATCACCGCATGATCGCTGACCCAGCCCCCCATCGCCAGATAGCTGCGCAGCAACGGCGGCATGGTCTGCATTGCGGCGCGCATGTCCACGCCCTGCCCCCCTTTGAGGCCGGCAAGCACGACAGCATCGGCATGGATCGGGCTTGGCGCCCAGATCTGCGGCGCCTGATGATAGCTGTGCAGCCAACGCAGCGCCTCGATATGCGGTGCGACCTCGGCCCCCGCAAAGGACGCGCAGCCAAACAGCAACCCCACGTCCAATGTATCCACCAAACGTGCAATCGCCGCCCAAGCCAGCCGCAAGATATCAGGGTCATGCCGATCGGGGTGCAGCGCAAAGCGGCCAATCTCGATAGTCGCCGCGCCAAAGCCTTGTAGCCGCGACAGCCCGTAGAACTGCGCGCAATAGCTTTGATCCAAATTTACCGCGTCCAACAGATTCAAGCGACAGGACAAGACAAGCGTGCCGCTCTCGCTGTCGGTGATGCGAAGATGCAAACAGGTCGCGTCAAAGCGGTCCAGATCATTCCCGCCATTGGCGCGAAAGCACAGCTGGCGCAGGGGCAGCGTCTCTTGCAGCGCCTCTGCCCCCATCCCCACGGCGACACGATAGCCGCCGCGCGCAAAAGGAAACAGCGCCGCAAGTTGCCCCGCAACGGTCGCGGCCGACAGGTGCCGCACTATTTAATCAAATTCCCTGCCCCGATGCCGCCGATATTGCCGAACATCTGAGCCAGAACGCTTTTACCCGCGATGCTGCTATCGGTCACACGCCGCGACAAGGGCACGATCTGGCCTTTCTCAAGACCAAAACGCTCGACATTGGTGACCGTTCCGGCCGCGTCAAAGCTGACGGCGACGACTTCGCGCTCAAGCTCTTCGGGCGCGCGCAGGCCAAGGGTTTTCCAGCGGCTTTGCACATAGAACCAGCCGTCATCGTTCAAAAGCCCCGAAGCCGAAGGCCGACCGATGGCCACCGCCACAAATTCGCGGCTGTCCTTGCCGACTTCGATCAAAGACAGTTCCTGGTCAGAAGGCACATAGCCATGTGTGCGATAGATCGGCGAACAGGCCGCAATCGAGGCCACCAAAACAGCGGCACACATCAGTCGCGCACCAGCGCCCATGCTTTTTCGTGCTGTCGTATCGTAAGAATGCGTCATGCCGCCCTCGCCCAACTACCTTGCCTCGATTTACCGCGCCGTCGCACTTGCACCAAGTCAATTCGGCAAGTATTCCACAACTCTTGCGGCATTTCGGTCAAAGCCATTGCTTTCGGCTTACAGAAGGATGCCGCTGTGTTCAAGAATGGAACGCGGCCTTGGGCAAAGAACCTCTCGGGTTTTCGCCCTAAACCGCAAACTTCAAAGGAAATACCATGAGCGATCAGCCCAACCTTCCCAGCCAAAGCTATCGCTCGGCCCTTGTGTCAGGGCGTAAAACCCTGCGATTTACCTTTGCGCCTGATGCGGCAGCCCGTGCGCAGATTGCCTCCGCACTGAACCTGCTAGAGCTGCCAGAGTTCCAGTTCAAAGGCGAATTGGCACCTCTGGGGCGTGCCGATGTGGTGCTGCGGGCGGATGTGACGGCGCTTGTGGTGCAGGCCTGCTCTGTAACGCTGGCCCCCGTGCGCAGCAAACTGGCCGACCATACAGAGGTGCGGTTCCAGTTTGACTATGTCGCCCCAGCGGCGGACGAATGGGAAATCCCCGCCGACGATTCCGAAGCAATGCCCGAGTTCGATTGATGTCGCAGCGATCGGCATAGAAGCTTTGGCTCTTGCGCTGCCGCTTTATCCTCGCGCACGAGGAGTCGAATTTGAAGAGGCCGCCTTTGCCGCCCCCGGGGTGGAGCCCCTGCGCTCTGAGGACTTGCGCCCCTTTGCAGGCTTGGCTGGTCTGGCAGATAAGCTGAAAAAGCCCGATGAGCCCGAGGTTTAGCGCTGATCGCGGCTCATATCAGGGAAAGCGCAGAAAAGGGGTTGCGCCCAGCGGAAATCTGACTATGTTCCGCGCCTCATTGAGGGCTTTTTAACGCAGAGATAATCTGCACCCGAAAGCTCTGAAATCAAAGTATAATCCGGGGCTTGTCCCCCACTATCCGAGGTCGAGACATGGCTGTCCCGCAGAACCGCACCACCAAGTCCCGCCGTAACATGCGTCGTTCGCACGACGCTCTGGTTGCTGGCAACCCACAAGACTGCTCCAACTGCGGCGAGCAAAAGCGCCCGCACCACGTATGCCCGTCCTGCGGTCATTACGATGCACGCGAAGTTGTTGCGACCAAAGCAGTAGAAGTTGACGAGGACGCGGCGTAAGCCGCGCTTCTTTGCTCCTAGCTTATGGCAACCGGACCTGAACTCCAGACCGAAGCCAGTGCAAAGCGCATCGTCATTTCTGTTGATGCGATGGGATCAGATCGCGGACCGGTGGCTGTTGTCGCCGGTCTTGCGCTTTCTGCTGCTGCTTTGCCTGACGCGTATTTCATTCTGCACGGGGACCAAGCGCAGCTTGAGCCTCTGCTTGCCAAGCATACAGACATCCTGTCCCGCGTAGAGCTGCGCCATGCAGAGCGTGTGGTCACCATGGATGACAAGCCGTCGCAAGTTATGCGCCACGGTGAAGGCACCTCCATGTGGTCAACGATCGACAGCCTCAAGTCTGGCGAGGCGATGGCTGCGGTGTCTTGTGGCAACACGGGTGCGCTGATGGCTGTGTCGATGATCCGCTTGCGCAAGCTTGCGGGCGTGAACCGGCCTGCGATTGCTTGCCTGTGGCCGTCCCGCAATCCGGGCGGCTTTAATGTCATGCTTGATGTTGGCGCCGATATCAAAGCCGAGGCCGCTGATTTGCTGCAATATGCGGCGATGGGCGCGTCTTATGCCCGCAACGGCATGAATGTGATGCGGCCCCGCGTGGGCTTGCTGAACGTCGGCACCGAAGAACACAAAGGCCGCGCCGAGCTGAAAGAAGCTCACGAGCAAATGGCCGCTTTCGCCGATGATGGCGATTACGATTACATCGGTTTTGTCGAGGGCGGTGATCTGCCGTCCAACCGCGTGGATGTCATTGTGACAGACGGGTTTACCGGCAATATCGCGCTGAAAACCGGCGAGGGCACCGCCAAGCTGATCGCAGAACTGCTGCGCGAAACCTTTAGCCAAGGCATCCTTGCCAAGCTGGGCGCGCTGTTTGCTTTGGCGGCGCTGCGCAAGTTTCAGCGGCGCGTTGATCCGCGTCGGGTGAATGGCGGGGTCTTTCTTGGGCTGAACGGCACGGTGATCAAATCGCACGGCTCTGCCGATGCGACAGGCGTTGCCGCTGCGATCAAACTTGCACATCAGCTTGCGGTGGCGGGCTTTGTCGACCGGCTGGCGGCACGGGTTGCATCTGCGGGGCGCTCGGGGCAGGATGCCGGCTTGGATTTGGCGGAGGCAAAAGCCAGCGAATGACGATACGCGCGGTTGTAAAGGGCGTCGGGCATTATCTGCCAGAACGCATTGTTTCGAATAAAGATCTTGAGACCTTGGTCGACACCACGGACGAGTGGATCAAGACCCGTTCTGGGATTGAGCGGCGCCATTACGCGGCCGAAGGTCAGACCACCTCTGATCTTGGCACACGCGCAGCGCTTGCGGCTTTGGCCGATGCGGGGCTTGTGGCCGATGACATCGACGCGATCATCGTGGCGACTTCGACCGCGGATTTCACCTTTCCTTCTGCAGCGACGATGATCCAAGGCGCTTTGGGCATGACCAAGGGCTTTGCCTTTGACGTGCAGGCCGTTTGCGCGGGCTTCGTGTTTGCGCTGACCAATGCCAATGCGCTGATCGTGTCGGGGCAAGCCAAACGGGTGCTGGTCATCGGTGCGGAGACCTTTTCGCGATTGATGGACTGGACCGACCGCAGCACCTGCGTGCTGTTTGGCGATGGGGCTGGTGCGCTGATTCTGGCCGCTGAGACGGGCGACGGCACCAATGCCGACCGCGGCGTTCTGGCGACCGACTTGAATTCGGACGGGCGCTATCGCGACCTGCTCTATGTGGACGGGGGGTCGTCGACGGGCACCACGGGCCATCTGCGGATGGAGGGCAAAGAGGTCTTCCGTCACGCAGTCGAAAAGCTGGCCTCCACTGCCCATGCCGCGCTCGATAAAATCGAGATGACCGCGGACGAGGTGGACTGGATCGTGCCGCACCAAGCCAATATCCGCATCATCGAAGCCACCGCCAAGCGGATGCAGGTCTCGATGGATCGGGTCGTTGTGACGGTGCAAGATCATGGCAATACTTCGGCTGCGTCGATTCCCTTGGCGCTGTCGGTGGGCAAGGCGCGCGGTCAAATTAAGCAGGGTGATCTGCTAGTGACCGAGGCAATTGGCGGTGGTTTGGCGTGGGGTTCGGTGGTTCTGCGCTGGTAACGGCACAAAAACCGCTTTTAACAACGCCTTGCAAGTCACTGTTGTTGACAGGCTATTCTATTCTGCGCATGCTTTCGGGATATAAACCCGGGGGGGTATGATGAGCGAAACGACTCTTACACGTATGGACCTGAGCGAAGCCGTCTTCCGTGAGGTTGGGCTAAGCCGAAACGAATCCTCTGATCTGGTTGAATCGGTGCTGCAGCATCTGTCCGATGCTCTGGCAAGCGGCGATACCGTCAAGATCTCTTCCTTTGGCACCTTCTCTGTGCGCGACAAGACCGCCCGCGTGGGGCGCAATCCGAAAACCGGCGACGAGGTTCCGATCTCGCCGCGCCGTGTTTTGACCTTCCGGCCATCGCATTTGATGAAAGATCGTGTCGCTGCCGGCAAAAAGCGCTAAAGGAATAGCCGATGGATAAGTCGCCAGACGCCTTCCGCACAATTTCGGAGGTTGGTGACCTTCTTGAAACCCCAGCGCATGTGCTGCGGTTCTGGGAAAGCCGTTTTCCACAGATTAGACCTGTCAAACGTGCAGGCGGGCGGCGGTATTACCGCCCCGCCGATGTTGCGTTGCTGACAGGCATCAAGCGTTTGCTGCACGACGAGGGTCTGACGATCCGCGGCGTGCAAAAGCTGTTGCGCGAGAATGGCGTGCGGCATGTCGCGGGGCTGTCGGGCGCGGACTATCCCGAGGATGATGATCTGGACGCCGAAGCCGCACTTGAAGAAGCAATGGCGCTGAATTTTGGCAACATTCCGGATGCCGAGTTGGAACCAGAAGAGGCCGCAACTGCGACGGTCTTCGCGCTTGAAACCGCGCTCAAGCGGCAGGACGCCCAGCCCGGGGCCAATGTCATGGACGTGCGCCCGACCTCGGCGGTGATCAAATCCCTGCGCCCGCAGGCCGAACCCGCGCCAGAACCCCAGCCAGAAGACCCCGCGCCCGAAGTCGAGCTGTGGACAGATGACCATCCCGACCAAGCCGAAGCAGAAACCGCAGAAGTTATGCCAATCGCAGCACAACCGCCTGTCGTCGATTCGCCCGCAGCCGCCCAGCCCATCGCGCACCCGCCCGAAGAAGAGCTTGACCTGCTGGACCGTTTGCGCGCCCTGCCCGCTTTGGCGCTTGCCCGTTCGCCAGAGGCACGCCAGTTGCTTCAACGATTGCAGGCCCTGCATCAAGGGATGCTGGACGACATCCCAAAGTCTGTGCAATCGCGCTAAGATCGTGCGATTTCCGACTTGCCCCCGCGTGGAATATTGCTATGAAGACCGCGTGTCGGGCCATAGCGCAGTCTGGTTAGCGCGTCCGTCTGGGGGGCGGGAGGTCGAGAGTTCGAAATCTCTCTGGCCCGACCATAATCAAAACCGCCCGCCTGCCGTTTGGCAGTGCGGGCGGTTCTGTATCAAGGGTGGCGCGATGAGCAATTCCGGTGTGATCCCCGACCAAGGCCTGCGCGCTTTGATTGCCGCAGGGGCGATCAAGGCAGAGCCTGATTTTATCGACGGTCAAATCCAACCCGCGAGCCTTGATCTGCGGCTTGGGACGGTGGCCTACCGTGTGCGCGCCTCATTTCTGGTGGGGGCCAAGCGCACCGTCGCCGAGCGCATCGCCGAATTCGAGATGCACCGCGTTGATCTGAGCAAGGGCGCCGTGCTGGAAAAGGGCTGCGTTTATGTCATCCCTCTGGCCGAAAACCTTGCGCTGCCCAAGGGCGTGACGGCGGTTGCCAATGCCAAAAGCTCGACCGGGCGGCTGGATTTGCTGACGCGTTTGATCACCGATGGCGGCTCAGAGTTTGACCGCATCGCCGAAGGCTATCACGGCCCGCTTTATGCCGAGGTCTGCCCCAAGAGCTTTTCCGTGTTGGTACGGGCAGGACAGCGGCTGAACCAAATCCGCTTTCGCCAAGGTCAGGCGGTGCTGTCGGATGCTGAATTGACCGCGCTACACCAAGCCGAAGGTTTGGTCTCGGGCGAGGCGATGATCTCGGAAGGCTTGGGCTTTTCGGTTGATCTGCGTCCTGCCGAAGGTGATCTGGTCGGCTATCGCGCCAAACCGCACACAGGTGTCGTCGATCTGGACCGCATTGCCCATTACCCCGCTTCGGAGTTCTGGGAGGAAATCCACGCCAAAGACGGGCGGATTATCCTTGATCCGGGAGCGTTCTATATCTTGGTCAGCCGCGAAGCCGTGACCATTCCGCCCGATTATGCAGCCGAGATGGCGCCTTTTCTGGCGATGGTGGGCGAGTTTCGCGTGCATTACGCGGGCTTTTTCGATCCCGGGTTCGGTCATGCCGAAGCAGGCGGCGCAGGCAGTCGCGGCGTGCTCGAGGTCCGCTGCCACGAAGCGCCGTTTGTGCTCGAACACGGGCAGATCGTCGGGCGCTTGGTCTACGAGCGCATGGCCGAGCGGCCCTCGACGCTTTATGGCCGCGAGATCGCTTCGAATTATCAAGGCCAAGGGCTCAAGCTCGCGAAGCAGTTCATCACGGGGTAAGCTATGGCACCGCTTTCTGGCATCACCGTTTTGGATCTGACGCATGTTCTGGCGGGGCCGTTTGCCAGCCATACGCTTGGCGATTTGGGTGCGCGCGTGATTAAGATCGAGCGGCCAGAGACCGGCGATGACACCCGCGCTTTCCCGCCCTTTGTCGCGGGCCAAAGCGCCTATTTCGCGGGACTGAATGCGGGAAAATCGTCGATCGCGCTGGACCTGAAGTCCGAGGCCGACCGTGCGATCTTTGACGCCTTGCTTGCCCGCGCCGATATTCTGCTGGAAAACTATCGCCCGGGGGTGATGGAGCGTTTGGGTTATGGCTTTGATGTGCTTCATAAAAAACATCCGCGGCTGATTTATGGTGCGGTGTCGGGCTTTGGTCATACGGGGCCTGATGCGGCCAAGCCGGCCTATGACATGGTGGTGCAAGCGCGCGGCGGCGTCATGAGCATCACGGGCGAGGCTGGCGGCCCGCCTGTGCGGGTTGGTGCCTCGATCGGCGATATCGTGGCGGGCATGTATCTGGCGCAGGGCGTTCTGGCGGCGCTTTATGATCGCGAGACATCGGGCTTGGGGGCCAAGATCGACATTTCTATGCTGGATGCGCAGCTGGCGATCCAAGAGCATGCCGTAGCCATAACCACCGCCACCGGACACCCGCCAGAGCGCACGGGCTCGCGCCATCCCACCATCACGCCCTTTAGCACCTTTCACGCCGCCGATGGGTTTGTGGTGATCGCGGCGGGCAATGATGCAATGTTTGCGACGCTTTGTGATACGCTCGGGCTGCCGATTTCGGGCGATGCGCGTTTTGCCACCAACGCGGCGCGCTGCCAGAACGAGCCCCTGTTGCGCCAGATGATCGAGGCGGTGACGGCCACCAAAACCGTCAACGATTGGATTGCCACACTTGAGGCGGCAGGCCTGCCCACCGCCAAAGTGCAAGACATGCAACAGGTGCTGCAAGACCCGCAGCTGATCGCGCGACATATGGTTTTGCCCATCGCGCCACAGTCGGGCGGCCCCAGTTTCACCGCCGCAGGCAACCCGATCAAGATGTCCACCCTGCCCGAGATGACCCATCGCGCCGCAGCGCCCACGCTTGATGGCGACCGCGCGGCGCTTCTGGCTTGGCTCAAGGGCGCAGAGCAGACCTAAGATGCCGCGAATGGGCATTGATGTGGCGCGGATGCAGCTTAAATTCAAAAATATGTCGCGGGTCGCCCCGCCAACTCCGAGGATTCTATGACCGACGCAGCCGATGACGCTCTTGTAATCTTTACCCCTTCGGGCAAGCGCGGCCGCTTTGCTGTCGGCACGCCAGTTCTGACCGCCGCGCGCCAGCTGGGCGTCGATCTGGACTCGGTCTGTGGCGGTCGCGGCATTTGCTCGAAGTGCCAGATCACACCGCAATATGGCGAGTTTTCAAAGCACGGCGTCACGGTAGAGACGGGCGCGCTGTCCGAGTGGAACTCGGTCGAAGAGCGCTATAAATCCAAGCGCGGTTTGACCGAAGGCCGCCGCCTTGGCTGCCAAGCTTGCGTGCAGGGCGACGTCATCATCGACGTGCCACCGGAATCGCAGGTCCACAAGCAGGTCATCCGCAAGTCGGCCAGCCAGCGCGATATCATCATGGACCCCGCCACCCGCACGCTTTACGTCGAGGTCGCAGAGCCTGATATGCACGAGCCCACCGGCGACTTTGAGCGGCTGGTCACAGCTCTGCAAGAGCAATGGGGCGTGGGCGAAGTCGCGGCAGAGCTGGCGATCCTGCGCCGTCTGCAACCTGCGTTGCGCAAGGGTCAGTGGAAGGTCACCGTCGCGCTTCACAAGGGCAACCACGACGCGCGCCATCGCCTGCTCGACATCTGGCCCGGCTTTCACGAGGACGGGATTTACGGTCTGGCGATTGACCTTGGCTCAACCACCATCGCGGCGCATTTGTGCGATCTGAGCAACGGCTCGGTGCTGGCCTCTTCTGGGGTGATGAACCCGCAGATCCGCTTTGGCGAAGACCTGATGAGCCGCGTGTCCTATGCGATGATGAACCCCGGTGGCGATGTCGAAATGACGGCTGCGGTGCGCACAGCGCTGAACGGGCTGATCCTTGCGATTGCGACAGAGGCCAATATCATGCCGACCGCGATCTATGAGATCACCTTTGTCTGCAATCCAGTCATGCACCACCTGCTGTTGGGCATTGATCCGGTGGAATTGGGTCAGGCCCCCTTCGCGCTTGCAACCTCAAGTTCGCTGTCGATGGATGCCCGCGATCTGAGCCTGTCAGCCGTCAACAGTGCGGCGCGGGTCTACATCTTGCCGTGTATCGCGGGCCATGTCGGCGCGGATTGCGCAGCCGTGGCCTTGGCAGAAGAACCGAACAAGTCCAAAGAGATGGTGCTGATCGTCGATGTCGGCACCAATGCCGAGATTTTGTTGGGCAATGAAAGCCGCGTTCTGGCCTGCTCGTCCCCCACCGGTCCCGCTTTTGAGGGGGCGCAAATCTCTTCGGGCCAGCGCGCCGCACCCGGTGCAATCGAGCGGGTTGAAATCGACCCTGTCACCAAAGAGCCGCGCTTTCGGGTGATCGGTTCTGACCTGTGGTCGGATGACCCACAGTTTGGCGCAGCGACGGCCTCGACGGGGATTACCGGCATTTGCGGCTCTGGCATTATTGAGGCTGTGGCCGAGATGCGGATGGCGGGTCTGGTCGATCAAGTCGGCCTGATCGGCGGGCCCGATCAGACAGGCACGCCGCGCTGCATCGCCGAAGGGCGCACGCATTCCTATGTGCTGCATGATGGCAGCGCCACAGGCGGACCGCTGATCACCGTCACCCAAGGCGACATCCGCGCCATTCAGCTTGCAAAGGCCGCGCTCTATGCGGGTGCCAAGCTGCTGATGGACGAAATGGGCGTAAAGACCGTGGAAAAGGTCGTGCTTGCGGGCGCGTTTGGGGCGCATATCTCGCCCAAGCACGCGATGGTTTTGGGCATGATCCCCGATGTAAAGCTGGACCGCGTGCTTTCGGCGGGCAATGCCGCTGGTACGGGGGCGCGGATTGCGCTCTGTAACGTCGGTGCGCGCGACTATATCGAGGCCACCGTCCACGAGATCCACAAGGTCGAAACCGCCATCGAGCCACGCTTTCAAGAGCATTTCGTCAATGCCACAGCGATCCCGAATGCGGTTGAACCCTTCCCCGAGCTGTCGTTGATCGTCACCCTTCCTGATGTGTCGTTTAACACCAACTCTACAGGCGGGCGCAGGCGGCGTGGATAAGCGTCGGCAGGGCTTGACGCAGGGGCTTTGCCCTATAAGTATGCGTCATGGATGATCCAATCGCCGAACTGCTAAATAAAGTCGCCGCGCAGGACCGCACGGCGTTTCGCAGAATTTATTCTGATACCTCTTCGAAACTTATGGGCGTTTTGCTGCGTATCTTGGGAAACCGAGCAGAAGCGGAGGATGCCTTGCAAGAAGTTTTCACCAGAGTTTGGCTGCGTGCCCAGCGTTTCGACGCGGCGAAGGGGCGTGGCATGACGTGGATGATCGCGCTTGCCCGCAACCACGCGATTGATCGCATTCGGGCACGCCGCGAACACAGCGCCGAAGAGGGCGAGATGGAGATGGTCGCCGACACCGAGCCGCGCGCCGAAGTGCGGCTTGTCGCCAGTGGCGAAGTGCGCCGGATAAATGAATGTTTCGACACGCTGGAACCCGATCGCGCGACGGCTCTGCGCGGCGCCTATATCTCGGGTCATTCTTATCAGGATTTGGCCTCGAAGTTTGATGTGCCCTTGAACACCATGCGGACTTGGTTGCGGCGAAGCCTGCAACGTATGAAGGAGTGCATGGACCAATGACCAGCACTTTTGAAGCAGACCTGCCCGAAGCCGAAGCGCTTGCGGCAGAGTATGTGATCGGAACTCTCGATCACGTTGAACGGATTGCGGCGGAGGCGCGGATCAAGGCTGATGCCAGCTTTGCGGCTTTGGTCGAGGCATGGCAAAACCGCCTTGCCGATTTGAACGACGACTATGCCGAAGTCCCTGCCCCGAACCTGCTGCCCGCCATCGAGGCGCGGCTCTTTCCCAAGGCTGCGCGCAGCACGCGCGGCTGGCTGCCTGCGCTCTTTGGCTTTGGTGCGACGACGGCTGCGGCGATTGCTGTGGTGGCCTTTCTTGCGCTGTCCCCAGCCAAGCCAAGCCTGACGGCCGAGCTGACCGCCGATGCCTCGCCGCTGCGCTATACCGCGTCGCTGACGGGGGACGAGCTGACCCTGACACGGCTTGAGGGCGCGGACCCCGAGGCCGGCAAGGACTATGAGCTGTGGCTGATCGAGGGTGATAAGGCGCCGCTGTCCTTGGGTATCATTGGTGAAAGCCTGTCGATCACCTTGGCCAGCCTAGAGCCTGGCTATGTGCTTGCGATCACGCTGGAGCCTAAAGGCGGCGGTCCTGGTGGCAAGCCTACCGGTCCTATTGTCGCTGCGGGACCATTAAAAGGCGCTTGATTTCAACGCGTTAAAAGAAAATCCAAAATATTCACAAAATAATCGAGGGGCGCTGAAACTTTTCAGCGCCCCTTCTCGTTACTCCATTTGTAAGGCGAGACTGGCTTGCCTGAAAAACAGCTGAGGTAACACAATGAAAACTCTTCGTATCGCAACTGCTATTCTCGCTCTCTCGACCGGTATGGCTATGGCCGAAAACCCAATGGTGGGCGGCGCGGCCATGTTTGAGAACAAGAACATCGTCGAGAACGCGGTAAATTCTGCCGATCACACCACGCTTGTGGCCGCCGTGCAGGCAGCTGGCCTTGTCGAAACTCTCTCGGGTGAAGGCCCGTTCACCGTCTTTGCACCCACTAATGAAGCCTTTGCAAAGCTGCCAGAAGGCACCGTTGAGACCCTGCTCAAGCCAGAAAACAAAGAAACCCTCACCAAAATCCTGACCTGCCACGTTGTCGGCAAAGCTGTGATGTCCGAAGCTCTGCTGGGCATGATCGCTGACGACAAAGGCGCGCACCCAGTGCCAACGCTGGGCGGTTGCACGCTGATGGCGACCTATGAAGGCGATATGGTCAAGCTGACGGATGAGGCCGGAAATGTTGCGACTGTAACCATTGCTGATGTTGTCCAATCGAACGGCGTAATCCATGTCATCGACACGGTTATGCTGCCAAAAATGTAATTCCGCCTCAAAACGGAATTTCTGGCCTGCACACCCGGGTGCAGGCCACACCGATCTTGCCTGTCAATGTCCCCACATAAGTGTTGGGTTGGTGGAACGGCCTTGTAGCGCAAGCTGCAAGGCCTTTTTCGTCACAATGTGGACTTGACGTGGCTGCGGCGCTGGCTTACCTGAGAGCCTGAATGCGGGTGTAGCTCAATGGTAGAGCAGCAGCTTCCCAAGCTGAATACGAGGGTTCGATTCCCTTCACCCGCTCCAACTCCCTTTCCCTTTGGTGCGCGCTGCGGTAGCTATTCGCATCTGAAAGAAAAGGGGATTCCCATGAGCGAGATTAAACGTATCGGCGTCGGCGCACGTATGTCCGAAGCAGTGGCCTATAATGGCATCGTCTGGCTGGCTGGCCAAGTCGGCACCGCAGGCGCTTCGGTCACACAGCAGACGCAGGATTGCCTTGCTGAAGTTGACCGGATTCTGGCCGAAGCAGGCACCGACAAGACCCGCATCCTGTCGACCCAGATCTGGATGGCAGATATGGCCGATTTCGCAGAGATGAACGCGGTTTGGGATGCTTGGGTGCCAAAGGGCAACACGCCTGCGCGCGCAACGGGTGAAGCCAAGCTCGCGACCCCAGATTACCTTGTCGAGATCATCGTTACCGCAGCTTTGAACTAAGCCGCAGAAAAGAGTAGGGCGCAGCCATCACGGTTGCGCCCTTTTCTATTAGCCGCGCAGATAGGCGACAAGGCTCTGGGTCGAGCCGTCTTTGTCCGCGGCCGAAGCCCCCTCAAGGATCGGCTGCAAGGCAAGCGCCAGCTCTTTGCCCAGCTCAACCCCCCACTGATCGTAAGAGTTCAGGCCCAAGATCACGCCTTCGACGAAGACGCGATGCTCATAAAGAGCAATGATCTGCCCCAAAACATAAGGCGTCAGCAGCGGATAGACCAAAGTGGTCGACGGCCGATTGCCCGGGAACACGCGGTGGCGGGCTTGGCGGTCAAGCTCGGCCCCCGTCAGGCCCTTTTTCGCCATGATCGCCGTCGCCTCAGCCAAGGACCGCCCGCGCATCAGGGCTTCGGACTGCGCAAGGCAATTCGAGGCCAAAAGCAAATGCTGATGCGCCAGATCGGGTTCATGTCCGGACTTGGCGACCATGAACTCGCAAGGCACAACGCGGGTGCCTTGGTGGATCAGCTGGTAAAACGCGTGCTGGCCGTTGGTGCCAGGTTCGCCCCAAACCACTGGACCTGCTTGGGTTTCCAGTGGCGTGCCATCCATCGCAACCGACTTGCCGTTGCTCTCCATCTCCAACTGTTGAAGATAGGCTGGCAAGCGGCTCAGGCGTTGATCATAGGGCAAAACCGCCCGCGTGCTATAGCCGCAGATCTGGTTGTGCCAGATGCCAACCAGCGCCAGCAGAACCGGCATGTTTTGCGCGAAATCTGCGGTGACGAAATGCTCGTCCATCGCGCGACCACCGGCGAGAAAATCCTCGAACCCCTTGGGACCAATCGCGATCATCAGTGCCAGACCAATCGGCCCCCAGATCGAATAGCGCCCGCCAACCCAATCCTCAAAGCCAAACACCCGCGACGGGTCAATCCCCATCGCCGCAGTCTTCTCGGCCGAGGTCGAGACTGCCGCAAACTGCGCGCCCGTGTCCCGCACCTTGGTCGCCATCCACCGCCGCGCGGTTTCGGCATTGGTCATGGTCTCAATGGTGGTAAAGGTTTTCGAAGCCACGATCACCAGCGTCGTCTCGGGGTTCAACCCCTTGAGAACATCGGCAATATGCGCGCCGTCGACGTTGCTGACGTAATGCACCCGCGGCCCGTCGTGATAGGGCGCAAGCGCCAGCGTCGCCATCACCGGCCCCAGATCAGAGCCGCCGATGCCGATGTTCACCACATCCGTATAGGCGCCGCCCTGCCCCTGAAGACGCCCTTCGCGCAGCGCCGTCGCAAATTCTGCCATCCGCGCCAAAGTGGCACGAATTTCGGGCATCACATCGGCGCCATCAACCACCAGCACCGTCTCGGGCCCCGCCCGCAAAGCCGTGTGCAAAACCGCGCGACCTTCGGTGTCATTGATTTTCTCGCCCGCGAACATCGCCGCCCGCTTGGCCGCAACGCCCGAGACCTTGGCGAGATTCAGCAGCAAGTCCTTGGCCTTGCTGTCGATATTGGTCTTGGAATAGTCCAGCATCATCGTGTCAAGACGCACCGAAAACTCTGCCGCCCGATCAGATTGATCGAACAAAGAGATCAGAGCGCGATCCGCGACGCTGGCGTGATAGTCTTGCAGTGCTTGCCATTTGGACATGGGTTACTCCGCCCAATGAATTGTTGCGTGATCCAGCACCAGCTTGACCGGTGCCATCTCGGGCGTCAGCAGCAGCGCAGCCTCTAGGGCTGCACGCTTTTCCGCGCCGGTGATCAGGATATGGATGTTCTTAGCCCCCGTCAGCGCGGGCGCGGTCAGCGTGATGCGCGGCTCGCCCGCAGCCTCGGCGCGCATCGGCAAAAGCAGCGGCGCGTCTGGCGACAAGGCCTCGTTCAGCAGATCAGCGCCAGGAAAGAGCGAAGCGGTGTGCATATCGCCCCCCATCCCCAGCAGCAGCACCGAGATCGGCAGATGCGCGGCAATCCCCTCGGCCAGCCCCGCCAGCGCATCTTCGGGCACGGGCGTGTCGGCATAAAGCGGGATCAACTGCGCCACTGCCGCTTTGTCGGTCAGCAACCTCTCGCGCAAAAGGCGGGTGTTTGACCGCGGGCTGTCTTCACCAACCCAGCGTTCATCATTCAAAAACACCGCGACGTTCCGCCAATCCAGCGACACCGCCGACAAGATGTCAAACACCGGCCCCGGCGTTGTGCCCCCCGGCACGCTGAAAGACGCGCGCCCGTTCATCGACAACTCTTCGCGCAGCTCCGAGGCAAGTCGCCCCGCCAGCCCGATCATCAGTGCTTCGCGGTCAGGATAGGTTTCAAACTTCATTTCTTAATCTCGCGCCAGCGGCGTCCATCTTTGTGCATCAACATCAGCGCATCCTCTGGCCCAGAAGAGCCCGCGTCATAGCCCTGCGGCTTGTCGCCCCGCTCTTCCCAGCCTTGGATGATCGGATCGGTCCAAGCCCAAGCCGCCTCGACCTCATCGCCGCGCATAAACAAGGTTTGGTTGCCGCGAATAACGTCCATGATCAGGCGCTCGTAGGCGTCTGGCACATCCTCGGCCTCGTCGCCCAAGGCGTCGGCAAAGGACATATCCAGCGGCACCTGCATCATCCGCATCCCGCCCGGGCCCGGCTCTTTGATCATCACCATGAGGTTCATCCCCTCATCGGGCTGAAGGCGGATCACCAGCACGTTTTCATGCCAGCCGCTTTCGTTGTCAAAGATCGCGTGCGGCGGCTGCTTGAAGGTAATTGCAATCTCGGACGCGCGCGCGCGCAGGCGTTTGCCCGTGCGTAGATAGAACGGCGTCCCCTGCCAGCGCCAGTTCGACACTGTGGTTTTCAGTGCGATATAGCTCTCGGTCTTGCTGGATTTATCCTCGCAATGTTCAAGGTAGCCACCCTCGCCCATCCCCGCAAGGTATTGACCGCGCACGATATCATCGGGTTTGACCGGCGACAGCGCACGGATAACCTTGAGCTTTTCATCGCGCACGGCGTCGGGGTCAAAGTGATAGGGCGGCTCCATCGCGATCAGACACAGCAGCTGCATCATGTGGTTTTGCACCATATCGCGCATCGCGCCCGACTTGTCGTAATAGGCGCCACGGCCCTCGACACTGACGGTTTCAGCGACGGTGATCTGGACGTGATCGACGTATTCGGCCTTCCACAGCGGCTCGAACAGGATATTGGCAAAGCGCACCGCCATCAGGTTCTGCACGGTTTCTTTGCCAAGATAGTGGTCGATGCGGTAAATCTGCGTTTCGTTAAAGTGCTTGGCCAGCACCGCATTCAGCTTTTTGGCCGAAGCCAGATCGCGGCCAAAGGGTTTCTCAACCACGATGCGGCTTTCAGCATCGGCGATCTTGTGCAGGTGCAACCGCTCGGCGATATCGCCAAAAAGCGATGGCGCCACCGAGAAATAGAACGCGCGCACCATCTTCGGGCGCACCGCTTTTTTCAGATTGTCCCAGCCGTTTTCACCGACCGCATCAATCGAGACATAGGTAATTTTATCCAAAAACGCCGCGATCACAGCAGCATCGCGACGGTTTTCGGGCACGAATTCGTCGATCGCCTCGGCAACCATGGTGCGAAAGCCCGCATCATCCAGCTCTGCCCGTGCCGCGCCGATAATCCGGCTGTCTTCGGTCATCTGGCCTTGCAAAAAGCGACGATACAGACCGGGCAGGATTTTGCGCTTGGCAAGATCGCCGGTGCCGCCAAAAATCACCAGATCAAATGCATCTACCGGAATTACCCGCGAAACCATGGCCTACCTCGTCGTTTGGGCCAGGCGAGGCTGGCCAATCTGCTTGTGTCTGCGAGGGCTGTGCTGCCCTTCGCGCTGTTAGCGCTAACGATGTGCTTTTAGCTGCTGTGGCGCGGCAAGTCTAGCATCCCCTGCATACTATTCTTTTTCCTGACTGCGAAGCCCCGACTGCAAACCACCGCCTGACATGCGCGGGTCGGCGGCAATCCACCAAAGCACGCCCCCCCTTGTCTCTGTCACAAACCAGCGTCAAAGATGGTGATACGGGTTAAACCTTAGCAAAGGGTTCATATGCGACAGGCGATCTTGGGGGCCGCGGCCCTGTGTGTGCTGGCCCTGCCCCTGCGTGCGGAAACGGTTTCGGTCTTTGCTGCGGCCTCGCTCAAGACGGCGCTGGACGGCATCGCGCAGGACTTTAAGGCGCAAACGGGCACGGATGTGGTGATCAGCTATGCGGGGTCGAACGCGCTGGCCAAGCAGATCATCGACGGCGCGCCCGCCGATATCTTCATCTCGGCCAATAGCCAATGGATGGAGGCAGTCGCAGCCGAGGGGCTTATATCGGGCAATCCCTTGGATTTGCTGGGCAATAGTCTTGTTCTGGTGTCTCATGCGCCTGTGGCCGCCCCCGTGCAGATCGACGCGAGCTTTGATTTGTCGGCGCGGTTGGGCGATGGAAAATTGGCGATGGCCATGGTCGATTCGGTTCCAGCGGGCCAATATGGCAAGGCGGCGCTAGAGAGCCTTGGGCTTTGGGACTCGGTGAAGACATCGGTGGCGCAAAGCGAAAACGTGCGCGCAGCTTTGGCCTTTGTCGCCTCGGGCGAGGCCCCGTATGGCATCGTCTATGCCTCTGATGCCAAAGCCGATCCCAACGTCTTTGTCGTGGGCAGCTTCCCTGCCGAAAGCTATCCGGCGATTACCTATCCCGCGGCGCTGCTTTCGGGTGCACAAGACCCCAGCGACCGAGCGTTTTTCGCGGCGCTGACCGCGCCTGCGGCCACCAAACGCTTTGTCGAGGCGGGCTTTATACCGCTTGCGCCTTAGCCAAGCACGCTGTCTTTAAATTGAATTGACCCCAAGCCCGCATTGGGTCAAACCGCAGAAAACCCGAACTTCAGAAGGTCACCGATCTTGAAAGCCCGTTTTATCGCCCTTATCGCCCTCATGCCGCTTGCGGGCTGTGTCCAGTCTGGCAGCGCGATGAAGCTCTATCCCGTCGATGGCCCGATTGCGGCGGCCAATCCAACGCTGGTGGTCGATCTGAACGCCAATGTGACGGATGAGACCTCGGGCAAGCTGAGCTTCAAGCTGCCGTCGCGGGTTAAATGCACAGGCACATGGACCACCGTGGCCCCGCGCGAGGTCGAGCGGACCAAGGGCCTGTCGCTGACCATTCGCGGCCCGAACGGCAAACTTGACCGCACCGTGACCAATGTGGCGGGCGTCAACCAAGGCGAGATTTATGCCGTTTGCTCGGATGGCAACCGCCTGCAAGGCACCTTTGTCGTCGGCAGCGGCACCACAAGTGGCACGGGCCGCGTCAGCGATATTCAGGGCAACACCTATAAGCTGTTGTTCTAAGGGCGCTCCCACAACCTTTGGCAGCAAGGTCTTGCGGCGTTAGCGATAACTATTGCTTTACTTTGCGGCGGCAAGGCAGAAGACTGACCTAGCGTCAATCACTCAGGTAGCCCTTTATCGTGCCCGACACAAAGCGACATCACCTTGGCAGAGCGGTTGGCGCTATGTTTTTGTGGGTCGCGCTGTGCTTGCCGCAGGCGGGGGCTGCGCAGGACCGCACGACCCATTTAAAGGTGTGCTGGACGCTTGGCCCGCCCTATTACAGCCTTGATGAGAATGGCAACTACTCGGGCTTTTTCATCGAGTTCACCAAACGCGTCGCCCAAGAAATCGGTGTCCCCTACGAGATCATTCGCCGCGAGTCCTTTGATGACTGCGTCACCGCCCAAAGCACCGGAGAGGCAACCTTTGTCGCGGGCGCAGGCGATTTTGACGTCTTTCGGGAAAACAACGTCTTTTCCAAGCCGATGGGCCTTGCCCGCCATCGCACCTTTGTCTTGCGCGAGAACCGCGGCCGCTTTGACCCGCTGACGACAAGCGGCAAGAAAGTGGTCATCTGGCGTGAAGACATAAGCCCAGAAATCAGCGCCATGGCCAAGCGCAACATCGTTGTGCCGATCAAAAACCCAGGTGATGCAATGTTCGCGCTGATCTCGGGTGATGTCGAAGCCATCGTCTTCCCCGAGGACTCGGTGCAAGTTTGGGCGCATCGGGCGGGGGTTGATGACCGCATCGTGCAGGTCGGCGCCCCGATGGCCGAGTTCGATCGTGTCGTCGTGCTGAACCGCGCGCGGGCGGATCTGATGCCTGACATCGAGAAAGCGACAGCCAAGATGCAAGCCGACGGCAGCCTTGCGGCCTTGCGCAGTCAATTCGGCATTGGCCTCTTTGCCGCAGCCCCCGAAGTGCTGACGGTCGGCGTTCCGACGAAACCCAAGGGCGCCATCGACGACCCCTATTATGCGGTCGACAGCGCGGGCAATCGCAGCGGGTTTGCGGTCGAAGTGTTTGACGACCTCGCGCGCCTTGCCGGATTGCGCTATACCTTTGTCGACGCCCCCCCCAACGATGTGCTAGCGGGCCCTAGCCCTGACAGCTTTGACATGGTGGCTGTTCGCTCGATGACGCCGGATGGGCAAGAGGGCATGGATTACACCCTTCCCATTGAGAAAGCCGAAACCGTCGCGCTGGTGCGCCGCCAAGACATCGACAGTTTCGCAACCGTCGAAAGCCTCAAAGGCCATTGGATAGGCTTTGTCGCGGGCAGCTTTGCAGCGCGGCAACTGGCCAACAACCCAGACTTTCAGTCCAAAACCTTTTACGGGCGCGAAGACATGATCGCGGCCTTAATTAACGGTGAGATTGATGCGGCTTTGGGCACGGAAAAGGTCATGGCCGCCATCGCAGAGAGCCAGCAAGGCACGCGCTATGTGCGCCGCGTGACCGAGCCCTTCTTTACGAATGAGCGGTCCATCGCGCTGCGTCTCGGGCTTGGCGAAGCACGCGAGCAACTGAATGCCGTCATCCCCGGCTATATTGTTTCAGAGCGATATGCCGATTTGCGGCGCAAATATCTGGAACCAAAGGTATTTTGGACCGAAACGCGCCGGTACATGGCGCTTGCGGCGATGGCTCTGGTGACGATCGGTTTGTTTGTGACGGCGGTTGCGCTTTTGCTCAGCCAGCGCGCCCGCCGCCATGCCGAGGCCGCAAGCAGGCTTGCCGACACCAAAAGCACTGAGGCGCAGCGCCACCGCATCCAGCTTGAAGCGGTGATGAACGCAGCGCAAAGTGGCATTGTCGCTTTGGACCGCCAAGGCAGGATGCTGATCGTCAATGCGCAGGCGCGCCAGATGCTTGGGCTTGGCGAAGGGCCGACGCCGCTGGATTGGCCCGAAACCGCGCTGTTCATCGACCCAGCCACCCAGCTGCCGCTGCCTGATCAAGACTGCCCGATCAGCAAGACTATGGGTGGAGAGCCGCTCTCTGGGCAGGTCTATGCGATGCAAAAGCACGCGGGCGCACCTGTCCAGCATATCCAGATCGCCAGTTCCGTGCTGCCGCTTGATGTCTCACCCGAGATTTGCGCTGTGGTGATTTTGCACGACGTCACCGAGCACGAGCTGAACCGCGCCCGAGCGCAGCGCACCGACAGGCTCAGCGCCGTTGGCCTGCTTACGGGCGGAGTGGCTCATGATTTCAACAACTTGCTTGCGGTCATTCTGGGCAACCTCGAACTGCTGCGCGAATGGCCCAACCATCCTGACCGCGATGCGATGATTGATGCGGGTATAGAGGCCAGTCTGCGCGGCGCGGACTTGACCCGCTCGATGCTGTCTTTTGCCCGCAAGGCACCGCTCAAGCCGACGGTTCTGGATTTGAACGACGTCGCCCGCCATTCTAACAACTGGATGCGGCGGATCTTGCCGGAATTGGTCGAGGTCGAGACCTCGCTTTTGGGCGGGCTTTGGTCGATTGAGGTTGACCCCTCGTCGCTTGAAAACGCGTTTTTGAACCTGCTGCTGAACGCCCGCGATGCGATGGACGGGCATGGCAAGCTGACGATCGAGACCGCCAATATCCGCATGGACCAGAGCTATATCGACGCGCGCGGCGAAGAGCTGCGCCCCGGTCGCTATGTCATGTTGGCAATCAGCGACACAGGCAGCGGCATCCAGCCTGCCGTGTTGCAAAAGATGTTCGACCCGTTTTTCACCACCAAACCGACGGGCAACGGCTCGGGGATGGGGCTGTCGATGGTGCTGGGTTTTGTCAAACAATCGGGCGGCACGGTGCAGGTTTATACCGAGGTCGGCGTGGGTACGACCTTCAAGCTTTATTTCCCTGCGGTCGACAAAGCTGGCGTGGCAGACCTACCCGAGCCAGAAGAAGAACCGCTTGATTACGACGGTGGCGGGCGCATTCTGCTTGCAGAGGACGAGGACAGCGTGCGCAAAATGCTGGTGACCACCTTGCAGATCGCAGGCTTTGAAGTGGTTGCTGCCGAGAATGGCGACACCGCCGAGCAGATCTTTACCTTGGACCAGAACTTTGACCTCTTGGTGACCGATATCGTCATGCCAGGCACGCTTCAAGGCACGCATCTGGCGCGCAATCTGCGCCGAGCTAATCCCGATCTGCCCGTGGTGTTCCTATCGGGCTATGCCTCGGAGGCCACCGTGCATGGCAACGGCCTGCGCCCCGAAGACATTCGCCTGATGAAGCCCGTGCGCAAATCCGAACTGCTAGAGGGGGTCAAGCGTGCCCTTGCGACGCAAGAGGCGAGAAAATCCGAGGGATAAACTATCCATCAACTTCAATGCCTTGCATTGCAAAGCTAAGGCGCCACTTCAAGCGCGCTTAAACCACACGCGCTGGTTTTTCGCTTTTCTTTTCCCAACGACCTAACTCTTCGGACCAATACTGCGCCGCCAATCCCGCCGCTGTCAGCCGTGTCCAGAGCCCGCGTGCGCGTGTCACCGCCGCATCATCATAGCCGTCAAACAGCACCCAAACCCGCTCTAGGTCGGCAGCCTCGGCAGGGTCGGTTTCCGCGCCATCGACCAGCATCAGCGCGCGCGCGGCATTGCCAATCGCGCCAGTGCCGATCAGCACAGGTTGCTCGGCATCATGATCACCGCCCGCCAGCCCATGCGGCAAAAAGCTGTCGTCCCCCTGCCACAAAGCCATATCCAGCGACTCGAGCGCGCCGGTTTCGGTGCCGCGCAACATCACCCGCCAATCAGCCGCCAACGCACGCGGCAAGATCACCGCCGCCGTCTGCGCCACTGTCGATTGCGTCAGGTGATAGAAGACCGCGACACCCATCGGTTATTTGGCCTCGAACTGATCGCGGATCAAACGGTTTAGCGCCATCACCCCCCAGCCCGTCGCGCCGCGCGGCGCAAGCGCGCTGTCGGCCTTGAGCAAAGCCGTGCCCGCGATGTCCAGATGGCACCACGGCATGTCCTCTTTGACAAAGCGCGCCAAGAATTGCGCCGCCGTGATCGCCCCGCCATCGCGCCCGCAAGAGTTGACGATATCGGCCACCCGCGACTTGAGCTTGGCATCATAGCCCGCCCCCATCGGCATGCGCCAAGCGCCCTCACCCTCGGCGGCAGCGGCCTTGAGGAAGGCGTTGCACAGCGTGTCATTGTTAGAAAAGACGCCGGTATTCTCATGCCCAAGCGCCACAATCACCGCGCCTGTCAGGGTGGCAAGGTTGATCATGCCGACGGGCTTGAAGCGCTCTTGGGTGTACCAAAGCACATCGGCCAGCACGAGCCGACCCTCGGCATCGGTGTTGATCACCTCTATGGTGACGCCGCGCATGGATTTCACCACATCACCAGGCCGTTGCGCACGCCCGTCGGGCATATTCTCGACCAGACCGACCACGCCGACCACATTCGCCTTGGCGCGGCGCAGCGCCAGCGTACGCATCACCCCCGCCACAACGCCCGCGCCGCCCATGTCCATGGTCATCTCTTCCATCCCGCCCGCAGGCTTGATCGAGATGCCGCCAGTATCGAACACCACGCCCTTGCCGACCAAGGCAAAAGGCGCCTCTTCGCCGCCGCCGCGCCAGTGCATCACAACCACTTTCGACGGGCTTTCCGAGCCTTGGCCAACGCCGAGCAAAGCGCGCATGCCCAGCTTGGCCAACTGCGCCTCGTCAAGGATTTCAACGTCGATGCCCAAATCCTGCATCGCCGCCAAGCGTGCAGCAAAGTCATCAGTGGTCAGGATATTGGCAGGCTCGTTGACCAGATCGCGGGTGAAGAACACACCCTCGGCCACGGCCGCCATTGGCGCGGCGGTGGCGGCGATCTTTTCAGGTTCGGCCACCGCGATGGTGACGGGCCCGAAGACCTTGGCTGGGGTCGATTTGTGGGGATCAAACGCATAGGCCCGCATCGCAAGCCCGAACGACACTTCGGCTGCAGCAGAATGGGCCTCGACCAGAACCAGCATCGGGCTGGCATCAAGCGCGCGCGCCACGGTGGCCCCCGCTTTGCGCGCCTCTTGCACGCTGGCCTTGCGCGGCAGCCGTACCAAATGCAGCGCCTCGGCCTCAAGCCCGACGGGATAGGCCAAAACCAAGCTGTCACCGACCGCCAATTCAGCCATCGCCGCCGAGGCCATCGCCCGCGCCACAGCGCCTTTGGTAAGTCGGTTCAACGCCCGCGCCGCCGCCGTCGCAGGCTTGTCGCCATCACAAATCAGCGAGATCTTGCCAGTCAGCTGGGCGATCTGGTCCAGATCGACGCCTTGGAACTGCACTTCTACGGGGTGGGACATCGGGTTTTCCTTTGGCCTATGGGCTTTGACGCGAAGCTAACGAAGCGCTACAGGAAAGGCCAGATAGCAGTTTTCCCCACGATGGTTTTCGGCTAGATTTAAAGAGTATCGTAATAAGGTTGCCCCCCGCGTGTCGAAATTCGACAAATATCTGCTGTCACAACTGCTTGCGCTTTTCGGGTTTTTCTCGCTAGTGCTTGTGGCTGTTTATTGGGTCAACCGTGCGGTTGGGCTGTTTGATCAATTGATCGGTGACGGGCAATCCGCGCTGGTGTTTTTGCAATTCTCTCTGCTGACCCTGCCGAATGTGATCCGGCTTGTGCTGCCGATTTCTGCCTTTGTCTCGGCGGTCTATGTCGCCAATCGGTTGATGTCGGAAAGCGAGCTGGTGGTCATGCAGGCGACGGGGTTCTCGGCCTTTCGTTTGGCGCGGCCTGTGCTGTTGTTCGGGGTGATCGTCGCCCTGATGCTGGCGGCTCTGACCCATTGGCTGGTGCCCACCAGCCGCACCATGCTTGAATTGCGCAGTGCCGAGATTTCTCGGGACGCCTCATCGCAGTTCCTCAAAAGCGGCATGTTCTTGCATCCCAATGACGGCGTCACACTTTATATCCGCGACATCAATGCCCGTGGCGAGCTGTTGGATATGTTCGTCTCGGACAACCGCGACCCCGAAGCGCCGGTGGTCTACACCTCGCTGAAGGGGTTGTTTCTCAAGGATGCTGAGGGGCAAAAGCTCTTGATGATCGACGGGGTGATGCAGACACTTGATACCGTCTCTATGCGGCTGGCGGTCACGCGATTTAGCGACTTTACCTATAGCATCATCACGGCCAACCCTGCGACGGGCGCGCGCAACCGCGACAGGTCCGAGCTGACCACCACCGAATTGCTTTGGCCCACCCAAGCGCTTGAGGCCGAGACAGGCAGCAGCGCGGCCGCCCTGCGCTTTGAGGGTCACAATCGGTTTTCACAGCCGCTTTTGGCGATTGCGGGGGCGTTGATCGGCTTTGCCTCGCTGCTTTTGGGCGCGTTCAGCCGCTTTGGCCTGTGGCGGCAGGTGATGATCGGCACGCTGTTGCTGCTGGTGGTGCAAACGATTTCGACGGTGGCCGCCAGCATGGGCGGCACTTCGGCCAATGGCTGGGCGCTGGCCTATGTCGCACCAATAACCGGCATCCTCATCGCTGGGGCCGAGCTTTGGCTGTCGCAGCGCCCCCGCAGACTTCGCAAACCGCAGCGCATCGCAGAGGCCACGACATGAGGTTGAGCTTTTACATCGCGCGCCGTTTTGGCATGATGTTCCTGATGGTCACAGCGGTTTTCGCAGGGATTTTGCTGATGATCGACGTGATCGATCAGCTGCGCAGCGCCGATACGGGGCTTAAGGCGGCGGCTTATCTGTCGCTGCTGAACCTGCCCGAAAGCCTGTATCAAATCCTGCCGCTTGTGATGCTGTTGACGTCGATTGCGTTGTTTTTGGCACTTGCACGGTCGTCCGAGTTGGTGGTGGTGCGGGCGGCAGGTCGGTCGGGCTTGCGGTTTTTGCTGGCGCCTGTGTTTTTGGCACTGCTGATTGGGGCCTTTGGGGTCAGCGTTTTCAACCCATTGGTTGCGGCGACCTCGAAAACCTACGAGCGGCTCAAGCTGCAGTCAGGGGCCGAGGCGTCGGTTTTCTCGATCTCGAAAGACGGGCTGTGGATGCGGCAAGGCAATGGCGAAAGCCAATCGGTCATCAATGCCTCCAAGTCCAACGCTGCGGGCAATCAACTGCTGAATGTCAGCTTTCTGACCTTTGACGTCTCGGGCGAGCCGACCCGCCGCATTGAGGCCCAAAGCGCACGACTGGAGGGCAACAACTGGGTGCTTGCGGGCGTGAAGCTTTGGGACTTGCGGGCGGCGAACCCTGAACAGGTCGCCCAAACCCTGCCAAGCATGAACCTGCCGACCGATCTGACGCTCAGCCGGATTGCCAATGGCTTTGGCGAGCCTGCGACGATCGCGTTTTGGAACCTGCCCAAATTCATCGCCGAGCTGGACAAGGCGGGGTTTTCCGCGCGCAGCTATGAGGTGTGGTATCAGATGGAGCTGGCCTTGCCGCTGTTTCTGGCCTCGATGGTGCTGATCGCGGCGGGCTTTACCATGCGCCACGCGCGCTTTGGCAAAAGCGGGCAAATGGTGCTTTTCGCGATTTTGAGCGGATTTTTGATTTTCTTTTTGCGAAACTTTGCACAGGTGCTTGGCGTCAATGGTCAAATACCTGTAGTGCTTGCTGCATGGGCGCCTCCTGCTGCGGCGGTGATGTTGGCCGTAAGCTTGTTGTTACATTTGGAGGATGGCTGATGGTGCCGCGGATCTGGCTGTTCCTTTTAGTGTTGTGCTTTGGGCTGCCCGCCCTTGCGCAGACGACTGCGGACAACGCGCGTTTGATCTCGGATAGCCTGCAGATCGCGGATGAGAACAACCTGATCGCCGAGGGCAACGTCGAGATTTTCTATCAAGGCCAGACCCTTACCGCATCGCGGGTGGTTTATAACCAAGAGACCGACCGTTTGCAGATCGAGGGGCCAATCGTGCTTTCCGATGGGTCCAGCAGCACGATCTTGGCCAGCCAAGGCGAGATGTCTGCCGACCTGACAGAGGGCGTTCTGCGTTCGGCGCGCTTGGTGATGGCGCAGCAAATGCAGATCGCGTCCAGCACATTGCAGCGGGTCAGTGGGCGCTATACGGCGATGAACTCGGTCATCGCTTCGTCCTGCAAGGTCTGTGCCACCAGCTCGACCCCGCTGTGGGAGCTTCGCGCCAAGCGGGTCGTGCATGACCAACAAGAACAGCTGCTCTATTTTGAACAGGCGCAACTGCGGTTTGGGGGCGTGCCTGTGTTCTACATTCCGCGTCTGCGGATGCCCGATCCGACCTTGGACCGCGCGACGGGGTTCCTGCGCCCTTCGCTGAGCAGCAGCACCAACTTTGGCACCGGCCTGCGCCTGCCCTATTTCATCAAGATCGGCGACAGCCGCGATTTGACCGTGACACCGTTTATCGCATCAAGCAGCACCCGCACGGTCGAACTTACTTACCGCCAAGCCTTCAAGACCGGCACTCTGACAGTGACCGGTGCGGTCAGCCAAGACGACCTTCTGCCCGGTGAGACCCGCGCCTATGCCTTTGCGGATGGCAGCTTTAGCCTTCCCCAAGGCTTTAACCTGACACTGCACGGCGAAATTGTCAGCGATAAGGCCTATCTGTTGGACTATGGCTATTCCGACAGTGACAGGTTGGACAGCAGCGTTGTGATCAGCCGCACCAAGCGCGATGAGTATATCTCGGCGCGACTGATCGAGTATTACTCGCTGCGCAATGACGACTATAACGACACCCTACCCTCAATGCAGGCGGATGCGACCTATACGCACCGCTTTGCCTTGGGCGAGCTGGGCGGCACGGGCAAGTATCAGCTGCAAACCCACGCCCACACGCGAACCTCGACGGTCACCACCGACAGCACCACCGACTCTGACAGCATTGCCGATGGCCGTGATATGAGCCGCGTGTCCCTGAGCGGCGATTGGCGCAAATCCCACACCTTGAACAATGGCATGGAACTTGCGGTTCTGGGCGAGGCTTCGGCGGATTTCTACAAAATCACCCAAGACGCAACCTATGGCGGCTCTTACACGCGCCTCTATGGCTCGGTTGCGACCGAGCTTCGGTGGCCTTGGGTCAAAGCCAGCAGCAATGGCACCAGCCAACTGTTGGAACCGATTGTGCAGGTTGTCACGACCTCGCAAGACGACGGCGACATCCCGAACGAGGATTCGGCCTTGGTCGAATTCGACGAAGGCAATTTGTTTGCGCTCAGCCGCTTTCCCGGCTCGGACGCGGTCGAGACTGGGTCGCGGATCAACCTTGGCTTTAACTATCTGCGCACCGACCCGAACGGCTGGACACTGGCAATCACCGCAGGTCGGGTGTTTCGCTCGGACGACCCGAATGTGTTCAGCGCGGGCTCGGGGCTTGATGGCACCAGTTCGGATTGGCTTGCAGCGTGGCAGCTTGACGTGAAGAATATCGCCCTGACCAACCGCTTGCTGTTCGACGATGCCTTTAACTTCACCAAGGCCGAGCTTGCCACCACCTATACGCTCGACAAAGTCAGCCTCACCGCCGGCTATGTCCACACCGATGCCGATGTCAGCGAAGACCGTGACGACCCGATCAGCGAGCTGACCTTGGCCTCGGCCTTTAAATTCAACGACCAATGGAGCGGTGAACTTGGCAGTCGCTATGATTTCGAGAGCCAAAAGACCGCCAAAGCCAGCGCGGGGCTGACTTTCCGCAATGAATGTCTGTTGGTCGATCTTTCTCTCTCGCGTCGCTTTACGTCATCGACTACTGTGGACGCGTCAACGGACTTCGGCCTTACCGTCGAACTCTTGGGATTTGGAGGCGGCTCGACAGCAGGCAAGGCAAGCCAATGCCGCCAATAAGGGCCATGACAGAAACCAATCTGCGGATTTCACCGCAGTGAAAAGAAACGGACAACAGCAGGCGATGATGAACCCTCGCGCAGTTTTTCGGTCGATGACACTGGCTTCGGCCTTGGTGCTTAGCATGGCAGCGATTGCGCCAGCGGGCCCGTTTTCGGCCATCAAGATCGTCAACAACCGGACGATCACTCAATTCGAATATGACCAGCGCGTGCTGTTCATGAAGCTTTTGCGCCAACCCGGCGACATCAATGTTCTGGCGATGGACACGCTGGTGGATGACCGCCTGCGGCTGAGCGCCGCCGAGCAGGTCGGCATCAAGCTGTCGCCCGATCAGATCAAAGTCGGCATGGAAGAATTCGCCGCGCGCGCCAATCTTGACGCCACCAAGTTCATCGAGATCATAGGTCAGGCGGGCGTAGAGGCTCAGACCTTCCGCGATTTCGTCGAGGCAGGGCTGATCTGGCGCGAAGTGGTGCGGGCGAAATATGCCGGCACGCTTTCGGTGTCGGATGCGACCGTTGACCGCGCCCGTGCCAGCTTTGCGCCGACGTCGTCACTTCTGCTGCGGCTCTCGATGATCGAGATCCCCGCCAAAGGCGCGAGCCGCGAGTCAGGTCTGTTGCTGGCCCAGCACCTGCGGCTTCAGCTGCAAACGGGTGAGGATTTTGCAACGCTTGCACGGGCCAATTCTGCGGATGCCTCGGCGTCGCGTGGGGGGGCTTTGGACTGGGTGCAGCTGTCGGATCTGACCGACGAAGCGGCCCTTGCAACGCGCCAGTTGAAACCTGGGACGGTTTCCAACCTTGTTGTGCTGGATGACAAGGTGCAGATCTTCCGCGTTGAAGAGCAAAAGCAAGAGGTGCTCACCCCCAAGACCATGGTGGTGGATTATGCCGAGCTGCTGGTGCCAAATGATGCGCAGTCGATTGCCAATGTGCGCGCCAATATCGACACCTGCAACGATCTGCCCGCGCTGGTCAAAGGCCTGCCTGCGGATCGGCTCAAGCGGCAGACCGTCGCCCTGAGCAAGCTGCCCAAGGCCACCGCTGCGGCGCTGTCGCTGCTGGACGCGGGTGAAAGCTCTACCGCGATGACACGGGGCGATTATCGGGTGTTCCTGATGCTCTGCCGTCGTGGTCCTGCCGAGGCAGAACTGCCAACCCGCGATGAGACCAAGCTGCAGCTGACCAACCAACAGTTGGGAACACAGGCCGCGATCTATCTGGAAGAGCTGCGCAGCGAAGCGATCATCCGCACACCATGAGCGCGGCAGCCCCTCTGGCGATCGCCCTGACCTGCGGCGAGCCCGCAGGTGTGGGGCCAGAACTTGCCATCGCGGCACGGCGCACCTTAGGGTCCGCCGTGCCGTTTTTCTGGATCGGTGACCCGCGCCACCTGCCGCCGCAAACGCAGGTCACGCTGATCTCGGCACCGTCCGAAGCGCATCTTGTTGCAGCGGACCACTTGCCCGTGTTGCAGCACAGCTTTGCCTCGCCCGCCCATTACGGCCAGCCCCGCGCAGAACATGCCGCCGATGTGATTGCTGTGATCGAGCGCGGCGTCGCTCTTGTCCAAAGCGGGCAAGCGAGCGCGATCTGCACCGCCCCCATCCACAAAAAGGCGCTCAAGGACGGTGCGGGCTTTGCCTTTCCCGGTCACACCGAATTCCTTGCGCATCTTGCGGGTGTCGAACGCGTGGTGATGATGCTGGCCAGCCCGCTGTTGCGGGTGGTGCCGGTGACCATCCATATCCCGTTGGACGCCGTCGCGCAGCAATTGACGCCAGAACTGCTTGAGCAAACGCTGCACATCACGATTGCGGGCTTGCGCCGCGACTTTGGCCTGAGCGCGCCGCGTATTGCGGTGGCGGGATTGAACCCCCACGCGGGCGAAGGTGGCGCGATGGGGCGGCAAGAGATCACGCTGATCTCGCCCGTCATCGCGCGGTTGCAGCAAGAGGGCTTTGCGATTTCGGGCCCGATGTCTGCTGACACCATGTTTCATGCGCGGGCGCGGGCGGGCTATGACGCGGCGGTCTGCATGTATCACGACCAAGCGCTGATCCCGATCAAGACGCTTGATTTCGACGGCGGCGTCAATGTGACGCTTGGCCTGCCCTTCGTGCGCACCTCGCCCGATCATGGCACGGCCTTTGACATCGCGGGCAAAGGCATCGCCAAACCCGACAGCTTGGTCGCAGCACTGCGGCTTGCAGCCGATATGGCGCAAGCCCGCGCAAACGGAACAAAAGGATAGCCAGATGGCAACGATTGATGGATTGCCGCCCCTGCGTGAGGTGATCAAAACGCATGATCTGGTGGCGAAAAAGCAGCTTGGGCAGAACTTTCTGCTCGACCTGAATCTGACCGCCAAGATTGCGCGGGCGGCGGGGGATTTGTCGGCCTGTGACGTGCTCGAGGTCGGTCCGGGTCCTGGGGGGCTGACGCGGGGTCTGTTGGTCGAGGGCGCGCGCCGCGTGCTGGCGATCGAAAAGGACCCTCGCTGCATGGTGGCGCTGGCCGAGATTTCAGACGCCTACCCCGGTCGGCTTGAGGCGATCAATGCCGACGCTTTGGACATCGATGTGATGGCGCATCTGACGCCGCCGGTGCGGGTTGTGGCCAACCTGCCCTATAACGTCGGCACCGAGCTGCTGATCCGCTGGCTGACGCCGAAAATCTGGCCGCCGTTCTGGCAAAGCCTGACGCTGATGTTCCAAAAAGAAGTGGCCGAGCGCATTATCGCCAAGCCCCGCAGCGATCACTATGGGCGGCTTGCGCTGTTGGCACAGTGGCGCTGCGATGCGAAAATCGTGCTGCACCTGCCGCCCGAGGCCTTTACGCCCGCGCCAAAGGTCCATTCTGCGGTGGTGCATCTGACCCGCCTGCCCGAGCCGCGCTTTCCTGCCGACGAGGCCGTGCTGCAACGCTTGACGGCTGCGGGATTTAACCAGCGGCGCAAGATGCTCCGCTCAAGCCTGAAGGGCATCGGGCCGAACATCGAAGCGCAACTGCTTGAGGCGGGGATTGAGCCGACAGCTCGCGCCGAAGAGATCTCGCTAGAGAAATTCTGCGCCCTGTCTTTGATCGTCGCCCGCGACGCCAAGCCATAAACCGCCCCCATAGCAAAGCAAAAGGCCCGCACTTGGCGGGCCTTTGTTTTATTCAGCAGCTTCTGGCTTGCTTGGCGCGGGGCTGTCTGCCTCTGACGCCTCTGGCTTTGGCTTGCGCACGCGGGGCGCACGGGTTGGCTTGGGCGCATCACCTGTCGCGGCCTCAGCTTTGGGCGCGCGGGTTTTCACGGGGGCTGCGGCTTGCTCGACCTGAGCCACCAACTGCGCGGGCAACTCAAAGCGTGGCAAGTCGTCGCGAGGTGCCTCAACAGCAACCGTATCGACGCTGACCGCTTCGACCGCAGGCTCTAGGCGTGCGGGCTGTTCGGCCCGTGGCTCGCGGGGGCGGTTGTCGCGCTGCTGGCGGTCTTCACGAGGCCGATCTTCACGTGGCCGATCTTCGCGTGGCCGATCTTCGCGGGGGCGGTCATCACGACGGTTCTCGTTGCGGCGCGGTTGGTTCTCATTGCGCGGCTGGCCTTCACCGCGCGGCTCGCGGCGATTCTCATCGCGGCGGTTGTCGTCACGGCGCGGCTGCTGCTGGCGGTTGGCTTCGGGCAGCTCGACCAAGGTCGCATCACCGTCGACAGCCGCAAAGCCGCCATAAGGCTGATCGCCCTCGCCCTGCTGCTGGTCGTTGCGTTGATCGCGGTAATCGCCACGCTCGTTGCGCTGATTGCCGCCACCGTTGGTGTTGGGCTGATGCTGCTGGCGCTGCTCTTGCTCGGCAGCCATCTCGCGCTGCGCTTCGGCAAGCATACGGGTGTAATGCTCGGCGTGTTGCGAGAAGTTCTCGGCGGCCACACGGTCGTTCGACCGCTGTGCATCGCCTGCCAGCATCTGGTATTTCTCGATGATCTGCTGAGGCGTGCCGCGGACCTTGCCTTCGGGGCCAGAGCTGTCGAAGACGCGGTTGATGATATTGCCGAGGGTGCGCGGGCGGTTCGCCTTTGAACGCGAGCGTGACTTGGAAGAGCGCATCTTGTCCTTTGATCCAGATGATCCGGTTTTGATTTCGCCTGATCTTTGCAAGATCGAGAACCCAAAGGGGTAAAGCGGAAATGACCGGGGTTGCGC
>CAWJOY010000017.1:0-89278 GCA_963844505.1 uncultured Alphaproteobacteria bacterium
CGACTTTGCGCACCACATCTTCATGGCCGGCCTCTTCAAAGTCAGCAGATACGACGGTCATGGCATAGTCTGCCGCAGCCTCGCCGGTTTTGCCCAAAAGCTCGGCAGCCCATAGGCCAACCAGCTTGTTGCAGCGCGCTTCTGCGCGGAACTGCATCTCTGCATCGTGTGCGAATTTGGTTTCAAAGGCTTTTTCGCGGTCGTCAAAGCTGGTCATGGCGGGCCCTCTCGGTGATGGAATTGGCGTAAACGTTCCCCTTCATATGCCCATCCACGCGCCGCGCTTCAAGTGAAAAGGCGCAAAGCGGCGCAGAGGCGATGGTGCGGCTGCGGCTTGCCGCTGGGGCGTGGTTGCATTATAGCCCATCAGGAAAGGGTCCGTGCGGGTATTGATGCGCGCGGGCCTATTGTTATCGGAGAGTTCATGGCGCGTCGGAAGAAGGTTTACGAGGGCAAGGCGAAGATCCTTTATGAAGGGCCGGAACCGGGCACTCTGATCCAGTATTTCAAGGATGACTCGGCGCCGACTGCGACCGATGCCTCCCCTGCAGCGGTCGAGGGCAAGGGCGTGCTGAACAACCGCCTGTCAGAGTTCTTTATGAACGGTTTGAACTCTGTTGGGGTGCCGACGCACTTTATTCGCCGCGTTAATATGCGCGAGCAGATGGTGCGGATGGCCGAAATTGTCCCGCTTGAAATCGTGGTGCGCAACTTTGCCGCAGGCGAGTTGGCCGAGCGTCTTGGCATCCCCGAGGGCATGCCTTTGCCGCGCCCGATTGTGGAATATTACCTCAAGGATGACCGCTTGCAGCTGCCGTTGGTGGCAGAAGAGCATATCGTCGCCTTTAACTGGGCAAGCCAGCAAGACTTGGATGATATCATCGCCTTGTCATTGCGGGTGAACGACTTTTTGTCCGGCGTTATGCTGGGGGTTGGCATTCGTCTCGCCGATTTCCGCATTGAGGTTGGCCGCATCTGGGAAGGCGATTTCATGCGGCTGATCGTGGCGGATGAGATCACGCCCGACAGCTGTCGCTTGTGGGATATGCGGGCCGTGGTGGATCGCGGTGACGGTCAGCCCTTGGCCGAGCCGGGGCCTTTGCCCGACGTCTATACCGAACTTGCGCGACGTTTGGGGGTGTTGCCCTCGAATGTGACGCATCCAATGAAGCCTACGCTGATCAACTAGCTCTTGCCGCTGCGGCGTGGGGGCGGTATGGGGCGGCGAAACCTGAGCCTATGAGGGATCCTATGAAAGCGCGCGTGACTGTCATGTTGAAGGCCGGAGTTCTGGATGTGCAGGGCGAGGCCGTGCGCCACGCGCTTGGCACGCTGGGATTTGATGGCGTAAACGGAGTGCGGCAAGGCAAGGTCATCGAGCTTGATCTGGCCGAGACCGATGCCGAAGCGGCAAAGACTGCTGTGACGGCGATGTGCGACAAGCTGTTGGCCAATGCGGTCATCGAAAGCTATCGCGTCGAAATCCTCTAAATCCTTCTGTTTGATCGGAGTTTGCCCATGAAAGCCGCTGTCATCACCTTTCCGGGATCGAATTGCGACCGCGATCTGGCCGTCGCCTTTGAGCGTGCAGGATTTGAGGTGGCACGGGTTTGGCACAAGGACAGCGCGCTGCCTGCGGGCGTCGATGTGGTTGGTGTGCCTGGGGGCTTTTCGTTCGGCGATTACCTGCGCTGCGGTGCGATTGCGGCGCAAAGCCCGATCGCTTCGGCGGTCAAGGCACATGCGGCGCGCGGCGGTTATGTGCTTGGGGTCTGTAACGGCTTTCAGGTTCTGACCGAGATGCAGCTGCTGCCGGGGGCGCTGATGCGCAACGCTGGGCTGAAGTTTGTCTGCAAAAGCATCGAGTTGCGGGTAGAGACCACCGATAGCGCCTTTACCTCGGGCTATGGTCGCGGCCAGATGGTGTCTGTGCCGGTGGCGCATCACGACGGCAATTACACCATTGACGCTGAGGGACTTGCGCAGTTGCAAGGCGAAGACCGCGTCGCGTTCCGCTATGGCGCGGACCTGAACGGGTCGATGGACGGAATCGCGGGCGTGCTTTCGGCAAACCGCCGTGTGCTTGGCATGATGCCGCACCCAGAGCGGGTTGTGGATGCGCAAGCGGGGGGTACCGATGGTGCGGCTTTGTTTGCGTCGCTGATGGGCGGGATGGCGCTCGCCTAAGGTGGCGCTGCTTGAGGCGGTCGGGCGCAAGGCCTAGACTGAAATCATGCAATCTCAGAGCCGCCCCAATCCAGTAAACGAGACCGAGACAGGCGTCACTTGGCGCGTGCGTCTTGTGTTTATGCTTTTGATTCTATTGGCGGTTGGCGTGGTTCTGACCACAAACCGCTGGCTGAGCGAAAGGTTCACCGAGACCACGCGCAACCGTGCCGAGCTGCGTCTCGCGCTTTACTCTGGCAATATCATTTCCGAGTTGCAGCGGACCTCTGTGGTGCCGCTGTTGCTGGCGGATGATCCTGCGATCCGCGATGCGCTGCAAAACGATAATTTTGCGGGCACAACGCTGCGTTTGATCGAGGTGCAAAAGGAAATCGGCGTCGCCTCGATTACGCTTTTGGACCGCACAGGCACTGCTGTCGGCGCAACCAACCGCAATGTCTTGGGCGAGAATCACCGCCCGAGCGCGTTTTTCATCAATGCCATCCGGTCACGCGACACGGTGTTTTCGGCCACGGCCCTAGAGGGCGGCGGCTATGATTTCGCCTATTCGCGGGTGATTGAAGGCGGCGGTCAGGTTCTGGGCGTCATCGTTGTTGCCGTCGATATGATGAAGCACGAGCGGGGCTGGGCGGGTTTGCAAGACGCTGTCGTGGTCACTGATTCGGCAGGCATCGTGGTGCTGTCGAGCTATCCCTCGTGGCGCAGCAAGCCGCTGGACAGTGCGTTGATGTCGGCAAGCGGCGGTTCAGCCTTGGAGCGGGCGTTCAAGAACGCGACGGATTGGGCGCAAAACCCGCCCGATGCCTATCTCTCGGGCGAGGCCGTGCTGCGGACTGAGGCGCGGGTGCCGTTTCAGGGTTGGAAAATGCTAACCTTCACCACCTATGATACGGTGCGTCAGCCTGTGAACGGTGTGATTGCGCTCGAGATTATGGGTTTCGCGATCTTGGCCGCGCTGACGTTCTATTTCGTGTCGCGCAGGGCTTGGTCGCAAACGGTGTCGTTCCAGCGCGAATCGGCGGAGCTGCGGCTGTTGAATGCGCGGCTGTCGCGCGAGATTGCCGAACGTGAAAAGGCGCAGAAGAACCTTGAAGTGGCCGAGCTGACATTGGCGCAATCGTCGAAACTTGCCGCTTTGGGTGAGATGTCTGCAGCGGTGAGCCACGAGCTGAACCAACCTTTGGCGGCGATGAAGACCTATCTGGCGGGCGCGCGGCTGTTGTTGCAGCGCAAGCGTCCCGAAGAAGCGTTATCAAGTTTTCAACGAATTGATGATCTGATCGACCGTATGGGCGCGATCACGCGTCAGTTGAAATCTTATGCGCGCAAGGGGGGCGAGGCGTTCGAACCGGTGGATTTGCGGGCGTGCCTCTCGTCAGCGCTGGCGATGATGGAGCCGCAGTTGAAACAGCGGGTGGTCAAGATCACCCGCTCTGTGCCGCGCAAGCCTGTGATGGTGATGGCGGACCGTTTGCGGCTGGAGCAGGTGATTATCAACCTGCTGCGCAACGCATTGGACGCGACCAAAGACACCAAAGACCCGCAGATCGACCTGCTTTTGACGCTGGGTGAGGCCGCGAGCCTTGCCGTGCGCGACAATGGCATGGGGATTGCAGAGATCGGCTCGATCTTTGAGCCGTTCTACACCACGAAAAAACCGGGCGAGGGGGTTGGGCTTGGCCTTGCGATCTCGTCTGGCATTGTGACCGACCTTGGTGGTCGGCTGACAGCGCGTAATGCCGACAACGGCGGCGCGGTGTTTGAAATAAACTTGCCCATCTTGGGCGCAGAAACCAAAGCAGCGGAATGAGGGCTTTATGGCACGGGCAATGAAAGTGGCGATTGTCGACGACGAAGCGGATATGCGCGCCTCGATCAGCCAGTGGTTGGCGCTGTCGGGCTTTGACACAGAAACCTTCGCCAGCGCGGAAGAGGCGCTCAAGACGCTTGGGCCGGATTGGCCGGGCGTGGTGGTGTCGGATATCAAAATGCCGGGTATGGACGGGATGGCTCTGCTGAAACGCTTGATGGGCATGGATTCTGGCCTGCCGGTGATTTTGATCACGGGGCATGGCGATGTGCCGATGGCAGTCGAAGCGATGCGGATCGGCGCCTATGACTTTCTGGAAAAGCCGTTCAATCCCGACCGTATGACCGAGCTTGCCAAGCGAGCGACGACGGCGCGGCGGCTGACGCTTGACAGCCGTGCGCTGCGCAAGGAGTTGTCCGACGGCACGGTTCTGATGAAGAAACTTGTCGGAGCCAGCCCCGCAATGGAACGGCTGCGTGAGGATATTCTTGATCTGGGCCAAGCCGATAGCCATGTGCTGATCGACGGCGAAACAGGGACGGGCAAGACGTTGGTTGCGCATGCCCTGCACGCTGTGGGCCCGCGCAGTTCCAAGAAATTCGTCACCGTGTCTTGTGCGGCTTGGGGCGAAGATCAATTGGGGGCCAAGCTTTTCGGCCCTTCGGAGGACGGCAACCTGCCGCTGATCGAAGAGGCGCGGGGCGGTACGCTTTGCCTTGAGGATATCGAAAGCCTGAGCCATGGCTTGCAGTCGCGCCTGCTGACGCAAATCAACGAGCAGGGGGTTCCGCCCGAAACGCGGATTATCGCCATTTGCAACGAACACGCGCCCGACAAAACGCTTGAGGACGTGCTTCGGCCGGATCTGTTCTATCGGCTGGGCGCGATGACGATCATCTGTCCACCGCTGCGCTCGCGCGGTGAGGACATTCTGACGCTGTTCACCCGAGCAAGCGAGCAGTTCGCCGAGGAATACGGCTGCGACGCGCCGCAGGTGACCGCGCAAGAGGCGGCACAGCTGTTGCAAGCGCCTTGGCCGGGCAATGTGCGTCAGATGGTCAATATCGCCGAGCGGGCCGTGCTGCAAAACCGTCGCGGCTCTGGCTCGATTGCAAGTCTGCTGATGGCCGACAACGAGGCGTCCGGCCCTGCGCTGACGACCGAAGGCAAGCCGCTGAAAGACTACGTCGAAGCCTTTGAGCGGATGCTGATCGACAACACCATGCGGCGACATAAGGGGTCAATTACCGCTGTGATGGACGAACTTTGTCTGCCGCGGCGCACCCTGAACGAGAAGATGGCCAAGTATGGCCTCAGCCGCTCGGAGTATGTCTAGCGCCTTGGGGCGGCGATTGTAACGCTCTGGACCTAAATCACCCATTGTCAGACCGCCCCATTTGCCGCTAGGGTTGTTGCTAGGCCGCGCAAGCTGGCCACGAAATTCTCTGCCCTTGTGATCTGGCACGCGATCTGCGCGCCGAAAGCGGGGCGTCGGATCGACCGTAAGGTCGGATTATTGCCCGTAAGTGACTGAAATTTCAGAAACAAACGAGCTTTTAAAGGTGGGCGGCTCAATACCGCCCAGACGTGAACCGCGATGATGTGCGCGACATTGGCAATGACTGACGAGGGACGCCCAAAGGGCGTGACCCGCCGTTTTGCGTTGCGCGCAGCCGCCCGAACAAGCCGCCCTAGTATGTTTTCATCCCGCTCTGGTCCGCCAGGGCGCTGTCTGCGTTTAGGGCGCAATGGATTGATATGTCTAAGAAAATGCTTATCGACGCCACCCACGCAGAGGAAACTCGCGTTGTTGTGGTTGATGGAAACAAGGTCGAAGAGTTCGATTTTGAAACCCTGAACAGGCGCCAACTTGCCGGAAACATCTATCTTGCCAAAGTCACCCGTGTGGAGCCATCGCTTCAGGCGGCCTTTGTCGATTACGGTGGCAACCGGCACGGGTTCTTGGCTTTTGCCGAGATTCACCCCGATTATTACCAGATCCCAACCGCGGATCGGCAGGCACTGTTGGAAGAAGAGCGCGCTCTGAACCGCGCCGAGGATGAAGAGGACAACCGTCGCTCGAACTCCAAATCCCGCTCGCGCCATCAACAGCGCCCTCGCGCAGAGGCCGCAAAGTCGGCTGATGCTGTGCAGTCGGGCGAAGTCAACAGCATGGATGTTGTTGATCTTGGTGAGGAAACTGGTGCCGATGCTCTGGTTGAAATCCACGGCAACGACTCGGGCGAGCAGCCAACCCAAGCCCAAGCGCCGGCCGCCCTCGAAAGCGACGACCTGGATGACGCTTTGGTTTCCGCAGAGGCCTCGGATGAAACCGAAGAGCCTTATCACTCGGTTGACCATGCTTCGGATACCGACGACGAGATTGAGTCGATTGCCGATGAGGATGTTGCCGAGGAAATCGCCGCTCCACGCAAGCCGCGTGTGCGTCGCTACAAAATCCAAGAAGTGATTAAAACCCGCCAGATTATGCTGGTGCAGGTGGTCAAAGAAGAACGTGGCAACAAGGGTGCTGCGCTGACGACTTATCTGTCGCTCGCAGGGCGGTATTGCGTTTTGATGCCGAATACTGCCCGCGGTGGCGGTATTTCGCGCAAGATCACACAGGCGGCTGACCGCAAGAAGCTGAAAGAAATCGCACAAGAAATCGAAGTGCCAGAAGGCGCTGGCCTGATTATCCGCACTGCGGGTGCCAAACGCACCAAGCCAGAAATCCGGCGCGACTACGAATATCTGATGCGCCTGTGGGAGCAAATTCGCGAGCTGACGCTCAAGTCGGTTGCGCCTGCTGCGATCTATGAAGAAGGCAATCTGATCAAACGCTCGATCCGAGATCTACACTCTTCGGAAATCGACGAGATTTTGGTCGAGGGTGAGGCAGGGTATCAGACCGCCAAAGACTTTATGCGGATGATCATGCCAAGCCACGCGAAAATCGTGCAGCGCTATGACGATCCAACGCCTTTGTTCGCGCGTTATCAGGTCGAAAGCTATCTTGGCGGCATGTTCAACCCGACCGTGCAGCTGAAATCTGGCGGCTATATCGTCATCGGCATCACCGAAGCGTTGGTCGCGATCGACGTGAACTCGGGCCGCGCGACCAAAGAGGGCTCGATCGAAGACACCGCTCTGAAGACCAACCTTGAGGCCGCTGAAGAGGTTGCGCGTCAGTTGCGTCTGCGCGACTTGGCGGGTCTGATCGTTATCGACTTCATCGACATGGAAGAGCGTCGCAACAACGCCTCGGTCGAGAAGCGTTTGAAAGACAAGCTGAAAACCGACCGTGCACGGATTCAGGTTGGCCGGATTTCCGGATTTGGCCTGATGGAAATGTCGCGTCAGCGTCTGCGTCCGGGGATGTTGGAAAGCACCACGCAGCCTTGCTCGCATTGCCACGGCACTGGTCTGATCCGCTCTGACGACAGCCTTGGATTGCAGGTTTTGCGCGCCTTGGAAGAAGAGGGCACGCGCAAACGCTCGAAAGAGGTGCTGCTGCGCGCTCCGATCGGGATTGTGAACTTCCTGATCAACGGCAAGCGCGAACATATCGCGCTGATCGAGGCGCGTTATGGCATGGCGGTTCGGATCGAATGCGATCCGCACATGATCAGCCCCGATTTCACCATTGAAAAGTTTAAAACCGCAACTCGTTTCGTGCCCGAAGCACCTGCGGCTATTTCGGGCAACGCGAGCCTCATGGGTGCGGCTGTTGCCGAGCCAGAGGATGAAGATCTGGTTGACGACGTGGCCGAGGCGGAAGAGGTCGAAAGCGTTGAGGCGGTTTCGGGTGACGCGCCTCAGGGCAATGGCAAAAAGCGTCGTCGCCGCCGTCGTCGCAAGAAGAATGGCGCTCCTGGTGATGCTTCGGGGTCCGACGATCAGGATGATGATGGCGAAGCCGATGCGGGTGAAGACTCCGCTGATGCAGCCGAGACTGTTGCCGCAGATGCGCCCGCTGCTCCAAAGCGTCGTACCCGCGTGCGCGGCGGTAAAAAAGCGGCAGAGGCCGTTGCCGAAGCACCTGCAGAGGTCGTCGCTGGTGATGCCATTGCAGCCGAGGCAGAGGCGCCCGCGCCAAAGTCCCGCTCGCGTAGCCGTGCCAAGCCAAAGCCTGAGGTTGCAGTGCAAGCCGTTGGTGAAGCCGATGCGCCTGTGGCAGATGCCGACAAGCCCGCGCCCAAACCGCGTCGCAGCCGTGCAAAGCCCAAGGTTGAGGCCGTAGCCGAGGCTACCTCTTCTGAGCCAGTTGCAGTCGAGCCCGTACCAGCCGTCGAAGCCGTTCAGGTGGAAGCTGTGAAAGCAGAGCCCGAAGCGGTTGTGGTTGCGCAGCCAGAGCCTGCCCCTGCCCAGCCCGAACCAGCAGTGGTCGAAGCGCAGGCAGATGCAGAGCCAGAGGTGGAAGATGGCCCGCCAAAGCCGAAAAAGCGCGGTTGGTGGTCCTTGGGTCGCTAAGAAATCAGGGCGGTGGGGAAACCTGCCGCCCTTTTACTTTGGGCCGCGGCGAATGAGATAAACGTCCATGCCAGCCTCATCACTACTGTCGAGGAACTCATGACCGCTCTGGGTGCAAAAATGCGGCAGATCAATCGCGGCCATTTTGTCCGTGGCAAGAATGCGTAAAACCGCCCCAACGGGCATTGAAATCAAGCGTTTGCGCGCACGTAAAACCGGCAGTGGGCACAACAACCCTGAACAATCGACTTCGGCATCCCACTGCATTTTTAACCCTCATGTTTTGAGTAAATTAACGTGTTGCGGTTACCAAGGGCCAGAGCCAATTCGCAGCTTGTAACACTGACCCACGCGGAAGTGACGGAAGGGGGGCGTGACCTTTGCGCCGCGCCGCGCTAGGAGTTGCAAAATGGAGGCGCTATGTTCGGCATTGATATCATCGACGCAAGTTTGATTCCGGCCATGGTGGTGGCGCTTTTGGCAGGGATTTTGTCCTTTCTGAGCCCCTGCGTCTTGCCGATTGTGCCGCCCTATCTGGCCTATATGTCCGGAATTTCGGTTGGGGAAATGAAAGGCGGCCGCTCGCCTATTCTTGCGGCGGTCTTTTTCGTCCTCGGATTGTCTACAGTTTTCATGATTTTTGGGCTTGCGGCTTCGGCTTTTGGCGCGTTCTTTCTGGGTAATGCCGAGACCTTCTCGACAGCGGCGGGCATCGTGGTGATGGTGTTTGGCGCGCATTTTGTTGGCGTCTATCGGATCGGATTTTTGGACCGCGAGATGCGCTTGGATGCAGGTGATCGCGGCGGCTCGTCTTTTGGCGCCTATGTGTTGGGGCTGGCCTTTGCCTTCGGCTGGACGCCGTGTATCGGCCCGCAGCTTGGCGCAATTCTCAGTCTCGCCGCGCAAGAGGGCAATGTAACGCGCGGGATGACCTTGCTTGCGGTCTATGCTGCAGGTTTGGGGCTGCCGTTTCTGGCGGTAGCTGCGTTTTTCGGTCGCCTTACGCCAGCGGTGGCGTTCTTCAAACGGCATGCCGAACGGATCGAGCGCATTATGGGGCTTTTGCTTTGGACGATCGGTCTGATGATGCTGACGGGCGGATTTTCGTCCTTCTCTTATTGGTTGCTCGAGAATTTGCCGTTTCTTGCACAGCTCGGCTAGGTTTTGCCCTTGGAATTGCCCCATTCGCGCTTCAAACTGCGCGAGACTAGGGGCGGGGAACGGATGACAGAGCCAGAGCAAAGCACGCCTAATACGCCGATTTTTCGGCGTATGGTGTTCTACATTCCGGGCTATGATCCGTTCCATCCGCGCCGCTATCGCGAGCTTTATCGCAAAGAGGGCGCGGACCAAGCGCGCATTTCCGGCTACCAGATTGATCTAAAGCCGAAATCGGGCAAAGGCCCTTATGGTTGGCACGCGACAGCGCGGATCGACGGTCTGCAGTCCGAGGCCGATATCGACGTGTTGGTTTGGTCAGATATCGTCAAAACGTCAATGGAGCGCGGGATTGCGGGGACCTACTTGCAGCTTGTGCGCACAGCTTGGGCCTATATCGGTTCTGGCGCGCTGTTTCGTCTGATGCAGCTGCGCAAAGGGCCGATGATTGCGGCGCTCTATCCGATCGTGTTTTTGCTCGCACAGCTTGCGGTGGCTTTGCTTTTGGGCGGGGCCTTGGCCGTTTTTGCGTCGCAAGTTCACCCTATTTTGGGCGCGGGACTTGGCTTCGGCCTGGCTTGGGCGATTTTGGCGGCCTTCAGGCGCTGGGACAATAAGGTTTTTGCATACTATTTGATGCATGATTACGCCTACTCGGCCCAGATCGGCGGTGCAAATCCCCCCGAACTTGAAGCACGAATGACAGAGTTCCGCACCGCTCTTCGGGTGGCTCTGACCCAAGGCTTTGATGAGGTATTGGTGGTCGGCCATTCGTCTGGCGCGCATCTGGGGGTGTCGATTTTGGCAGATCTGTTGCGCGATGGCCTTCCCAAAGAGGCGTCGGCGCTAGGGTTCTTGTCGCTTGGGCAGGTCGTGCCGATGGTGTCGTTTCTACCAAAAGCGCAACGGCTGCGCGGGGATCTGACCTATATGGCGGCACAAGATCAAGTGGCGTGGATCGACGTTACAGCGCCGGGGGATGGCTGCGCTTTTGCGCTTTGCGATCCGGTTTCGGTTACGGGGGTTGCGCCTCAGGTCAAGCTTTGGCCACTGGTGGTTTCGGCGGCCTTCACACAGTCCCTAAGTGCCGCACGCTGGGCCGAACTGCGCTGGCGGTTTTTTAGACTGCATTTTCAATATCTTTGCGCGTTTGATCGCCCCAAGGATTATGACTATTTCCAGATCACTGCGGGCGCTTTGACACTGCGCGAACGCTACGAGGGTCGGGTGGCCTCGAAAAGCCGGATCGAGCGGCCTCTCTCTGGCTATCGAGACGTCGCATGATCGCTCCAAAACCGCCCTCGCGTCCTGATCGGGTGTCGCTGTTGCACTATCTGCGGCTGTTTCGCGCGGATATCTTGTCGGCTCAGCCCGCACGGCTCTATCGCGCGTGGATGGCCGAGTTCCGGACGCCGTTTTTCCGCAGCTATTTGTGCAACGACCCCGCTTTGATCAAGCGGGTTCTGGTCGAGCACCCCGACGATTTTCCAAAGTCCAATCGTATCGGCGAGGGGCTGCGGCCGCTGTTGGGCAACTCGGTTTTTGTCACCAATGGCGAGGTGTGGCGCCGGCAGCGCCGGATCATTGACCCCGCATTTGAAGGCGGGCGACTGCGTGACACCTTTCCGGCGATGCTTGCGGCGGGGCAGGCGGCCGTGGCGCGGATGCCGCAAGGCGTGGTCGAGGTCGAAGCCGAGATGAGCCATGCCGCTGCCGACGTGATCTTTCGCACCTTGTTTTCGATCCCGATCGAGCATGAAGTCGCAGCCCAAGTCTTTGACGAGTTTCGTGCGTATCAACGCACGCAACCGCTTCTAAACCTTGCAGCTTTTCTGCCGTTGCCGCGGTGGTTCCCGCGGTTTCATAGACGCAAAACCAAGGCGTCGGCGGCGGTGATACGCGGCTTGATTACGCGGCTTACCAAAGCGCGGGCAGCTGAGATTATTGCAGGGACTGCACCGAATGATCTTGCGACCAAGATCATGGCGACTGCCGACCCTGTGACCGGCGCGCGGTTTGAGACCGAAGAGATGGTTGATCAGGTCGCGATTTTCTTTTTGGCGGGCCATGAGACCAGCGCTTCGGCCTTGGCCTGGGCTTTGTTGATGCTTGCGCTTTATCCCGAAGTGCAGGATCGCTTGGCGGCGGAGGCTGCGACTTTGGGCGAGGCCACTGAGTTCGGCGATGTTAGCAAGCTGCGCTACACGCGGGATGTGTTTCGCGAAGTGCTCCGGCTCTATCCCCCAGTGCCTATGATGGTGCGTGAAAACCGTTGCCCCGAAGAGATGCGGGGGCGGTCGGTCGCAGCGGGTGGGCAAATTGTTCTCAGTCCGTGGCATCTGCACCGGCACGAACGTCTCTGGGACCGGCCCGACGTTTTTGATCCAAGCCGTTGGCAAACCGAGGAAAACCGCGTCTGCGCCCGCGACGGCTATATGCCCTTTTCGGCGGGGCCACGGGTTTGCACAGGTGCAGGCTTTGCGATGATCGAGGGCGTGTTACTGCTGGCGATGCTGGCGCGCAGCTTTAGGTTTGAACGGGCGGAGGCTGTAGACCCCGTGCCGGTCGCACACCTAACCGTGCGATCGCGCGATGGTATCAAGCTGCGGGTGAGCCGCCGTTAGCCGATTTGGCTTGCAACTGCGTAAGAACATAGACGCGGATTGCCGACGCAAGACCGATATCGGTGTCTCGCGCGATGTCTATTTCTGCAGCGAGGGCGTTGAGCGGTTTTCCCTCGGCCTCTGCCAGATCACGGAAGGCCTGCCAAAAGGCTTCTTCAAGCGACACTGAAGTACGGTGGCCATTCAGGGTCAGCGAACGTTTGACGGGGCGGCCGCTCATTCGCGTTCGTGACCGTCTAGGTCGCGCTTGGCCTTGTCTGCTTTGGCCGCCTCAAGGGCCTTTTCGGATTTGAGGCGGCCGAATTTTAGCGCGTTGGCATCAGCCTGCGCCCGCGCTTCGGCCTTGTCTCGGGCTTTACGGGCGGCGCGCAGGTTGATGATTTCGGCCATCGCTTAGCCTTTCGGACCGATCATATCTTCGGGCCGCACAACGCGGTCAAAGGTCTCACCGTCGACATAGCCAAGCGCGATCGCTTCTTCGCGCAGGGTGGTGCCGTTTTTATGCGCGGTTTTGGCGACTTTGGTGGCCGCGTCATAGCCGATGGTTGGCGCCAGCGCGGTCACCAGCATCAGCGATTCCTTCATCAACTTGTCGATGCGGGTGATATTGGCTTGGGTGCCCAGAACCATATTGTCGGTGAACGACCCCGCCGCATCGCCCAAAAGCTGCATGGATTGCAAGACATTATAGGACATCATAGGATTGTAGACGTTCAGTTCGAAGTGGCCTTGCGAGCCTGCAAAGCCCACAGCCGCGTCATTGCCCATGACCTGCGCGCAGACCATGGTCAGAGCCTCGGCTTGGGTCGGATTTACCTTACCCGGCATGATCGACGAGCCTGGTTCGTTCTCTGGCAGGATCAATTCGCCCAGACCCGAGCGGGGGCCAGACCCAAGCAAGCGCAGATCATTGGCGATCTTGAACAGCGACGCAGCTACGGTTTTCAGCGCGCCCGAGAACATCACCATCGCGTCATGCGCGGCCAAGGCTTCGAATTTGTTCGGAGCTGTGACGAAGGGCAGGTTGGTGATCTCGGCGATTTGTGCCGCAACGCGGATGTCCCAACCGACGCGGGTGTTCAGGCCTGTGCCAACCGCGGTGCCGCCTTGTGCCAGCTCGTAGATGTCGGGCAGGCACATCTTGACGCGGGCGATGCCCTTGGAAACCTGTGCGGCATAGCCCGAGAATTCCTGCCCCAAAGTCAGCGGGGTTGCGTCTTGGGTATGGGTGCGACCGATTTTGATAATGTCTTTGAATTCAACGGCTTTGGCATCAAGCGCCGCATGCAGCTTTTCCAGGCCGGGCAGCAGCGTGTCGCGTGCCATCATGCCAATAGCGACGTGCATCGCAGTCGGGAAGGTGTCGTTGGACGACTGGCCCATGTTGCAATGATCGTTGGGGTGGACAGGCTTTTTGCTGCCCATCACGCCGCCCAGCATTTCAATCGCGCGGTTCGAGATAACCTCGTTGGCGTTCATGTTCGACTGGGTGCCAGAGCCAGTCTGCCAGACCACCAGTGGAAAGTTGTCATCAAACTTGCCGTCGATCACTTCTTGTGCGGCGGCGGCGATGGTCTGACCCAGCGCTTCGTCCATATCACCTTGGGCGACGTTGACCAAAGCGCAGGCCTTTTTGATCACGCCAAGCGCGCGGATGATCGCGACGGGCTGGCGTTCCCAGCCGATGGGAAAGTTGATGATCGAGCGCTGCGTTTGCGCGCCCCAGTATTTGTCTGCGGCAACCTCAAGCGGGCCAAAGCTATCAGTTTCGGTGCGGGTGGCGGACATCTGCAAGCCTCCTATTTGGGATAGGGGCGGCATAGCGGCAAATGCTTAAGAATTCAATTAGTATACATCGGTATACTAAAATTTCCGCAGCTAAAGCCTGCGAAAATGATAGACCCGCGCGGGCGGCAAGTTGGCCCAAACCTTGGGGCCCTTGGTAAAGGTGATGCCAAGATCCTCCATCAGCTCGGACGAAAGAGGCGGCGTCGGGCCATAAGTGAACTGGGTATAGATCCCGTCTTGAGCCAAAATCTCGAAGGCGGCGCCAACGATGGAGCGGCGCAACTCGACCGGCATCGATAACAGCGGCAGGCCCGAAATCACGCGCTCGGCCCCCTTTGGCACAAGGCCGACGGCGGCTTGGGCGGGGGCATGATGCACCACAACTTGCGGCATCTGGCTGCGCAGGTGGTCTACGAAATCCGAGCTCATCTCGAACAGGGTCAGGTTTTGCGCGGGCAAGCCCGTCGCCAAAATCCCGCGCGTCAAAGCGCCCGTGCCCGGCCCGAATTCCACCACACGTCCCGATTGCGGCCCAAGCCCCTGTGCCATTGCTTTGGCCAGCCAAGGGGAAGAGGGGGCGATTGCGGAAACCTGTTTAGGTTTCGTCAAAAGCTGACGAAGGAAAAGCTGCGCTTCATGGGCCATATTGGCGTCCTGTCAGAAAAACTGAGACTATTGTTTGCGGAACTTATCAAGGCTGACGACTTGGCCTTCGCCTTGTGGCGGCGTTGGGTCGTCTTCGGGGTCTTCGTCGTCAAGCTCTGCGTCGTCGTCGTCGTCATGCGCCTCGAAACGCAGGCCGAACTCTACCGATGGGTCAACAAAGGTACGCACAGCGTCAAAGGGGATCACCAAATGCTCGGGCTGGTTGCCAAAGTTGAGGGTGATCGTAAAGCCCTCATCGGTGACGACCAAATCCTCGAACCAATGCTGGACCACGATCGTCATCTCACCCGGATAGCGCGAGCGCAGCCAATCGGCCATCTCGACGCCTTCAAGGGTAGTGTCAAACGTGATGAAGAAGTGGTGGTCGCCCGGAAGCCCGTTCGCGCCGACATCCCTGAGCACGGTCTGGATCAAGCCACGCATCGCGCGGTGCATCAAGTTCCCGTAGTCAATGGATTTCGACATAAGCATCCCCTTTGCAATTCTCGCAGCATAGGCTTTTTGGCTTCAAAGGGAAGGGGGGGCAGCGAGGAATACTGCATGTGCAGCAGACGCCGCCGCACAAAGCGCCAAAACCCAAGGCAAGGGCCAATGCCGGCGCAGCAAAACATAGGCGGCAAGTATGGCAAGAACGGTTGGCAGAACACGTAAACTTGATACCTCGGGCAAAGAGAGCTGCAGTGGGCCCATGCGCCACAGGTGGTGTTGGGCGAACAGCACATGCGCCGCAAACCACAGCGAAAGGCTGGCAATCACCCCAACCACCGCCGCAGAAATCGCCCGTAACGCGCCTGACAAGCGCGGCGTTTGCGTCAAAAACAGCGTCCAAGGCCCGCCCGCAAAGATCCACAAAAAGCACGGGGCAAAGGTCATCCAAAGCGCCGTCACCGCCCCCGCAACCCCCATCAGCACGCCATATTTGGCCGCCGCCATAAAACCCACAAACTCTGTCACCAAGATCAAAGGCCCGGGCGTGGTCTCGGCAAGTCCCAATCCGTCGATCATTTGCGCAAGGCTAAGCCATTGCTTTTGCGCGACAACCTCTTGGGCCATCCACGCCAGAACCGCATAAGCGCCGCCAAAGGTCAGCAGTGACAGCTTGGAAAAGAACAGCGCGATCTCGGCAAGGATCGGCGGTGCGGCGACGTTTAGAATGGCAAGGGGCAGCAGCCAAATCGTGCCCCAAATCAGTACAGCCCGCAGGGTTTGCGCCCAAGGTTTCGACTGGGGCACTTGGGCTTGGCTTTTGGGCGTGCTTGCAAACCCCCAAACGGCCGCCGTCAGGATCACCACTGGAAAAGGCAGTGCAAAAATTGCCAGCGCCGCAAAGGCCAAGGCGGCGCAAACTTGCTGGCCTGGGGTTTTCAACGCTCGGTTTCGCAGACGCAGCAGCGCCTCAATCACGACGGCCAGCACGGCCGCTTGTACGCCCGCAAAAGCGCCGAACACCAACGGCAGATGCCCCCAAACCGAATAAATCACCGCAAGCGCCAGCATAATCACAGCACCGGGCAGCAAAAAAAGCCCACCCGCGATCAGCCCGCCCAAGGCCCCATGCTTGCGCCAGCCAATCCACGTCGCAAGCTGCATCGCTTCAGGGCCAGGCAGCAACATGCAAAAAGACAGCGCCCCCAGAAAGTCATCTTCGCTGACCCATTTGCGGGTCTCGACGATTTCGCGGTGCATGAGACTGATTTGCGCGGCGGGGCCGCCAAAGGACAAAAGACCAATGCGGCCAAAGCAGCGGGTCAGTTCGGCGAGGCTGCTCATTTTGATCTCTTTGCAGGCTATTGGGGCACGACCAACCTGCGCGCAAACGACGGATTTTGCGAGAGATTCGTCCGCAAAGCGTCAGCCTAGTTTGATAAAAGGGAAAGGTGCCGGATTCTGTTGCCAGGTTCCGGCGGACCCCGCCCTACGCGGCTAAGCGCAGGGACTTAGTTTCGGCGACTCGAACTGCTTACGCAGCCAAAGCCATTGCCGGAGCACGGTTGTCATTTGCAACTGTACGTTTCGGACCGATAACGGTGGTACCTCACCGAGCAAAAGCTGGCCCCTTTAGACGTTCGTCGATCCTATTTCGACCCCAAGCGCCTGCAAAGACAGGGTTATTGGTGGAGTTGTCGGGTACCGCCCCCGAGTCCGAGCCGTGTATTATGGGTGCGTTTATCGCCATAGTCGCGAGAAATCCCTCGACAAGACCAATATAGGGGCTGCGGGCGCAGGGTGCAAGAGCGCGATTTTTATTGGCAGAGAGGCTTTAGGTAAGCCTTTGTTAGGAAGCGATGCGCAAGACTGGCATCTGCAGGGGTCAGCTGATTCCCTCCAGATCGACAAGGCGGGCATTGATGAAAACCGGATTGGCGCGACGCAGCACGGGGCGGCCGTCCTTTTTAAACTCGAGGATTTGTTCAAAGATGTAGAACAGTAGGAAATGATGCGCTTCCATATATTCGGATAGCGTCTGATAGGGCACATGGGTCTTGTTGTAGCTGTTCATACCAGCTTCGACTTGGATGAAGTCGATCTGATCCAGCACAGGTTCAAGCCCGTGCAGGACATCAAGATCATGGCCCTCGGTGTCTATCTTGGCAAAGCTGATCTCGGTCAACCCAAGGCGGCTGATCACATCCGCGCCTTTGTGGATGGTCACTTCAACACCGCTAAGGTCGCCACTGTCCAGAATCCGGTTTTGGGTTGAGATTTTTCCATCGCTCATCCGCAGAATCGCCCCCTCGCGTCCCAATCCGATAGGATGGGTCATGACATTGTCGAGATGGCGGGTGTTTGCGTGCAATTTTCGAAAGGCCGAGGGCACGGGCTCAAAGGAATGAACCAATGCTTCGGGGCAGGCGGTGGCGAAGGCAAGCGCGCTCTGGCCGACATTCGCGCCGATATCGAGAATGACCTTTGGTTTCCAATTGGGGATACGGCGGGCGATATGCGTGAATACTGTGGTCTCGGCGGGCTTTGCCATGATGTCCCCATTGATGCGATGCGCAGCTAGGGTTGCAGGTTCGCGGCGGTGAGGCAAGGTGCTGAGATATGGGGATTTTAACTATGGGGTGTTGGGGCGCGATTGGCGGGCTGCCATAGAAAACGCCGCCCGAATTGACTCGGGCGGCGCAAATGGAGGGTCGAATTAGAAGCCGGACTTAATCAGCTCGAACTCTTGGGTCATCTTGTCGCGGAAGGTTGGGTCGATCGGCACCTGCGACAGAAGCGTGCCTTCGATCGGGTCCACGTCGCCCGCTTTGAGTTCAGCAAGGGGGATGTCTTTCATCGCGGCGTCATTGGCGCTTGCGTAACCAAAGTTCGCCAGCAGCGCTTTGGCCGAACCGTGCTCGAGCCATGCGTTGATGAAGTCATAGGCCTGATCTTCGGACCCGGGCGCGTCTTTAAAGTTCACATAGCCACAGAACCAGCTGGCAGAGCCTTCGGTGGGCGTGCGGTTAAAGGCGACGGGCACGTCTTCTGCGCGCATGTTCGCGACCGCATCGTTCCAGTTCCAAGCGATGTCGATTTCGCCCGATTTCATCAGCTGTGCCAATTCTGCGGGGTCGGTCCAGTAGGTTTTCACATTCTGATGCGCAAGGCGCAGCCAAGCGGCGGCGGCGGCATATTGCTCGTCTGTGACCGTGGTCCAGTCGGAAACCCCAGTGGCCAGATAGGCCAGCGACCAAGCGTCATCGGTGTTGTCTGGCAAAGAAATCTTGCCCGCGAACTTTGGATTTACAAAGACTTGCAGGCTGGCCACGTCCTCTGGTGTTACCTTTTCAGTGTTATAGGCGATGGCGGTATAGGCGTAATCTGTCGGAATATACCAAACGCCCGCGTCGTCCGAAAAGATCTTGGAGTCGGTAAACCGAGGCGCAATATTGGCATATTCGGGAATACGGCTGACATCCCAAGGCTCGATCAGGCCTGCGTCGCGGTATTTCTGTACCATCTGCGAACAGGGGTGCGCCACGTCAGCTTTGAAGCCGGAAGAGACCTTTTGAAAGGCTTCGTCGTCATCGCCAAAGAAGCTGTAGGTCGGATTGCCATGTTTGGCGATATAGGATTCGATCAGCAAAGGATCTTCGAAACCGGCCCAATCAAAGACCGTCAGGTTGGCGTCGCCCGCTTGGGCGGCAGTGGCAAAAGCAAGCGCAAGCGCTGTGCTGGTGAAAAGATTTGTCGCTTTGGTCATGTTTGCTCCTCGGCTGTTGGTTCGGTGTTTGGCCTTATGCTTGGCCGTCCGAAATCAATAATAAGCTAGATTGGCTCTGGCTTTGTCTCAAGGTCTTAATGCAAGATCGACAATGTACGGCGGTGTGGCAAGGGTTCCGCTACGTCAATTCGGATAATATGATCAAATCGGGAGGTGGCAATGGCTTTTACAGCATTGGTGATGGAACAGCAGGGGGATCAGGGCGCGGTTGCGGCTCTGCGCAGCTTGGTTCTGTCGGATCTTCCCGAGGGTGAGGTGACCGTTGCGGTCGAGTATTCGACGCTGAACTATAAGGACGGGCTGTGCCTTTCGGCCAATGGTGGCGGGCTTGTGCGCAAATATCCGCATGTGCCTGGGATTGATTTTGCCGGTGTGGTCGAGGCTTCGGCAGATCCGCGCTATGCGGTGGGCGACCGTGTTGTGCTTACGGGGTGGCGCGTCGGCGAGGTGCATTGGGGCGGCTATGCGCAAAAGGCGCGGGTCAAGGCCGACTGGCTGGTGCCGCTGCCAAAGGGGCTGACGACTCGGCAAGCAATGGCGGTTGGCACGGCGGGATTTACGGCCATGCTGGCGGTCATGGCGCTGCAAGATCATGGTCTTATGCCAGCGCAGGGTGAAGTTTTGGTGACGGGGGCTGCGGGCGGTGTGGGGTCGGTGGCCACGGCGATTCTGGCGGCACAGGGGTATCAGGTCGCCGCAGTGACGGGGCGACCCGAGACGGAGGCCTATCTGCGCGACCTTGGGGCCAGCCGAATTGTGCCTCGCGCCGAGTTGGCCGAGACCGTCAAGCGTCCGCTAGAGGCTGAAACTTGGGCGGGCTGCGTCGATGCGGTGGGCGGTGCCATGCTTGCCCGCGTGTTGGGACAGCTGAAATACGGCGGATCGGTCGCGGCGGTTGGGCTTGCGGGGGGGGCGGGGCTTCCGGCTTCGGTTATTCCGTTTTTGCTGCGGGGGGTGAACTTGCTGGGCATCGATTCGGTGCTTTGCCCGTTCGAAAAGCGGCAGCGGGCGTGGGCGCAGATCGCGGCGGACCTGCCGATGGCGACGCTTGAGGCGATGGTACGCGAGGTCGGCTTGGCAGAACTGCCGCAGCTTGGGGCCGATATTTTGGCCGGTGCGGTGCAAGGCCGCGTTGTCATTGATGTGAATCGTTAAGGAATACCGAATATGACCACCTTAGATATGGAATTTGTGCGCAGCCAATTTCCGGCTTTTACGGGGCCCTTGACGGCCAGCCACGCGTTTTTTGAAAATGCGGGAGGCTCTTATCCGTGCCAGCAGGTTATCGACCGCCTTCACCGCTTTTATACCGAGCGCAAGGTTCAGCCCTATGGCCCCTATCCAAGCGCCCAAGCAGGTGGCGCCGAGATGGACGAGGCCCGCGAACGTCTTGCCGCAATGATGGCTGTGGGACCTGAGCAGGTGTCTTTTGGCCCCTCGACCAGCGCAAATACTTATGTGCTGGCACAGGCCGTGCGGGTTTGGCTGCGTGATGCCAATGCGGCAATTGTGGTGACAAATCAAGATCATGAGGCGAACACGGGCGTGTGGCGGCGCTTGGCCGATGAGGGCATCGAGGTGCGCGAATGGCAGGTTGATCCGCTGACTGGAAGCCTTGATCCGGCAGGCTTGGCGGCTTTGCTGGCGGATGGGCGGGTGCGGTTGGTGGCCTTTCCGCATTGCTCGAATGTGGTGGCCGAGATCAATGACGTGGCCGCGATTTGCGAGATTGCGCGGGCGGCTGGCGCGCGCACTGTGGTCGATGGCGTGTCCTATGCTCCGCATGGGTTCCCCGATTTCCCTGCGCTTGGCTGCGATGCCTATCTGTTTTCGGCCTATAAAACCTATGGCCCGCATCAGGGCATCATGCTGTTGAACGCAGATTTTGGGGCAGAACTTCCGGCCCAGTGCCATTATTTCAACGCGGGCGCTTTGTATAAGCGCTTTACCCCGGCGGGGCCCGATCACGCGCAAATCGCCGCTTGTGCGGGCATGGCGGATTATGTTGACGCCCTTTATGCGCGCCATTTCACCGCCGAAGCCGCCCCCGCCGCGCGCAACCGCGCTGTGCACGACCTGATGCGGGCGCAAGAGATCGCAGCTGTCGCACCGCTTTTGGACTATCTGGGCGAGCGAAATGACCTGCGCCTTTTGGGGCCGCGCCGTGCCGAGGACCGCGCGCCAACCGTGGCAATTAGTTTGCCACGCGCAGCCGCGCCGATTGCTGCGGCATTGGGACATGAGGGGATTGCGTGCTCGGGCGGGGATTTCTACGCCGTGCGTCCGCTCGAGGCGATGGGGGTTGATCTGGGGCATGGTGTGCTGCGGATGTCCTTGGCGCATTACACCAGCGCCGAAGATGTGGCGCGGCTGATTGCGGCGCTGGATCGGGTTTTGTAGGTCTCGAGTGATCCAAACCCCGCGCCCGTCCGTAGTGCAAGGCAAAGGGGATGGCCCAAGATGACGAATAAGCCTTTGATTTTGTGGTTCCGACGGGATTTACGCCTATCGGACCACCCCATGCTTGCGCAGGCCGTTGCGACGGGTCGGCCGTTGGTGCCGGTATTTGTTTTGGATGCGCAGACTGAGGCAATGGGCGCTGCGGCACGGTTTCGCCTTGGGCTGGGGCTGGGCGAGTTTGGCCGCGTTTTGGCGGCCAAGGGGTCGCAGCTGATCCTGCGGCGGGGCGAGGCTTTGTCCGTTTTGCGCGATGTGATCGCCGAAGTCGGCGCGTCTGGCGTCTATTGGCAGCGGATGTATGACCCCGAAGCCAAGGCGCGCGACGCCGAGGTCAAGGCCGCTTTGCGCGCTGATGGGTTTGAAGCCGAGAGTTTCAACGGCGCTTTGCTGATTGAACCGTGGCAGGTGGCGACGGGGGCGGGCGGATATTACAAGGTCTACAGCCCGTTTTGGCGCTCAGTTGCGGCGCAGGGATTTGCGCCCCCCGTGCCCGCGCCAAAACAACTTGCGTCCCCAAAGGTTTGGCCGAAATCTGACGCGCTCGAGGCGTGGCGTTTGGACGCCGATATGCGGCGAGGCGGTGATATCGTCGCAAAGTATCAACGCGTTGGAGAGGCAGCAGCCTTGGCGCGGTTGGACGCGTTCATCGAAGACTCCGCGGGGCGTTACCGTGAAGCCCGCGATTTTCCTGCCCTTCAGGATGCAACCTCGGGGCTGTCCGAAAACCTTGCTTGGGGCGAGATCGGTCCGCGCAGCATTTGGGCCGCGGGCCAGCGCGCCGTGCACGAAGGCGCGGCGGGGGCCGAGCATTTCTGCAAGGAATTGGTCTGGCGCGAGTTCGCCTATCACCTGCTGCACCATAGTCCCGAGATTTTGACCCGTTGTTGGCGCCCCGAGTGGGAAAGCTTTGCGTGGCGCGGCGATAATGCCGATGCCGAGCGCTGGCGGCGCGGCATGACGGGCGAGCCCTTTGTCGATGCCGCCATGCGCGAGGTCTATGTTACGGGGCGGATGCACAATCGCGCGCGAATGATCGTGGGGTCCTATCTGACCAAGCATCTGATGACCGATTGGCGCATCGGGCAGGCGTGGTTTGCCGAGGTGCTGACGGATTGGGATCCGGCGGCAAATGCGATGGGTTGGCAATGGGTTGCGGGCTGTGGCCCCGATGCAGCCCCCTATTTCCGGGTCTTCAACCCCGCAGGCCAAGCCGAGAAATTCGACGGCCAAGGCGCCTATCGCGGGCGTTGGATCGCCGAGGGCCATGCCCATCCGGCGCCAGAGGCTTTGTCCTTTTTCGAGGCCGTGCCAAAAGCTTGGGGGTTGGACCCCAAAGCGCGATATCCGCGCCCGATGATTGATCTTGCTGTCGGTCGCGCCCGCGCTTTGGATGCCTATGCCGCGCAAAAGCAGGCCAAAGAAGCCGCAGCCGAGGCTGATTGACGCTTTATGCCCAAATCTAAGGCACAAGTTGCCGTGCAAAGTCGCATTTGGCCTCTTGTGCTGGAAGGGCTTCAGGTCGAAACTGAGCAGGTATTTTCGGGCGCGTCGCGCTCCTAGTGTTCGGGTCATAGACTTATGCCGACAGCATCTAAACTGGCCGCAGCTCTTACCTTTGCGGTGATGGCCTATTTCGCCGCAGGCGTGTTTGCGACATATCTTCCCGAAGGCATGCCCATGGGCAAGCTGCGCGAAGTGTCGTGTTTGGTCGCGATGTGTGTGGCTTGGCTGACCATCGGCAGCCAAAAGCCGCAGGGCCATTACGGCCTTGCGTTTGGCGTCGGGCTGCGGACGGCGGCGGTGATCACCTTTGCCGTCACCCTGATTTTTTCGATCTATCTGATGGTGCGTCTGGCGATGCGGATGCGCTATGACGGGCCTGTCGATGCAGTCTTGGGGGTGTTCGAGCTGATGCTGGAGCAGGCGCAAATGATGGGCCACGTCGATTTTCTGCTGACGCTTTTTGGCCTCGGCGGCTTGGCTGGTATTGTGACAGAATGGACAGGGCGTCGGTGGAAGTAATGCAGGCTTGTTTCTTTTGGGGGCTGCTGCAGCACCAACCTATTCTAGAAGCACAACTTAATCGCGCTATCCGTTATGAAGACGCAAGTCTTGCGGGCTTTGAGGCATTTCTGAACCCCGCGACGGATCGGCCCTCGCTGGCGGTTTCGGCGACGGCAAAGCTGCCGGGCAAAGTGTTGCGCGATGTGACTGCGCAGGAATTCGAGCGGATGCAGTTCGCGCAAAGCTGCATGGGGCTGAACGCGCGGCGCGTGAAGGTCGATCTTGCGGCGGGCGGCAGTCTTGAGGTGTGGATTTTCTTGCCCGAGAGCCTGCCCCAAAGCACGGGCGTGGCGGTTTGGAACTATGACATTTGGGCCGCCAAGTTCGGCGCTGAATATGCGCAAGCGGCCCAAGATGCGACGGTGCAGTTTTTCGACAAGCCCGCAATCGCGGCGCGGGTGCCGCAGTTGGTGGTGCGGGCGGCGTCGAAATTGCGCGCTCAGGTCGCCGCAGAAACGCAGTTGCGTCGCCATGCCGATGCGGGCGATGTCGCCGTTGCGGCGCGGCGCGAACCCTATGCGCGGTTTTTCGCACTAGAGGAAATCGACGTCAGCTATCGCCGCTTTGACGGCGAGATGAGCCCGCAGGTCACGCGCGCTGGTCTGATCAGCTGTGATGCGGTTACGGTTTTGCCCTATGATCCCAAGCGCGACCGTGTGCTATTGATCGAGCAATTTCGCGCGGGGCCGCAGTTTCGCGGTGATCCGCAGCCGTGGCAGCTTGAGGCGATCGCGGGCCGCATCGACAGTGGCGAAACCCCAGAAGAGGCCGCGCGCCGCGAGGCAATGGAAGAGGCGGGGCTGGCTTTGGACGCGCTGCTGCCCGTCGCGCAATATTATCCCTCGCCGGGAATTCTGAGCGAATTTCTCTATTCCTACGTCGCTTTAACCGATTTGCCCGATGGAGTGGCGGGCGTGTTTGGCGTCGAGGGTGAGGCCGAAGATATTCGCGGGCATCTGGTCTCGTTTGACGAGATGATGCGGCTTGTCACCTCGGGCGAGATCGGCAACGGGCCGATGCTGCTGACCGCCTATTGGCTGGCGCAAAACCGCGAGCGATTGCGGGCGTAACCCTGCGCCATCACAGCGCAGGGCAGATTTTCGCTACAGAGCCAGCTTGGTCCAAGCGCCGTTGCGCGCCGAAGAGCGCACACAGGCATCAACAAAAGCCACACCTTCCAGCCCTTCTTTCAGGCTTGGGAAGGTGACGGCGGCGTCAAGCTCTTGGCCATCGCGGCGGGCCGTAATCGCCCGAGCGGCCTCGGCGTAGATATTGGCAAAACCCTCCAGATAGCCTTCGGGGTGGCCCGCTGGGATGCGGGTCATGCGCGCGGCGGCCTCGCCCGTTTGTGCGCCGCCACGGGTTAGGCGCTGGCGCGGAGCCCCAAGCGGGGTCACCCAAAGGTAATTCGGGTTTTCCTGTTCCCACTCAATCCCCGCTTTGGTGCCATAAATCCGCAAACGCAGTGCGTTTTCGCAACCCGCAGCGACTTGGCTGCACCACAGCATCCCGCGCGCGCCCGAGGTATAACGCAGCATCACATGGGCGTTGTCGTCGACCCGCCGTCCTGGGACAAAGCTTTGCAGATCGGCGGCCAGCGTCTCAAGCGTCAGGCCCGAGACAAAGTTGGCAAGGTTGAACGCATGGGTGCCGATATCCCCCGTCGAGCCGCCAGCCCCCGAACGCGCAGGGTCGGTGCGCCAGTCGGCCTGTTTGTTCTCGACCGGTTCGGCCAGCCAGTCTTGGGCGTATTCGACCTGCACCAGCCGGATGTCCCCCAGCTCGCCCGCGTCGACCATCGCTTTGGCTTGGCGGATCATTGGATAGCCGGTGTAGTTGTGGGTTAACGCAAAAATCACGCCCGACTCGGTTGCCGCTTTGGCAAGACGCTTGGCCTCGGGCAGGGTGGCAGTCAGGGGTTTGTCGCAGATCACATGGATGCCGCGCTTGAGAAATTGCAGCGCTACAGGGGCGTGCATGTGATTGGGCGTGACGATGGCCACGGCTTCGATGCCGTCTTTGCGACGCGCTTCGCGGCTGGCCATCTCGGCAAAGCTGCCATAGCTGCGCGCCACCCCCAGATCAGCGGCCGAGGCGGCTGATTTCTCTGGGTCGGCAGAAAAGCATCCCGCCACCAGCTCGTATTGGTCGTCAAGTCGGGCGGCCATGCGGTGAACCGCACCGATAAAGGCCCCACGGCCACCGCCGACCATGCCCAAACGGATGCGGGCAGGGCGGGCGACATAAGCAGAGGTGATGGTCATCGCTTACTCCAATCCCAACATGCGGCGGTTTGCGGCGTGATCGGTGCCTGCATCGGCAAAGTCGTCAAAGGCCTTTTCGGTGACACGGATAATGTGGTTGTTGACGAATTGCGCGCCTTCGCGGGCACCGTCTTCGGGATGCTTGAGGCAGCATTCCCATTCCACCACAGCCCAGCCGTCAAAGTTGTGCTGCGTCAGTTTCGAGAAAATCCCGCCGAAATCGACTTGCCCATCGCCAAGGCTGCGGAAGCGTCCGGCGCGGTTGACCCAAGACTGAAAGCCGCCATAGACGCCTTGGCGCCCTGTCGGGTTCAACTCGGCATCCTTGACGTGGAACATCTTGATACGCTCATGATAGATGTCGATATGCGCAAGGTAATCAAGATGTTGCAGGACATAGTGGCTGGGATCATAGAGCATATTCGCACGCGGATGGTTGCCGACACGCTCTAGGAACATCTCGAATGTGGCACCGTCGCAGAGGTCTTCGCCGGGGTGGATTTCATAGCACAGATCAATCCCCGCAGCATCGGCATGGTCCAAAAGCGGGGTCCAGCGGCGGGCAAGCTCGTCAAAGGCTTCTTCCACCAGACCAGCAGGACGCTGCGGCCAAGGATAAAGATAGGGCCACGCGAGCGCCCCCGAAAAGGTCGCATGTGCGGTCAGGCCAAGGTTCTGGCTGGCGGTGATCGCCTTTTTGACTTGGCTCTACCGCCCATTCCTGCCGCGCTTTGGGGTTGCCGCGCACTTCTGGGGCGGCAAAGCCGTCGAATTGGGTGTCATAGGCGGGGTGAACGGCGACGAGCTGGCCCTGCAGGTGGGTCGAAAGCTCGGTGATTTCGACGCCATTGGCGGTCGCTACGCCGCGCAGATCGTCGCAATAGGTTTTCGAGCTGGCGGCAAGGTCAAGGTCGATCAGCCGCGCATCCCAAGACGGCACTTGCACGCCTTGATAGCCGCAGTCGGCGGCCCATTTGGTGATCGCATCAAAGCTGTTGAACGGAGCGGTGTCGCCTGCAAATTGCGCCAGAAAAAGCGCGGGTCCTTTGATCGTCTTCACGTGTCTCTCCCTATGGTCCTTTAGAAAAATCGGCTTCGGTTGGAATTTCAAGCGCTTGGCCTTGCTCGGGCGCGCGCCCTTCAATGGCCGCAACGATGGCGTGGGCAAGAAACTCGCCCGCTTTGCCAACGTTCTCTTGCACCACCAACATCTGTGGGCGAAAGCGGTGCAAGAAGTTGATCGCCTCTTTGGTGACGATGTCGAAATCAGTGCCGATGGTCAGGCCCGCGCGCTCGGCGCCTGTGGTGGCCGCCATCGCAGAGGTGGTCGAGCCCGCAATGATCGCATCGGGCCGTGTGGCCTCGCCAAAGCGGTGGCGTACCACGTCTTCGACCCTTTGGCTGGCATCATCCGAGGTGACTTGGTCGCAGAGTTCGAACGACAGTCCCTGTGCTGCGGCCTCTTGCGACGCACCAAGGATCATATGGCGCGCATACATGTGGCTGCGCGGCGGCGCGATCATATAGACTTGTTTGCGGCCCAACTTGGCCAAGGATTTCATTGCCAGCCGCGCAAAGGTTTCGTTGTCAAAGTCGAAATACGGATGGTCGAGCCCCATATCGCTGCGGCCATGGGTGGCAAAGGGGAAGTTGTGCGCGCTTAGATAGCGCAGGCGCGGGTCTTCGGGCTTGGTTTGGTTCAGGATCACCCCGTCGGCACTTTCGGTTTCGACAAGGTAGCGCACAGGCTCCAGCGGGTCTTGATCGGGAAAGAACGGCATGACCACCAGATGATAGGCCGTGCCTCGCAACGCGGCGGCAATGCCATAGATCAGCTTTGATGTGTGGTTCATCACATCGGCTTCGGTCGATAAGACCAGCGCGATGACATTGGTCTTGCCCGTGCGAAGTCGCACCGCCGCGCGGTTCTGCCGATAGCCCAAGCGCAGGGCGATCTCGCGCACACGCTTTTTGGTTGCCTCACCGATATCGGGCGCATCCTTGAGGGCGCGGCTGACCGTCGCCACAGCCAAACCGGATTCGGCGGCAATGGTCTTTAAGGTCGGACGCTCTGCTCCCATAGGGGGGAGGGCTGATTCTGTCATAGTCTCCATTCCCGAACCGCACTGGCTCCTCGCCCACGGTGCGCTGCATATTTCTCTTGCCGATTCGCCTTTTTTCCCGTCCTTTTTCTTAAAAGGTCGCGTAGCAGCTGTCGGGCTTTCTGGGGCTTTGTGCCAGAAATATCAGCAAGTTCGCTACAGTTTTGGGCGAAAGGTGCACGCAGACATGCAGCAGTCCACCCACCATTCAATGCGCAAATTTTCCGTACGACAAGCGAAAAGATTTCTTGATCGGTGAAACTATAACGTTATAGGCTCGAACTATAACGTTTCAGAAGTTCAATACGCGTTTGGGAGGACGACATGAAGAATTGGAAATTGGCGGCAGGTCTCTTGCTTTCGGTGGCTTTGCCAACCGGAGCTTTGGCGACAGATCTTGAGGTCACGCATTGGTGGACCAGTGGCGGCGAAGCGGCTGCGGTGGCGGAGCTTGCCAAGGCATTTGATGCCGGCGGCGATCATTGGGTGGATGGTGCGCTTGCGGGCGGGGGCGGCACGGCCCGTCCGATCATGGTAAGCCGGATCACCGGTGGCGACCCGATGGGGGCCACGCAGTTCAACCATGGCCAACAAGCGCTAGAGCTGGTCGAAGCAGGTTTGATGCTCGATTTGACCGATGTGGCCGAGGCCAACAACTGGAAAGAAGTGATCTTCCCGCCATCGTTGCTCGAGTCTTGCACGGTCGATGGTCGCGTCTATTGCGCACCCGTTAACATCCACTCGCCTGAATGGCTGTGGCTGTCGAACAAAGCTTATGCCGATGCGGGCATCCCTGTGCCAACGAATTGGAGCGAGTTTGTCGCCTCTGCCCCAGCCCTAGAGGCGGCAGGCAAGGTGCCTTTGGCGCTTGGCAACCAGCCATGGCAGTCGAACCTTGCCTTTGGCGCGATCACCATCGCGGTCGGCGGGCTTGATCTGTGGAAAGACGTGAACATCAACAAAAATATGGAGACTGCTGCTGGCCCCGAGATGGCTAAAGTCTTTGCCGAGGCCGTCAATGCGCGCAAACTTGCCGCCAAATCGACGGTGCAGGATTGGAACCAAGCCACCGCGATGGTCATCAATGGCGAAGCGGGTGGTCAGTTGATGGGCGACTGGGCGCAGGGTGAATTTGCCATGGCGGGCAAGGTCGCAGGCACCGATTACACCTGTCTTCCTGGCTTGGGTGTGAATGAATACATCTCGACCGGCGGCGACGCTTTTTACTTCCCCAAGCTGAAGGACGCCGATAAAGAAGCCGCGCAAAAACGCCTTGCCGCGCTGCTGGTGTCCAAAGAAGTTCAGGTCGCCTTTAACCTCAAGAAAGGCTCGCTGCCTGTTCGCGGCGACGTTGATCTGGCGGCGGCAAACGACTGCATGAAGAAGGGCCTCGGCATTTTGGCCAAGGGCAATATCGTGCCAGCGGGCGATCAGCTTTGGTCGCCAGACGTGCAAAAGCAGGTCGAGGATCTGATGGTCGAGTTCTTTAAATCCGACATGACACCCGAAGACGCCCAGACCAAATGGGTCGACATCCTGAAATCGGGACTTTGATTTAGCGTCAAGGCAGAGCCGCCCTGTGAACATTGCAGGGCGGCTCTTGCATCTGAAATCTGGGGGGATGTGATGTCTGGCAGCAAGCCTGTGCGGTGGTTGCGCAATTTGAATGCCAAGCTGGCGGCCATACCGATGGTCATGACGGCTTTGGTAGTGTTTTTGGGCGGGACGATGTGGACGGTGTTCTATTCGTTCACAGATTCCAAGATGTTGCCCAAGCTAAAGTTCGTGGGGCTTGCACAATACGAGCGTCTCTGGGGCAACAGCCGCTGGCTGATCTCGATTGAGAATTTGGCGATCTTGGGCACCTTGTCGCTGGTGCTGACCATCTGCCTTGGGTTCTTTTTGGCCGTGCTGATGGACCAGAAGATCCGCTTTGAAGACACCTTTCGCACCATTATGCTGTTCCCCTTTGCGCTGTCGTTTATCGTTACGGGTCTGGTGTGGCAGTGGATTTTGAACCCTGATTTCGGCATCCAATCGGTGGTGCGGGGCTTGGGGTGGACGTCGTTTGATTTTAACCCGCTCAACAATCCGTCGCTGGTGCTTTATGGCTTGCTGATCGCGGGGCTGTGGCAGGGCACGGGGTTTGTGATGTGCCTGATGCTTGCGGGTCTGCGCGGCATTGACGAGGACATCTGGAAAGCCGCGCGCGTTGACGGCATTCCAACATGGAAGACCTATCTGTTTGTTGTCATCCCGATGATGCGGCCGGTGTTTGTGACGACGCTGGTGATCGCGGCTGCGGGGGTGATCAAGCTTTATGATCTGGTCGTAGCGCAAACCTCTGGCGGGCCTGGGATTTCGAGCCAAGTCCCCGCGATGTATGTCTATGACTATATGTTCCAAGCGCAAAATCTGGGGCAGGGCTTTGCCGCCTCGACGATGATGCTGGTGACGGTGCTGATCGTGCTGATCCCTTGGGCCTATCTGGAATTCGGGGGGAAGAAGCATGGCTGAGCCACGCGGAGCGAAACCAAAGCGGCGGTTTTCTGGGCGCAACATCATGCTCTATGGCACGTTGATTGTGATCTGCATGTATTACCTGTTGCCACTTTGGGTGATGGTTGCAACCTCGACCAAGGGAATGCCAGAAATCCGACTGGGCAATATCTTTGCGCCACCGGTCGAGATCACCTTCGAGCCTTGGGTCAAGGCGTGGTCGCAGGCCTGCACGGGGCTGAACTGTGAGGGGCTGTCGCGCGGGTTTTGGAATTCAGTGATGATCTTGATCCCGTCGGTGATCTTGTCGATCGCGGTGGCAAGTGTGAACGGCTATGCGCTGGTCAACTGGCGCTTTAAGGGGTCGGATGTGTTCTTTACCATCCTGATTTTCGGCTCGTTCATCCCCTATCAGGTCATGCTCTATCCGATGGTGATTATCCTGCGCGAGCTGGGGATTTACGGCACGCTTTGGGGGCTGGTTCTGGTGCATACGATCTTTGGTATGCCGATCCTGACACTGTTATTCCGCAACTATTTCAGCAGCTTGCCAGAAGAGCTGTTCAAGGCCGCCCGCGTTGACGGCGCGGGGTTTTGGGGCATTTTCCTGAAAATTATGGTGCCGATGAGCCTGCCGATTTTCGTGGTCGCGCTGATCTTGCAGGTGACGGGGATCTGGAACGACTTCTTGTTCGGCGTCGTCTTTACCAAGCCCGACCTTTATCCAATGACGGTGCAGCTGAATAACATCGTCAACTCGGTGCAAGGTGTGAAGGAATACAACGTCAATATGGCAGCGACGCTGCTGACGGGGCTGGTGCCTTTGGTGATCTATTTCGTCTCTGGGAAACTCTTTGTTCGCGGCATTGCTGCTGGCGCCGTGAAAGGCTGATTTATGACAAACTCTATCGAAGTCAAAGACCTGACCCTCAACTTCGGCGCGGTTTCGGTGCTGAAAAAGATGAACCTTGATGTGGCTGAGGGCGAGTTCATCGTGCTTTTGGGGCCTTCGGGCTGTGGTAAGTCGACCTTGCTCAACTGTCTGGCGGGGCTGTTGGACATCACCGACGGGCAAATTTTCATCAAGAGCAAGAACGTCACTTGGGCCGAGCCAAGCGCGCGGGGCATCGGTATGGTGTTCCAATCCTATGCGCTTTATCCGCAGATGACGGTGCGCGGGAACCTGTCGTTTGGCCTAAAGAACGCCAAGATGCCACAAGCCGAGATCGATAAGCGGATTGCGCGGGCGGCGGGGATTTTGCAGATCGAGCCATTGCTTGACCGCAAACCTGCGGCTTTGTCGGGCGGTCAGCGTCAGCGGGTGGCAATCGGGCGGGCTTTGGTGCGCGATGTTGATGTGTTCCTGTTTGACGAGCCGCTGTCGAACCTTGACGCCAAGCTGCGCTCTGAGCTGCGGGTCGAGATCAAGCGCCTGCACACCAAGCTTAACAACACCATGGTCTATGTCACCCACGACCAGATCGAGGCGCTGACTTTGGCGGACCGAATTGCGGTGATGCGCGGCGGTATCATCCAGCAGCTTGCCGCCCCCCAAGAGATCTATAACCGCCCGTCGAACCTGTTTGTGGCGGGATTTATCGGCTCGCCGTCAATGAATTTTCTGCATGGCGCGACGATTGAGGGGGGGCGGGCGTTTCAATTCGGCGCGACGCGGCTTGATCTTGCGGGCTATGAGGGCGGGGCGATTTTGGACCGCGAGAAGGCGATTTTGGGTCTGCGGCCAGAGCATCTGATCATCCAAGATTTTGCCGAAGCGGGCCAAACCATTGCCGCCACGGTCGAGATTGACGAGCCGATGGGCGCCGACAGTCTTGTCTGGCTTGAGGCCGAGGGTGGGTTGCAAATGTCGGTGCGCGTGCCCGTCGAGCGGCGGATGGCGCGTGGCGCGCAGGTGCATTTGAAGGTCGATATCAGCAAGGCTTCGATCTTTGACAGTGGTACCGAGCAGCGGGTGTGATGATGCTTGATTTGGCTGGACACTGGACGCTTTCGGATGAGAGCGGCGATTACTGCGTGCCGATCACTTTGCCGGGCGATGGCATTACGGCGTTGCATGCAGCGGGGGCCATTCCCGATCCCTATTGGGGGCGCAATGAATACGGGTTGCGCTGGATTTCGGATCGCGATTGGCTGATCACGCGGCAGGTCAACGTCACGCGTTGCGACTTCGATCTGGTGCTGTCGATGCTCGATACCGTCGCCTCGGTTTGGGTGAACGGCATCGAAGTGCTCCGCTCTGACACGATGTTTCGCAGCTATCGCATCGACGTTTCCGCGGCTTTGCGGCTGGGAGAGAACGAGATCACGCTGCGGTTTCACGCGGTCGCCCCCGAGGCGCTGCGGCGGGCCGAGACGCAGCCTTACCCTGTGCCGTTTTCGACCAACTGCCCGATTCCACACGGAAATCTGTTGCGCAAACCTGCCTGTGATTTCGGCTGGGATTGGAATATCGCGCTTGGCGGTTTTGGCATCTATGGCGATTTGCGGCTAGACCCTATTCAGCACGCGCGGATTGCCGATGTGATCGTCGCGCAGCATCACCAGCCCGATCTGGTGCAACTGGACCTGCGGGTCGAGGTCGCGGGCGAGGCCGAAGGCGCGCCGCTCACCCTGTCGCTTTGCGGTGTGCAGGCCGAGGCGGTGGTCAAGCGCGGTGTTGCTCTGGCCAAGATCGAGATCGCGGCGCCTGCGCTTTGGTGGCCTGCGGGTCAGGGGGCGCAGGTCTTGCATGATCTGGTGATCGAGATGGGCGACCAGCGGGTCACGCGGCGGATTGGCTTGCGCGACGCCAAACTGGTGACACAAAAAGACGACGCAGGTCTGGGCTTCAAGTTTCAGATCAACGGGCGCGATATCTTTGCCAAGGGCGCGAACTGGATTCCAGCCGACGCGCTGGCGGGGCGGATAACCCAAGCGGCGGTGCGTGATCTGCTGCAATCAGCGGTCGACGCGCATATGAACATGATCCGCGTTTGGGGCGGCGGGCGGTATGAGCCCGATTGGTTCTATGACCTTTGTGACGAGTTGGGGCTGATGATCTGGCACGACTTTATGTTCGCCTGCCATATCTATCCCTCTGACCAAGCGTTTTTGGACGGCGTTGCCGCCGAGGTGGCCGAGCAGGCCAAGCGCTTGAACACGCACGCAAGTTTGGTGCTTTGGTGTGGCGACAACGAGCTGGTCGGGGCGCTGACGTGGTTCCCTGAGACGCGGGCCAATCGCGATCTGTATCTGGTGGGCTATGACCGGCTGAACCGCACCATCGAGCAGGCGCTGAAGGCCGCCGTGCCAGAGGCCGCATGGTGGCCTTCGTCGCCGTCGGCGGGACCGATGGATTTCGGCGACGCGTGGCATGACGACAGCAAAGGCGACATGCACTTTTGGAGCGTTTGGCACGAGGGCCGCGACTTTGACCATTACCGCGATGTGAAACCGCGGTTTTGCTCGGAGTTTGGGTTTCAAAGCTATCCGTCGATGGACGTCATCCGCCGCTTTGCCGCGCCCGAGGACTTTAACATTGCCGCCCCCGTGATGGAGAGCCATCAGAAGAACGCTGGTGGAAACGCGCGGATTGCCGAGACGATGTTCCGCTATTTCCGCTTTCCTGTGGATTTCGAGAGCTTTGTTTATCTAAGCCAAGTGCAGCAGGGGCTGGCGATCAAAACCGCCGTCACCCAGTGGCGCAGCCTGAAACCGCATTGCATGGGCACGCTGATTTGGCAGTTGAATGACACTTGGCCCGTGTGTTCTTGGGCGAGCCTTGATCACGGCGGCGGCTGGAAAATTTTGCACCACATGGCCAAAGAGTTCTACGCGCCGGTCACGGTTTCAGCGGTGCCCGTGCCCGAGGGGATTGCGCTTTGGGCGATCAACGACGGGGCGACGGTCGATGTGGACGTTGCGGCCTTTGCGGTGGCGATGGACGGCAGCAGGCGGGCTTTGGCGCAGGCGCGGGTCGCTGTGGCGGATGCGGCCGTGTTGGCGCTGCAGGTTGGCGATCTGGGGCCGCAAGAGATGCTTGGCATAACATGGACAAGTGCGGGCGGTGAGGGCGGCGATATCTTTGCGCCGCAGCCCTATAAACACTATGATCTTTTGCCGCCAAAGCTGAGCCACAGCGTGCAGCGCCAAGGCGACAGATATGAGATTACCGTGACATCACAAGCGCTTGGGCTGTTTGCGGTCGTCGAGGCCGACCAAGCGGGGCGCTTTGATCGCAACGCCGTGACGGTCCTGCCCGATCAGCCCGTGACGCTGGTCTTTACCCCATCAGAGACCGGTGCTGCACCCGTCTTTACCCTGCGTGACCTTCATTCCGCGACCTATGGTCGCCCAGCCTGAGGAGGCTTTTATGTTCAGCTACCAACTCTATTCCTCGCGCAATTTCCCGCCGCTTGCCAAGACCTTGTCGATGCTGGCGGAGGTGGGCTACACCCGCGCCGAAGGCTATGGCGGGCTTTATGCCGATAAGGCGGGGCTGACCGATCTGGCAGCGGGCCTGCATGCGACGGGGCTGAAAATGCCCTCGGGCCATTTCGGCATCGAGCAGGTCGAGGACACCCCCGATTGGGCGATCGAGGTCGCCAAGACTTTGGGCATGGACCAAGTCATCGTGCCGTGGCTGCACCCTGATCAGCGGCCGACCACGGGCAAGGGCTGGCATGATTTGGGGGCGCGGCTGCAAAAGGCAGGGGCGCCGATCGTCGCCGCAGGGCTAAAGTTCGGCTGGCACAATCATGACTTCGAGTTCGTTAAAACCGCCGATGGCGCGTTGCCGCAAACGGCGCTGTTCGAGGGCGGCCCAGATTTGAAGTGGGAGATGGACGTGGCTTGGGTGGTGCGCGGTGGTGCCGATCCGCTGGACTGGATCGAGACGCATAGGTCGCGGATCATCGCCGCCCATGTCAAAGATATCGCACCTGCGGGCGAGAACTTGCCCGAGGATGGCTGGGCCGACGTTGGCTATGGCGTGGTGAACTGGGCCGAGATTTTGCCTGCCCTGCGCAAAATCGGCGTCACCAACTTTGTGATGGAACACGACAACCCCTCTGACCACTTGCGTTTTGCGACGCAATCGCTGGCCAAAGCTCTGGAACTGTAAGGACATATCATGGCGATGCTTGGCATTGGACTAATCGGCTGCGGCAATATCTCGACCTCTTATCTGCGCCTTGCGCCCTTGTTTAAGGGGTTGGAAGTGCGGGCGGTGGCCGACATCAATATGTCGACCGCACAGGCCCGCGCGACCGAGTTCGGCGTGACCGCGCAATCGGTCGAGGATTTGCTGGCCAATCCGGCGGTGGATGTGGTGATCAACCTGACGATCCCCGAGGCGCATTTCCCGATCACCAAAGCCATCCTTGAGGCAGGCAAACACGCCTATTCCGAAAAGCCGCTGGTGCTGAGCCTAGAGCAGGGCGTGATCTTGCGCGATCTTGCGGCGGCCAAGGGGCTGGCCGTGGGCTGTGCGCCCGATACGTTCTTGGGCGGTGCGCATCAACAAGCCCGCGCGCTGATCGACGAGGGCAAACTGGGCAAGATCACCACGGGCAGTGCCGCCATTCAGGGCCATGGTCCCGAAAGCTGGCACCCCAATCCGGGCTTCTTTTACCTGCCGGGGGCGGGGCCGATCATGGATATGGGGCCTTATTATATTGCCAACCTTATCAATCTCTTGGGGCCGGTGCGCCGCGTTGGTGCGCTGACCTCTTCGGCCTCGGCCACACGGGTGATCGGGTCGGGCGAGTTTGAGGGCCAAGAGGTGCCGGTCAAAACCCCAAGCAACATCCAAGCTCTGCTGGAATTCCACAGCGGCGCCACCATCAGCTTTTCGGCAAGCTGGGACGTCTGGCACCATAAGCGCAACCACTTCGAGCTTTATGGCACCGAAGGCTCGCTCTATCTGCCCGACCCGAACTTTTTCGGTGGCCCGCTCGAGATGGCTGGGCGCGACGGTGTGCTTGAGGTGATCAAGCCTTGGGACCATCCTTTTGGCGTTGGCAACCAGTCGGGGCACCACGGCGAAGTGCAGGCGAATTACCGCACCGCCGGTCTTGCCGATATGGTGATGGCGGTGACCGAGGGGCGCGATGCACGTTGCTCGCTTGAGCGGACGCTGCACGGGGTGGATGTGATGACGGCCTGCCTCAAGTCGGGCGAGACGGGCGAGTTCATCACCCTGACCACCACCTGCACCCAACCGCAGGCGCTGGGGCCAGAGGCGGCGCGGGCGTTGCTGCGCTAACACTTGCGGGGGCCAAAGCTGGGCTTTGAGCCTCCGCAACTTCGCCGATCACGGGCCGCATTCTGATTGAGAGGCTTGCATGCTGGGGCTGGCATGGCATAACAAACGCTCGACCGCAGAGAGGCCCGCCTGAATGATCGACGACAGCCGCAAGATACCGACGCACGAGCTGATCTATGCTCGCCTGCGGGATATGATCCTGTTTGGGGTGCTGGCTCCGGGGCAGCCCGTGACGATCCAAGGGCTGATCGCCGAGTTGGATGCAGGCATGACGCCTGTGCGCGAGGCCATTCGTCGTCTGACCGCCGAGGGGGCTTTGCTGCCGCAGGGCAACCGCCGCGTCACCGTGCCGCGTTTGACCGAAAGCGATCTTGAGCAAGTGGCCTTTGCGCGTCTGACCATCGAGCCGCGACTTGCCGAGCTTGCAACTGCCGCGATCACCCCAGAGGCGATTGACGCGCTGGAACTGCTTGACGCGCAGGTTGATGCTGCAATCGACGCGGGCAACCTGCATGACTATCTGCAAAGCAACCACGCCTTCCACTTCGCGCTTTATGAGGCGGCGGGGGCAGGGGTTTTGCTGGATATGGCGCGCTCGCTTTGGCTGCGGTTTGGGCCCAAGCCTGCGGGTGGTGACGGAACAAGCGGGGGCCTCAAGCCTGCCTGACGCCCACAAAGAGGCGCTAAGGGCTTTGCGCAATGGCGATGCAGCTGCGGTGGCCATGGCAATGCAGCATGACATTGCACAGGGCATTGACCATGTGCGAGCGGGATTGCTGCGTGGGAAATTTGATCAAATTTCTTGAACCTTGTGAGAATTGCTTTTAACCTATCGCAAAGGCGCTCGGAATCGGGCGTGCCTTGAGGCATTTTCGCGAGGGTCGCCAGATGAACAAAATCACCAATCACATGCCAACCGCAGAGCTTCAGGCGCTTGACGCAGCACACCATATGCACCCGTTCACGGAGAACGGCGCGCTTGCCAAAAAAGGCGTGCGGATCATGGTGCGGGGCGAGGGCGTCTGGATTATCGACAGCGAAGGCCACCGGATTTTGGACGGTATGGCGGGGCTGTGGTGCGTGACTTTGGGCTATGGCCGCACGGAACTTGGCGATGTGGCCAAGCGTCAGATGGACGAGCTTGCCTATTACAACACCTTTTTCCAGACCAGCCATGTGCCGGCGATTGCGCTTGCAGCCAAGATCGCCGAGCTTGCTCCGGGCGATTTGAACCATGTGTTCTTTGCAGGGTCGGGCTCCGAGGCCAATGACACCAATATCCGCATGGTGCGGCGCTATTGGGACATCAAAGGTCAGTCTGAAAAGCGCATCATCATCGCGCGGACCAATGGCTATCACGGCTCGACCATGGGCGGCGGCACTTTGGGCGGCATGGAAGGCATCCACAAACACGGCGGCAAGATCGCGGGTGTTGTGCATATTGGCGAGCCGAACTGGTATGCGCAGGGCGGCGACATGAGCCCCGAAGACTTTGGCGTGATGCGTGCGCAAGAGCTGGAAAAAAAGATCCTCGAGCTTGGCGTCGAAAATGTCGCGGCCTTTATCGGCGAACCTGTGCAGGGTGCGGGCGGGGTGATTATTCCACCATCGACCTATTGGCCCGAGATTCAGCGCATCGTCGACAAATACGGTATCTTGTTGATTGCCGATGAGGTCATCACCGGTTTTGGCCGCACCGGCAATTGGTTCGGCAGCCAAACCTTTGGCATCAAACCGCACATCATGACCATCGCGAAGGGGTTGTCGTCGGGCTATCAGCCGATTGGTGGCTCGATTGTCTGTGACGAAGTGGCCGAGGTAATTGGCTCGAACGGCGACTTTAACCACGGCTATACCTATTCGGGGCACCCTGTGGCGGCGGCTGTGGCGTTGGAAAACTTGCGGATCATGCAGGACGAAAAGATCGTTGAACATGTGCAAAACGTCGCGGCGCCCTATCTGGCCAAGCGTTGGAAAGAGCTGTTGGATCACCCGCTGGTCAGCGAGGCCAATACGGTCGGCCTGATGGGGACGCTGGGTCTTTCGCCCGACAAAGCCAAGCGCGCCGCCTTTGCCTCAGAAGAGGGGACCGTCGGCTATCGCTGCCGCGAGCGTTGCTTTGCCAATGACTTGGTGATGCGCCACGTTGGCGACCGCATGATTATCGCGCCGCCTTTGGTGATCACGCCAGCCGAGATTGACATCTTGGTCGAACGGGCGCGCAAATCGTTGGATGAATGTCTTGCGGGCTTGCAAGCGGATGGTCTGATGGTCGCCAAGGCCTGAAATCGTCACGCGGGTAAAAAGGGGCGGTGGGGAAACCTGCCGCCCTTCTGCTTTGGATCACTTGTACGTATGAACAACTTTCAAAACGCGGCCAATTAAGTGCTATCCGCATTGATATGCTGATCACACACGACGATGCGCGCGTGGTTTAGCCTCTTGGTGGGCTTTTGCTGCGGTCCTGCTTGAGTTTACGGCGCTTGGGGCCTACATCTGGGCGAAGGGCTCGGGCAACGAGCAAAGCGAAAAGGATGCAGTATGCGGATTCACAGCGATTTGGCCGATACCATTGGCAATACGCCGCTCTTGAAGTTAAAGCGCGCCAGCGAAATCACCGGCTGCACCATCTTGGGCAAATGCGAGTTTCTCAATCCGGGCCAATCGGTCAAGGATCGGGCGGCGTTGTTCATGATCCGCGATGCCGTCGCGCGCGGCGATCTCAAGCCGGGTGGCACGATTGTCGAGGGCACGGCTGGGAACACAGGCATCGGTCTGGCGCTTGTTGGGGCCAGCATGGGATTTCGCACCGTCATCGTGATTCCCGAAACCCAGAGCCAAGAGAAGAAGGATATGCTGCGTCTTGCAGGGGCCGAATTGGTCCAAGTGCCCGCAGCGCCCTATAAGAATCCGAACAATTATGTCCGCTATTCGGGTCGTTTGGCGGCAGCACTTGCACAAACCGAACCAAACGGCGCGATTTGGGCAAATCAGTTTGATAACGTGGCTAACCGTCAGGCGCATATCGAAACCACGGGCCCCGAGATCTGGGAACAGACCGCCGGCAAGGTCGATGGCTTTATCTGTGCGGTGGGATCGGGTGGCACTTTGGCCGGCGTCGGCATGGCCTTGCAGCCCAAGGGTGTGAAGGTTGGTCTTGCCGACCCGGAGGGGGCCGCGCTTCATTCGTTTTATACTACGGGCAGCTTCGACAGTCCCGGCTCTTCGATCACCGAAGGCATCGGGCAGGGGCGCATCACGGCCAACCTTGAAGGCTTTACCCCCGATATGAGCTATCGCATTTCCGACGCCGAAGCCTTGCCTTTGGTGTTCGAAATGCTGGCAGAAGAGGGGATTTGCTTGGGGGGCTCGTCGGGCATCAATATCGCAGGGGCCATTCGCATGGCGCGCGAGATGGGGCCTGGCCACACGATCGTGACCATTCTGTGCGATTACGGCAACCGCTATCAGTCCAAGCTTTATAACCCTGCCTTCTTGAAGGAAAAGGGGTTGCCTGTGCCGGCGTGGCTGGATCGGGCGCCAAGCGGTCTTCCTAGCGTATTCGAAGACGCATGAGGCAGCAAGGTTTGGGATGGCTCGGCGCGGTTGCGTTCGGGATTTGGGTTGCGTTGGCAGGCAGTGTCGCGGCGCAAGGCTCGAAGGATAGTGCAAGCGCGGTCGTCCAGACCGAAAACGCTGAAATCGATTATGCGGCTTGGACCAAAAAGGCCAATGCCTCCGAGAAAGTGATGTCGGACAGCGGCTCGGATTCGACCGAATTGGACGCTTTGCGCGCTGATTTGATCGAGTGGCGAGCGGCGTTTTTGGCCGCGCAGAGTGCCAATGCGACGCGGATTGCAACGCTGCGGACGCAGATTTCGGCTTTGGGCGAAGCGCCCGCCGAGGGTGTGGTCGAAAGCACCGAGATCACCAAGCGGCGGGTCGAACTGAACGAGCAGCTTGTGAAACTTCAGGCGCCGGGCATTGCCGCCGAGGAGGCTTATCAGCGCGCGGATGGGTTGATCGGCGAGATCAACACGACCCTACGCGAACGGCAGGCGGACGAGCTGTTGCAGCTTTGGCCGATGCCGATCAATCCGACCAACTGGCCAGAGGCGCTGCGCGCAGTCAGTGCGGCTTCGGTGACGCTTTACAGCGAATTCAACACCAAGTGGAAAAGCGATGCGGCCCGCGAGGTCTTGACGGACAAGCTGCCGATGGTGCTCGCGCTTTTGGCTTTGGCTGCGGGGATTTTGTGGCGCGGTCGGATGTGGATCGACCAACAGATTTTGCAACTACAAGAGAAGGCCTCGGCGCGGGGGCGGCGGATTGTGGCATTCGTCGCTTCGATCGGGCAGATTTTGATCCCGCTTGCAGGGGTGGTTCTGATCTCGGTCGCTTTGCAGATGACGGGATTGCTGGGCGATCTAAGCGCGGTGATCGTGGCGACCTTGGGACCGATGGGGGCGCTGTTTTTTGTGGCGCGCTGGTTGGGCTCGCGGGCGTTTCCGACGGGCAACCTTGCGATGTCGCCTCTGGGACTGGTGACAGAACGGCGGCTTGAAGGGCGGGTGCTTGCCACGTCGTTCGGGATTTTGCTGGCGGCGCAGTTCCTGTTGCGCCAGATTTTGACGCAGCAAGAGGCGTCAGAGGCGACGATTTCGGTGCTGTCCTATCCGATTTTGGTGCTGGGCGGGCTTTTGTTGGTGCGCATGGGGCAGTTCATCGCGCAGCACACCATGCAAGCGGCCTCCGACGCGGAGGGCGAGGCAGAGGCGCAAAGCTATAGCAACCGCATCATGCTGTTGCTGGCACGGGCTGCGATGCTGGTCGGGGTGATCGGGCCAGTTTTGGCGACGGTTGGCTATGTGTCCGCAGCGACAGCGATGGTCTATCCTGCGATCAAGTCGTTGGGATTGATCGCATTTTTGATCATCTTGCAGCAACTTGTGGCCGAGATTTATGCTCTGATCCGTCACAAGGATGAGACGCAGATTCGTGATGCGCTGACGCCTGTGCTGATCAACTTTGCGCTAATTCTTGTGTCCTTGCCCGTGTTCGCTCTGATCTGGGGCACGCAAACGGCGGATCTGACCGAAGCCTGGGCGCAGTTCCGCGAAGGCGTGCAACTGGGCGATGCGCGAATCTCACCGTCTGTGTTTCTGGCGTTTGCCGCGATCTTTGGTCTTGGCTATGGGGCGACGCGGGTGGTGCAGGGCGCGTTGCGTACCAGTATTCTACCGCGCACGGCGCTGGACCAAGGCGGACAGAACGCGGTGGTTTCGGGCATCGGTTATATTGGGATATTCCTTGCGGCATTGGTGGCGATCCGTTCGGCAGGGATTGATTTGTCGGGGCTTGCGATTGTCGCGGGGGCCTTGTCGGTCGGTATCGGTTTTGGTTTGCAAACGGTGGTGTCGAACTTTGTCTCGGGCATCATCCTGTTGATCGAGCGGCCCGTGTCAGAAGGCGACTGGATCGAGGTCGGTACCACGCAGGGCATCGTAAAGTCGATCTCTGTGCGCTCGACCCGCATCCAGACCTTTGACCGCTCTGACGTGATCGTGCCAAACTCGGACTTGGTGTCGGGGACGGTGACCAACTACACCCGTTTTAGCATGGCGGGTCGGCTGATCGTGCCGGTGGGGGTTGCTTATGGGTCGGACACGCGCAAAGTCGAAAAAGTGCTGATGGAAGTTGCCGAGGCCCAGCCGATGGTGGTGCTGAACCCGCCTCCGCAGATCATTCTGGCGGGTTTTGGTGCAGATTCGGTTAATTTCGAAGTGCGGATGATCCTGCGCGACGTCAACTTTAGCGTCGCCGTGCGGTCCGAGGTGAACCACGCGATTGTCGCGGCCTTTGCCAAGCATGACATCGAAATTCCCTTCACCCAGCAGGACATTCACCTGCGCAACATCGACGAGCTGGCGGACGCTTTGCGTGCTATTCCCAAACCCAAGCAAAGGCCCGAGGTATGACCCGGCTGATTTTCCGCGAGGACGCCTATGCCCGCGAGGGCAGGGGTCGCGTGTTGGGGCACACGGCCGAGGGCGGTATCGTTGTCGATGCCTCGGTCTTTTATGCGACTGGTGGCGGCCAGCCCGGAGATTGCGGGGCGATTGCTTGGGACGGCGGCCGGATGGAGATTGCGACGGCGGTGCGCATAGAGGGCGGCTTGATCGCGCTTGTGCCCGCAGAGGCCGTGGCTTTGCCGCCAGAGGGAGCCGAGCTGGTGCAACGCATCGATTGGGCGCGGCGCTACCGGATGATGCGGATGCACACGGCGCTGCACCTGCTTTCGGTGGTTATTCCTTTGCCGGTGACGGGCGGTCAAATCGGCCCCGATCGCGGGCGGCTGGATTTTATGATGCCAGAGCCACCTGGCGATATTTCTGGCCTTAATCAGGCGCTTAACCGGTTGATCGCACAAGATTTGCCGGTGACGACCGAGCTGATCGGCCAAGAAGCTCTGGCCGCGCAGCCCGAGTTGATTAAAACAATGAAGGTCGCGCCGCCCAAAGGCGATGCGGCCGTGCGCTTGGTGCGTATCGGCGGCATAGACCTGCAACCCTGCGGTGGCACCCATGTAGCGCGCACCGCAGAGATCGGCGCGGTCGAGATCGGCAAGCTTGAAAACAAAGGCAAACAGAACCGCCGTGTCAGCCTGAGTCTTTTGGGCTAAGCGCACAGAAAATACCCATAATTCACCCCATTTGCCCCCTTGCGCTTGGTGCAGATCGCAGGATAGTAAGCGCCAACGGATCGGTGGCCGAGTGGTCGAAGGCGCACGCCTGGAAAGTGTGTAGGCGGGGAACCGTCTCTAGGGTTCGAATCCCTATCGATCCGCCACTTTACCTTTTTTGTGAGTTTGAATGGGTCGCCTTGGGCGGCCTTTTTGCTTTATTTCATTGGGCTTACTGCGTTTCTTGATTGCGCTGGATTTCTTTCGATTGCGCCCGTATGCTTTTCTTGAGTGGTATGGAATGTGGTATGAACGATGGCCCTTACTGGCAAGCTGACCAAGAAGCTGGTGGAGAATCTTGGCGCTGGGCGGCATGGCGATGGCGGTGGGCTTTATCTGGTCGTCGATCCATCGGGCGCGCGGCGCTGGATCGTGCGGGTGGTTGTAAAGGGCCAGAAGAACCGCAAGGGCGCGCCGCTGCGGACGGACTTTGGCTTGGGTGGCGCGGATGTGGTGACGCTGAACCAAGCGCGCGAACGGGCGTTGGAATATCGCCGCATGGCCAAGCAAGGGTTGAACCCGCGTTTCAATGCCACGCGCGAGATACCCTGCTTTGAGGAGGTCGCGCGGCAGGTGCACATCGACCGGATGCCGACTTGGAAGAATGACAAGCACGGCGCGCAATGGATCAACACCTTGCGCGACTATGCCTTTCCCAAGATCGGTCGGATGCCGGTTGATAGCATTGGCCAGCCAGAGGTGCTGATGTGCCTTTCGCCGATCTGGACCGACAAGCACGAAACGGCGCGGCGTTTGGCGCAGCGGATCAAGATCGTGCTGGATGTGGCCAAGTCAAAAGGCTTTCGGTCGGGCGAAAATCCGGTGACCGCGATCCAGGATGCCCAAGTTTTGCCCAAGGTGAAGGCCAAGCCCAAGCACCACAGCGCGATGGCATGGCAGGATGTGCCGGCCTTCTATGCTGACCTGAAAACCCGCGATGCGATGGCCGCAAAGGCGCTGATGTTCACCTGCCTGACCGGATCGCGCACGGGCGAGGTCTTGGGGATGCAATGGGGCGAGGTTGATCTTGAGGCGCGGCTTTGGACCTGCCCGGCGGATCGGATGAAAGGCGGCGTGGTGCATCGGGTGCCGCTGAGCGATGAAATGCTGGCGATCATTGAGCCCTTGCGTGCGATGCAGTCGGAATATGTGTTTGAGGGCCAAAAGCGGCACAAGCCACTGTCGAACATGGCAATGCTGATGCTGTTGCGCCGGATGCAGGTTGAGGGCGTGACCGTGCATGGGTTCCGGTCCACCTTCCGCGATTGGGCGTCTGAGAGTTGCCAATGCACCGCGTGAGGTTGCAGAAATGAGCCTGGCGCACAAGGTCGGGTCGGATGTCGAGCGCGCCTATGCGCGATCGGACCTGTTGGAAAAGCGGAGAATGCTGATGGACCAGTGGTCTCAGTTTGTTGCGCCAATCTGGCACCGAGGCTGATCAGTAATGCTGACGTGTCTCCATCAACGAGCCTGAGCTGCGGTCGATCGAGTACATCCGGATAGCCCTGAGCGAACCGACGCCTGAACTCAGGGAAAAAGCAATCGCAAATGCAAAGCATGAGGTGATGGCGCTTCGGCTCGAAACTCTCAGTGGTAGCGTGGGCACTGACTGGATGTCCGACCCCAAAAACGCAGAATTTGTACAATGGATTGCGACAACGTCGAGTGAGCGCCATGAGGCCAGCTATGACGTTTTCGCAGACCGCCAGACGGTATGAAGAGCGGCAATGAACGAAAGCTCAATGTCGCGGAGCATATCGGAAAGCTGATTTGGCACTCGATTCAAGACGGGAAGTTCGAGGGCGTGCAAACTCCCGAAGGGATACTGAAGCAGGTCGCGATGAGGCGCAAAAGCACAAAATCAGCGGGGCCAAGGACATGGATACACTGAGGGACGATCTGGAACACGTATCGTGGCGTCGTCCACTTGGGCATGGCCATGGATTACTGCGATGAATACCCGGATCACGAGCAGAATGTCCTCTATCTGGCCGAAAACTACCGGCGGGGCCTGAGCCAGTTCTGCCCAAAAGGCACCAAAAAGCCTTACGTTCCTGAAGCTGAACAAATAATGTTTTTTTATTATTCAAATACTTAGGGTCCCCGATTTCGAGATCGGGGACTGCCCTCAGCATAAACTTAGCGCGCATTCATTCGTTGCAACTGAACGCAACGAAAGGAATGCGCACCGTGCCCGATCTGTTCGAAAACAATCGCAGCTATCCTTGACCCCTTCACCGGCACAGGCACCTTCATCACCCGCCTGCTGCAATCGGGCCTGATCGCGCCCGATCAGTTGGAACACAAATACAAACACGAAATCCACGCCAATGAACTGGTGCTGCTGGCCTATTACATCGCCGCCGTGAACATCGAGACCGTCTATCACGAACTGCGCTATGGCAGCCTGTCCACCAACGCGCCCTATGAACCCTTTGAAGGCATCCTGCTGACCGATACCTTCCAGATGTATGAGCAAGAGCGCGACATGGTCGCCAACCTCTTGCCCGACAACTCGGAACGGCGGACCAAGCAAAAGGCCCTCGACATTCGCGTGATCATCGGCAACCCGCCCTATTCAGCGGGGCAGGAGAGCGCGAACGACAACGCGGCGAACATCGTATACCCACTTGGATGCAGCCATCCGCGCCACCTACGCCGGCAAACTCGACGGCGTCCAATCTTAAAGAACCGCTCTATGACAGCTATATTCGCGCCTTCCGTTGGGCAAGCGAGCGGATCGGCAATGCAGGCGTCATGGCCTTCGTGACGGGCAACGCGGATGGATAGAACGGCACCGTTGCCGATGGGATGCGTGCGTGCTCGCCGAAGAGTTTAGCGACCTCTACGTCTTTCATCTGCGCGGCGACATACGCAAAAACATGCTGTCCAAAGGGGCAGCGCGCGAAGGGCAGAACGTATTCGCCTCGGGCAGCATGACGGGTATTTCCATTGCTGTTCTGGTAAAGAACCCCAACGCGTCCAAGGCTGGAAACATCCATTTTCACGACATTGGCCCAGATCTTACGACCAAAGAGAAGCTGGGCATGATCCAGAAGTTTGGGTCAATCGACGGCATTACCAAGGCAGGCGGCTGGGCGGCAATCACGCCCGATACGAAAAATGATTGGCTGGATCAGGTTGACCAGAACTTTGATACCTTCATGCTCATGGGGACTGGTGAGCGGGGTGGGGCTGGTGAACCAACCGTCTTTGAATTGGCGAGCCTCGGCATCAACTCCAATCGCGATCAATGGGTTTACAACTCATCGCCGAAGACACTTACGACGCATGTTGGAAAGTTAATCGATGCCTATAATGCCGAACTTGACGCTGGAACGCCATTGGCTGAAGCGACAACTGATCCAAAGCAAATAAAATGGTCTAGCAGCCTCACTGCGCGATATGAACGAGCGTCATTTCGTCTGGCGTCATCTATCAAATGGCGACATCGGGATCGTGACCATCCTCCATGAGCGCATGCATCAGATCGACCGCTTCCGGGATGACTTTGGGCTCTGCTGATCGGACGTCTTTTCACGGCGCATCAGATTTGCGCAGCGTGAGATCGTCAATGTTTGCACGGTCCAGCGGTAACAGTAGCCACCTACTTGCTGGAGGTGATGAGGATGCCGCTCTCACCAGACGGCATCACCACGTGAGACGCTTGCAGTGTTGGAAGCGCTCGTGGGGTGCATTGCGCGAAAAATAATAATTTAAAATCAATGACTTGATGTGGAGAAGGTTCGACCGCAGTCCTGCCCCCTCCGCCATTTACCTTTGAAATCATTAAGAAAATTTGTAGTTTTATACCCACACCCATCTATCTACCCATCATTGCCAAAATCGTTTGATTTTGCGTTCCAGATTAGATGCGAAAAACTCCGCCATAGTTTGCACCCTCCATTTTCGCTTGTTGTGAGGACGGTAGCGTTGCAGGGTGAGCGGAGTATTTGTTCGTTTTTTACGCGAGGGTGGCGCCCCCGAAACGTAAGGTGGACCCACTTTAGAAAAATTTCTCCGATTTCAGGTTTTTTCAGGGTCTCGACTGCATTTTGTCGGACAAAAATCAACTATTTGCAACTTTTGGTCTCCGTAGAAACAGGTTTCGACGAGCGGAAAGGACCTGTCGCCATGTCAGGATTACTACTCTATGCAAATTTGGCTTAGAGAAAGAACAAAGGTGCTCTGAACTTTTTCGGATGAAGGCATCCCATCTATCGTGAGCAACTTTAGCATCGGGGTAAGCGGTCGCTGAACAGCACGGTCAGCTTAGCTTGACGGCTTGAAGTTCCACGGCAGCAGATCATCGATGCGGCTTTGCGGGTGACCGTTGGCGATCGCTGTCAGCGTTGCCTTGAGGTAGGCGAAGGGTTCGACGCCGTTGATCTTGCAGGTTTCGATCAGCGACGCGATGCGGCCCCATGCGATGCCGCCTTCGTCGTGCCCGGCAAAGAGGGCGTTCTTGCGATTGATTGCTATCGGGCGGATCAGGTTTTCGACCCTGTTGCTGTCAATCTCGACACGACCATCGGTCAGGAAGGTTTGCAGCCCGTTCCAGTGGTTATGGATGTATGTGAGCTTTTCGCCCAGCCGGGACTTGCTGGAGATCTTGCGGCGTTGCGCCTGCAGCCAGTCGCCGAAGGCTGCGACCAGCGGGGCGCTGCGGGCCTGGCGGGCTGACAATCGCTGGCCGGGGTCGATACCACGGATATCGGCTTCAATGGCATAGATCTGGGCGATGCGGCGTAGGCCTTCGGCGGCGATCTCTGATCCGTCGCGGTCAAAAACTTCCTTCAGTTTGCGGCGCGCGTGTGCCCAACAATGGGCCACGCAAATTGGGTCGCCGCCCTTGCGCGCGGGTTTGGTCAGCCTGTTGTAGCCCTGATAGCCGTCGATCTGCAGGATGCCGTCAAAGCCAACGAGAAAGGTTTCCGCATTCTCGCCCGCCCGACCGGGGGCATAGAAGTAAACCACGGCGGGCGGGTCCTCGCCGCCCCATGGCCGGTCATCGCGGGCCAGTGCCCAGAGATACCCGGCTTTGGTTTTCCCGCGACCCGGATCCAGCACCGGAGCCGTGGTTTCGTCTGTTACCCGGCAGGTGTTTGCGAAGCAAACGACCGAGAGGGCATGAACAGCTTGCCGGATCGTTTCAGGTCTTCAGCCAACCGGTCCACCACCGGCTTCAGATGGAACGCGGCCTTGCCGACCCAATCGGCCAGCACCGCACGGTGCAGATCAAGACCCGCCCGCGCCAGTATCTGGCTCTGTCGGTATAGTGGCAGGTGGTCTGCATATTTGCTTACCAGCACATGCGCGATGGTCGCTTCAGTCGGCAGGCCGCCCATGATTAGATGCGATGGCGCTGATGCCTGAGTGACTCCATCGGTGCAGGTCCTGACACGCCAGGCCTGGGCCACCGCATGGCGCCATTCCTATACCACGCTTGGGGTCGCCAATCTGCCGACCGCCATCGTTCTGGCGGCCGGGCTTGGCTGGATCGACTTCGACGTCGCGGTCGCATTGGCACAGGTGTTCTGCGTGACGATCCTTGTCATCCTGGGCGCGCGGGTGGGATGGGCGATCAGGCCGAGGTCTTGGCTGCCCGCAGGGGGCGCTGTCTTTGTCGGTGGGATCGGATCGGCCCTGGCGGCGCTGAAATACGCCATCCACTGAAGGGGACGCGGCATGAGGACACCAGATCGGAGCATGGCGGGGCGGAGGGCCGGTGTGACCAGCCGCCGCTCTCTTGCCATCGCGGCGGTCGCCCTTGGGGGCACCGCGACTGCACTTGCGGCGGCTGCGTTCCTTGTCCAGTCTCAGGTACCGGGGGCAGTAGCCAGCGTCTGCCATATTGCGCAGGACGACCTCGGTGGCTTCATCGACATCCCCGGCGGCGGGTTTGTCCTCGGTGCCGATCCCGAGTATCCGGAAGAGGGACCGCCGCAAAGGGTCCTCGTCTCGCCGTTTCGGGTGCAGGCCCACGAAGTGACCAACAGCCAGTTCGCCGCGTTTGTTGCGGCCACCGGGTATGTCACCGAAGCCGAGCAAAACCACGGTTCGGCCCAGTTCACCGACAGCGCAACGCCGGGAGACTTCTTGTCCTGGTGGTCAATCGATGGCGGTGCAACCTGGCGCACGCCCGAGGGCGAGGGCTCGTCGCTGGACGGACGGGCGCTGCATCCCGTGGTTCATGTCACGCTGAACGACGCGCGTGCCTATGCGGACTGGGCCGGCGGGCGCATCCCGACCGAAGTCGAATGGGAATATGCGGCGAGCCTCGGGCTTTTTGATCCTATGGACGCGGAATCAGGCGTCTACCAACCGGACGGCACCCTGCGCGCGAACATCTGGACGGGGTATTTCCCGATCATGAATTCGGCCCGCGACGGCTTTCACGGAACCGCGCCGGTGGGCTGCTTTGAGCCGGGACTGACCGGCGCCTATGACATGATCGGCAATGTCTGGGAATGGACGGACACGCCGTTCGCGCCGGCCGTGCCGCGATTTACCATCAAGGGCGGCTCTTATCTGTGCAGCGAGGACTTCTGCCAACGTTACCGCGTGGCAGCGCGACAAAGCCTTGAGGGGGATTTCAGCACCGCCCATATCGGGTTTCGCATCGTTCGGGACACAGCGCTGCTCCAGCCAATCGTTCAACGCCGCGAGATCAGGAAAGCTTGGCATGAGTTGCCACAGACGATGCCTGGCGTCTTGCACGTTCTTCTCGACCTGTCCCTTCTCCCAGCCGGCAGCAGGATTGCAGAACGCCGGATCGAACACGTAATGGTTTGCCATTGCGAGAAAGCGCATGTTGACCTGCCGGTCCTTCCCGCGGCCGACGCGGTCAACCGCGGTGCGCATGTTATCGTAGATGCCACGCTCCGGGACGCCGCCGAAGACCCGGAACCCATGCCAGTGGGCATCAAACAGCATCTCGTGCGTTTGCAGCAGATAGGCCCTGACCAGAAAGGCCCGGCTGTGCGACAGCTTGATGTGGGCAACTTGCAGCTTCGTCCGCTCGCCACCCAAGACCGCAAAATCCTCGCTCCAGTCGAACTGGAATGCCTCGCCCGGACGAAACGACAGGGGTACGAAGGTGCCGCGCCCTGTCGTTTTCTGATCCCGCTGCCGATCGGCCCGCCAGTCACGGGCAAAAGCCGCAACGCGATTGTAGGACCCGTCAAAGCCCAGAACCACCAGATCCGCATGCATCTGCTTCAGCGTCCGCCGCTGCTTGCGCGACTTGCCGGCCTCCGTCTTCAGCCAGCCGGCCAACTTCTCAGCGAACGGATCGAGCTTGCTCTGCCGCTCCGGCGTCGCGAACTGCGGCTCGACCGTGCCTGCGTTCAGATACTTCTTGATCGTGTTGCGCGACATGCCGGTCCGCCGCGCAATCTCGCGCAGGGGCAACTTCTCGCGCAAAGCCATACGTCGGATGATATTCAAAAGTCCCATGTGTATCACTCCAATGTCCCCCGTTGCGCATGCCGCTGGGGGAAGGGTCACATGGGTCAATTCTCAATGGAAATTATGCCGCTACCCGGGTCACTTCTAGGTGGAAATCAACAATAATGGGAAAGGCGGTCATCAGACGAAAGGATGCTTTGTCGAAGAAATCGCATCGGCGTTAAAACGGTCGCTCGGCGACAGTCGGGCGGGTGTGAAGACCGTGGCGGCCTGGACGGGTGCCAACGAGAAGACGGTAAAGAACTGGTTCTCGGGCACGTATGGACCGAGCGGGGCGCACCTGATTGCGCTGGCGCGGCACTCTGACGAAGTGCCGGGTACCTTCTTGGCGATGGCTGGGCGGGAGGATCTGATGGTAGCCATCAAGCTCGCGGCTGCCGAAGACGCGATTTCGGAATTACTTGACGCCGTGCGTCAGCTTGGTGGTGACGACCCAAGCGGCAAGGTCAGCTGATCAGCCGAGCGAACTGAAAGCTATTGTCCCTCAATGGTGCGCAGGATTTCGAAGCGATCCCGTGCGGTAGAAAAATGCACGGGAGAGAGTTGGGCGCGTGACTCATTCGCTCCGCCATTTACCCCCGCGAAATCATTTTCTCCTCCAAGCTTCAGCAGAAATTCTCTGATGTTTTCGGGGGGATGCACGCGCTAGAGCTGTGGGGTGGCGCCGACACGCAGTTTTTGGAACACTCACGTCCTTCCAATGCCCCCCGACACTGGCCCGCAAAGCGTTTGTGCTTTCACAAAGCGACCAGACGCACTAGGCAGCCCTATCTTTCCTATTTTGGAACATCCCATGGCGCAAAAAGCCACCATCTACAAAGTCGAACTTTCTGTCTCTGATATGGATCGTCATTATTACGAGACCCACAAGCTCACCATTGCCAAGCACCCCTCCGAGACGGACGAGCGCATGATGGTGCGGCTTTTGGCCTTTGCTTTGAACGCGCATGAGCAATTGGAAATGACCAAGGGCCTGTCCACTGATGACGAGCCTGACATTTGGCAGAAAAGCCTGAGCGGCGAGCTTGAGCTTTGGGTGGCGCTGGGGCTGCCGAGCGAAAAGGTTGTGCGGCAATCCTGCGCCAAGGCCCAAAAGGTGATGCTCTATTGCTATGGTGGCAAGACGGCCGAGATTTGGTGGGACAAGATCAAGAACAGCACCACGCGGTTCGACAACCTACAGGTCTTTAATTTCTCGGAAGAGGACACGGCCGCGCTGGCCAAGCATGCCAACCGCTCGATGCGGCTTCAGGTCAATATTCAGGACGGCGATGTGATGGTCAGCATTGACGACAACATCGTCTACGTGACCCCGATCAAATGGACGCCTGCGGGGTAATCGCGGGTCTCTGGGGCAAGGCTTGCAATGGCGCGGGCAGGGTGAGACCTTCCCGCGCCATTATTTGTTTTGGCTATGCCACGTCTTCGTATTCGGCTTGGGTCTTGGCGCCAGTGATATAGGCCACGACATCTTCGCCAGTGAACTTATTGGCTTTGATGTCAAGGTTGGCGCAGATGCGACCGCGCCGGAACACCACAATCCGGTCAACCAAATCAAACACTTGCCGCATGTTGTGGCTGACAAGGATCAACGGCTCGCCCGCAGCTTTTAGCGTGCGGATGATGTTTTCCACCTGCGCGGTTTCCTGCACGCCCAAGGCCGCTGTCGGCTCGTCCATGATGGTCAGCTTGGAGTGGAAAGTCGCTGTGCGGGCAATCGCCACACATTGACGCTGGCCCCCCGACATCCGTTCAATGGTGTTGTGGATGTTGGGGATCTTCACGCCGGTTTTTGCCAGCGCCGCCATGGTCGCTTCGCGCATCGCCTTGTAATCAAGGATCGAAAACGGCCCAAGGCGGAATTTGATCTTTTCGCGCCCCAAGAACAGATTGTCCGACACGTCCAGATGGTCGGCAAGTGCGAGCGTTTGGAACACTGTCTCGATGCCGGCTTCGCGCGCCTCGAGCGGGCCTGCAAAGTTCACCACTTTGCCTTGGAACAGGATGTCGCCACGGGTGCGTTGTTCAACGCCGGTGATCTGGCGCACAAAGGTCGATTTGCCCGCCCCGTTGTCGCCCATGATCGCCACATGCTCGCCCTTGCGCAGGACAAAGTCCGCGCCTTGAAGCGCATGCACGCCGCCGTAGTGTTTGGTCAAATTGCGGGTTTCTAGAATGATATCGCTCATTGCCATGCTCCTTATATGCCACTTGAGGCGCGGCGCTGGCGCCATTGGTCAAGAACGACAGCTCCGACAATGATCATGCCTTTGACCATTTCCTGATAGTAGGCGTCGAGCTTGAGGAAGGTGAAACCCGAGATGATCACGCCGAAAATCAGCGCGCCCAAGACGGTGCCAAGGATTGAGCCGCGCCCGCCACTGAGGCTAACGCCACCGATGACGGTCATCGCGATCGCGTCAAGCTCGTACATCACGCCCATGCCCGACTGTGCGGTCAGGGTTTTGGACGACAGCACCAATGCTGCAATCGCAGCCAAGCCGCCTGCGATCACATAGACCAGGACCTTGTGCCGCGCGACGTTGATGCCGGACATCCGTGCGGCGTCCTCATTCGAGCCGATGGCATAGGTGTGCTTGCCGTAGACGGTGTATTTCATGATGAAGTGGAACAGAATTGCCAGCACCACAAAAATGACGACGGGCATCATTCCCGTGCCGATTTTCGCATAGCCTTCGGTGGGGAAAGACACCGGATTGCCGTTGGACCACCACTTGGACAGACCGCGCGCCGTGACCATCATGCCAAGCGTGGCGATAAACGGCGGGATGCGGGTATAGGCGATCAGCGCGCCGTTGATGGCACCTGCAAGGATACCACAAGCCAGTGCAATCAGAATTGGCGCAATGATGGGCAAGTCCATCGCCCAATCGCCGAAAATTGCCTTTGGGTTCGGGTTGCCGTTGACCAAAGCCGTTTGCGCAAAGCTCATGGTGACCATGGCTGTGGCCCCGACGATAGAGCCCGACGACAGATCAATGCCGCCGCTGATGATGACTTGGGTGACGCCAAGCGCGATGATCCCGACGATCGAGACCTGCAAAATGATGATATTCAGACGTGGCCAGTTGAAGATTGCATCCACATTGTCACGGGTGTTCAGCAAGAAGCTGTCGCCGTAAAGGATGCGGCCCAAGGCCTCAAAGGCGACGATGATCAGCACCAACGCGATCAAAACATTTAGCTCGGGCGGCTTTTCCCGTTTCTTTGGGTCATATTTCAGCCCGCCTATGCCATGCGATGCATCGCTCATATTCTACTCCTTGGCGTCATAGGGAAGGGGGCGGCACCACAAGGGTGCCGCGCCTGTCGTGTGCGGTTTCGGGCTTAGTTCTTGGCTTGGTAGTCAGCGAGGTTCGCTGGCGTCACCAATTCAAACGGAACATAAACCTTCTGCTCGACAGCTTCGCCTTTGGACAAGGCCACTGCGGCTGCCAAAGCACCGCCACCCTGTGCCGACGCGTTTTGGAACACGGTCACGTCAAGATCGCCCGCAGCCATCGCCACCAAAGCGTCTTGGGTCGCGTCGATGCCTGCAACGACAACCGACTTCATGTCGATGCCGCTTGCTTTCATCGCTTGGATCGCGCCGACAGCCATTTCGTCGTTGTTGGTGATGACGCCATCAAACGCGGTGTTGGTCGACAACCAGTTGGTCATCAGCGTCTGCGCTTCGTCACGGCTCCAGTTTGCGGACTGCTCGTCCACGATCTTGAGCGTCACACCGCAATCGCCCGAAGCCATCACGTCATGGATGTCCTTGGTGCGCTGCACAGCGGCTTGGTTCGAAAGCTGGCCCATCATCACGTAGATGTTCGCTTCGGTTTTGCCCTCGGCGGCGAAGAGACGGCAGACTTCCAGCGTTTGCAGTGTGCCCGAGTCAACTTCGTTCGAAGCGACGAAAGCTTGGTTGTCGGGCAGGGTGTCGACGTTGACCGGCTGGCGGTTGACGTAAACTAAAGGCACACCAGCAGCAGCTGCTGCATCCGACATCGCTTGGGTTGCCGAAGTGTCGACCGCGTTCACGATGATCGCATCAACGCCCGAAGCGATAAAGTTGTTGATCTGGTCAAGCTGCTTTGCCACGTCGTCTTGGGCGTCTTCGATCTGCACGCCAAGGCCGTCTTTGTCGGCGGTTTCTTGGATACCGTTGCGCAGAATGGTCAGAAAGTTGTCGTCAAACCGCGCCATCGAAACGCCGATGCCGTCCGCCATTGCGGTGCTGGCCAAAAGCGACGCGAAGCCTGCGATCATAAGTGTCTTTTTCATGTAGTATCCTCCCTAGTGTGGTGTCCGGCGCACCTTTATATGCCGGAAGCCCCTTTTTAAGATCGGGGAACGCGGTGTGCGGCGTCAGGCGGCGCGGGCCTGAAGCTGCGCAGAAATAAAGTCGAAAGAGCGTTTGATCTCGCCATAAGGGTCGGCCATCGCATGGGTTTGCGGCGAGAAACATTCGTAGGAAATCGGGCCGTCATAGCCTGCCGCCATCAGCGCAGCGATCTGCGCGATGTTGCCAAGCCGGTCTTGCGCGTCCACCAAAACGCGGTGCTCGTCTTCCATCTGATCAAGGCGCAGCGTTGGATCTACCACGCCAGAGATATGTACAATGCCCGTCTGCGCAGGGAAAATCGCGCCGCCGCCCGCAAGGCTATGGTGGAACGTGTCATGCACCAGCTTGAACTGTCCCGCTGCTTCCAAGGCGTCGATGCTGTCGACCAGCTCTTGTTTGCTGCGCAGGGACGAGCGCTCAAATCCCAAAGGTTCCACCAAGGCTACCATATCTTCGCCTTGGAGTATCGGCAAAATCGCAGCCATTGCTTGACGCAGATTGGCGTGGCGCTCTGCAGGTGCGATGCCCGTGCCGTCATTGCGTGGGATCAGGCTGATGGTTTCGGCCCCCGCCGCTTTGGCCGTGGCGATCAGCGCACGGACGGCGGCCTCGCGCGCGCCATCCCATGCGTTGAACGGGTAGACTTGGCTGAGCCCAACCAACCGCAGCCCCTTATCCGCCAGCAGCTTGCCCGCGTCTTGCGCAGTCATACCATCGAACAGCGGGCGGGCAATGTCGTTACGAAGCTCTACCCCGACGCAGCCCAGTCGGGCGGCAAGGTCAAGGAAATCAGCACAACCCAAATTGGGCGTGGTCATGTGGTTTAAAGCGAATTGCATCCTGCCCCCAAAAGCGGCGTCGCTTCGCGGGTATCCCCAGCGCGCGACCTTCCGAGGGCAAAGGGTGCACAGGTTGATTGGATTCGGTCAATTCAACCGCCGTGATTTTACGTCATTAATGACGTATCCGTGGGCTAGCAATGATGTGTTTGCGTCATTGCAGCAGATCGGGAAGAATGATCCTTGGTTCTAAAAAATGCTGACTGGCGGCGCTGTTGCTGTCGCCGACGGATTTGATCATCATATCAATCAGCTTTTCGCAAAGCTCTGGTAGGGGCGTCGAGATCACCATCGTTGCATAGCCGTCAATCAGCGCTGTGCGGCTTTCGGCGGTCAGCTCGTTGACCACCAGCGCCACTTGTGGTGTCGCGTGGGTTTCGCGCAGCGCTGCAATCGCGCCTTCCATCCCACCGCCCGCGATGTAAATGCCGCGCAGATCGGGGTGGCGTTGCAGCAGATCCATCGTCGACTCATAGGTGATTTGGCGGGTCTCAAGGTTGACCAAAGTGTCCAGAACCGTGAAACCTTGGTCCAGCTCGCGCACAAAAGAGCGAAAGCCCACTTCGCGCAGATCATGTCCATGCCAGCGGTTTCCACCCACAAAAATCGCCAGCTTGCCCGGAGTATGTGTGGCCTTGGTGATCATCCAGGCCGCAAGCCGTCCGACCTTCACATTGTTAAGTCCAAGATAATCCTTGCGAATTCCCTGAGCAAAATCGTTCAGCAAGGAGATGACCGGGATATTCCTGTCCTTCAATCCCTGCACCACAGGATTGAGCCGTTGATCATTCACAGCGATTCCAGAGATGGCATCACAGCGTTTGCCCAGATCGGTAAAAAGCTCGGCAAATTCGCTGGGCGACTGCGATGAGGAATAGCGGATGTCGGCGATGATGCGAAAATCTTTGCGATCTTGCACCGCTTTCTCAAGCTCATGTGCAAAATTCTTGAAAAACTCTTGCGACTTTTTCAGCAAAACAAACCCAAGCCGCAGCTCTGGCACGGGTTTGTCCAGACGGCTTTGAAAGATGTTTTTGCCATGATACCCGATGCGATGCGCCGCATCCGCGATCTTGCGCAGGGTCTCTTCGCGCACAACCGAGCGCCCGTTCAGCGCTCTGTCCACGGTTGTCGCGCTGACGCCTGCTGCGATGGCGACGTCTTTGATCGTTGGTCGGTCTGGCAAGAGGCGCTCCGTCTGTTTTCGTCATTGATGGCGTGTTTACGTCATTGCGTGAAGTCATATTTTGGACGCTTTTAGGGTATTTTAAGTGATGGCGTGTTAAAAGCCACAACTCTAGCGGGAAGGGGCGAGGGCGCGCAGGCAGAGCCCCAAGTTTAACATTGGAAAAATAGCGGGATTTTGTATGGTGACAGGCAGGTCATGAAACGCTTTTGAAACTCAAAAGCGGCATGTCGCGTGGTCTGAGATTGTACGGAGCCCAGTGTGCGGGCGCAAAGAGCGGCAGAGAGAATGACCGATAAAAACGTTTGTTTGTCCTATGAAGATCGCGTCGCGCAGATGCGAAAGCGCTTTGTTTTCAGCGTAGATGCGCGGCTTGATGCAATTTTCGAGGATTGCTCGGCCAATCCGGTCACGACGGGCGAAAGCAAAGTGCGCCGCACGCACCGCTTGTTGCATGATATGGCGGGCAACGCGGCGATGCTGGAGCTGGACGAACTTGCGGCGCAAACACGCTTTGCGGTTGAAATCGCAGCTTTAGCGGATAAAGCTACACGTAACGTAACGCCCGATGAAAAGCGTCAGATAGAGGCGATCATCGCGACAACTCGGGTGATCGCCGCCCGGCTGAAAGAGCAGTTTTAACGATGAAAAACTCACTTCTTCTGACGGTTTGCCTTTCTGTGCTGAGCAGTGCCGCCGTCGCACAGACCGCGGCCCCCGCGACCGAGGACGCCGTCACTGTGGCGGACGGGGTTTTGCTGCGAAATATGTCGCTGACCGATCTTGGTTACCGCGACGGGGTGACCTTTCGGCAGCTTGCGGGCGACACCACCTTGTATTTTCCCGTCCGCACTTCGGGGCCGATCCAGTCGGGGCGTTTGACGCTGAACCTGCAGCATGGCGCGACCAATGATGTCGACCGCTTTTTGCAGGTCAGCATCGGCAATCGCATTGTTGCCTCGCAGGCCTTGCCCACGGCGGGGGGCGCTCTGACGCTTGAACTGGATGTGACGGCGGCGGATGTGCAGAGCGGCTTTGTCGCGGTGCGGCTGTCGTATTCGGGCGCGTTCTCGGACTATGTCTGCGTTGACGAGCGCGCCTCGGGCGATTTTGTGCAAATCCTGCCAGAATCGCATTTGGCGTTGCGATTGACGGCGGCAGAGATTGCGACACCCAGCGACTTTATCGGATTTCGCCCTGCGCAGGTCTATGTGCAGCTGCCAAGCGCGAACTCGCAGGCAGGGTTGGCGGCGGCGATCCGTGCGGCGACCCTGTTTGGCGGCGAGGCGGGCGGTGTGAGCTTTGGCACCACGCCGTTGTTCGAGCCATCTGAGACTTGGGCCTATGGCGCGGTGGCGTTGGATGTGACCAATGCGGGTGCCGCGAGTGAGATGACGGTTGCCCAAGACGGCGGGCGGCCGACGCTGCATGTGCGCGGAACCGACCCGCAGTTGGGTCTGTGGCAGATGTCGAGCGCTTGGGCCGGTTTGGCCGATGCAACGACTGCCGTGACGCAGGCGATTGGTGCGCAAAAATCCGAGGGTACGAGCATTTCACTGTCAGCGCTTGGTGCCGAAATGGGCGCGCAAGACATTATCAGTTCGGGGCAATTCCTGATTCCGTTCAAGGCTTCGGACCTGCCAGCGGGGATGACCGCCTCTGGGTTGGAGCTGTTGGCGATCTCGGCGCTGGACCCGCAGGGGCGGGGGGCGACGGCTTCGGTCTATCTGAACGACACGCTTTTGGGCAACCGACCGCTGGATACCGGTCTGGCCGAGCATCTGAAATTCTCGATCCCCAAGGGGTTGATCAGCGGCGACAATCTGTTGCGCGTGTCGGTGATGCGACAAGCGTCTGGCGGCGAGTGCCGCTTCAAACCCCAGGGTTATCCTGCGCAGGTCTTGCCGGGCAGCAAGCTGACATTGACCGAGGCACCCAACACGGGTGAGAACTTTTTCCAGCTGCGCCAAGCCTTTGCTTCGGGCGCGCAGGTTGTCGTCGCACCTGATGTGACCCAAACCTATGCCGAGCTGATGCCTTGGCTCTCGGGCATCATGGGGGCGATGATCCCCGATCAAGCGACGATCATCGCGCGTAATACTTTGGCCGATATTGACGCCACGGTGCCTTTTGTCATCGTGTCTAACAGCAATCCAAGCGACACGGACCCGTTGATTACCTTGGACAAAGGTCGCGTCGAAATCAGCGACCGCGACGGCAATCTTATGTTTGACGGTTCGGATCTGGCGCAGCTTGGCATCGTGCAGATCATCTCGCGCAATGGAGCCTTTGGGCTTTGGGTCAAACCGGGTGAGGGGGAGGCACCTGTGCTGAATGCGTCCAAAACCATCGCGCTGGACCGTGGAAACCTTGCGCTGATCGGGGCTGAGGGCGTGGTTGTGGTGACCTCGACGGTGGGGAATTCGTTGCTGGACGTGGTCTATCCGGACCAAGTCACCTATGCGCAGATTTTTGACCGCTATCGTCCGTGGATCGTCGGGGGCTTTTGGCTGATCTTGACGGTTCTGACGCTGATGGTCTTCCAAAAGCTGTACCGCCGCCGACGTTCCTCGTCCACGGACGCTTAATCGCGATGTCGCTTGACACCGAAAGCGAGGCAATCGGGTCGCTCTTGCTGGAACGGGGCATTCTGAGCCCCGACCAGCTGGATGCGGCAGAACAGCTTGCGCTGGATTGGAACGTCTCGCTGGTCAAGGTCCTGCTGTCGCGCCGTTCGGTGACGTCAGAGCAGATTTACACGCAGCTGGCGCATCACTATGATTTGCCTCTGGTCAACCTTTTGGTCAATCGGGCGGACGATGCGCTGATCCGCAAGTATGACCCGCGGATGATGAACGACCGCATGACCGCGCCGATCAGCGCGGCAGAGGGCGTGATCACGGTGGCCACGGCACGGCCTGGGCCGGCGAGTTTGCTGCACATTCGGGCAACCTATGGCGTGACGGCACGCATTGTGGTGGCCTCTCATTTCGACATTTCTTGGTCGCTGCAACGGGCCTTTCGCGAGCAACACTCGCATGAGGCTGTCTTTGCCCTTGCCGAGATGGACCCCGAGATGTCGGCGCAGCAGGTGGTGACGCCGCCGCAGATTTTGGTGATTTATCTGCTGATTTCGGCGTTTTTGCTGGGGCTTGCCTTTGCGCCTGTGCCGACGTTGATCGCGGTAAACGTGCTGTTGACGCTGTTTTATACGGGCAACTTTTTGTTCAAGGCCATTCTGGTTTGGGTCGGCGGGTCGGCGCAAGAGACGTCGTCGCGCGCGATTGCAGCTGAGGCGTCGCTGCTGCGGGATGAGGATTTGCCCGTCTACACCGTCTTGGTGCCGATGTTCCGCGAACCCGAGGTTCTGCCGATCCTGACCAAGGCGCTGCGCAATCTGGATTACCCTCTGGCCAAGCTCGACATCAAAATCGTGCTGGAAGAAGGCGACCACGAGACGATTGAGGCCGCGCGCAGCTTGGACCTTGAAGGCGTGTTCGAAATTATCCGCGTGCCTGCATCGCATCCGCAAACCAAGCCCAAGGCCTGCAACTTTGCGCTGCGCTATTCGCAAGGCGAGTTCTTGGTGATCTTTGACGCCGAGGATAAACCCGAGCCGGACCAGCTTAAAAAGGTAGTCGCGGCCTTTAATCAATCGGCGCCCAATACCGCCTGCATCCAATGCCGCTTGAACTATTACAACGCACGGGAAAACTGGCTGACGCGGATGTTTACGCTGGATTATTCGCTGTGGTTTGACCTGATGCTGCCGGGGTTGGAGCGGTTGAAGGTGCCAATCCCGCTGGGCGGCACTTCGAACCATTTTCGCATGGATGTGCTGCGCGAGCTGAACGCTTGGGACCCCTTTAACGTCACCGAAGACGCCGATCTGGGCATTCGGCTGACCCAAAAAGGCTATCGTGTGGGGGTGATCGACTCGACCACCTTTGAAGAAGCCAACGTCTCTATCCCGAATTGGGTGCGGCAGCGGTCGCGCTGGATCAAAGGCTATATGCAGACCTTTTTGGTGCATAGCCGCAGGCCGGTGCATCTGTGGCGCTCGATTGGGGCGTCGGGGGTGTTTGGCTTTGTGTTCTTTATTGGGGGGACGTTCTTGTCGGGGCTTTTGAACCCGATTTTTTGGGCGATCTTTGCCATTTGGATGATCTTTGGGGCCGAGGCAATCACGCCGTATTTCCCGCTTCCTGTTCTCTACATGTCGTTGCTGAACCTTTTGGTGGGCAATGGGTTGCTGATTTATCTGACGATGGTGGCGCCGTTTCGGCGGCGGTGGACCGACCTGGCACCTTGGGGCATCACGGTGGTCGGCTATTGGGTGCTGATGACGGTCGCGTCCTATAAGGCCTTGTCACAGCTCATTTTTAACCCCTTCTATTGGGAGAAAACCCAGCACGGCCTGTCCAAGCACACCGCCAATGAGGTGGCCGAGGCAAACTTGGACGGCGAGGGGGCGGGCAAATGACGCGCACTTCTGGCAATTTCATTGCGTTTACGCTGCTGTTTTTGGCGCTGCTTGCGGGCTTGGCTTGGGCAGAGATGCACGGCTTTGTTTCGGGGCGGGTGACGGAGCTTTGGGCCAAAGCCATCATCGAGGTGGATGGGCCGGTTAACTTCCGCGCTACGGATGCGTTTTTCCCGCCGCTTCCCTATGTGCTGAGCATCGGTTTGCAGTGGGTTGTGGGCCATTCCACCGTGCCGACGCCCTTCGTTTTGGCGGCGGCGCTGGGGGCGCTGACCTTGGTGATGTGGTTTGGCAATCTGCGCTATATGGGCGGGATGTCGGCTGCAGCTAGCTATGCCGCGGTCGCTCTTTTGGCGCTCAACCCGTTTTTCCTGCGGGTGGTGGCCGAGGGGCCAGAGTCGATCATGTTGATGTTTGGCACGTGGCTTTTTGTGCGTGGCATCGTCAATCTGCGGCTGACGGGCAATGCGCCCGATATGATGAAGGTGGCGGTGGGACTGTTGATCGTGTCACTGTCCAGCAGTTACGGCCTGCTTTTGTGCCTGGGCGCTTTGCCGTTTATGGTCGTGGCTGCGCGGCCAAGCATGTTGGTGGCTTCGTCCGTGGGCTATCTGATTGCGATGTTTTATCCGGTGGCGGCGGCGGTGCTGTCGCTGTTGTTTGTCAGCAAGATCTTTAACAGCTCGTTGATCCCGCTGCTGACTGACACGCCGATCGACATCTCGCCCATGGGGCACGTGCTTGTGCTGATGGGGATGGTGCCGGTGGCTTTGGTGGTGATTTTGCGCACCGCCCCGACCTCGCGCTATTTCATGCCGCTGATCGCGGGGTTTGCAACGGTGCTGAGCGCCTATGCCCTGAATATGTTCTTTTATGTCGAGGCCGATCCGGTGCTGGCGATTGCGCCGTTGCTGGCGGTGGTGGCGACGACGGTGCGGTTCTGGCCGCCAAGTGCACTGCGCGAGCCGATTGTGCTGGTGCTTTTGGCGCTGGGGCTGGTGCTTTCGCTGATCTCGCTGCGGGTGACGCCTGCGGCTGAAACCTCGGCTTGGTTCGCGGCGATGCAAGGGCAGACGCAAACCGAGGTCAAGATGACCCAAGATGTGGCGGCGTTCTTGGCGACCAAAGACCAGATCATCGTCGACATAGAGCGCAACCCCGAGATCGTACCCGCGGTTGGGGATATCTCGCAGCTTATTGTTGCGGGGCAAACTGTGTATGATTGGGCATTGGAGGGCGGGGTCCTTCGTGCCAAGTACATTCTTGTGCAGAATATCCCCGAGGGGGTTGCCATCAGGGACCGCGTCTTGCGGCGCTTTCCCGAGCTGATGACCGATCGGTTGAACCAATACAGCGAAGTTTTCAACAATCCGAAATGGCGGGTTTTTGAACGTGATGAACAATAAGGGACGGCTATGAGTCAGCGCATTATGGCAGTGGACGATTCCGATATTTCGCAGGAATTCATCAAGATGAACCTTGCGCAGTTGGGATATGAGGATGTGGTCGGCTTTAGGAACCCGCTTGAGGCGCTTGCCGCGCTAGAGCAGGGGACGGCGCAGCCTGATCTGATTTTGCTGGATATTATGATGCCCGAGATGGACGGCATCGAGCTTTGCGCGCGCATTCGGGTGCTAGAGGCGTGGCGCGATACGCCCATCATCATGCTGACCAGCCGTGTGGATATGGAGTTGCTGTCTCAGGCCTTTATGGCGGGGGCGAATGACTATGTGACCAAGCCGTTCAACCGGATCGAGTTGCAGGCGCGGATGCGCAGCAGTCTGCGTCTGAAGGCCGAGCTTGACCGTCGCCGCGCCAACGACCGCCGTGCGCCGCGCGGGGCGACTGCGGCGGCGGGCGAGCTTGCCTCTGACGCGCAGCAAATCGTCAGCGGCAAAGCGGGGATGTTGGCGAATTTTATGGCGATGCATCCAAAGACCCAAGCGCGGGTCAGTGTCGCGGCTTTCAAGATCGACAACATCCGCGTTGAAAACGATCTGGATGCGCAACAAGACGCGCAGATCGTGCAGCGCGTTGCCAAGGTTTTGGCCGATGTGACCATTCCTGCGGGCGACAGCTTTGCGCATATGGGGGATGAGCTGTTTTGCTTGGCCTCGGTGGACGTTTCGGCGCATGTGTTCGAGCAACGGGTGAAGGCGTTTATGGCGGCCGTCGCTGCGGCCAAGATGACGCTAAGCGATACATGGAGCAAAGCACCCGTGACACTGAGCGCGGCATTTGTCAGTGCCAACGGCGCCGCGATTGCGGGTAATCTTGCCCAAGCGATCAGCGCAGTCGAGGCTGCAAGCGCCAAGCAAAGCAGCAGTTTTGTTCCCGTGTTCACCGCTGCCCCCAAGGCGCACTGACTTTATGCCAAGCATCCACGTCAATCCAGCGCCACCTCTGCCGCGGCACCAGCCCTATGTATCGGGTTATTTCAAGCGGTTGGTCTTGGTGCTTGTAACCTTGTTTTTTGCGGGCATGGCGCTGTTGATCGGTTTTGACTATAACCGCTCGGTCTCCGAGGCCGAGCGCCAGCTGGCTTATTTTTCCGAGCTGTTCGGTCAATCGGTGGAATCCTCTATCCGGCTTGCCAACGTCGAGATGTCAAACGCCATTGACCGGCTGGCCGATGCAGAGCTGAGCAACGAGTCATTGGTCGAGGAACGCTATGGCAATTTGCTGCGCGGCTCGGTTGCCAAAATTGCGGAGATCGACCGTCTGGCGTTAATCACCCCCGAGGGGCAGGTCGTGTGGGCGATGAGCGCGGCGCTGGTTGGGGAGAACCTGTCTGATCGCGGCTATTTCCAGAGCGCGTTGCGCCTGTCGCGCGGGCAGTTTGCGATGGGCATTCCGATCACCTCGCGGGCGACGGGGCAGCGGCTTACGCCAATTGCTTGGCCTTTGATTGCTCCGAACGGCACGGTGCGCGGGGTGGTGGCCTCGTCATTGGGCGAGCAGTATTTCCTTGATTTGCTGACGTTGGAGGATGTGCCCGAGGATATGCAGGTGAATGTTCTGGCCTCGAACGGCGAGGCGGCGTTTATCTCGAATCCGATGCCGCGCGACCCCAACACGCCAGAAATCAGCGCGTCGCGGGCCATTCCGTCGCTGGGGCTGACCATCTATGTGACGCGCAGTAAAATGGCGGTGCTGCGGGGCTTTTCCGAGCGGGTGATCTATTTCTCGGTGATAGCCGTGGGGTTGTTCGCCGCAGCGATTGGCACGGCGGTGCATTCGCAGCGCAAATCGGTGCTGTTGGCCGAAGGGTTGCAGCGCTCGCAGAGCGACAATCGCCGGATCCTTTTGGCGCAGCGCGAGTTCAATGCGGTGTTCGACAATGTCGGCGACGGCATTGTGATCTATGACCGCGACGGCAGCTTTTCACGGTCAAACAAAAAAGCGCGCGAGTTGCTGCGCGAAAGCGGCAATGAGGCGGCGACCAAAGCGTTGCGACATCTGTTGCCAGACATCTCGAAAATGGAGAACGATTTCGCGGTGCATGAGTTGCGGCTTCCCGACCGCGAGGATGCTGAAGAAGAGCATCTGGTGCAATGTCGAGTGATGAAGCTCGAGGCGAATGGCACCATGGTGGCCTATTGCGTGCTGACGGATGTCAGCGCCGAGCAAAGGCTTGCTGCGGCGCGAACCAAGTTTATCACCTCGATCAATCACGAATTGCGCACGCCTTTGACCTCGCTTTCGGGCTCGATCGAGGTGTTGCAACAGCGGTTCGGTGCGGATTTGCCGCAGGGCGCGGACAAGTTGGTGGCGATGGCTGCGCGCAATGCTGATCGTTTGCTGATCTTGGTCAATGAGATTTTGACGCTGCAAGCGATTGATCAAGGTCAGTTGCAGGTGAGATCCGAGGTGATCTCGATTGACGCGGCCTTGGACGAGGCGACGGTGACCAATTCTGGCTATGGTTTGGGCCGCAAGGTGGCCTTGCTGCGCGAACCCAGCGCGGCGGGGACGATCATGGCTGATCCCGTGCGGTTGCAACAGGTGTTCTCAAACCTGATTTCCAATGCGGTCAAATACTCGCCAGAGGGCGGGAAGGTGACGCTTGGGGCGACGCAGGCTGATGGCAAGGTCAGCTTTTTCGTACGAGACAAGGGGCCAGGGATTCCGGCTTCGGCCCGCGCGCGGTTGTTTGACCGCTTTGCCAAGCCGGTTCATGGCAAAGACGTGCAGGCCAGCGGCACGGGGCTTGGCCTTGCGATCAGCAAGCAGCTGGTGGAACGCCAAGGGGGGCAGATCGACTTTGACTCGCAGGTTGCAGAGGCAGAGGGCGCCGACCACGGCACGACGTTCTTCGTGACATTCCCGCTTTGTGGCGGGGAAACCAAAGAGGCGGTGATATGAAGGTGCTATTTGTTGACGATGAGGCCGATATTCGCGAGCTGATCGAGATTGCGATTTGCGTCGAACAGGATATCGAGCCGGTCTTTGCGGCCAGCGGTCAAGAGGCGCTTGATCTGATGGCGGCACAGGATTTCGACATCATCTTGTTGGATGTGATGATGCCACCGCCCGACGGCATGGAGGTGCTGCGGCGCGCCCGCTCCAAGGCCAATCTGACCCATACAAAGATCGTGATGTGCACCGCCAAAACCGCCTTGGAGTTCGAGGAAGAGTTCCGCGCGCTGGGCGCGGATGAGGTGTTGCACAAGCCCTTCAAGCCTTTGCAACTGGCCGAGTATCTGCGCAATCTCTTGGCTTGATCGCCTCTAAAAGCTGATGTCGGACTTTGGGCCTTGGGCGTTGCGAGTCACCCCAGGCAGGGCGCAGAGCATCTCGAACAACAGGCCCGCGCCCGCCACCGCCGTATTGCCCGCCATGTCATAAGGGGGCGATACTTCGACCAGATCGGCACCGACAAGGTTCAGCCCCGCGCAGCCGCGCACGATCTCCATGCCCTGTGCCATCGTCAGGCCACCGATCTCGGCGGTGCCCGTGCCGGGTGCATAGGCAGGGTCGAGGCTGTCGATGTCAAAGCTGAGATAGACCTTGGTGTCACCGATCTGCTGGCGGATTTTCTCCATCAAGGGCGCGAGCGATTTGTGCCAGCAGGCCTCGGCGGGGATGACCTTCCAGCCCTTGTCGCGGCCCCAGTCAAAGTCGGCGGGGCTATAACCCGTGCCGCGCAGGCCGATCTGAAACACCTTATCGTTGACCAAACAGCCATCTTCATAGGCGCGGCGGAAGGGGCAGCCGTGTGCGACCTCTTCGCCAAACATTTCGGCGTTGGTATCGGCATGAGCATCCACATGGATCAGCGCAACCGGCCCATGCTTTTGCTTGATCGCCCTGAGGATGGGCCATGTCAGAGTGTGATCACCGCCCAAGGTCAGCGGGATCACGTCATGCGCCAGAATGTTGTGATAGTGGGCCTCGATGATCTGCACCGATTTCTTCAGATCAAAGGTGTTGATCGCGACATCGCCAAGATCGGCCACGCGCAGGCAATCAAACGGCGCAGCCCCTGTCGCCATATTATAGGGCCGCAGCATCCGGCTCTCATCGCGGATTTGGCGCGGTCCAAGCCGCGTGCCCGGACGGTTCGAGGTGCCAATATCCATCGGCACGCCGACAAAGCAGACGTCAAGGTTGGCGGCACTGTCTTGGGCGGGCAGGCGCATCATCGTGGCGGGGCCACCAAAGCGCGGCATCGTGTTGCCACCAAGCGGTTGGTTCAGGTCGGTCATTGCATGGGGCCCTTGCGTGAGATGAACTTTGCGAGCTGTGCCAGAGGGGGCTCGAGGATAGCATGCACATATTGTCTTGCGATCTCTAGGGGCAGTTCTCTTGTCCGCGCGTTTTCCGGCATTGAGCCTTGGCGCAAAGCGGCCTACCGATAACGGGCGCATTTCTCGGAGACTGCAATGAACCTGCCTCGGTCCTACGCCATCTTTTGCGGCGGTATTGCTGCGCAACTGCTTAGCATTGGCGTTGCGCGCTTTGCCTATACGCCCTTGCTGCCCGTCATGCAGGCGCAAGCAGGGCTGACCCCAGAGGGCGCGGGCATTTTGGGGGCGATGATCTATGCGGGCTATTTGCTGGGCACCTTGACGCTGGCGGTGGTGAAGTCGCCTGCACTGCGGCTGGCGGCGTTTCGGCTGTGCCTTATCCTTGCGGTGGTCAGCACGGCGATGATGGGGATGTCGCAGAACATCTGGGTTTGGGCGATCTCGCGGTTTCTGGGCGGTCTAAGCGGGGTGGCAGGCATGTTGCTTGCGGCCGAGTTCATCTTGGGCTGGCTGCGGCGCAATGATCGGCCGATGGATTTGGGGCCGCATTTCATGGGGCTGGGGCTGGGGATCGCTTTGGCGGGGTTGCTGACGTTGGTGATGGGGGCGGGGGCGCAATGGGCCTTGCAGTGGAATGTCTTTGCACTGGTGGCGCTGGGGCTGTTGCCGGTCGCATGGCTGCTTACGCCCAAGCCCGCGCCGCGTCCGGTGGCGACCCAAGCGCGCGCAGTCCCACCGCCGCCTCCGCGCGCCAAGCGTTGGTTTTGGATTTTTGGGCTGGGCTATCTTGCGGCGGGCTGGGGCTATGCGGTGGGGGCGACTTTTTGCGTCGATATCCTGACGTCGGGCGGGCAGTCACAGTCTGCGGCGTCGTTGGTTTGGCTGATCTTGGGGCTGTCGACTTCGGTCGGGGCGCTGATGGGGTCGTTTGCGGCAAGGCGGATCGGACCGATGCCGGTGCTTTTGGTGTGCATGGGCTGCCAAATCCTGTCGCTGGGCGGGTTTGTGCTGCATTCGGGCATGATGATCAGTTATCTGTCAGCGATCTTTTTTGGTGGCTCGTTCGTGGTGATTGTGTCGCTGTCGCTGATGTTGGCGGGGCTCAAGATGCCGGGGGAAGAGGGGCGGGCGATGGCGCGGATGACCCTGCTTTACGGCTGCGGTCAGATCCTTGCGCCGATTGCCACCTCGCGGATTTTGGCGGCGACGGGCAGCTATTCGGCGGGGTTGATTGCGGCGACGGTGATTTTGGCGGGCGGGCTTTTGGCGATGGCCTCGGCGGAACGGCTGTCGCGCTAAGCGATTGATTTGTCATTTGGCAGCATGGCGTGCCAAGCTGGTGCGATTATGGCGTAAGGGATTGGTTTTCGTATGGCTTATGGGTTTTTACACACGTCAGATTTGCATCTGGGCAAGGCCTTTGGCGGCTATCCCGAGGCCATTCGTAACCGCTTGCGCGAGGCCCGTCACGGGGTGATTGGCCGTCTGGCGGCGGCGGCGCGGCAGGCGGGCGTTAGCGATGTGTTGATTGCGGGCGATAGCTTTGATGCCGAGACACCTGCGCCCGAAACGCTGCGCCACGCTTTGCGCGCCATGGCGGCCGAGGCCGATTTGCGCTGGATTATGCTGCCGGGCAATCATGACAGCCTTGCCGCGTCGGAACTGTGGCGCCGTATCGCGCTGGATGCCCCCGCCAATGTGCTGGCGATCACCACCCCCGACGCCTTCGAGCTGGCGCCCAACGCGTGGCTGTTGCCTGCGCCTTGCACGCAGCGCAGGCCAGGGCGCGATCTGACCGAGGCGATGTCGGCGGCCACCCCCGCAGGCGCGCTGCGTGTCGGCTTGGGCCACGGCGCGATCAGCGACTTTTCCGGCGAAGAGGGCGTGGCAGGCATCATCCCGCCGGATCGGGCGCGGCTGTCGGGGCTGGATTATCTGGGGTTGGGCGATTGGCACGGGCAGATGCAGGTTGGCCCCGCGACATGGTATTCGGGCACGCCCGAGGCTGACGGGTTCAAGCACGAGATCGCAGCGGGCGCTTTGGTCGTGCGGCTGACCGGCGCGGGGCTGCCTGTGCAGGTGGACACGGTGCCAACGGGGCTGTTCGGCTGGCACCGTCCCGTGCTTGACCTTTTGCCCGGCGAGGACGCGCTATCGCGGCTGACCGAGGCGTTGCCACCCGAGGCTGCGCGCCGCGATATCTTGCTGCGGCTGACCGCGACGGGGCGGCTGTCCTTGTCCGATCACGCGGCGTTGGGCGCGGCTTTGGCCGACGTTGCCGCCGATTTCGGCTGGTTTGAAAGCGACCTAAGCGCGCTTGCGATTGACGCGCGCAGCCAAGACCTTGACCTGATCGACCGTGGGGGCGCGCTGCGGCGCGCGGCAGAGCTGCTGCTGACCGAAGCCCAAGACCCCGCTTTGGCGCAAGAAACCCGCGCGACAGCCGAGGCCGCTCTGGGTCGCCTTTTCGCCTTTGTCGAAGGAGGTAAACCATGAAAATCCGCGCAATCGAGCTGTGCAACCTGCGTCGCTTTGCAGGACGCCGCGCCCGTATCGCAGGCATTGGCGATGGTGTGACCATCCTGTCAGAACCCAATGAGTTCGGCAAATCGACGTTTTTCGACGCCCTGCATGCGTTGTTCTTTGAACGCCATCGCAGCACCAAAGCCCCTGTCAAAAGCCTTCAGCCCCATTCTGGCGGCGCGCCTGAAGTTGCGGTCGAGATTGAGCTGCCTTCGGGTGTGTTCCGGCTTGAAAAGCGCTGGCTGTCCAAGCCGACCGCGCGGGTGCTCAGCGCCAAGGGCCAGTTGATTGCGCAAGACGACGAGGCCGAGGCGTGGATTGATGCGCTTTTGGGGCAGGGGCTTGCGGGGCCTTCGGGGCTGTTGTGGGTGCGCCAAGGTCTGCTGGGGATAGAACCGGACGGTGGCTCGACCGCCGAGAAGCACGAGCGCGAGCGGGGCCTGTCGGCGCGGCGTGATCTGTTGTCGTCGGTGGCGGGCGAGATCGAGCTGATGACTGGCGGGCGGCGCATGGATCAGGTGGTGGCCCGTGCGACCGAGGCTTTGGGGCGGCTTGCCACTGCCACGCTCAAGCCCAAAGCGGGCGGCGAATGGGCCCGCGCGGTGGATGAGGCGGCAACGCTGGCGGCGCGGCGGCTTGATCTAGAGGCCAAGGCGGCACGCTTGACTGGTGATTTGCGGCGTCGCGCAGAATTGCAACGGGACATCAAAGCGGTGTCGGACCCCGAGGCCGAGGCGCGCAACGCAGCGGCTTTGCTTGCGGCGCAGCAAAGCTTTCAGGCCGCCGAAGCCCATGCCGAAAAGATCGCCCAAGCCGCCGCTGCCCTGCGGATGGCGCAGTTGACGGCGGCGCAGGGGGCTACGGCGATCGAGCGGCTGCAAGAGCTGACCCGCCAGCTTGCCACATCGCAGGCCGATCTTATGGCGGCAGAGCAGGCGCTGGCGGTGGCGCAGGGGGCTTTCCTTGAGGCTCAGAATGCTGATGCGACGCTGAAATCCGCGCTTGATGCTGCAAGCACCCTGTCTCACGATTTTGCGCGGCGTTTGGATTTGGCGCGGCGGGCGCGACTGGCGAAGGCGGCGCAAGAAAAGCTGGCGGGGTTGCAGGCGCGGCTGGCGCGGGCGGAAGGCTTGCGCAACGAGATCGAGACCCTTACCGCGCAGGCGGCATTATTGCGCGTCACGCCGCCACTGATGGCCGAGATCGACACGGCCTGTGCCGCCCGGGACCGCTTGCAGGCTCAGATCGAGGCGCAGCTGGTCTCGGTCAGCTTTAGCTACACAGGGGATGCGCGGGCGCAGATGAACGGCCAAGCGGTCGAGGCGGCCCCTCTGCGGCTGCGGGCAAAGGCGGTATTCGATTTGCCGGGTCTTGGCAGCCTGTCCATTGATCCTGCCGCGACCACGGCGGATGAGGCGCAACGCGCGCTTGCGGCGGCGAATGCAGCGGTCGCGGCGGCACTGGCGGCAGTTGGTATGACCGACCCCGCCGCTGCACGGCAGGCTTTGGCCGAGGCGGCGCGGCTTGGGACTGCTGCGCTCAACGCGCAATCGCTGCTGGCCGAGGTCGCGCCCGAGGGGATCGAGACGCTGCGCCTTGCGTGTGTGGCCGCGCAAAGCGAGGCTTCGGAAGAGATCGGCGGCGACAACGAAGACATCGCCACACTTGAGGCGCAGGGGGCAGCCGCCCGCACCACAGAGACCGAGGCGCAGGTGGCATGGCAAGAGGCGCATGCGCGGCTGATGACGCGCAGCGCCGCCCGCGCCGCCGCCCAAGCCACGGCCGAAGCCGCCGCGCGCCGTTTTGCCACCGTGGGCCAAGAGGCGGGCGATCCGGTGGCGCTTGCGGCCAAGCTGTTGCATCTGCGCGCCCAGCAGGTCGCACTTGCAGAGCAAGAGGCCAAGGCGCTGGCTGGGCGGACGCAGCTTGAGCAGGCCGCGCCGGATCTAGAAACGGCGGCCGCAAACCTGCACCGGATGCAGACCATCCAAAGCCAGCGGCACTCCGATCTGCTGCGGTTGAAAAGCGATCTGGCGGGGGTGAATGGCTCGATTGGCGCTTTGGCCGATGAGGGCATCGAAGAGATGCTTGACGAGGTGCGCGGGCGCGAAGAGGCCGCACTGGCCCGCGCCGCCCGCTATAGCAGTGAGGTGCAGGCCTTGGCGCGGCTGCGCAGCGCGCTCGAGGCCGCCCGTCACGCCGCCCGCGAGGCCTATTTCGGACCAGTTCTGCAAGAGCTGGAACCGTTGTTGTCGATCATCCATCCGGGGGCGGCACTGCGTATTGATGATGAAAGCCTGCTGCCCGTGGCCCTGACCCGCGATGGGGTGTCCGAGGATTTGGATATTTTGTCGGGCGGCACCCAAGAGCAAATCGCCATTCTGACGCGGCTGGCCTTTGCGCGGCTGTTTGCCAAGGGCGGGCAAGCCGTGCCGGTCATTTTGGACGATGCTTTGGTGCATAGTGATGACGACCGCATCGAGGCGATGTTCATTGCCCTGCACCGCGTGGCGCGAGATCAGCAGATCATCGTGCTGACCTGTCGGCAGCGGGCTTTTGCCTCGCTGGGGGGGGAACGGGTGCGCGCCGAGATTTCCTCTGCATGAGGCCTCGGCCCGCAGGATATGCGGCTTTTGAAGTGTTGTTGCGCGAAAGTTTACGCAGTTTCTGAGGCTTGGGCGGTAGGTGTGAAGCCCGTCTTAAGCTTTGGGCGCTAGGGTTAGATTGGGGCGGCCTGTGGGGGGCTGTTGATCTGAAACCGTGGCTCGAAAGGAATTTTCGAACCACATGCGTCAGCGTGGGTGTCCAATGGCGACTTATACGATGAAAGCATTCTACCTCGGCACCTTTGCCGATATGGATGTGAATGAGAGCGACTTTACCGCTGAACTGGCCAGCAATATGGCTGGTAAGACCTTTGGCAGTGGCGCGGACCCGCTTTACAACCGTATCAACAGCCTGACCACCAATGATGCCGACAACGACGGGGTTTTGCGCCACAACAGCGGCGGACAAACAGGCGAGACGCTGACATATAACGGCGTCGCGTCGATCTATGACTCTGTATCGCCCTATAACGCGACTCTGACCTATAATGATGGCACCACGGCCTCGGCTGTGGTCATTTTGATGCAGGACGAGCTTGGGCGGGTGTTCTTTGCGCCCTATCTCGAGGGCAGCACCGGCAACGCCGCCCTTAGCGCCAAGCCTATTCAGTCGGTGGCGATCGTCTCGGCCATTGCCAGCTCGAATTATGGCAACTACGCCAATCAAGCGAGCAATGTCTTTCTGGATGGATTGGTCAGCGGCACGTCAGGCGATGACGTGATGGGCACCAGCTATACCGATCAAGACGGCACCAAGATGAATGCCTATGGCGGCAATGATACGGTCTCGGCTGGGGCGGGGAATGACTATGTGACCGCGGGGGCGGGTCAGGATCTGGTCTATGGCGGCACCGGGAATGACAGTCTTTACGGCGGCGATGGCAACGATACCCTGTGGGGCGACGAGGGCAATGACCAACTGTTTGGCGATGCGGGCAATGATGTGCTCTATGGCGGGACAGGCGACGATCAGCTTTTTGGCGGCACGGGCGACAATACCCTCAGCGGCGACGACGGGAACGATGTGCTGTACGGTGGCGCGGGGGCGGACAAGCTTTACGGCGGCGCAGGCAATGACACGCTTTATGGGGGGGCGGGGGCCGATGTCTTGGACGGCGGCTCTGGCGTCGATGTAGCGGATTACAGTGCTTCAAGCGCGGCCGTCTCTGTCAGCCTTGCCACTGGTACAGGCACAGGTGGCGATGCGCAGGGCGACACGCTGACGGGTATCGAAAACCTGACGGGGTCGAATTTTAACGACACGCTGACGGGCGATGCCAATGCCAACGTGCTGTCAGGCGGCACGGGCAATGACTCGCTTTATGGCGGCAGCGGCAATGACCTGCTCTATGGTGGCGACGGGGATGACAGCCTTGTCGGGGATGCAGGCGCAGATACGGTTTATGGTGGCGCGGGCAATGATACGGTCACCAGCTCGGTCGGTGATGTGATCTATGGCGGCGATGGCAACGACACGGTGTTTGACGGCGGCGGTGGAGCCACCGTTTATCTGGACGCGGGCAACGATACCGTGTGGGTCTATGCTGGGGCGGCGAACGGTGGCACGGTGATCGACGGTGGCACGGGCTTTGACCGTCTTGCCTATGGATCGGCAACCGCTGCCGTTACGACTGTCACCTATACCGCCAGTGGCACGGGCAGCTTTAGCGTGGCGGGCTGGACCTCGGCTGACAGTTTTTCCTCGATCGAGCATATTTATACGGGCGCGGGCAACGATATCATCAACGCCTCCAAGGACAGCCTTGGGGTGCGCGTCGATGCCAATGCGGGCAATGACACGATCATCGGCGGCAGCGGCAGTGACAGCCTTTATGGCGGCAATGACAATGACCTGATCTCGGCGGGGGATGGCAACGATTACGTCACGGGCGACGCGGGCAATGATACGCTTTACGGCGAGGCGGGCAATGACACGGTCTATGGCGGTTCAGGTAATGATGTCCTTTATGGCGGCGATGGCAATGACACCCTAAGCGGCGCAGATGGCGCGGATGTGATCTATGGCGGGTTGGGGTCCGACAGCATCAACGGCGGCAATGACGCGGACACCATCTATGGCGGTGCGGGCGACAACATCGACGGCGGCGAAGGCGTCACTACGGGCACCGACAATGACATCCTGATCGTCGAGGCGGGGTCGGTGATCACCTATGGCGGCGGCACCAATGAGGCGGGCTCGGTTGCACTTGCCTCTGGGGGGACGCTGACCTTTACCAATATCGAGAATGTGCTGTTTGCGGGGACCGTCGATGGCACTGCGGGCGATGACACAATGGCGGCGGGGTACAGCGATCTGAACGGCGATCAGGTCGACGGCACCGATGGCGACAATGACACGATCTTTGGCAATGCTGGCAACGACAATATCAACGCAGGCAGCGGTAACGACCTTGTCTATGGCGGCACGGGCAATGATATCATCACGGGTTCCGGCGGGGATGATACGGTCTACGGCGATACCGGCAATGATCAGCTGAATGGCGCGACCGGAAACGACCTGATCTATGGCGGTGACGGCGATGATGGCATCTACGGCGATAGCGGCAACGACACTTTGTATGGTGGGGCAGGCAATGACACCATCGTCGCGACCAGCGATCTGGCCTATGGCGGCGACGGCAATGACAACATTCAAGCGTATGGAAACGCAACCATCTTTGGTGATGCGGGCAATGACGTGGTTTGGCTCACGTCAGGCGCCAGCGAAAACGGTGCGGTCATTGATGGGGGCGCGGGGTTTGACCGCATCGGCATTAGCACCAGCGCGGGGCTGCACGCGACCGTCACCTATACCGGCGCGGGCGCTGGCACGATCAATACGGGCGATACCACGACGCTACATCGCTTTAGCTCGATCGAGCAGATTTCGCTCTCGGGCACGGATGATGTGGTCTATGGCGGCGCGGATACGGGCGGCATAAGGGTTGATGCGGCGGGCGGGCAGGATGCGGTTTGGGGCGGCTCGGGCAATGACACGCTTTATGGCGGTGATGGCAATGACACGCTTTATGGCGGGGCGGGGGCCGACCTTGTCTATGGCGGTGCGGGCGACGACAGGCTTGTGCTGGGCAGCGGCAGTGACAGCCTAAGTGGCGGCGCTGGGCGCGACAGCTTTGTGCTGACGCAGACCACGGGCGCGGATGTGATCACCGATTTCGACCTGACGACGGTTTCAGGGCAAGCCTCCGATCAGCTTGACGTCTCGGAGTTGCGTCGCTTGGACGGGCAGCCGATCGGCTGGCGGGATGTTGTGGTCAGCGATACCATTGGTGATGGCACGGGCGACGCGGTTCTTACCTTTCCTGGCGGCGAGAGCGTGGTTTTGCAGGGGGTGCTCTCTGCCCAAATCACCGCCAAGCAAGCTTTGATGGCCATGGGCATCCCGTGCTTTGTCGCGGGCACGCCGATCTTGACGCCAAGCGGGTGGACCGCAATCGAGGCGCTTTGCGCGGGCGATCTGGTGCAGACCGAGGCAGGCCCCGCACCGGTGATCTGGGCTGGTGCGCGCAGGTTGTCGGCGGCGGATTTGGCGCAGCGGCCGATGGATGCGCCGGTGCTGTTTGCGGCAGGCTGCATCGGCAATGCGGTGCCGCTTGCACTGTCGCCGCAGCACGGGGTGGCGATGGCGCTGCCGGATGGTGGCACGGTCTTGGTGCGCGCCAAGCATTTGGCCAAGGCGAAACTTGAGGGCGTGCGGATTGTTCAGGGCGCGAGCGAGGTGCGCTATCATCACATCTTGCTGGCACGGCACGGGATTTTGTCAGCGGCGGGCGCGGCGGTGGAAAGCCTTTACCCTGGCAAGCAAGCCCTCTTGGCGCTTCCGCTTGTCGCAAGGTTGCAAATCGCGGCGGCGCTGCATCTTTGCGGGCGGGCAGGACTGGCGCGGGTCATTGATCTGAGTGATTTGACGCGGGCCTATGGCGACAGGGCCTATCCTTTGGCGCGGCGGCTTCCGGTCAAAGCGGCGCAGCAGTTGCAGGCGCATCGGTTGGCTTTGGCGGCGCAGCGGGTGTCGTCGGGATGACATGCAAACGGGCGGCTTGAGGGTCAAGCCGCCCGTCTGTGTTGCGCATATATATGTTATTCGCACATATATGTTAAGCGGATGGCGCGCTAATCCGCCGCTTGAGCACCAGCACAGCGATCACGCCAAGGATACCCGACAGCCCGATAAAACCGAAATACATCTGATAAACGGCCAGTCCGGTGTAATGCTCGGCGAAATAGCCGTTGATCTTGGGCAGATAGACGTCTGGCGTATAGGCGATCAACGAGATCACGCCAATCGCAAGGCCCGTTACGCGTGGCGGGATATTACACCGCTCAAGGATCGACCAATAAAGCCCCCGCGTCGCATAGGTCATGATCCCGACCATCAAAACCACGAACAGCAGGATAAAGCTTGCAGCAGTGGCGGGCAGCACCAGCATGGAAAAAAGACCGATGATGCTTAGCGTCAAGGTCACCGCAAGGATGTTCTCGCGGCCCAGTTTGTCCGCCAAAAATCCCGCACCGATGCCGCCGATGGGGCGCATCCACAGCTTGGCCACGGTGATAAAGGCAGCAGCCGTCGCCGTCATGGTGTATTTTTCTTGCAAGAACGCCGAGAACGAATAGGTCGCCCAAAACAGCTGATAACCGCACAGGATGACCAAGGACATCAGCCAAAGTTCTGGCGTGGACGCGAGCATTTTCAGATCGGCAAAGAGATTGCCCTTTGGCGCATCTGTGGCCGCCTCGGCTGGGGATGCGTCCTTTAGGCGCAAGAAAATCAGGCACAGCAACGCCACCACAAAGCAGTTATAGACGTAAAGCATGATCACCGAAGGCAGCGTCGCCGCAGCCGTATGTCCCTGACCGTCGACATAATAGGCAAAAAGCGCCACCGCAGCCGTTGCCAAAATCGCCTCGACCAAGCCGCGGCAGCCTTCCAGCACGCCAAAGAAACGGCCTTGCTCGTCACTTGTCGCCAGCATTTTCACGCCCTTGAGCAGCGCCGCCCAAAAGGTCAAACCCGACGAGATGCCCCACCCAAGAAAGATCCACATCAAGGCCGCTTTGTCAGGAATAGCCGCAAACCACAGGCCAAGCGCCCCCGTCATTGCCAGCGAAAACGTCAGCAAAAACCGTGGCGAGGCGCGGTCAGCCAGCCAACCGCTGGGCAAATAGCAGACCAGAAACATCGTGCCGAGCATGGAGTAATAGCTGCCCAGCTCTGTGCTGGTGATCTGAAACGCCTCCAGAATGGTGGTCTCAAAATTCTGACGCAGATAGATCAGCGGATAGATCGAGCCCGCCGCCAGCAACAGCACCAACAGCTGAAAATAGCGTTGAAAGCCTGACAGACCCGAGCTGCCGCTTTTGGGTAAAGTATTTGAAGTCATTGATTTTCTCCTCCCCGGAGTAGCGATAAGACTGATGGCACTCGGCACACACTTGAAAATCCCAAGGCCGCACAAAGGCCTTGGGATGAACCCACCCCAAATTGGAAAGGGGTTTATTTAGAAAGGGTTAGGGTAGGGTGATCGGACGCCGCACCTTGAGCTCTTGATAGTCCTCCAGCCCAAAGATGCCGCCTTCGCGACCGTTGCCCGACTGTTTGTAACCGCCAAAGGGCGAGCCATAGTTGACCGACTGTCCGTTGATCACCACGGTGCCCGCCCGCAGCGCATCCGAGACCCGCTCTGCCCGCGCGGCGCAGCCAGTCTGCAGATAGGCGGCCAGCCCAAAGTCGCTGTCATTGGCGACCTCGATTGCTTCTTCTTCGGTGTCAAACGGGATGATGACCAAGACGGGGCCAAAGATCTCTTCGCGGGCGATGCGCATTTGATTGTTCACATCGGCAAAGATGGTGGGCTTGGCATACCAGCCTTGCTCGAGCCCAGAGGGTTTGCCCAGACCACCGACCAAAAGGCGCGCACCCTCGTCGATGCCGACTTGGATCATGGATTGCACGCGGTCGTATTGCATCTGATCAAACAGCGGGCCGACGTGATCGCCCTCTTGGGCGGGGTCGCCGACCTTTTGTGCAGTGCCGGCGCGGGCGGCAATTTCCAACACGCGGTCATAGCAAGCCCGCTCGACCAGCATCCGCGTCGGTGCGTTGCAAGACTGGCCCGTGTTGTTAAAGCAACCGCGCACCGAAGCTGCGACGCGGGTTTCCAGATCGGCATCGGCAAAGACCAGATTGGCCGATTTGCCGCCCAGCTCTAGCGTCACGCGCTTGACGGTTTCGGCGGCATCCTTGGACACCATGATCCCCGCGCGGGTCGATCCCGTAAACGACATCATTGCGATGTCAGGATGGCGCGACATCGCCGCGCCGACGTTGGGGCCGTCGCCATAGACAAGGTTGAACACGCCCGCAGGATAGCCCGCCTCATGCACGAATTCTGCAAAGAGCGCCGCCGAAAGCGGGGTGTATTCCGACGGCTTGAGCACCGAAGTCGCACCCGTGGCCAAAGCAGGCACCACCTTTTGCGCGATTTGGTTGATCGGCCAGTTCCATGGCGTGATCAGGCCACAAACACCGATAGGCTCGCGGATGAGCAAGTCGGTGTTGGGCAGGATTTCACGCTCGGGCTGCTCTTTCAGCGCGTCGATGAACGATTTGATGTGGTCGATGCCACAGGCGGCTTGGCTGTCGCGCGACATGCTGATGGGGGCGCCCATCTCGGCGGTGATGGCCTGCGCCATCTCTTCCAACCGCGCGGTAAACACCGCGTGCAAACGCTCCAGCAAGGCGATGCGGGTGGCCTTGTCGGTCTTGGAAAAGGTCACAAACGCGCGCTTGGCGGCAGCGACGGCAGCGTCCACGTCTTTGGCCGAGCCCAAAGCAACCGTGCCGATTTGGGTGTTGCTGGCGGGGTTCATGATGGCGAAGGGCGTCGCAGCGATCGGGTCAACCCAAGCGCCGTCGATGTAGAATTTATTCAAGTTTTTCATGCGTATCAGGCTTTCTTCGGCAGGGTTATGGCAGCACTGGCTCGGTCACGAGGCCAAGGTGCAATTCGGTGCCGGTGTAAGGGTTGGCCGCGATGAACGCGTCGTTCAGCTCGACCCCAAGGCCGGGGGCGGTGGGCGGGATGACATAGCCGTCCTCCCAAGCGATCGGCGTTGACAGGAAGTTCATAAACGGTCCGTCAAAGCGTCCGATGGATTCCAAAATCAGGAAGTTCGGGCTGCAGGTGGCGATCTGGATATTGGCCGCCGCGACAATCGGGCCGCAGTAGAGGTGCGGCGCGATCTGCACCGAACGGGTTTCGGCCATCGAGGCGATCTTCTTGGCCTCGAGGATACCGCCGACGCGGCCAAGGTTCATCTGCAAAATCGAGGCAGCCCCCGCTTCGAGCATCCGCGCAAACTCGTGCTTGGTGGTCAGACGCTCGCCTGCTGCAATCGGGATGCAGGTATAGCGGGCGACCTCGGCCATATCGGCGGGGTTTTCTGGCGGGATGGGCTCTTCGAACCACAGCGGGTCATAGGCCTCGAGCCTGCGCGCCATGCGCTTGGCGCCTGAAACGGTGAACTGGCCGTGGGTGCCGAACAAAAGGTCCGCGCGCATGCCGACGGCTTCGCGGATGGTTTTGCAAAAGCGTTCAGACAGATCAAGGTCGCTCAGGCGCGGCTGGTGGCCGTCATAGATCGAATAGGGGCCCGCAGGGTCGAACTTGACGGCGGTGAAGCCTTGCTCGACCGCGCGCACGGCGACCTCGGCGGCCATGTCGGGATCGTTATAGACGTTGGGCGCGTTCGGGTCGGGATAGACGTCACCCTCGGCGGGGTAGAGGTAGGTATAGCTGCGCAGGCGCTCGTTCACCTTGCCGCCCAAAAGCTGATAGACGGGCTGGTCTGCGGCTTTGCCAACGATGTCCCAGCAGGCCATTTCAAGCGCGCTTAGCACGCCCATCACGGTCACATCCGGCCGCATGGTAAAGCCCGCGCCATAGGTCTTGCGCCACATTTGTTCGATGTTATGCGGGTCATTGCCCTCGAACTGGCGGGTAAATACGTCCACGGCCATCGCGGCGCAAAGGTCTGGGCCGAAGGTGGCGTTGTAAATCTCGCCGACACCCGTGATGCCGCAAGCGGTGGTCAGGCGCACGAAGATGAAATAGCGGCCACCGTGGCGCGGCGGAGGATTGCCAACCACGAAGGTTTCGATTTTATCAAGTTTCATGTGATTTCCCTTAGATCAGGCGTCTTGCAAGATAAGCTCGGCTGCACGGGCAGCCAGCATGATGGTGGGCGCATTGGTGTTGCCCGAGGTGACGTTTGGAAAGGCCGAAGCATCCACGACCCGCAGCCCCGCCACGCCATGCACCCGCAGCTTTGCGTCCAGAACCGAGTCCGTCGCATCACGGCCCATGCGGCAGGTGCTGGTCGGGTGAAAGACGGTGCCAGAGCGGTTGCGAAAATTCTCAAGCAGTGCTGCGTCGTCCATCGTGGTGATGTCGGGGGCAAGCCGCGCTGCGGTCACCCGCTGGATCGCGGGCGTCTGCGCCAGCTGTTGCAGCAGGCGGCTGGCCTTGAGAACCATATCGCAGTCCTCATTGGTCGACAGCGAGTTCGGGCGGATCAGCGGCGCATCGGCGGGATTGGCCGACCCAATCATCACCTGGCCGCGGCTGGTCGGGCGGCTTGGCTGCACGCAGAGCAAAAAGCCCGCCTCGGGATCGACACCGACTGCGCCCGCCGCATTGGTCACATAGGACATCGGGTTGCAGTAGACTTGGATGTCAGGCACCGCCGCATCTGGGGTCGAGCGGACATAGCCGCTGACTTGGTTCACCGGCACGCTGAGCGGCCCCTTGCGGGTCAGTACATAGCGCAGGCCCGCAATCCACTGCCCCAAGCGGTTGCCCAGCTTGTTGTTCAGCGTCGGCTCATTGGCGCGGTAGTAATGCGAGATCGCCAGATGGTCTTGCAAGTGCCGCCCGACAGCCGGCAGGTCATGCAGCACCTTAATGCCATGTTTTTGCAGAACTTCCGCCGGACCGACACCCGACAGCTGCAAAATCTGCGGCGAGTTGATCGCGCCCGCCGACAAGATCACCTCTTTGCGCGCAACTGCGCGGGTGCTGGTGCCTGCCACGCGGTAGGACACGCCCGTCGCGCGACCGTCCTCGATAATCACCTTTTCGACCAAAGCCCGCGTCACCACGGTCAGGTTTGGCCGCGTCTTGGCAGGGCGCAAAAACGCATCCGCCGCGGACCAGCGCCGCCCCTTTTTGACCGTGCTGCGCATCCGCATCAGGCCCTCATAGTCTTCGCCGTTCAGGTTGTTGGCGACGCTCCAGCCCATTTCGCGGGCGGCTTCCATGAAGTGCCCCGAGAAAGGATGCATGCCTGCGCTCACATCGCTGACCACCAGCGGTCCGTCGCCCTTGGTGCTGCCGTCGCGGGCGACTTGGGTTTCCAGCGCCTCATAGGTCTTGCGCACGCTGTCCCAGTTCCAACCGGTGGCGCCTGCGCGCTCCCAGTCGTCGAAATCATGCGGCAGGCCGCGCAAATAGGCCATCGCGTTGATCGAGCTTGACCCGCCCACGACCTTACCGCGGGGCCAATAGGCGGCGCGGCCGTTCAACCCCTTGTCGGGGAGGGCGTTATAGCACCAGTTGACGGCGGCATCGGCAAAGGTCTTGGCATAGCCCAAAGGCACTTTGATCCAAAAGCGGGCGTCACTGCCACCAGCTTCGATCAGCAACACACGGTTGGAGGAAGATGCGCTGAGCCGATTGGCCAAGACGCAGCCCGCAGAACCTGCACCTACAATAATGTAGTCATAATCTAACGCTGCCATCTGTTCAGCCCTCCCCGCTGCCGCGCCCGATGCCATCGGCGCGAGACCATCAGATTGCAGACTGTGATTGATTAATCAAACAATGCGTTTTAACTCTATGACCTCATTTTGATTGAAGGTCACCGATGCCCAATCTGCCGCATGTTACTTGGCTTGCCAGCTTTGAAGCCGCCGCCCGTCACGCCAGCTTTAGTGCGGCGGCGGATGAATTGGGCCTGACACCCGCCGCCGTAAGCCAGCAAATTCGGCTGTTGGAACAACATCTTGGCGTGGCTTTGTTCAAACGTCTTCCGCGCGGCGTGATGCTGACCGACATCGGCCAAGCCTTTGCGCAGCCGATCCGCCGCTCGTTCTCAGAGATGAAAACCGCGACGCACAGTCTGTTCGAGACCTCGCAAAAGCGGGTGGTGCGGGTGCGGGCCTCTATCTCTTATGCGGGTCTGGTGATCGCGCCGCGCATTGCCGAGTTCGCAAAACTGCACCCCGACATCAGCATTATCCTGTCAACTTTTGTGTGGTCCGACCGTTTTGATGACGACCAATCCGATCTCGACATCCGCTATGGCTTTGGCAACTGGACGGACGGGCAGGTGCAACACATGGGCCACGCCAATGCTATCCCCGTTTGCCACCCAAGCTATGCCGCGAGCTTTGCCGCCCCGCTAAGCCTGCACGATCTGGCGCGGGCCAAGATTGTGCGGATTTTGGGGTCAGAGACGGATTGGGCGCGGATTTCGGCGCTCTATGATCTGAACCTCGAAATTGCACCGGAATGGTTCACCGCTGATTCGTCTTTTACCGCCCTTCAAACGGTGATTTCGGGGACGGGGGTTGTGATGGTTCTGGAAAGCTTTGCGCGCTACTATATCGACCTTGGGCTGTTGGTGGCGCCGCTGCCGTATCAGCTGCCGATCGCGGCCTCGCATTTTCTGGTGCAGCGCGAACATGCCAGCGTCCGCGAAGAGGTGCAGCTGGTGCGCAAGTGGATCCTTGGTTTTGCGTCCTAATCGGGGTCAATGGCTCTGCCGCAGCACCAAGCTGGGGGTGAGATAGATCGTCTCGGCGGGTCTTTCGGGCGCGGTGATGCGGGCCTCTAGCAGCCGCAGCACCGCCGCAACCAGCTCGTCAATCGGATTGCGCACGGTGGTCAGGCCAAAGGCTGGCCAAGCCGCCATCGCGATATTGTCAAAGCCGATCACCGAAATGTCCTGCGCCACCCTGCGACCCAACTGCTGCAAGGCGCTGAGCGCGCCAATCGCCATCGCATCATTGGCGCAGATCAGCGCATCCAATTTTGTCTCCGCAGGGATCAGCAGCGCGGCATCAAAGCCGCTTTGGACGGAAAAATTCCCCATCGCTTCAAAGACTAAACTCTGCCCGACGGTGGCCAAAGCCGCCACCACGCCTGCGCGCCTACCCTCGGATGAGGCATAATGCGCAGGCCCCGCGATAAAGCCAAACTGCCGCCGCCCGCGTTCCAGCAGCAGCTTGGTCGCAAGCTCGGTCCCCAACTGATTGCGGCAACAGACGTTATCCACGCGCGGCAAGTCCAGCACGCGACCGCTTGAAATTACAGGGATATTCAGCTTGCTGCACTGGCTGACAATCGCTTCGTCCAGACTGCCAGAGCGCAGGATCATCGCATCAAGCGGGTAGCTCAGCACCTTATGCACCGCATCCCGCGCCGCCGCGCCACTGCCGCTGATGACGATGGGCCATTTGCCGATGCGGTTCAGACCCGCGACCAAAGCAGCGGTGACTTCGTTGTCGTATTCATTGGCGATCTCGCCGACGAAGATGGCGACAAGGTTTGACCGCCCGCCCTGCAACCCCGCCGCAAGCGCGTTGGGGCGATAGCCCAGCTCTTCGGCGGCTTGTAAAATGCGGGCACGTTTGTCGGGGTCAATATAGGCGCCATCGGTGAACGCGCGCGAGACAGCAGAGCGCGACACCCCGGCAAGTGCGGCAATATCTTGGGCGGTGATCCGGCGGTTCGGCGGGGTGAGGGGCATTTTCAAACTCTTTGGTAAAAAATCACAGGGCACGGTTTCGTTTCACATAGCCGTCACACAACACAGTTACATGAACGCGTGTGCAGATCGAAGCGCAAGCAAAAACCACGCGGCCTGACATCGGGATTTTCCATGATGGCGGGCCCGAGTTTGGCTTGGATTTGCGGCCCGCAACGCCCCTTGGGGCCGCGCAAGTTTTTTCCCGCCCGACTGGGCAAAGCAATTGACCGGAGACCCACAATGACCCGTCTTTCTCTTCTTTCCGCAGCAGCGCTCGCCTTGATGGCAGGTTCGGCTTCGGCGCAGACCGATATCACTTGGTGGCACGCTATGGGTGGCGAGCTGGGTGAAACCGTTAACAAAATCGCAACCGATTTTAACGCCAGCCAGTCCGACTATAAGATCACACCAGTTTTTAAAGGCACCTACGAAGAGGCCCTGACCGCTGGCATCGCGGCCTTCCGCGCGGGCGAGCAGCCCAACATCCTGCAAGTTTTCGATGCGGGTGCGGCGACAGTGATCGGTGCCAAGGGGGCGACCATTCCGGTTCAGGACCTGATGACCGAAAATGGTGTTGAATTTGATATCAACGATTACATCTCGGGCGTGCGCTATTTCTATGCGGACTCGGCAGGCAAGATGATCGGTATGCCGTTCAACTCGTCGTCGCCAGTCATGTATTACAACGTCGATGCTCTGGAAAAGGCGGGCGTCACGCCGCCAAAGACCTATGAAGAATTCGAGGCCGTCACCGCCCCCGCATTGCTGAGCGCAGGGTATATCCCGCTGGCGCAATCGCATTCGCCTTGGATCTGGGTCGAGAATTTTTTCTCGCGCCACAACCTGCCATTCGCCACCGAGAACAACGGCTATGACAGCGTAGATGCGAAAATTCTGGTCAATAGCCCAGAAGTCAAAATGCATTGGACGCATGTCAAAGAGTGGCTTGATAAGGGCTGGTACTCCTATTACGGCGCGGCGTGGAACGACAACCAAAAGCCGTTTGAAGATGGCAAAGTCGCGATCTGGATGGGGTCTTCGGGCTCGTTCGGTGGCCTGTCCAAGTTGGACCTGCCGTTCAAGTTCTCGGCCACCTACCTGCCATATTGGGAATCGGTGACCAAAGAGCCAAAGCAAACCTTCATCGGTGGCGCGGCCCTGTTCGCCATGTCCGGCAAATCGGCCGAGGAAAACAAGGCAACCGCTGCGTTCTTCCAATACCTGACCACGCCCGAAGTCCAATACATGTGGCACCGTGCGACGGGCTATGTGCCTGTGACCACCGCGGCCTACGAGCTGGCCAAAGCGGATGGCTACTACACCGAAGCCCCTGCCGCCGAAGTTGGCATCCAGCAGCTTTCCTTGCCCGCGGGTGACAACACCAAGGGCTATCGCATGGGCTTTTATGTACAAATCCGTGACGTGATGAACCGTGAATTCGGTCGCATCCTTGGCGGCGAGACCAGCGTTGATGACGGCTTTGCCACCATCGAGACCGAAGCCAACGATCTTTTGGCCAAGTTCGCACAGACCCAAGCTCAGTAATTTCGCCACGACAGGTGGCCGCACTCTGCGGCCACCTGACTTAGTTTAAAGGCTTGATATGAAACGCGCCGCTTTTACCAACCGTTGGCTTCCTGTGCTGTTGCTTGTGCCGCAAATGGCGATCATTGCGGTGTTTTTCTATTGGCCTGCCTGGCACGCGGTGCAGTCCTCGTTCTATCTGCAAGACCCCTTTGGCTTTGGTGAGACCTTTGTCGGCTTGGCCAATTACGCATCTTTGCTCAAGTCTGCGCCTTATCTGCGCGCGGCGGGCTTTACGGTGGTGTTCACGCTGTTGGTGACGTTCTTGTCGCTTGGGATTGCGCTTATTTTGGCGGTGAAGGCTGACAAAGTGCTGCGCGGAGCCAAGACTTACCGCACGCTTTTGATGTGGGTTTATGCGGTAGCACCCCCTGTAGCGGGCGTGATGGGCGTGATCTTGTTCAACCAAAGCTGGGGGCCGCTGACCAAGCTGTTTGGCCTGTTTGGCCATGACTTCAAACTGGGGGTCAACTATTACGACACCGCCTTTGCGATGGTGTTGATCTCGGTTTGGAAGCAAATCCCCGTCAACTTCATCTTTTTCCTGTCCGGCCTGCAATCGATCCCGAAATCGGTGCGCGAGGCGGCGCTGATCGACAACCGCTCGGCTTCGGGCAGGTTTTGGGACATCACCTTTCCACTGTTGGCGCCGACAGGGTTTTTCCTGCTGATCACCAATATCACCTACGCGCTGTTTGACACCTTTGGCGTGATCGACACCGTGGTCAAAGGCGAGCCCGGCAACAACCCGATGACCTTGGTTTACAAGGTCTATGTCGACGGATTTCGCGGCAACGACATGGGCGGATCCTCGGCGCAATCGGTGATTTTGATGGTGCTGGTGCTGGCGATGACCGTCTTTCAATTCCGGCTCATCGAGCGCCGCATCCACTATACCTGAGGGCATGATATGACCAAACCCCGTTTGCGGCTTTCGACGGTTGTCGACCATGCGATCTTGATCGCGGGGGCTGCCTTTATGATCTTGCCGCTGCTGATGCTGTTGCAGATGACCTCTATGCCGGATCTGGTTACGATGAAGACAGGTCCAAGCCTAAGCATCGGCAGCCAGCTTGACGACAATTTTGCCAAGGCCATGTTCAAGGCCGACGGCTTTTCAGGCCAGAACACCGGCCTGAATATGCTGTGGAACTCGCTGCTGCTGGGGGCGGGTTTTGCCTTTGGCAAGATCGTCTTGGGCATGCTTGCGGCCTTTGCGATCGTCTATTTCCGCCTGCGCTTTGCCAGCTTTGCGTTCTGGATGATCTTTACGACGCTACTGTTGCCTCTCGAGGTGCGCATTCTGCCGTCCTATGAGATCGTGCAAAAGCTGGGGATGCTGAACACCTATCAGGGGCTGATCGTGCCGCTGGTGGCCTCGGCGACGGCGACGTTCTTCTTTCGCCAGTATTTCCGCTCGATCCCCGAAGAGTTGGTCGAGGCCGCGCGTATCGACGGGGCAGGGCCGGTCAAGTTCTTCATCGACATCCTGCTGCCGCTGTCGCGCACGATGATTGCGGCGATGTTCATCATCATGTTCGTCTATGGTTGGAACCAATACCTCTGGCCCACCATGATCACCACCGATGAGAGCATGTATACGCTGGTGCGTGGGATTAAGCAGGTGCGCCAAGGGCTTGAGGGCACAACGCTGCCCGAATATGGCCGCGCGAATATGCTGGCGCTGATTGCGATCCTGCCGCCGGTTCTCATCGTCATCTTCTTTCAAAGCTGGTTCGTCAAAGGTCTGACGGAATCGGATAAATAAGGATTACCTCTATGGCTCAGGTCACTCTGTCTGGGATCAGCAAAACCTATCCGAACGGCTTTCACGCGGTAAAGCCTGCAAGTTTCACCATCGGTCATGGCGAGTTCATCGTGCTTGTCGGCCCTTCTGGCTGTGGCAAGTCGACGATGCTGCGGATGATCGCGGGGCTTGAGGATATTTCGGCGGGCGATTTGCGGATTGGCGAGGCTTTGGTCAATCATGTTGACCCCGCCGACCGCGACATCGCGATGGTGTTTCAAAACTATGCGCTTTATCCGCATATGAGCGTGCGCAAGAACATCGGCTATGGCCTGCAGAACCGCAAGATCGCGGCGCCCGAGATTGCGCGCAAAGTGGCAGAGGCTTCGGCCATGCTGAACCTTGACGCCTATCTGGACCGCAAGCCGTCGCAGCTTTCGGGTGGGCAGCGGCAGCGGGTGGCAATGGGGCGGGCGATTGTGCGCGACCCTGCGCTGTTCTTGTTCGACGAGCCGCTGTCCAATTTGGACGCCAAACTGCGCAACCAAATGCGCATTGAGATCAAGGCTTTGCAGCGGCGTTTGGGCGTGACTTCGGTCTATGTCACCCACGATCAGGTCGAGGCGATGACCATGGCCGACCGCATTATCGTGATGAACGAGGGGCGCATCGAGCAAATCGGCACCCCCGCCGAAGTCTACAGCCGCCCCGCCAGCACCTTTGTCGCCTCCTTTATGGGGGCACCGCCGATGAACCTGTTGCAGGGCCATGTGCGCGGTGGGCAGGTGATGCTGGGGCCGTTGGCGCTCTGTCCGACCGAGGCACCCGAGGGCGAGGTGACGGTGGGTCTGCGCCCCGAGGATATCACGCTTGCGGCTTCGGGGCCGATCGGGCTTGAGATCGCTTTGGTGGAAGAGTTGGGCGCGCACCGTCTGCTGCATGGCAATCTTGCAGGCCAGCCGATCTGTGTGCACGTGGGCAAAGAGGGGCACACCCTGACTGGCCCCGTGCGCGCAAGCATCCCCGCGCAGGCCGTCGCACTGTTCGACAGCAAAACGGGTAAGGCCTTGTGATGGAGGTGCTTTTTGATCTGCCACTGGTGACCGCGGCCCAGCGTAACAGCATTCTGACTGCCACGCGCACGGCGGCCAGCCACCGCGCCTTGCTGGCAAGCCTGCCTGCGATGAATGCGGTGCAAGTCGGCGGCGCGGCACAGGTCGCCAAGCTTGGCCGCGGGGTTTCGGTCGCTGCGTGGAATGTCGAACGCTGCCTCTTTGCGCAAGAGACCGCAGCACTTTTGGCCCCGATTGCGCCCGATATCGTGCTGGTGTCCGAGGTCGATCATGGCATGGCGCGCACGGGTCAAAGTCACACCACCGCCGAGATGGCCGCCGCCTTGGGCATGGCCTATTGCTTTGGGGTGGAGTTTCACGAACTTGACCTTGGCGGCCCGACCGAGCGGATGTTCTGCCAAGACGACTTTAACGCGCGCGGCTGGCACGGCAATGCGATCTTGTCGCGCGCGCCCTTGGCCCGTGTAAGCATGGTGCGGCTTTGCGATCACGGCCATTGGTTTTCGTCCGACGAAATGC
>CAWJOY010000018.1:0-12958 GCA_963844505.1 uncultured Alphaproteobacteria bacterium
CGGTTGCATTGGGTGCCGCCTTGCGCCGCTCTGTCCAAGCCGCGCAATAGAGCACCGTCGATGCAGGGGCTGTGGCGGCTTTCCGCTTGAAGAGCAAACATTTTGGCAGAAAAAGCGTCGCTTTTGGACCATTTCGCAAGATTTATGCGGCACAATAGCCAACAACACAGGATTGTTACGAGTGAAACTCGTAAAACCGCAAAGCTGTGCATTCACGAAATCCCCACAAAATGGCGATTAAAATAGCGGCAGTCCGCCGCCTGAGTCTTGGGCATTGACTACAGGCATGAATTATACGCTTGAATAATTAAAGATTTGCGGCCTTACTTTCCCAAAGCAATCATGATGGGGCGATGTGCCTTTGGAAAATCCCGCTGTCCTAGATACCCGAGATACCCGCACCGAAGCAATCCGTATTGAGGGCTTGCACAAGTCCTTTGGCACGCTCGAGGTGCTCAAAGGCGTCAATCTGACCGCGCATCAGGGTGATGTGGTGGCGATCATTGGCGGCTCGGGTTCGGGTAAATCCACCATGCTGCGCTGTATCAACTTTTTGGAAACACCGACGTCGGGCCGCATTGTTATAGGCGGCCAAGAAGTGGCGCTGCGCCCCGACGGCCAGCCTGCAAACCGCAAACAGATCGAGCATTTGCGCCAAAGTCTTGGCATGGTGTTTCAGCAGTTCAACCTCTGGAGCCACAAGACCGTGCTTGAAAACCTGATCGAAGTGCCCGTGCATGTCCTTGGCGTGCCAAAGGCGCAGGCGATAGAACGGGCGCGCGCGCTGCTGGACCGTGTAGGTCTTGCGGAGAAGGCCGATGTCTATCCTGCATTTATGTCAGGCGGTCAGCAGCAGCGCGCCGCAATCGCGCGGGCTTTGGCAATCGAGCCACGGGCGATGCTGTTTGACGAACCGACCTCGGCGCTTGACCCAGAGTTGGTGGGCGAGGTTCTGGGCGTCATCCGTGATCTGGCCGCCGAAGGCAGGACGATGATTTTGGTCACGCATGAGATGAAGTTCGCGCGCGAGGTCGCCAGCCATGTGATCTATCTGCATAATGGCGTGATCGAAGAAGAAGGCCCGCCAGACGCGCTGTTTGGCAGCCCGAAATCCGAACGCCTGCAACAGTTTCTTCAGTCCGTGGGCTGACAAAAGCAAGAACTGGGCCAACCCAGAGTGCGATCAACAACAAGGATTTAAAATGAAAAAGCTTCTTTTGACCAGCCTCGCGACTATGGCACTTGGCACCGCTGCTCTGGCAGACCCGATCAAGGTCGGCATCGCCTCGGAGCCCTATCCCCCCTTTGCCTCGCCTGATGCCGCGGGAAACTGGGTCGGCTGGGAAGTCGATATGATCGGCGCCGTTTGTGCCGCTGCGGAACTTGACTGCGTCATCACCCCCGTAGCTTGGGACGGCATCATCCCGTCGCTGACCTCGGGCCAGATTGATGCGATCATGGCCTCGATGTCGATCACCGAGGATCGCCTCAAGTCGATTGATTTCTCGGATAAATACTACAACACCCCGACCGTCATCGCGACGGCCAAAGGTGCGGGCCTTGCGCCAACCAAAGAAGGTCTGGCCGGTAAAATCGTCGGGGTTCAGGTTTCGACTGTGCACCAAGACTATGCCCAGACCCATTTCACCAATTCCGAGATCAAGCTCTATCAGACCCAAGACGAGGCCAACCAAGACCTTGTGGCAGGCCGCATTGATGCGACCGAGGCCGACAGCATCGCGCTTGACGCGTTCTTGTCCTCCGAGGCTGGGGGCTGCTGCGAGATCACCGGTGCGGTGGCTGACGATCCGGCGATCCTTGGTTTGGGGGTCGGCGTTGGCCTGCGCAAGGGCGACGAAGATCTGAAGGCAAAGTTCAATGCGGGCATCGCCAAAATCATCGCGGACGGCACCTATGAAAAGGTCTCGGCGCCTTATTTCGCTTCGTCGATCTACGGCGGCTAAGCGATGCTAGAAACGCTGGTTGATGCGTTTCCGACACTTGGTCTTCTGGCTTGGGATCCCCCAGGCTGGGGGGCCAACCTTGCGCGCGGTTTGGCCAATTCGGTTCAGATCGCGCTTGGGGCCTATGCTTTGGGGCTGGGGATCGGCACGGCGGGGGCTTTTGGCAAGCTTTATGGCGGGCCGGTCACGCGCGATCTCTTGGCGGTGTATACCACCGTTGTGCGCGCTGTGCCCGAGCTGGTTCTTATCCTGATTTTGTATTTCGCAGTGACCGATCTTGTGAACCAAGCGCTGACCTCTTTTGGCTATGCGCGGGTACAGTTGTCGGGGGTCGCTGCTGGCATTGCGGTTTTGGGTGTGGTGCAAGGCGCCTATTCGGTCGAGGTCATTCGCGGCGCGATCCTTGCTGTGCCTGTGGGTCAGCTAGAGGCTGCCAAGGCGATGGGCATGTCGCCGGCCAAGACGGCGTGGCGGATTACGCTGCCGCTGATGCTGTCGAACGCCATTCCGGGGCTTGCGAACCTGTGGCTGATTGCGACCAAAGACACCGCCCTTTTGGCCATTGTCGGCTTTGGCGAGTTGACGCTGCAAACGCGGCAAGCGGCCTCGTCTACCAAGGCGTTCATGACGTTTTTCTTGGCGGCGGGCGTGCTGTATTTGCTGATCACGCTGCTTTCCACTCTGGTCTTCGGGCGGATTGAGGCTTGGGCGCGCAAAGGTCAGCGCAGAGACGAGGCGGGATCATGATACGCTCTGAACAGCCGGTGTTTTGGCAAACGCATCGCATCATCATGGCGCTGATCGGCGCAGGCATGGTGGTGGCCTGTGTGATGCTTTTGCGTTGGGATTGGCTGCCCAAGTATCTGCCGCTGATCGGCCAAGGCATTTGGCGCACGATCTGGCTTTTGGTGGTGACGACGGTGCTTGGCTTTTTGCTGGCGGTGCCCTTGGGATTGGCGCAGGCGGCGGGGCCTTGGTATCTGGCGGCCCCTGCGCGCGGATTTTGCACCATCATCCGTGGCACGCCGCTGCTGTTGCAGCTTTGGCTGCTCTATTACGGTTTGGGGTCGCTGTTTCCACAGTTCCCCGCCATTCGCCAATCCGAGCTTTGGCCCTATCTGCGGCAGGCTTGGCCCTATGCGGTCTTTGCCCTGACCATCAGCTTTGCGGGCTATGAGGGCGAGGTGATGCGCGGCGCGTTCAAGGGCGTGCCAAGCGGTCAGCTTGAGGCCGCCCGTGCGATGGGGATGCCGCGCCTGACCATCTTGCGGCGGATTTGGCTGCCCTTGGCGATCCAACGCGCCCTGCCGACCTTGGGTGGCGAGACCGTGTTGCAACTCAAGGCGACGCCTTTGGTGGCGACGATCACGGTGGTCGATATCTATGCGGTCGCCAGCCGTGTGCGGCAGGATACGTTCATCGTCTACGAGCCTCTGCTGGTTTTGGCGGTGGTCTATCTGGCGATCACGGGGATTATCGTTTTGGGCTTTCGCTGGTTCGAAAACCGCATTCCAAGCCGCAGCATGTAGCAGCCTTTGTCGGCGCAGTGCTATGAGCTGCGCCGACAAAGGCCCCTGCCGTTAGTAGACGTTGGTCGGATCGACGGGACGGCTCGACGGCAGCACCTTCACCGTCACGCCATGGCGCGCGCGCTTATCAAGGTCGATGACGTCGTGGTCCAGCAGGCGGATACAGCCCGAAGACACCGCTTTGCCCAGATACTTTGGCTCGCAGGCGCCGTGAATGCGGTAGAGCGTGTCGACACCGTTTTGGAACAGATAAAGCGCACGCGCGCCCAACGGGTTCTCGCCCCCAGGGGCCATGCCGCCATTGGCCACTGAATAGGGCTCTAGGTCGGGGCGGCGCAGGATCATCGTCTCGGGCACTTTCCAACGCGGCCAGCTGCGGCGGAACTGAAGCCGCGCGTCGCCGTCCCAGACGAAGGCCGCAGCCCCCGTCCCCGCACCATAGCGCATCGCCATGCCGTCCGCGCCGATCAAGTGCAGATAGCCCGCATTGGGATCGACGACGATGGTGCCCTCCGCCTCCATCGGGAAGGGGTTCTCGACCTCTTGCCGCCAAAGCCGCGGATCCACGACGCCTTCGGGGACGGCGGGGATGGGATAGGGTTCGTCGGTGATCGCGCCGTAATGCGCGGGCAGCGGCGGAAAGCTGGCGGGGTCCGGCTCGGGCGGCGGCGCGGCAACGGGCAAAGCCTGCGGGGCACAAGCGGAAAGCGTGGCAAAAGAGCCTGCGGCAATAAAAGCGCGGCGCGTAAACATAGGGGTGTTCCTTTTCTTCAGAGGGCTGAGGGGGCCACAGGCGATCTGCGGCGGCGACGCTCAGCCAAATCTGGGCGGATCCAGAATCCCGCGCGGGGTCTGCCCTGCCCTCCACCGCATATCGGTCGGTAAGCCATTTTGGTTTTCGGCCTGCGCCCTTGGCGCGAGTTGTGCGCTTGGCAAAGCGACATCCGGACCACAGGACGACCCCAGCACCGCCGTACGGCAGCGGTGCGGTTTGAGTTGAAGTTGAGGCTGCGGTTTTGCCGCCCAAAGGGCCATTTCGGCGGGCGTGTCAGTCATCACACCTGTCTCAGCAGCCCTCGCCCCCACAGGCAATCCGCGCGGGGTCGCATAAGCGCCCCACGGCAAAACCGCCAAAATCAGGGTCAAAAGGGCAAGGATCCGCACAAAACTCATAATGTCTACCTAAGCCCGTGACCTCAGAGGTCAAGCGCCACGCGCCACGCCCCTGTTCAACTTGCCGCGAGCAGAGCGCGGGCCAAGGCGGCGTGATAAAAGCCGCCAAAGGACGCACGGCGTCTGGCCTTTCGGCACCGCTCGCGCCTATCATTGCCACCAGCTTGACTGACCAACGCAAAGGAAATTCGATGAAACTTGTAAGATATGGCGCGCGCGGTGCCGAAAAGCCGGGGATGCTGGACGCACAGGGACGCTTGCGGGACCTGTCGGCGCATGTGCCTGACATTGCGGGCGCGGTGCTTGCCGATCTGGGCGCTTTGCAAGCGATTGATCCTGAAAGCCTGCCCTTGGTCGAAGGCTCGCCACGCATTGGCGCCTGTGTGGGCGCGATTGGCAAGTTCATCTGTATCGGCTTGAACTATTCCGACCACGCCGCCGAGAGCGGTATGGCCGTGCCACCAGAGCCCGTGATCTTTGCCAAATACACTTCGGCGGTTTGCGGCCCCAACGATCCGATCCTGATCCCCCGCGGGTCGGAAAAGACCGACTGGGAGGTCGAGCTGGGCATCGTCATCGGCAAAGCTGCCAAATACGTTTCCGAGGCCGATGCGCTGGACCATGTTGCGGGCTATTGCGTCATCAATGACGTGTCAGAGCGCGCCTATCAGACCGAACGCTCGGGCCAATGGTCGAAGGGCAAATCGTCGGACAACTTTGGCCCGACCGGCCCGTGGCTGGTGACCGCCGACGAGGTGGCCGACCCGAATGCGCTGTCGATGTGGCTCGATGTCAACGGCACGCGGATGCAAAGCGGCACGACGGCGACGATGGTCTATCACGTGCCCTATCTGGTGTCCTACCTGTCGCAGTTCTTTACCCTGCATCCGGGGGATGTGATCTCGACCGGCACCCCTCCTGGCGTTGGCATGGGCAAAAAGCCGCCGCAATACCTCAAGGCCGGTGATGTCGTCACGCTGGGCGTAGAAGGTCTGGGCGAGCAGCGTCAAGTTTGCGAAAACGACGCCTAAGATAAGAAAAGGGCGCAGCAGGTTTCCCGTGCTGCGCCCAAATCTTTAACCGAAAGCCTAAGCCTTAGGCTTCTGCTTCTTCGTCGCTGTCAACGAAGCCAGCCGGTGCTGCAACGTTCGCGATCACGAAGTTACGAGCGATGGTTGGCGTTGCGCCATTTGGCAGCACGATGTCGTTGATGTTGATAACATCACCGATTTTGCGGCCAGCAAGGTCAACCGTCACGTGATCTGGGATGTCGCCAGCCAGAACTTCAAGTTCGACTTCCGAACGAACCACGGTCAGCGTGCCGCCGCGCTTCAGGCCAGGGCAAGTGTCGTGGTTGATGAACTCAACTTGAATGAACAGGTTGATGCGGTTTTCATCGTGCAAACGCATAAGGTCGATGTGCGTTGGCAAGTCTTTGACCACGTCGCGCTGAACGCCACGGCAAATCACGTGCACGTCTTCCATGCCTTCAACCTTGAGGTTGAACAGCGACGAAAGGAAACGGCCGGCTTTGAGGCGCTTCAACAGAGCGTTGTAAGGGATTTGAATCGCTTGTGGTGCAACATTGTCACCATAAACGATGCCAGGTACGAAGCCGTCACGACGGGCTTGGCGGGCGGCCCCCTTGCCTGTCCCCGCGCGTACCTCGGCGTGAAGATCTTGGATCTCGCGTGCCATAGGGTAGTTCTCCAATATATATCCGCCAACGTTCAAGGGTGCATGGCGCGACAGGGGCGGCTGCTAACAGGGAATCGCTGTAAAGGAAAGCAGTTTCTGGCGTCGCGGGTTGCTGGGCAGTGTCGGCGGCAGGCAAGCCGCAAGCACCCGGACCACTAGGATCGCCGCAAAGGAGCCCCCATATGTCCGCCCTCGCGACCCTTCGCCTTGCCCGCCCCGCTGTTGCAGCTTTTGCCGCGATGGGCGTTGTCTGGGGCAGTTTTGCAGCGGATCTGCCGGATATCAAGCTGATGTTGGGGGTGGATGAGGCGCAGTTGGGGCTTTTGCTGTTCATGAGCCCGATTGCAGCCGTGGCGGCGATGCTGATTGCGCCAATGGCGGGAGGGCTGTTTGGCCGCTATGCGCTGCCGATTTCCTGCGGGCTGATGTGTCTGGGCTTTGTCTTGCCGGGGCACGCCAGCCTGGCGCTGTTTCCTTTGGCGATGATGGCGGCGGGGGCGGGCACGGGCTTGACCGATGTGCTGATGAACGCGCGGGTAGCCGCGATGGAAAACGCGCGCGCGGCCCCGCTGATGAACCTCTGCCACGCCGCCTATAGCTTTGGCTATGCGGGCGGTGCAATCGCGACGGGCGCGCTGCGTCAGCAGGGGTTTGGCCCGCCGATGGTCTTTGCGGTGATGGGCTGCGTGGCGGTGCTGATCTCGGCGGCAAGTTTTGAGAGGGATGGCCGCATCGACGGATTGACGCGCCCCAAGGGCACCGCCGCCGCCAAGCTTGGCTGGTTGCCGTTTTTGGGCGGGGCGATGGTGATGGTGGCCTTTATGACCGAGAATGCCGCCGAAAGCTGGTCGGCGCTGCATATCGAAAAGACGCTTGGCGGCACGGCGACGGCGGGGGCGATGGGGCCTGCACTGATGGCGATGACGATGGGTGTGGCGCGGCTTGGCGGTCAGGGGATTGCGGCGCGGATGCCAGCGATGTGGCTGTTGACGGGGGGGGCTGCGATCTCGGCGGTCGGAGCGCTGATCGCAGCGGGGGCGATCAATCCCGCTATGGCCTATGTAGGCTTTATCATCATGGGGATCGGGTCTTCGGTGATCGCGCCAACCGCATTCTCGTTGGTCGGTCAGCGCGCCGAGCCAAGCGCGCGGGCGCGGGCTGTCGCGCGCGCCACGCTTTTTGGTTATTTCGGCTATTTCTTTGGGCCGCCACTGGTGGGCTTGGTGGCGGGCCACTTCGGTCTGCGGTTCGCCTTTGTCTGCGCCGCCGTCTTGCTGGCGCTGGTGCCGATCTTGGCGCGGGGGCTTACCCGCCGAAACTAGGCATGGTGGCGATTAAACCCACTCGCCCTCAAAATCCTTCGGCACCAAGACATGCTCGCGGCTCAGCTCCGTCGCCTTTTGCACGCCGCAAAGCGCCATCGAGATGTCCAGCTCTTTGTGGATGATCTCCAGCGCTTTGGTCACCCCCGCCTGCCCCATCGCGCCCAAGCCATAGATATAGCTGCGGCCGATAAAGGTGCCCTTGGCGCCCAAAGCCAGCGCCTTGAGCACGTCCTGACCCGAGCGGATGCCGCTGTCGAGATAGACCTCGGTCTGATCGCCCACCGCCGCGATGATCGAAGGCAGCACACGGATCGACGACAAAGCCCCGTCCAACTGCCGCCCGCCGTGGTTCGAAACGATGATCGCATCGGCCCCCACATCCATCGCCATACGCGCATCCTCGGCGTCCAAAATGCCCTTGAGGATCAGCTTGCCGCCCCATTGGTCGCGGATACGCTTGACCTTATCCCATGTCAGCAGCGGGTCGAATTGCTCGTTGGTCCATGTCGTCAGGTTGGCCAGATCGGTGACCCCTTTGACGTGACCGACGATATTGCGGAAGGTGCGGCGCGGTGTTGCGACCATCTCCATCGCCCATTGCGGCTTGGTCATGATGTTCAGGATATTGGGCAGCGTCAGCTTGGGCGGGGTACTGAGACCGTTCTTGAGGTCCTTGTGCCGCTGCCCCAAGATCTGCAAATCAAGCGTCACCACAAGCGCCGAGCATTTGGCCTTGCGCGCCCGCTCGATGATCGCATCGACGAAATCCTCGTCCTTCATCACATAAAGCTGAAACCAGAACGGCGCAGCGCTGTGTGCGGCGACATCCTCGATCGAGCAGACCGACATGGTGGACAGGGTGAAGGGCACGCCAAACGCCGCCGCCGCGCGCGCGGCCTTGATCTCGCCATCCGCACGTTGCATCCCCGTCGACCCCACAGGCGCAAGCGCCACGGGCATCGACACGGGCGTGCCAATCATCGTGCTGGCGGTCGAGCGCCCCGTCAGATCGCGCGCCACCCGCTGACGCAGACGGATCTTGGCGAAGTCCGAGGTATTCTCGCGAAAGGTCTGCTCGGTATAGCTGCCCGACTCTGCATAATCGTAAAACATCTTGGGCGTGCGCTTTTTGTAAAGCTGCTTCAGATCGTCAATGCAGGTAATCACGGCCATGGCTAACCCTATCGTTGAAATTGGTAATCAAGGGTTACCAATTTCAACACATATTGCAAGCAGCCATTGGCCGACCCCAAAACCCCAAAACCCCAAAACCCCAGGACGACTCTCTTTGAGAAAACGTATGAATGAAAAATATTTCTTTCAGGAGTTTATCACAGGTCTTCTGATGGCTTGTTCACTTCGATCTTTGTTGGCTCTTCTTCCTTAGAGTTTATGTCTTTTCCACCGAAGTTTGACATGTTGGGCATGCCCATCCCTTGAGCAAATCTTAGAGAAGTTAGGAATTTGGTCTCCGAGATCGTTCCATCTTCTTGAGTGGGCCCTCTCTCATAGCCTTCTCAAATCGGCCGCAGTACTCAACGTCAGGGTTGTCAATCTTGATGTAAGCAGCATTGAGTTGGATCATGCTTTTCTTGAACATGAGGTCCATATCGGTCAGGTTGAACCCAAGGCACTGGAATTCTCTTAGGTTTGACAGTGTGCTGATAGGTATGGCCACAGGCTTGATTGATTTCCTCATGGTGTCCAGTTGGACATTGACAAGGGACTGGACAAGCATTTGCTCGAGGAACATTTCCTCATCCCCTTTCATGAGCTTGAGGGAGGCGATCTCCAAGGCCTTAACTTGGCATGTTGAGCATCTTGATTGTCTTTCCCTCTGAGTTGACAGTCTCATTCACATACACTCTCCCCTTTACGGCAAGAGTCATGAAGAAGGTTCTTGCATCCTTCCAGGTGTTAGGAGCTGTCTCCACAATAATTTGAGCGCCTAGGTTCAGAGTTAGCTTCATGTTCCCGTTCTTTTCAATTGTCAGGCCTTGCATCTAGAGGTCTGCAACACCTGCCTTGATGAAGTCATGGGACATTGTTGCAACTGAGATCGACAAGCTTGCCTTCTCCGTACTCCTCTTTGAACGCTGGGAGGGCAAACGATATGGTAGTAGTAGTCAGAAGTTGCATCACAATTTTAAGTCTGGGGTCTTGGCTGGCGAACTCTCTCAGACTGTACATCTTGTCAACATTGGCCAATTGGGCAAAGAGCGCGTTGAAAAAGTTCTCGTCCAACATTATTTGGACTGCCTTATCTTGATCGTTGGAGGGCTCCTCGAAGTCAGCAGTAATGTTCTTGAGATACTTGGCGGACTTCTTAGAGACGAGGTTCAAGCTGGATGGAGAAATGCCGTATTGAATGAATTGCTCATTTACATCCACCTTTTCTGCTCCGAAGGCAGCGTAGTACAGGAGGAAGGTTGCAAGTAGGTTTTAGGCTGGGATCTTCGCTAGATTTTCTAGGTTTCCAGTCAGCACCTTGTCCTTTATCTTGTGAACCTCGTTAGCAAGGTTCTCCACAATCCACTTCTTGATTTCCACATCGTGGTTGTGCTCAACAAACTTGGTAGACTAGCTCCGGTTCCCTTAATCTCCAGGTTCTTGTCCTGAACATGGAATTCAAAGTTCTGGATGAAGAATCTTCTCCCCTTAGTGCCATATGTGTTGTTTGGTGCGTCTCCAATATCAAGGGAGACTCTTAGTCTGTCAATAGGAGCTTCAAAGGTGAATGTCTCGGCGGCGGCTTCAGCGTTATCTTCTCCTTTGTTTTCGTGGAGGATTGAGCCTGACCCAACAAGTTTGATGTCTCTGCTCTCTATCCCGAGAAATTCTTCTTTGTTCATGGAAATGTAGTTGTCGTAGTCATCCTTAGAGACAAGGGAGGGGAGGAAGGTCACACTGAGGTCCTTAATGAGATGGTCATCTCCACTGTGGTAGTCTCCAAGCTTGATATCTTTGAAGAGTTCTAGGAGCTCCTGATCGTGTTTCCTAAAGACACTCTTGATAAGTTCAGCATTTATTCTGAGTCTTAAGGGGCTCTCACTACTTGTTTCTTGAGCATAGGATGTTGCCATGAGAAGAGATGCGAGTAGCAGAGCTCGTTTGAATAGAGATGTCATATTATGTTTGGATTATATATTGAATACGTTAACAGGGATCTTAAACACGTGTTCATCTGGGGTTTTGGGGTTTTGGGGGCAGTAGTCGATCCACTCCTCCCAGAAGGCCTGTGTGACGCGCAGGAACTCGCCGACGCGCGAGCAGGGCGGCTCGCCCTCGACGATGTTGTCGGCCAGGACGAAGCTCCTGCGCTCTCCGGCATTGACGCGCACGCTGGCCGTGGCCAGATCGCCGGTCAGTGTGTAGTCGACCGCACGGTCGCTGTACACGGTCGGCATTTCCACGCCGGCGCGCAGGCGTGGTTTGGTCCGCTCCCGCGGCGCAGCGCCACCGGTGCGCGCGCGAACTCCTGCGACGGCCGGAACTCCATTTCAAGGTCGACGCTGCCGTGCAAACCCTCGACGCAGCGCACGATCCAGCCCGGCGCGCTCAGGTGCACATCAGTCGTGCACGCCCGCGTCGAGCCGGCGCCCGACCGGCATGAAGTCGGTCAGTGCCACGCTGCCCTGCGCAGTGCTGAAGACCGTGCGCAGGATGTTGGTTCGGCCAGTCGGTCCCTCGCCGGACACGCAGCCGGTAGATCGTGTAGCCAGTCCCGCGGCGCTCGAAGCAGAACCGTCCGTCGTGGTCCGCGGTGGCCTCCTGATTCGGAGGATCGTCGCTGTGCTCCGGGAGGACTTCGATGACGCCGTGGTCGGCGAGACCGAGTCTCAGCGCCATGTCGATGCCGCAAATTCGTGAACCCTCCACGGTGAACTCATCCAGCGTCGACACTTCGGCGAAGAACGTCCGTCCGACGGCGTCTCGTCGTGCCATGAGAACATCGACCAGATACGCGGCGGCTTTAGGGTTCGTCAGACGTCCCGCGGCGACGACCGCTTCGATCAGCGGTCGGTCGATGTTCATCACCAACTTGGCGCCCCAATAGCGATCGGCGGCGTCTGCCTCGAGGAACGGCGCGAACGGATACGCCTCCTTGAAGGTGTTTGGATCGAACGGCTGTGCGCCAAACTACCCGATGGCTCGGTACGGCGTCTCGGTCACCGCTTCCCATTCGCGGATCCACAGTCCGAACGAGAAGAGGCCGGCCGTCAGCGCGGACCAATCCACAAAGTACTCGTACCCGTCTTCACGCCGTCCTTTTTCCGCGGCGTGCGCGCCCAGTGCCTCGCCGAAGTCCACCATGTAGTGGCGTACGAAACGACGACCATCCTCTTCGACCCAGGTGTCGAGCAGGTTGTCCTCTTTCATGTCGGTGTGATTGAGCCACGCGGCGGGGGCCAACAGTCCACGAAGCTCTCGTCGATGTTCATGCGGGACCGTGTCGTTCTTGTCGTCTTCGCGGGTGCCTTCGGGCGTGATACCGCCGAGCACTTTGCCGGGGACCAACTCGCTGGCCAACGCGCGATAGCGGCCATCCGGGCGGCGCGGCGAAGTCGCGAGTGCTTCGTCGATGTGTTCGAACGTCATCGGCTCCTTACGGCCGAGTTCGTCTTTGACCTTGGCGCCCTCGCCGATCCGCAGCTCGTCGCGATCGAAGTCGATCACGAAATCCGCGGGTGTGTTCCATCCCATCACCCAGAAGAGTCGACTCACGATCGCGTCGGTCGCCGTCTGCATCTCGGGGTTGTCTTTGGGATCGAACTTCACGAGGAAGCCGCGCCCTTCGCGGTCCTTCGCGATGAACCCCGGATTGCCGCCGCCGGATTTGCCCGCGACGACCGTGAGCGGGAGTTTCGGAGGGCCCGCCGCTCCGGGACCGATGGCGGCTTCCTCGGGCGTTACCAGGCGTTTGCCGATGCGGCCCTGAAACCAGGTCGAATCGGGGACGTCGTCCAACGCGTTCGTCGATTGCGCGGGCGTTGTGGTTCGAAGCTCCATCGTTCGCGTCAGCGCGCGCAAGGCAAACGCATCGGCCATATACCGAATGCGATAGAAGTCGTTGTCCGCCGGCCGTTCGATGTCCTGCGTGTCGTCGACGCGTGTGACAACGGGTCGATCCAAAAAGCGTGGCGGTGTCGCGCAGCTCGCAACGACCAACGCGATCGACGTGATCGGGACGAGGCGCTTCATAGCTGTTCCGTCCTCTGAGCGAACGCGCGGAACGGGTCCGTCGAAAGGGAGAAAAAGAGTCCGTCCC
>CAWJOY010000019.1:0-12032 GCA_963844505.1 uncultured Alphaproteobacteria bacterium
AAAGGTCGGCGCCATCGGGCGATAGGCGGGATCACTGGCGTTTTGGCGGTCCACAACGGCGGCCATTTTGCGCAAGGCGGCCTCGGTTTGCTCGGGCGTCACAATGCCGTGATGCAGCCAGTTGGCGATATGCTGCGCCGAGATGCGACAGGTGGCGCGGTCTTCCATCAGGCCAACATCGTGGATATCTGGCACCTTTGAACAGCCAACCCCCTGATCGATCCAGCGCACCACATAGCCCAAAATCCCCTGCGCGTTGTTCTCGACCTCGGCCAAAATCTGCGCTTGGGTCCATTTCTGATAAGAGGCGAGCGGGATTTCCAACAGGGTTTCGACATAAGCACGCCGCCCGCCAGCGCGCAGCCGCTTTTGCACGGCCAGCACATCAACCTTGTGGTAATGGAGCGCATGCAGCGTCGCCGCGGTAGGTGAGGGCACCCAAGCGCAGGTCGCACCCGATTTTGGATGGTCGATCTTTTGCTCCAGCATCGCGGCCATCAGATCGGGGGCAGCCCACATGCCCTTGCCGATCTGCGCCCGCCCTGAAAGGCCGCACTCAAGGCCGATATCGACGTTTTGGTTCTCATAGCCTTGGATCCAAGGCTTTCGCTTGATGAAGTCCTTACGGCTAAAGGCGCCTGCCTCCATCGAGGTGTGGATTTCGTCGCCGGTGCGGTCCAGAAAGCCGGTGTTGATAAAGGCCACCCGCGATTTGGCGGCACGGATGCACGACTTGAGGTTGACGCTGGTGCGACGCTCTTCGTCCATGATGCCGATTTTGACGGTATTGCGTGCAAGCCCAAGGATATCCTCGACCATATCAAAGGTTTCGGCGGCAAAGGCGACTTCTTCGGGGCCGTGCATTTTGGGTTTGACGACATAAACCGACCCCATTTGCGAATTGCGAATCCCGCTGGCTTTTTGCAAGTCATGCAGGGCGATCAGCGTGGTGATCAGGGCGTCCATCAAACCTTCGTAGATCTCAGAACCATCGGGCAACAAGATCGCCGGATTGGTCATCAGATGGCCAACATTTCGGATCCACAAAAGCGCGCGGCCCTTCAGGCTTTGGGTGCTGCCGTCTGGCGCGATAAAGTCGCGGTCTGGGTTAAGGGCGCGGGTGACGTCGCGCCCGCCCTTGGTCAGTTTGGCGGTCAGGGTGCCCTGCATCAGCCCAAGCCAGTTCGCATAGGCCAGCGTTTTGTCCTCACCGTCCACACAAGCGACGGAGTCTTCGCAGTCCATGATTGCCGAAACCGCGCTTTCCAGCACGATATCCGCAAGGCAGGCTTGATCGCGGCTGCCAATCATATGAGCGCGGTCAAAGATCAGCTCTGCATGCAAGCCGTTGTTTTGTAAAAGAATCGAATCCGGTGCCTTGGGGTTGCCGCGATAGCCGACAAATTTTTTCGGGTCGACCAGTGGCAGATCATCAACCAAAAGCGCGCCGTTCTGGATGTGATAGCGGCGCACATCGGCATGGCTTGCACCCGCAATCGGAAAGGCTTCGTCCAAGAATACGCGGGCACGTGCAACAACGCGCGCGCCGCGGCCTTTGTCATATCCGCCTGCTGGCGCTGCGCTTCCCATCGCGTCGGTGCCATAAAACGCGTCATAAAGGCTGCCCCAGCGCGCGTTGGCAGCGTTCAGCGCATATCGGGCATTGGTAATCGGAACCACAAGCTGGGGACCGGGCAAAGAGGCGATTTCTGGGTCGACATTGGTGGTGTCGATCTCGAAGTCGTCACCCTCGGGCAAGAGATAGCCGATATCTTGCAAGAACGCCTTGTAGGCTGCCGCGTCATGCGGGCCTTTGCGATTTGCAATGTGCCAAGCGTCGATTTGGGCCTGCAACGACTCACGCTTGGACAAAAGCGCCTGGTTCTTTGCCCCTTGCGTCTGCGCCAGCGTGGCCATTCCTGCCCAAAAAACCTCTGCGCTTACCTTGGTGCCGACAAGCGCTTTGGTCTCAATGAAGTCGGCAAGAATTTGATCGACCTGCAGGCCGTGGCGTTTGACGCGTTGGGTCATATAGTCCTCCGAGAACTGAATTTTCGGCAGAGTAGCACAAAGCGTCAGCCCGACAAGTTGCCTAGGCTGCGCATTGCGCGCGCTTGGCGCGTAACAGTTTGTCGGTTTCGTTGAAAACGGCGCGGCTGGTGCGCTACGGAATTGCTTTGAGGCAAAGCAAATGGCGTGGTATTTTACGCCAGCGGGGTGGCCCCGTATTTATTGGAGGACTGACCATGCCGGCTGTTGTTCATCTGGACCCAGACCTTGATCTGGTGCTGACGCGTGACCTCGCGCTGCCTGCCGAGATTTTGTACCGCTGCTGGACCAGTGCCGAGCATATTCCGCAGTTTTTTGTGCCCAAACCACATCGCGTCGTGGCGTGCGAAATTGATTTGCGGGTTGGCGGCGTGTTCAACACGACCTTTGAGGTTGACGGCGCGCGGATGGAAAACAACGGGGTTTGGCTTGAGGTTATTCCCAATAAAAAGCTTGTTTTCACAGATACTTATACTGAGGGCTGGAAGCCTGCTCCGGAGCCGTTTATGACCGCGATCCTGACCTTCGACGATTTGGGCTCGGACCGCACGCGCTATACGGCCGTTGCGCGCCATCGCACTGCAGAGACCGCGGCGCAGCATCGTAAGATGGGCTTTTACGAGGGCTGGGGGATCGTCGTCGATCAGCTTGAAGCCTATGCGAAGAGCCTGTGATGCAGGACCGTCAAATCACCTTGACCCGCTATATCGCCGCTGCGCCCGAGGCGGTTTGGCGATGCTGGACTGACCCTGCGATTTTGCCGAATTGGTTTGGACCGCAGGGATTTTTTTGCAAAACCAAAGAGATCGACCTGACTGCGGGGGGCCAGTGGCGCTTTGACATGCTGGGACCGGATGGCACGATCTATGCAAATCGTCACCGCTATCACATCATGGAGCGACCAAACCACATCGCGTTTTTGCTGGATGCCGATGACGATGCAAGCGCACCGTTTCAGGTCGAGGTGACGCTGGACCCAGAGCAGGCTGGCACGCGCATTACCCAAGTGATGACCTTTCCAACCTCGCAGATGCGCGAGGGTGCCTTGGCCTATGGCGCGGATCGGTTGGGGCAAACGACCTTGGACAAGCTGGCGCAAGCGGCGTCAGAACTCTAGCCGAAGCTGGCCATGCTGCGGCTGCGGCGCCTCGATCAACAGGGGCGCGCTGCGCGGCACGCTGCGCAAGGGACGGCCATAGCGCGCCCAAATCGCCTCGCGGGCGGTGCGCTGCGCGGTGGCAATATCGACCAGAGGTTCGGGATAGCGGCTGCCCAAAAGCCGTGCCGCCCCCGCCCATTTCCACGGAGTTTGCAGACAGCTGTCGGGCAGGCAGGCAAGTTCCGGCAACCAGCGGCGGGTGAAGCTGCCGTTGGGGTCAAGGTCGAGCCCTTGTTTGATCGGGTTAAAAAGCCGTGGAGTTTCATCCGTCTGTCCCGCAAGTTTTTGGGCCTGAGGCCAAAAAATCGCAGGGTCATAGTCGGTCAAACGGCGGGCAAGCGCTGCGCTTGCGGCCTGCCAGTCCAGCCCCAGTTGATGCACCGCCAGCGACAAAACCAGCCCACGCAGATGCGCATTCAGCCAGCCCGTCGCCGCAAGATAGCGCATCAGCGCATCAACAAAGGGCAGGCCAGTTTCACCCGCCAGCCAAAACTCTAGTCGCGGGTCCGAGGCCAGACAGCCTTGCGGCAGGCACGTCGCTTGCGGGTCGGGCCTGCGCGACAATTGCGCCTGAAAGCCGTGCAAAGCCGAGGGCCAACGGCCCGTTGGACGCTCGGCCAGCCGTGCCGTGATTGCCGCTGAAATGCTGCGCAACGAGATGGTGCCATGCGTCAAGTGCGGAGACAGCCGCGAGGCCGCGCGTTCTGATGCCAAGGGTTGGCTTTGGGCGCGATGATAACTTTCACCGCGCGAGGTCAAAAAAGTGTCAAGTAAATCCATCGCTTGCGTGCTTCCGCCGCGCTGACGATGGGCGCAAGCATCTGCGCCAAGCCGCAGCATTGGCGCAAGCGGCAGCGGATTGGCGACCAGATCTGGCGGGCAATTCAGGGCAGGCGCCGCGAGCGGTTCGCCCGTCAGCGGCTGCGGGACACAGCACCACGCGATGCCCGTCGCCGCGGCCCAATCGGCAATCACCGCGGGCGGTGGGGCCTCGGTGACGATCTGGGTGATGGCATAACGGGTGCAAAGTCGCGCCAGCACTTCTTGTGTGGGGCCCAAACGGCTAAGGACTGGCACGCCCAGCTGGCTGCGCAAATCCTCTATAAACTCGCAGATAAAGTGGAACTGCCGCGCCGAGGTTTCGGCACGCGCCCAGTCGGCGGGGTCAAAGATATAGACCGGCACCACTGCGCCAGCCTCCGCCGCAAAGCATAATGCGGCGTGATCAAAGCTGCGCAGATCTTGGCGGAACCACATGAGAACATTCATGGAACATAGCTTTAGCAAAGCCAGCGGCGCTGTAAAGATGCCATAGGTGCTTGCACTGCATTTTGCGGATATGTCGGGCTGCGGCGCTAAATGATGGAGTCTCGCCACAGGTTACCGGCGCAACTGTGCCCAGTTTGCCGCGCCTTTGGGGCGTGTGCGATTCTGTGGTTGCGTCCGAGGCGCAACTGCGAAACCTTGGCGCTGAAACAGGAGATTGCCATGACCGCATCCGATCCGCGCACGATCTATTTGGCCGATTACAAGCCCTATAGCCATCTGCTCGAGCAGGTAGAGCTGTGCTTTCAGCTTGACCCTCTGGCGACGCGGGTAAAGACGCGGCTGCATCTTGCGCCACATCCGGAGCGTCCGGGTAAGCAGGACGTGCGGCTGGATGGCGAGGATCTGAAGCTGATTTCCTGCTCGGTCAATGGCGAGCAACTCAAGGTCGTGCCTGACGCGACGGGGCTGACGATTGCGGCGGCGCGGCTGCCGTCGGGCGCTTTTGTGCTGGAAACCGAGGTCGAGATTTCGCCCCAGACCAATACCGCATTGGAGGGGCTTTATATGTCGAATGGCATGTATTGCACCCAATGCGAGGCTGAGGGGTTTCGCAAGATCACGTTCTATCCCGACCGACCCGATGTGATGACGCGGTTCAAAGTGCGGATTGAGGGCGATCTGCCAGTGCTTTTGTCGAACGGCAATCCCGTGGCGCAGGGCGAGGCTTGGGCGGAATGGGACGATCCTTGGCCAAAACCGTCGTATCTTTTCGCGCTGGTTGCGGGTGATCTGGTCAATCATCCCGACAAGTTCACCACCCGCTCGGGCAAAGATGTGGAGTTGAACATCTGGGTGCGTCCTGGCGATGAGGCGCGCTGCGCTTGGGGGATGCAATCGCTCAAGGCGTCGATGGATTGGGACGAGCGGGTGTATGGCCGCGAATACGACTTGGACATTTTCAACATTGTTGCCGTCGATGATTTCAATATGGGCGCGATGGAGAACAAAGGGTTGAACATTTTCAACTCTAAGGCAGTTCTGGCTTCGGCGGATACGGCGACGGATGATGACTTTGCGCGGGTCGAAGCGATCATCGCACATGAGTATTTCCACAACTGGACGGGCAACCGCATCACCTGTCGCGACTGGTTTCAGCTTTGCCTCAAAGAGGGGCTGACGGTGTTTCGCGATCAGCAATTCTCATCCGACATGCGCTCTGCGCCGGTGAAGCGGATCCAAGACGTGCTGGCGCTGCGGGCACGGCAGTTCCGCGAAGACGGCGGCCCTCTGGCGCATCCCGTGCGGCCAGACCACTATATCGAGATTAACAATTTCTACACCGCGACGGTTTATGAAAAGGGTGCCGAGGTCATCGGCATGCTGAAACTGCTTGTGGGGGATGATGTTTATGCACGCGCGCTCGATCTCTATTTCACCCGTCATGATGGGCAGGCGGCGACGATCGAAGATTGGCTTCGCGTTTTTGAAGAGGTCAGCGGTCGCGATCTGACCCAGTTCAAGCTTTGGTATACCGAGGCCGGCACGCCACGGCTGAAGATGACCGAAGCGTGGAGCGGGTCCAGCTATACCCTGACGCTGGAGCAAGAGAACCCACCGACGCCGGGGCAGTCAGAGAAATCGCCAAAGGTTATTCCTGTGGCGTTTGGCTTGATTGGGCCCGATGGGACCGAAGTTCTGCGGACTAATTTGTTAGAGTTGACCGAACCGAAGCAGAGCTTTGTGTTCGACGGGCTGGATGCGCGGCCCGTCGCTTCGGTGTTGCGAGGGTTCTCGGCGCCGGTGATTCTCGAGAGGTCGATCAGCCTTGAGGACCGCGCGCTGTTGCTGGCGCATGACACCGATGCGTTTAATCGGTGGGAAGCAGGTCGCAGCCTGTGCAAAGACGTGCTGGCGCGGATGATTACCGAAGGGGCAGAGCCCTTGCCTGAGCTTCTTGCGGCAATGGAGCAGTTGGCGTTTGATGACACCCTGGAACCTGCGTATCGCGCGCTTGCGCTGCGGTTGCCGGGGGATGACGACATGGCCGCGACCCTGCATGCGGCAGGGCATGTGCCAGACCCAGCCGCGATCTATGCGGCGCGAGAACGGTTGCATCTGGCGCTGGCCAAAGCGATGCGCCAACGACTTGGGACGCTTGAGGCAAAGCTTGACGTGCCGGGGGCCTATTCGCCAGACGCCGATTCGGCAGGCAAGCGGGCTTTGCGATTGGTGATTCTGGGGCTGATGTCGCGCTTTGACAGCGGGGCTGCGGCGCGGGCGCTGTTTTTTGATGCAAGCAATATGACCGAGAGCCTTGGCGCTTTGGCGGTGCTGCTGGAGGCGGGCGAGGGGACGGCCAAGCTGGCGCGGTTTGAAGAGGCTTGGGCACATGATCGCTTGGTGATGGACAAATGGTTTGCGGTGCAGGTCGCCTGTGCCAAACCCGAAGCGGTCGCTGATGTCGTGCGCGGGCTGGTCGAGCATCCGGCGTTTGATTTGAAAAACCCGAACCGGTTCCGCGCAGTGTTCGGCACGCTGGCGGCGCATCACGCGGGTTTCCACGAGGCTGAGGGCGAGGCCTATGACCTGCTGGCTGATTGGCTGATCAAGCTTGACCGCTTTAACCCGCAAACGGCGGCACGGATGTCGACGGGGTTTGAAAGCTGGCCGCGCTATGACATTGACCGGCAGGAAATGATGCGCGCCGCGCTCGAGCGGATCATGGCAACCGAAGGGCTGAGCCGCGATCTAAGCGAGATGGCCGCACGGATGCTTGCGCGGGATTAACACGCCGGCACCTTGTCGCAAGCTTTTGAAAATATAGGATTTAGCCGAAAGGCTAGATCTTGCAGTAGGACTGTTTAGAGGTCCAAGCGGCAATATCTGCGCGCACTTTGGATTTGCTCATCGGACCCCAGTCACGACCGACGCCTTGACGGCCGCCGCCTGCAACCACGCCGTCGCGGCCTACTTGCCGTGCGATGATCTTCACGGCACAGCTCAGGTTGGCACTTCCATCCTTGAGAGCGCTGCTGCTTTGAGCGCGGCAGGTATAGGCCGAAGCGGTCTTGGTCGAGATCTGCATCAACCCGTGATAGCGCCCTGCACCCGACGCTTTGGGGTTAAAACCGCTCTCATATTTCGCCAGTGCCGACAGAACGCCCACCCAAAACGCTTGGCGGTCTTCTTTGGATGCAGACTCGTATCCAGGGCACCATGTTTCGATATCGGCGGGAACGCGGCTGGCAAGTTTGCTGTCATAGGTCGCCACAGCATCGAGTGCCGCTTTGGTCCAAGCCCCCGAATTGGGCACCCCGTCCCAGCGCATCCGTGGGAGACTCTCGGCCCAGCTCGCAGACGCAAAGCTGGTCAAGATACAGAGGGATATCGCCCCGAGGGAAAGTCGTGAAAGCATTCAACCGCTACTAATTGCCCCGCGCAATCCAGCGCGACCTGTTTCCTATCGCGGCGAAAGCCCCCTGTCGCAAGGTTTTCGCCCGCGGCCTTTGGCGGATCGGCTGCTTTCCGCCAGACCCACTCTTGCCGAACGCGCCCGCTCTGCCTAAACAGGCGGGGAACCTGACGGAGAGTGCCATGCTTGATCTGACCTATGAAATGCCAAAACCCAAGATCTATTCGGGGCTCAAGCACGACTGGGAATTGGTGATCGGGATGGAAATCCACGCCCAAGTCTCGTCGAACGCCAAGCTGTTTTCCGGGGCCTCGACGCAGGTCGGCGCAGAGCCGAACTCGAACGTGGCTTTCGTGGATGCAGCGATGCCGGGGATGCTGCCGGTGATCAACGAGTATTGCATTGAGCAGGCCGTGCGCTCTGGTCTGGGGCTGAAGGCGCAGATCAACCTGCGCTCGGCCTTTGACCGCAAGAACTATTTCTATCCTGATTTGCCGCAAGGCTATCAGATCTCGCAGCTGTATCACCCCATCGTGGGCGAGGGCGAAGTGCTGGTCGAAATGGGGCCGGGCGTCGCGCGTTTGGTGCGGGTCGAGCGCATCCACCTAGAGCAGGACGCAGGCAAGTCGATCCACGATATGGACCCGACGATGTCCTTCGTTGACTTTAACCGCACGGGCGTCGCGTTGATGGAAATCGTCTCGCGTCCCGACATTCGCAGCCCCGAAGAGGCCGCCGCTTATGTCGTCAAGCTGCGGCAAATCCTGCGGTATTTGGGCACTTGCGACGGCAATATGCAAAACGGAAACCTACGGGCGGATGTGAACGTCTCGGTCAGCCGCGTCGGTCAGTATGAGAAATACCAAGCCACCCAAGACTTTAGCCACCTTGGAACGCGCTGCGAGTTGAAGAACATGAACTCGATGAAGTTTATCCAGCTTGCGATTGACGTCGAGGCCCGCCGCCAGATTGCGATCCTTGAAGACGGCGGCTCGGTCACGCAAGAGACCCGTCTCTACGATCCGGACAAGAACGAAACCCGCTCGATGCGCTCGAAAGAAGAGGCGCATGACTACCGCTATTTCCCATGTCCCGACCTGCTGCCGCTCGAGATCGAGCAGGCTTGGGTCGACGATATCGCGGCTTCGATGCCAGAGCTTCCCGACGCCAAAAAGGCGCGCTTTATGGGCGATTTTGGCCTGACCGACTATGATGCGAACGTGCTGACCGCCGATCTTGAAAGCGCGGCCTTCTTCGAGGCCGTGGCAAAAGGCCGTGACGGCAAACAGGCCGCAAACTGGGTGATCAACGAGCTGTTCGGGCGTCTGAACAAGCAAGGCCTTGCAATCACTGATAGCCCCGTTTCGACAGCGCAGCTTGGGGGCGTGCTTGATCTGATCGCCTCGGGTGAGATCACCGGCAAGATGGCAAAAGACCTGTTCGAGATCGTCTGGAGCGAGGGCGGTGACCCCGCAGAGCAGGCCGCCAAACACGGCATGAAAGCCGTGACCGACACGGGTGCGATTGAGGCCGCTCTGGACGCGTTGATCGCGGCAAACCCCGAGCAGGTCGAAAAAGCGCGGGTCAATGCCAAGCTTGCGGGCTGGTTCACGGGCCAGGTTCTCAAATCGACGGGGGGCAAAGCCAATCCCGCGGTCGTCAACGCAATGGTTGCCCAAAAGTTGGGTCTTTAATCCCCTTAGGGCGATATATCTGATTTGGGCCCAGACTTAGCGAATGCTCGGTCTGGGCCTCAACATATCGTGTTGAGGCTTATCGGCACAAAGCCGCATAAACTTCTTAATCTACCTTGGCCTTACCGCCCGAATCCCCGTAAAGTCCCGCCAACGGCTTAGGGGATTGTAATGCTGCAGTATGAATTCAAAGTGATGCCGGCACCTCGCCGCGGGGAAAAGGCGCGCGGCGTCAAAACCACCGAAGAGCGGTATGCTTTGGCGCTGACCACGCTGATGAACGATCTGGGCCGCGAAGGTTGGGATTATGTGCGCGCAGACATGCTGCCGGTCGATGAACGGGCAGGCTTTACGGGCACCAAAACCACCTATCAGCACATGCTGGTGTTCCGCCGCGAGATTGACGCGCGCGCAAAGACGGCAGAGCCCATCGCCAAATCGTCGCTGGTGGCGATTGATGACGCGCAAGTTCCAGCAAGCACACGCAAACTGGGGCCCGCAGAAGCCGCCTCGGTCGGAACTGCTCCGGCTGTCGGTTCCGCAGCGGGCGTCGCTGCCGAGTAATCAAGGCACAGCGCGAAGTGCCTCGGGCAAGGCGGCCTCAAAAGCCGCCATTGCCTCTTCAGGCCCAAGGCTGACACGAAGACAGCGGTCCAACGGCGCCACGCTTGGCATCCGCACGAAAATCCCCTGCGCCGTTAACTCGCGCAAAACCGCGCGGGCGTAGGCCCCATCTCGCCCCAGATCAATGGTGACAAAGTTCGTCGCAGAGGGCAGCGCCAGCACCCCATGTGCCTGCGCAATCGCCCCTACGCGCGCACGCGCAGCCACAACCGCGCCCCTCACCCATGCGACATGCCCCTGATCCTGTAGCGCCGCCAGCGCTGCAATCTGCGAAGCCCTGCCAACGCCAAAATGATTGCGTACCTTGTCAAAAGCCTTGGCCAGCGCGGGATTGGTGATCGCATAGCCCACCCGCATCCCCGCAAGTCCGTGGGCCTTTGAAAACGTGCGGAATCGGATCAAATTCGGCGTGTCGGGGTCGATCACTGGCGCCGTGCCCTCGGGTGCAAGCTCGATATAGGCTTCATCCAAAATCATCAGGGTGTCACTCGGCACATGAGCCAGCATATCCTGAAGGGCTTCAGGCGGATGGTGACTTCCCATCGGATTGTCGGGATTGGCGATATACAGCAACTTTGCCCCTACCTGCCGCGCAAGATCCAGCAAAGCCTGCGGGTCCTCGAACCCTTCCTTATAGGGCGCGGCGTGAACCGTGCCGCCAAACCCTACCACATGAAAATTGAATGTCGGATATCCGCCAAGAGACGTCACCACAGCATCCCCCGGCTCAAGAAACAGCCTGCACAGATACCCAAGCAACCCGTCAATCCCCTCGCCAACCACGATGTGCTCGGGTTGACAGCCATGATGCGCCGCCAGCGCCCGCTTCAACTCATATGCCTCTGGATCGCCATACATCCAAGCCTCAGCCGCAGCCCCCTGCAAAGCTGCAATGGCAAGCGGTGAAGCGCCAAACATGCTTTCATTGGCCCCCAGCCGCGCCACAAACGCCCGCCCCATAGCGCGCTCCGTCGCCTCAGGCCCCACAAACGGCACCGTCGACGGAAGCGACAAAGCAAGCGCGGTCAGTTTCGGAGTCCGCATCAATCCCCCTAAATGACTGCCAGCTCAGCCAATAAACCCAGCTCAACAGCCGCAGCTTTCATACTGGCAAAAATACTCCCGCCGGAGGCATCCTCCGGCGGGGCAGGGCGGAACCCTAGCCGATCTCAGCCAAACGGTTTAGCGCGGCTTGCAACTTAGCCGCCTCATCTTCCCGCGCCTCAAGATTGGCTCGGGCTTCTTCGACAACCTCTTCGGGCGCCGAAACAGCAAAGTTGGGATTGTTCAGCCGCCCCTTAAGACCACCAATCTCTTTTCCCAACTTCTCCATTGCCTTGGTCAGCCGCGATTTTTCTTCGGCAATATCGATCAAGCCAGCCAAAGGAATCGCAAACGACGCCCCCTCAAGCGCCAAAGCGATAGACCCCTTAGGGCTCGGCCCCTCGGTCAAGGTCTCAATCCGCGCCAAACGCTTGATCAGTGCCTCATTGCGCTCCCAAGCCGTGCGGGCGCTTGCCGACAGCTCGGTCGCCACGATGTCACACTTAAGACCGACCGGCACATGCACCTGCGCGCGCGCTGACCGGATTTCCTCGATCAGTTTGGTCGCCCAGTTCATCTCTTGATCGGCTTCGGCATCGACCAGATCGGTCGCATAGACCGGCCAATCGGTATGCACCAACAGCTTGCTGCGGCTGCCAGTGGTTGCCCACAACTCTTCAGTGATGAACGGCATCATCGGATGCAAAAGGATCATGCACTGGTCCAGCACCCAAGCCATGGTTGCTCGTGTCTCGGCCGCATCCGCGCCATCAAACAACGG
>CAWJOY010000020.1:0-13465 GCA_963844505.1 uncultured Alphaproteobacteria bacterium
GTGCCCTTGGCAATGACGATATAGACGGCGATCAAAAACACATCCGCCATCGCCAGCTTGCCCATCACATGCAGCACGGGCAAGGCGCGCGCCGACAGCAGGTCAAAATGGATCAGCGCAAGCCCAACCGTCTTGGCAAAAGGCGCAAAGACCGCAAAAAACGTCACCACCAACGCCAGCGCTGCATCGCTTTGCCATAGCGATTGCAGGCCCGTGACCACCGAAATCTCGGACATGCCGAACACTGGCAGCAAGGCCGCGCGCAGCAGAGGCGCGAACCATGCGACGGGGAAAAGCAAGAGCAGAGCGAGGTTTGCATATTTCATTGCGCCTGTGTGCGCTTGCGGCGCGGCGCTGGTCAAGTCACTTATTTGGTTTCGGCAGCGCGACGACATTGGCTTCGCGCACCTCGTCAAAATCATAGCCAAGCTGCGGCAGCACATCGCGCAGATCGCGTTCAAGCAAGCGGATTTGGGTCTGGGCTTTGGCTTCTTCGGCGTTTATGTCGGTCAGCCAGCGACGCAGATCGTCGCAAATGCCGCGCGCCATACGCAGCCGCTCTGCCAACGCATCAACTTCTTGCTGGCGCTGGCGTAGAAAATCCTTGGCGCGGGCCACTTTGTCATCGGAATAGGCGCGGGCAAGGTCGCGGGTCTCGACGCTCATTTGTGCCGCAAGCTGCAAAAGCTCTGGCTCGAGGTGCTGAAAATCGGGGTGCTTGCGCAGATGTTCCATCCGCGCGCGGGTGCTTTCAAACTCGCCCGACAACGCAAAGACACCTGCGCGGTCGGCGGCATGGGCTTGGCGGTAGGCATGGCTGACGTCGGACATGCCAATCGCAAAGCTGCGGTGGCTGCGCTCTAACCGCGCCATGCGGGTATTGGCGGGCAGGTAAAAGGTCAGCATCACCAAAAGCGCCGTCAGCCCAAGTTGCAGCCACATCCCAGCTTGCGGCAGGGCTTGGCCGCCAAAGAACAGCGCGATTTGCGGCCAAGGCATCAGCCCCACTGCCGCCGCCAGCGACGCAGCAACCAGCGCCAAGGTCAAGCCGACCACCACGACCTGTGCCGAAGTCTGCAAAATTTGCGCGGCAGGGCGCAGGGAAAGCGAGAAACTCATGACGGATCTTAACTCTTGGGGCCGCCCAAAAGAAGGTAAAGCGGCGCTTAAATTCAGGGCTAAATCCTTAACGCGCTATGGGTTTTTTGCAAGAATTTCTGGGGATTGCCGCGTTTGTGGCGCCAATCACCTCCAAGGCTGCCGCAGCGTTGCCGATTGCGAAACAACGGTCGCCGCAAAACCCAGCACCAACCGCAACCGATTCTAGGGCCGCGCCAGCGCAAGCGCCACAATGCACAGCACAAGAGACAGCATCACCCCGCGGTGTGCCCATCGAGGCTCCAGCCCCGAGCGCCACGCCTCGCGCAGCCAGTCCTGCAGCAGATAGCCAAAGGTGAACAATGTCATCGAGCGTGTCGCCCCGATGACCGAAATATCGGTCGGATACCACGGCAGCAGCATCCACAGCGTCAAGCAAAGTGCGGTGATCAGCTGCACCCAAGCCCGCAGCGGGTCGTCTTCGCGTGCCCGCAGGCTGACATAGGCGCACAGCCCAATCATCGCAGGCAAAAGCATAAAGGCAAAGCGCGGAAAGGGCTGCAAGCTGCGTAGCATCAGGTCTTGCAGCAGGGCGGTCAGCGGGCTCATCGCACGGATTCAATCGGGCCGTCGGCGCGCCCGTGGATGAATTGCTGCAGGTAGGGGTCTGAACTTGCGTCCATTTCTGAAATCGGACCGGTCCAGCGGATCAAGCCATCGTGCAGCATCGCCACATTGTCCGCAATCGCGCGCACCGAGGTCATATCATGGGTGATGGTCAGGGCCGTCGCCCCCATCTCGACCACAATCTCGCGGATCAGCGCGTTGATGACGCCAGACATGATCGGATCAAGGCCAGTGGTCGGTTCGTCAAAGAAGATAATCTCAGGCTCGGCGGCAATGGCGCGGGCAAGGCCAACGCGCTTTTGCATCCCGCCCGAAAGCTCTGCAGGCAACTGATCGGCGGTCGACGGCTTGAGCCCGACGCGCCGCAGTTTTTCGATGGCGATCTCGCGGGCTTCGTCCTTGGACCGCTTGGTCGGGCCGCGCATCAGCCGAAAGGCGACATTTTCCCACACCTTAAGGCTGTCAAACAGCGCGCCACCTTGGAACAACATGCCAAAGCGCGCCAGAAAAGCGTCGCGCTCGGTCTGGCGGGTGTCTTTGCCGTCAAGCGTTATGCTGCCGCTGTCGGGGGTAACGAGCCCGAGGATAGACTTGAGCAGCACCGACTTGCCCGTGCCCGAGCCGCCAATCACCACCATCGAGCTGCCGCTGGCAATGCGCAGATCGACGCCGCGCAGGACGCGGTTCTCGCCAAAGGTCTTGGTGACGCCAGAAAGTTCTATCATGAGCCAAACATCACAGAGGTAAGCACGAAATTTGCAGCCAAGATCAGAATCGAGGCCGAGGCCACCGCCCCTTTGGTCGCGGCCCCCACACCCATCGCACCGCGTCCCGAGTTCATCCCGTAATAACAGCCGATCAGCGTCGCAATAAAGCCAAAGACCGCGCCTTTGACCAGTGACGAGACAATATCAGCAGTGGTCAAAAAGTCGACGGTGTTCTTGATATAGCTGGCGCGGTTAAAGCCAAGCTGCTCGGTCGCGACGGCAAATCCGCCCATCACGCCAATGATATCGCCAACCCCGACCAGCAAAGGCACAGTCAGCACCCCCGCAAGCACGCGCGGCACGGTCAAATACTGCAACGGGTTGGTCGAAAGCGTCACCAGAGCGTCGATTTGCTCGGTTACCTTCATCGTCGCGATTTCGGCGGCAATCGACGAGGTGACCCGCGCGGCAATCATCAGACCGACCAAGACGGGGCCAAGCTCGCGCACCATGCCGATGGCAACGATCTGCGGCACCACGGCTTCGGCCGAGAACCTTTGCCCGCCCGAATAGATCTGCAACGCCAAAGCCCCGCCCGTAAAAATCGAGGTGAGACCCACGACAGGTAAGGACAGCCAGCCGACTTGCAGCAAAGCCACAGCGAACTCGCGCGGGTAAAATGGCCTGCGCACGGCCGCAGCAAGAGTCTGGCCGCCGTAAATGGTAATCCGCCCCAGCGCCGCAAAAGCCCCAAGCACGCTGCGCCCAAGGCCTGCAAGCAGGGCTGCGGGCGTCATTTGCCACCCTCGTAATAGCGGCGGTAATACCGCTGACTGATGCCGGTCAGGATTTCATAACCGATGGTGCCCGCAGTATCGGCCAGCTCGTCTTGGGTCTGGTGCGGACCAAGGATATCGAGGCTGCGCGGGATATGCGACAGATGCGTGATGTCGACAGTGATCGTATCCATCGAGACGCGACCGATCAGCGGGCAGGGCGTGTCACCATCCCAAAGCAAGGCGGCGTTGGACAGGCTGCGCGGCAACCCATCAGCATAACCGCCCGACAGTGTCGCCACCAAGGTCGGCTGTTGCGCGATCCACGTGCAGGAATAGCCAACCGCCTCGCCCGGCGCGATCATGCGGGTCTGGATGATGGGCAAAGACAGGCCAACCACGGGCCGCGCGGCCTCATAGGGGCGGCCGCCATAAAGCCCCATGCCGGGCCGTGTCAGGTCAAAGTGATAGCGTGGCCCCAGCAAAATGCCGCCCGTCGCGGCCAAACTGCGCGGCAACCCCGTGCCGTCGGTCATCGCAAGAAAATTCGCCAGCTGCATCTCGTTCAGCTCGTGGTCGGGGTCGTCGGCACAGGCAAGGTGCGACATCAAGACCTCTGGGCCAGCCTCAAGCACGAAGGGGGCGATGGCCTCCCATTCGGTCTCTTCCATGCCAAGACGGTTCATGCCGGTGTCAAGCTGCACGCCAAAGGCATGGCCGGGCAGGGCCTCGAGGTGGCGGGTGACCTGATCGAGCGAATTGAGCATCGGCGTCAGATCCAGATCCGCGATCATCTCGGTGTCGCCAGCCATATGGCCCGAAAGCACACAAATCTGCGGTCCTGGCCCAAGGATTTGGCGCAAGGTCACACCTTCTTCGGTGACAGCGACGAAAAAGCGGCGCGCTCCGGCCTGAGCCAAGGTGCGCGCGACGCGAGAGACGCCAAGACCGTAGGCGTCAGATTTGACCACCGCAGCGGTCTGCACCCCCGAAGCGGAGGCTTTGTCCAAGGCGCGCCAGTTGGCGGCGATGGCATCGAGATCGACGGAGAGTGTTGCTGTAGACATGGGAGGGGTTTTGACAGGCGGGCGCGTAGGGTCAAGGGGAATTTGTGTGCAAGCAGATCAAAGCCGCAGTGGGTGGCGGTGGGGCGCCATATCCTCGGCGGAAAGGGGCGCGGCTTTGGGGCCATCGAGGCCCCGCAGCCGCGGCTGCCGCGGTCGAAATGGCAAACGGGGGCTTAGAAGCCCACGTCTTCGCCCGGGCCAGAACCCTGCCACTGTTGGGCAAGGTTGCCAAAGCGGGTGAACTTGCCCTCGAACGAAAGCTCTACCGAGCCAATTGGGCCGTGGCGCTGCTTACCAAGGATCACCTCGGCCTTGCCGCGCACGTTTTCCATCAGGGTTTGCCACTGGGCGATCTTTTCCAGCTCGTGGTCGCCGGGCTTTTCGCGCTCTTTATAGTATTCGTCGCGATACACGAACATAACCACGTCGGCGTCCTGCTCGATCGAGCCGGATTCGCGAAGGTCCGACAGCTGCGGCCGCTTGTCTTCGCGCGATTCCACGTTCCGCGACAGCTGTGACAGCGCGATCACGGGGATGTTCAGCTCTTTGGCGATGGCCTTGAGGCCCTGCGTGATCTCCGAGACTTCCTGCACGCGGTTGTCCTTGGACGTGCCCTTCAGCAGCTGCAGGTAGTCGATAATCAGCACATCCAGCCCATGCGTCCGCTTGAGCCTGCGCGCGCGTGCCGCCACTTGAGAGATTGGCAGCGCAGGGGTGTCGTCAATATAAAGCGGGCAGGACTCGAGGCTTTTGGCCGCCTCGACAAAGCGGCGGAACTCTTGCTCGGTCATATCGCCGCGACGGATTTGCTCGGAGGGGACTTCTGACGCCTCGGACAAGATCCGCGCGGCCAACTGTTCCGCGCTCATTTCAAGCGAATAGAACCCAACCACCCCGCCCTCGACTGCGCCCTCTGTCCCATCATGGGTGATGCCGCGTTTGTAGGCTTTGGCGACGTTGAACGCGATGTTGGTCGCAAGCGAGGTTTTGCCCATCGACGGACGCCCCGCAAGGATCAAAAGGTCGGAAGGATGCAGGCCCCCCAGCTTTTTGTCCAAATCAATCAAGCCGGTAGAGATACCCGCAAGGCCGCCGTCGCGCTGATAGGCCGCATTGGCGACATTGACTGCCTCTGTAACGGCTTTGAGAAAAGACTGAAAGCCACGCTCTGCCACGCCTTGCTCGCCGAGCTTGTAAAGCCTTTGTTCCGCCTCGATGATCTGTTCTTTGGGTTCGGAGTGAACCTCGACCTTGGCTGCTTTGGCAGCAATATCACGGCCCAAGCTGATCAATTCACGTCGCACCGCAAGATCGTAAATCATCTGTGCATAGTCGCGCGCCGCATAAGCCGAAATCGCAGCCCCCGCGAGACGCACCAGATACGACGGCCCGCCCAGCTCGCGCAGTCCGGCGTCATCTTCAAAGAACGGCTTGAGGGTTACAGGCGTCGCAAGGGCGTTCTTCTGAATACGAGCAGCTGCGCGCTCAAAGATGCGCTGATGCACGGGATCATGAAAATGCTCGGGCTTCACCAGCGACGAAATCCGGTCGTAAACTTCGTTGTTGGTCAGAATAGCGCCCAAAAGCTGCTGTTCTGCCTCGATATTATGCGGCAGTATTTCGGTCTCGCCAGCAGTGGCAGGCAGAGATTGGCGGAGAGCAGCGACTTCGTTCATCTGGTCCTCGGGCTTTGACAGGCTGGTGTGATACCCCGTAACCCCCCGCGCTGCAATCTAGCCAAGCGCCAAGGCAAACGGCGTGCCCCGTATCCACATTTCGGGCGGCCTCGCGGACAGACTACCACATAAAGCGGTAAGACAGTAGGAACGACCAAAATAAATAAATGGCGCAGAGTTATCCCCCACGCCATCCACAGAACTATACACAGTTTATTTAGAGCGGGAGGCCTGCCATGCGCGTGGGTCCTGCAAAAAGCTTTCAACTTCGGCCAATGTTGCTGCGTCGAAACTTCCCTGCGCCCGCGCCTCAGCCAAAACGTCCCACCATGTGCAAAGATGATGTAAAGCGACACCATGGTCTGCAAGCCGTTGCGTCGTCTCTGGAAAAATGCCGTAATAAAAAATAACGGCGGTGTGTGCACATGTCGCCCCTGTCTCGCGAATGGCATCGACGAAAGACAGTTTAGAGCCTCCATCCGTGGTCAGATCCTCCACCAAAAGCACGCGCTGACCCTCGGTCATCACCCCTTCAATGCGGGCATTGCGGCCATAGCCTTTGGGTTTTTTACGGACATAGGTCATCGGCAGGGCCAAACGCTCCGCGACCCAAGCGCCAAAAGGGATGCCCGCAGTCTCGCCGCCCGCAATATTGTCGAAAGCCTCAAACCCCGCGTCTCGCATCACAGTCACGGTAAGAAAATCCATCAAGGTTGCGCGGATACGAGGGTAGGAAATGAGCTTGCGGCAGTCAATGTACGTAGGGGAAGGCAACCCCGATGCCAAAGTGAAAGGCGTCTCGGCATTGAAATGCACCGCTTTGATTTCCAAAAGTGCGCGAGCAGTCAAACGCGCGATTTCTTCGCGGGGCGGGAAAGTTGTTGGGATCATCACTTTGGTCCTGTTACGCGGTTGCAGCTTTCATACTGGCATAAATACTCCCCGCGGAGCGTGCTAGCTTAGCGGAAGGAGCCTCCGGCGGGAGTATTTAGGACCAGTGCGAAAATCAGGGTTCGACGTGCCAATGCACAGGGAACCCGGGGTTGAAGACCGTCACGGGGCCGGCCTCGGTGAAAATTTTCTCTGGAAAGGACAGGGGCAACTCGTGCTTGACCAGTGTCAGGCTCGCTTCATTCACTGGCAGGCGATAGAAGGCAGGGCCATTGAGTGACGTGAACTGCTCGAGTTTATCGAGCGATTGTTCCTCTTCAAACACATGCGCCAAGAGGGGCATTGTATTGGTTGCGGTAAAGCAGCCAGCGCAGCCGCAGGCGTGTTCTTTGAGTGCGTCGACATGAGGGGCGGAATCGGTGCCGAGCATAAAGCGTGCTTCACCCGAGGTGGCGGCTTGGCGCAGGGCGAGGCGATGTTTTTCGCGTTTGGCCACGGGCAAGCAATAATAATGGGGTTTGATCCCGCCTGCCAAGATGTGGTTGCGGTTGATGATCAGGTGGTGCGTTGTAATCGTCGCGGCAAGGTCATCGCCGCCGTCGCGTGCATAGGCGACGCCCTCGCTTGTGGTGATATGCTCCATCACCACGCGCAGGCCTTTGATGTTTTGGCGCAGCGGATCGAGGATTGTGTCGATGAACACGGCTTCGCGATCGAAGATATCGACTTCAGGGTCAGTCACTTCACCGTGCAGGCAGAGCGGCAGGCCGATCTCTGCCATTGTTTCAAGCACCGCTTTGACCTTGTCGAAGTCTTTGACACCTGAATGCGAGTTGGTCGTGGCGCCTGCTGGATAGAGCTTGACGGCTTTGATCAAGCCCGAGGCGGCGGCGGCGGCCACGTCGGCGGGGTCTGTGGTCTCTGTCAGGTAGAGCGTCATTAACGGCTCGAAGGTGGCGCCTTTTGGCAGGGCTGCCAGAATGCGGTCGCGGTAGGCAGTGGCGTCGGCGCTGGTCACGACGGGCGGCACGAGGTTCGGCATAATAATTGCCCGAGCGAAGTGACGCGCGGTTTCGGGCAGCACGCCTGCAAGCATTGCGCCATCGCGCAGGTGCAGGTGCCAATCATCGGGGCGGCGGATGGTGATGCTCTGTGTCATGGCATTTTCCTAGCCTAGGGGGCGAGGTTTATCTAGAGGAATTGCGGATGTTTTACTGGATTTTGTCTCTGGTGGTTTGGCCGGAACCTAAGGGCGTCTTGGCGTGTCGCGGCTAAGATCGGCCTTGCGGGGGGCTGCATGTAACGTGGCGTAAGGGGCGATGGCTGTCGTCGATTGGTGCCTGTGCTGGTATGGAGGCACCCTAGGTTTGGGTTGGGCGCTGTTTCGCCGTCGTCCCACTGCCCGTGGCGCCTGGGTGAGAAACCTCTTGCTGCGCTGCAGCATTTAGCGTCTAGTCGAGCCTGTATAATGGAGAGTGCCATGCGTATGTTCGACCCTTTTGGCCTGATTGGCCCCGCACTTGAGGCGGCAGAGATCCTTGCGGAATTGCAGGTGGTGATTGGCTTGCGTTTGGCGGGAATGGCGGGATTTTGGCCGATGGGTCAGGCCGAGACCAAGCGCATGGTGACCGAGAAAATGCAGGCCAGTCTGGATTCGGGACATGCCGCGTTGAGGGCGGGCATGTCGGGGGCGAGCCCTGCTCAGGTCGCAATGGCGGCAATGGCACCGGTGCGCAGCAAGACACGCTCTAACGCCAAGCGGCTTCAGCGCAAGGTCAGTGCGCTTTAATCCCTAGCGGGTGCGACGTTTTCCTCGGCATCCAGTTGCGCGAGCCGTTTGACAAAGCGCGGCGCGCGCACCCGCGACACAACCGAGTTGCAAATCTTGCGAATGCGGGCGGGTTGTTGATTGGTTTCCGCAATGGTCAGAATGCTTTTTAGATAGGGCAAATAGTTGCGCCGGATCCGCCACAGCACTGCAAAGCTGCGCGGGGTCAGGGTCGCTTGCATGGCTTGTTCAATCAGTGTGTCCAAGATGCCCAGCTCTGCAAATTTGGGCTCTAGCATATCACCGACATAGCGCGCCGACAGCCTTGTGGTGTAGGGCGCGCGAAACAGGGCCGATTGCATGGCCTCGGCGTCAATCACGGGATCATGGATGACCGTCGCATGGCCGCAACCTTCCAGCATGTCGGGCGCATAGCCATAGCGCGAGCTGAAATCCAGCCGGTTCGCCTTGCGCGAGCGGGTGTCCCAGCGGGTCAGCTCGGGGTCCAGCGTCGCACGCGGGTTTAGCGCAAGCACTTGCGCCCCTGGTGCTGCGACTGAATAAGCACAAGCCGCATAGCCGCCCATGCCTGCGCCGTAAAACAGCACGTTATCAAAGTCTTCAAAGAAGGCGTCGTCAACTTGGCGGTCAAAAAAAGCATAAACGGCGGGGTCGCGGAACCACGTCTCGCCATCGGCGATCACGCTGAGCAGCGACCAGCCCTTGGACTTGGCCAATGCATAACCGGTGGGCAGTTGGTCTTGCGTGCTTAGAACCGAATTCAGGCTGTCAAAGGTCACCAACAACGTCGTGCCTTCGTCGATGAACAAGGCCGAATGCTGATCGCCAAGCGCATGGAAATAGCCCGCGTCTTCGGTCAGCTTTTCCAACTTTTGGGTCCACGCCTCGCGCGGGTCCATTTGGGCGGCAATCTTATACTCTTGGTCGGTCATGCTAAATTCCACTAGCTCCATAGCGATGGAGGTTCCGATGTCGCCATTCTGTTGCGCCACTGCGGCACGAGCAAGGTCAGAACATGGCCAATTGCCCGCGATTTGCGCAACAGTCTCTTTCGATTGTTTCTATGTCGTTCGTTCAATTCTGGGTTGCAGCCTTGGTATGCCGCAAAAGTGGCGCCGCTTGGGCCTGTGTAAGGGTTTTTGACGGCGGAGTCATCAAAAGCCTGCCAAACAGCGCCCGCCACGGCTCTTCTTGCATCAGGGTCTCAAATCGCGCGCGCCGCCATTCCAGTGCCGCGTGATGCAGGCGGGCAAGCTCTGGGTCTGCGTGCAGCGCGTCGCGCAACGCGCGGCTGTCGAGCGCAAGGATGCTGCGGTCCTCGACTTCGCAAAAGTTGCGCTCGACCCAATAGGACATGTCAAATCCCGAGGCATCGCGATTGGCGCGGCCACGGTCGGCTTTGACCAGATAGTTCTGCATCGACCCAAGCGCATAGTGGTTCAGCTGCACCAAGCCATAGTTGTCGGTGGTGTAATCCGAGAAGATCCGCCCATGTGCATACTTGCAGGCAGAGCACGCCCCGAGCCGTCAAACCAGCGCGCCTGTGCAATGCGCTCTGGGTCGGGGTTGCGCGGGCGGTGGACGCCCAGTTTGCGGTAGGTGCCATCGTTCTTGAACAGGGTCTTGAACAGCTGCGCCCGCCACGGCCAAGCAAAGGTCGCAGGCGCCGCAAGGGTGAAAGGTTTCGGTGACGGGGGTGTCGGTGATCTCGATTTGGCCCGCATTGCCAAACATCCGCCATGTGAGCGGAATGGCGGTGGCCTCGGGCAGGGCGGTCAGCAGCGCGCTCAGGCTGCGGTCGCCTGCGTGGATATTGACGAACTCGTCGATATCCGAGAACAAAATCCAGTCGGCCTTGCGCGTCAAAGGGTGCTTGTCGGCGGCCTTGAGCATCGACCACTGCGGCCCCTCGGGATGCGGCCCGTCATTGCGCACATGCGTCAGCCACCCCATCTGCTGCAGCCGGTCCAGCATCAGGTCGGTGCCATCGCTACAATCGTTGGAATAGACCAGAAAGTCGCCAAAGCCGCAGGCTCGGTGATGCGCGAGCCATTCCAGCAGAAAGGCCGCTTCGTTTTTGACACCGAGGATAGAGAGTGCGCGCATGGGCGGCCTTTGGTTTGGGGGCTGGACCCCATTTGCCCCCAAGTCCTGCGGGAAGGAAAGGCTTTTTGCGTGCCACGGCCTTATGCGGCGTCATGCTGCTTAGGTCGTAGTCGGGGCTTGGGCGCTTGACGGCTTTGGGGGCGGGGGCCAGCATGGGGGCTGACTTCGGGGGGGAAAGATATGGAGATGCCTGCATCGATTGATGAGGTAGAGGCGCTGCTGGCAGAGCAGGGCTATGTCGCCTCTCGGGCGCTGGCGGTCGTGGTGTTTTTGGCGCTCAAGCTTGGCAAGCCCTTGTTTTTAGAGGGCGAAGCGGGCGTTGGAAAGACCGAGATCGCCAAGGTGATCTCGCAGGCTTTGGGGCGGCGGTTGATCCGTTTGCAATGCTATGAGGGCTTGGATGCGGGGGCTGCGGTGGCAGAGTGGAACTTTGCCGCGCAGATGATTGCCATTCGCGCCAATGAGGCGGGCGGAGGCAGCCGCCAAGACCTGTATACCACGGAATTCTTGATCGAGCGCCCGCTTTTGGCCGCGATGCGCCCGCAAGAGGGGGGCGCGCCTGTGCTGTTGATCGACGAGTTGGACCGCGCGGACGAACCCTTTGAGGCGTTTTTGCTTGAGGCCCTGTCAGATTTTCAGGTCACCATCCCCGAGCTTGGCACCGTCAAAGCCCCCGTGCCGCCGATCGTGATCCTGACCTCGAACCGCACCCGCGAGGTGCATGACGCGCTCAAGCGGCGGTGCTTGTACCATTGGGTCGATTATCCCGATTTCCCCCGCGAGCTGGCGATTTTGCAGGCGCAGGTTCCACAGGCTCCAGAGGCGCTCAGCCGCGAAGTGGTGGCCTTTGTGCAGCGGTTGCGTTCTGAGGATTTGTTCAAAAAGCCGGGGGTGGCCGAGACGATTGACTGGGCAAAATGCCTGCTGGCCTTGGATGTGATCACCCTGTCGCCCGAGGTGATTGCGGATACTTTGGGGGCGGTGCTCAAGTATCAAGACGATATCCAAAAGCTATCGGGGCTTGAGGCTGCGCGGATCTTGGACGACATCCGAAAGCAGGTCGCATGAGCGCAGCCGAGGCCTTGGCTGTCCCGACCGACGGCAGGTTGTCGCAAAACATCACCCATTTTGCGCGGGCGCTGCGACGGGCGGGGCTGCCGATTGGCCCTGCGCGGGTGATCGAAGCGGTGCGCGCGGTCAAAGCAGTCGGCTTTACCAGTCGCATGGATTTCTATTGGGTGCTGCACGCGAATTTTGTCAGCCGCCCCGAAGAGCGCGAGGTGTTCGACCAGATCTTTCGGCTTTACTGGCGCGATCCGCGGTTTTTGGAACATATGATGTCGTTCCTGGTGCCGCAGGTCAAAGGCGTGCAAGAGGAACGTGCGGCGGTTGCAGCCGAAAAGCGCGCGGCCCAGGCGCTGCTGGATGGCAAAGGCCCGCCACCGCCCGAATTGCCCGAGACCAAGCGCGACGGCCAAGAGCTTGAGATTGACGCCACCGCCACGCAATCTGCGCAAGAGCGGCTCAAGCGGTTGGATTTCGAGCAAATGTCGCTTGAGGAAATTGCCCAAGCAAAGCAGATGCTTGCCAAGCTAAGCTTGCCAGTCGCCCCGCTTGCCACGCGGCGCAAGCAAGTGGGGGCGGGCGCGCAGATCGACCCGCGCGCGACCCTGCGCGCGGCGTTGCGCACGGGCGGCGAGGTGCTGTCGCTCAAAACCCGCAAGCCTCGCACGCGGTGGCCCAATCTGGTGGTGATCTGCGACATCTCGGGCAGCATGGCGCAGTATAGCCGGATGGTGCTGCATTTCCTGCATGCAGTGGCCAATCAGCGCGGTCAGGGCTGGGCGCGGGTACATGCCTTTACCTTTGGCACGCGGCTGACCAACATCAGCCGCCACATGCGGGCGCGCGACGTGGATCTTGCGCTCAGGGCGGCGGGAGCCGAGGCGCAGGATTGGTCGGGCGGCACCCGCATCGGCGCGGCGCTGGCGACGTTCAATCGCGACTGGTCGCGGCGGGTCTTGGGGCAGGGTGCGGTGGTGCTGCTGATCACCGACGGATTGGACCGCGACGATGCAGCAGGGGTCGCGGCCGAGATGGAGCGGCTGCATCTTTCTGCGCGGCGCTTGATTTGGCTGAACCCGCTGCTGCGTTGGGACGGCTTTGCGCCGCGCGCGGCTGGGGTTGCGGCGATGCTGCCGCATGTCGACAGCCTGCGGGCGGGCCATTCGGTCGCCTCGCTCGAGGCGCTTGGCCGCGTGATCTCCCAAACCGATGACGTCGGCGAAAAAGCGCGTCTTATGCAGATGTTGGGAACGGATAAGCGATAGCTGCGTTAGTATTCGTCTGTGATATCGCATAGCAAAGCGAAAACCGCTTGGGTATGGCAATCGGTCAGACGGGGATTCGCTTGCCGTTGTGACCTAGCCTCTGGAAAGGATGCTTTGATGAGAAAGATTTTGAGCTCGACCGCCGTATTGTCGATGGCTTTGGCGGGGGTACAACCTTGGCCTTTGTTGGCGCAAAGCCTGAACGGCAACGGCGAAGTTGTGGCCTCGGACGGCACCGTGCTTTGCGCGCCTTCGGGTGATGCCGCTTGCGATCCGAACGATCCAGCCTTTGCTCAACAAGCCGCGGACATCGCGGCGCAAATTGCAGCGCAAGCTGAGGCCGAAGCCCAAGCCGCAGCGCAGGCACAAGCTGACGCCGACGCCCAAGCCGCAGCGCA
>CAWJOY010000021.1:0-41688 GCA_963844505.1 uncultured Alphaproteobacteria bacterium
CCGCTCACCGCGATGTAGTCGATCATCGACAGGTGCTGCACGTATTCGCAGAGGCCGACGCCGCCGGCATGCGGCCAGACCGGCAGGCCGTACTTCGCCGCCATCAGCAGCACGCGACAGCACCTCGTTGAGCCCGCCGATGCGGCAGGCATCGATCTGCACGATGTCGATGGCGCCGCCGGTGATGAACTGCTTGAACAGGATGCGGTTCTGGCACATCTCGCCGGTCGCGACCTTCACCGGCGCGATGGCCTCGCGGATCGCCTTGTGGCCCAGCACGTCGTCGGGGCTGGTCGGCTCCTCGATGAAGTAGGGCTTGAAGCGCTGCAGCGCCTTCACCCAGTCGATCGCCTGATCGACTTCCCACACCTGGTTGGCGTCGATCATCAGGTAGCGGTCCGGCCCCATGATCGAGCGCACGATCTCGAGCCGGCGGATGTCGTCGTCGAGGTCGCGGCCGACCTTCATCTTGATGTGGTTGAAGCCCGGCCTCGACCGCCTCGGTGGCGAGCCGCGTCAGCTTCTCGTTGGAGTAGCCGAGCCAGCCGGCCGAGGTCGTGTAGCAGGGGTAGCCCTCGGCCTCGAGCGTCGCGATGCGCTCGGCCTTGCCGGCCTCGGCCTTGCGGAAGATCGCCAGCGCCTCGTCCGGGCGTGATGGCGTCGGTGAGGTAGCGGAAGTCGATGATCGAGACGAGCTGCTCGGGCGTCATGTCGGCGACGAGCGCCAGACCGGCTTGCCGGCCTCCTTGGCGAGCAGGTCCCAGACGGCGTTGACGACGGCGCCGGTCGCCAGGTGCATCGCGCCCTTGTCCGGCCCGATCCAGCGCAGCTGGCTGTCGCCGGTGACGTGCCGCCAGAAGCGGCCGGGATTCTCGGCGATCCAGTCGAGCTCGAGCCCGACCACGCGCGCCGTCAGCGCCTCGATCGCCGCGCAGCACGATGTCGTTGCCGCGCCCGATGGTGAAGGTGAGGCCATGCCCCTCGATGCGCCCCGTCGGTCTCGAGCACGACATAGGCGGCCGAGTAGTCCGGGATCGGGGTTCATCGCGTCCGAGCCATCGAGCGACGCCGAGGTCGGGAAGCGCAGGTCGTGGGTGCGGAGGCCGGTGATGCGCATGGCTGAGGGGTCGGATTGTTTCCGCTGGTATGGGGGAAGCCCAGTGGCTCCGCAATGCCGGGAACGATGTTTTTTATCGATATGTTTCTCGAAGGAAAAGACAGGGGCCGGGCAAGAACCCGGCCCCCACTTGTTCCATCAATCGTACAGGTTCGGCTTGATCACCGGATCGTCGATGTTGGACTTGTCATACCAGTAGAAGCCGGTATCGACATGCGCCGGAACGGCTTCGCCCTTGATCGCCATGACGGCGGCCTTGACGGTCTCGTAGCCGATGCCGACCGGGTTCTGCGTGATCGCACCGGCGATGGTGCCGTCGCGGATCATGTCCGTCTGCAGCTTGCCGGAGTCGTAGCCGACCACGACGATGTTGCTGCCGACTTCCTTCTTGCCGATGCCGACGCCGATGGCCGAGCCTTCGTTCGTGCCGAAGATGCCCTTGAGGTCCGGGTGGGCCTGGAGGAGCGCCTTGGTGATTTCGGCAGACTTCAGATGGTCGCCGCCGCCGTACTCAATGGCGACGATCTGGATGTTCGGATGCGCCGCAGCGATCTGGGCGACGAAGCCGTCACGGCGCTCGATGCCGGTCTGGCTGGTCTGGTCGAACGACACGACGGCAACCTTGCCGGCGTCGCCGATCATCTCGGCCAGTCTTGTCGGCAGCGAGGGCCGCCGACGCGAGGTTGTCGGTCGACGCCGGTGCTGATCGGGATATCGCTCTGCACGCCCGAGTCGAAGGCCAGCACGATGATGCCGGCATCCTTGGCCTGCTGCAGCAGGGGGATGGTCGCCTGGCTGTCGATCGCGGCGATCGAGATGGCGGCGGGCTTCTTGGAGAGAGCCGTCGCGATCATGTCGAGCTGGCGGTCGACGGCACCTTCGCCGTCCGGGCCTTCGAACGTCGCATTGACGTTGAATTCGGCCGCGGCCTTGTCGGAGCCGAGCTTCACGGCCTGCCAGAACTGGTGCTGGAAGCCCTTGGAGATCAAGGCGATGTAGGGCTTGTCCTGTGCCACCGCGAAGCCGCTCGAAGCGAGCATCACGGTGGCGCCCAAAAGGGCAAGGGTAAGGCGTCTGTTGAGCATGTGTCCTCCTAAAGAGTTGTAGGTGGTTGATTGCGATGTTGGCTTGATGGGGCGGTCGGCCCTCTTTTTGGTCTTGGCGCGGCTCACAATCCGCGCGTGGTGGAACCCTCCTCTAGGCGACGCCCCGGCGACGCAGGATGTCAGATAGACCGCAAGGATGATGATCGCGCCGGTGACGACGATCTGCCATTCCTGCGGAACGGAGAGGATGCGGAGCCCGTTGGCGACGACGCTGATGATCAGCGCGCCGACCATGGTGCCGAGCATGGTGCCGCGGCCGCCGCTCAGTGACGTGCCGCCAATGACGACGATGGCAAAATCCGCCTTGTTGTCAAAGACTGTGGCAAAGACTTTGCAAATTGCACCGTCGAAGTTGGCGGCACCATCTCGAACCGTAAGGGCGTGAACGTGCCTGACGTGGTTCTGCCGTTGGCCGCGCTTTCGGCCAAAGACCGTGAAGACCTCGAGTTCGCCTGCGAGCTGGGTGTGGACTGGTTGGCTTTGTCCTTCGTGCAGCGTCCAGAAGACGTGATCGAAGCGCGTCAGCTTGCCAAAGGCCGCGCCGCGATCCTGTCGAAAATCGAAAAGCCAGCGGCTGTCAAAGCCTATGACGCGATCCTGCAAGTCTCGGATGGCATCATGGTTGCGCGTGGCGACTTGGGCGTTGAGCTGCCCGTCACCTCGGTTCCGCCAATCCAGAAGCGCCTTGTGCGTGGCGCGCGCGCTGCCGCCAAGCCAGTGATCGTGGCAACGCAGATGCTCGAATCGATGATCGAAGCCCCTGTTCCGACCCGCGCCGAAGTGTCCGACGTGGCGACCGCCATCTATGAAGGCGCAGATGCGATCATGCTTTCGGCCGAATCGGCAGCGGGCAAGTATCCAATCGAAGCGGTGACCACGATGAACAACGTGGCGATGTCGGTCGAAAAGGACCCGACCTATCGCCAAGTGATCGAGGCAAGCCGCGTGATCCGTCGCGAAACCGTGGCGCACGGCATCGTGGCCGCAGCCCGCGAAATCGCCGAAGCGACCAACATCAAGGCAATCGCTTGCTTTACCCAGTCGGGTGAAACAGCAAGCCTCGTTGCGCGCGAACGGCCACAGGTTCCGATCATCGCCCTGACTCCGTTGATGTCGACCGCACGTCGGTTGGCGCTGACATGGGGCACGCATTGTGCCGTGACCGAGCCGCAAAGCCGCTTTAAGGGCGCCGTTCTGGCCGCTGTCAAAGCTGCGCGCGAGGCTGGGTTTGCCGATGTCGAGGATCAGATCGTTGTTACCGCTGGCGTGCCGTTTAACGTCAAGGGAACGACCAACATCCTGCGCGTCGCCCCTTGTGATGAACGCTTGATTTCAAGCACGGATCAGGAATAAACTCGCCCTATAATTAAGGGGTTATGGCATGAGCATCGATCAAGTTCTGGTCATCGGAATTATCATCTGCGCTCTTGCCATTCCCTCGCTTTTGGCGGCTTTCGCTGACAGCCGCCCTCCGCGCGCCGGTGCGATCATGATTTTGATCGGCGGCGCGCTTTTGGTTTACGCCCTGACCACCAAGGTCGGCGGCTATACCTTTGACAAACTTCCGCATGTCTTTGTCCGCGTCTTTGCCGATCTGCTGCGCTAGCGGCTTTTCTGCACCGCCAGACCGCGAATCCCCTTGCACCCAAGCCGCGGGCCTCCTATAGGAACCGCTCGAATACCCCGCAGTGCTGGCCAACGTGGCATGCCAAGCACCGCCTGCAACCATGGAGATGGAAATGCCCAAGATGAAGACCAAGTCGGCGGCAAAGAAGCGTTTCAGCTTCACTGCTTCCGGTCGTGTAAAAGCTGGCGTTGCCGGCAAACGCCACGGCATGATCAAACGTACGACGAAATTTATCCGTGACGCTTCGGGGACGATGATCCTCTGCGCTTCGGACGCAAAGATCGTCAAAAAATACATGCCCTACGACCGGTAAGGAGAGCTTAGATGGCACGCGTAAAATCTGGCGTCGTTACCCACGCCCGTCACCGCAAGGTGATCAAGAAGGCGGCTGGCTACTATGCCGCCCGTTCCACGAACTTCCGCACAGCAACTCAGGCCGTTGATAAGGCCCAGCAGTATGCAACGCGCGACCGTAAGAACCGCAAGCGCAACTTCCGCGCTCTGTGGATCCAGCGGATCAACGCTGCAGTGCGTTTGTTCGACATCGAGTTCACATACTCGCGCTTCATCAACGGTCTGGCGAAAGCTGGCATCGAAGTTGACCGCAAAGTATTGGCCGATCTGGCTGTCCATGAGCCAGAGGCGTTCAACGCCATTGCGGCTCAGGCTAAAGCCGCTCTGGCTGCTTAATCGCCACAAAATCTTGCAAAAGGCCTCGCTTGCGCGGGGCCTTTTTCATTTGGGCAACCCTTGCATCACGCCCCCCTTCCCGTTAGCACAAAACAGCACGAAACCGGAGATGACTATGGACGCGCTTGCTGATCTCAAGGCCAAATATCTGACCGCTGTGGCGGACGTCACGGGCGAAGCAGAGCTTGAAGAATTGCGCCTTGCCGCTTTGGGCAAAAAGGGCGAGATTTCGGCGCTGATGGCCGGACTTGGCAAGATGGACCCCGACGCCCGTAAGGCTGCTGGTGCGACGCTCAACGTGCTGAAAGACGAAATTGACACGGCTCTGCGCGCCAAGAAGGCCGCCCTTGCCGATGCCGCTCTTGATGCGCGCCTGCGTTCGGAGTGGCTCGACGTCACCCTGCCCGCGCGCCCGCGCCGCCAAGGCACCATACATCCGGTCAGCCAAGTGATGGAGGAAGTCACCGCGATTTTCGCCGACATGGGCTTTGCCGTCGCAGAGGGTCCGCAGGTTGAAACCGATTGGTACAACTTCGACGCGCTGAACATTCCGCCAGAGCATCCCGCGCGCCAAGAGCATGACACGTTCTTTATGCACCGCGCCGAGGGCGACATCCGCCCGCCGCATGTGCTGCGCACCCATACATCACCGGTGCAAATCCGCTCGATGACCGAAAATGGCGCACCGATTCGCATCATTGCACCCGGTCGTGTTTACCGCATGGATATGGACCAGACCCATACGCCGATGTTCCACCAGATCGAAGGCCTAGCGATCGACCGCGATATCTCGATGGCCAACCTGAAGTGGGTAATCGAAGAATTCGCCGCCGCCTTTTTCGAGGTGGAAAAGGTCGAAGTCCGTTTCCGCGCCTCGCACTTCCCCTTCACCGAACCTTCGGCTGAGATCGACTTCCGCTGCTCTTGGGTGAATGGCCAGTTGCGACTGGGCGAAGGCGACAGCTGGCTTGAAGCTGGCGGTTGCGGTATGGTTCACCCCAAAGTTCTGGCCGCCGCAGGTGTAAATCCTGATGAATATCAAGGCTTTGCCTTTGGCCTTGGCATCGACCGCCTTGCAATGCTGAAATACGGCATCCCTGATTTGCGGGCGTTCTTTGAATCCGACCTGCGCTGGCTGCGCCACTATGGATTTACGCCATTGGATGTGCCGGATTTGGCGGGCGGTCTGTCGTCCTAAACCCAAAGTGCATCGCAGCGGCTAGTGATCGACCCGCTGCGATGTGACGATACGAATGACCTCGGTATATTCCTGAGCGATCATCATATAAAGCAACGCCGTCAGCCCCATGACAACGCAAAGCATCACGACGTTTGATCGCTGCATGTCATTCGGGATTTCGAGCATGTTTTCTTTCATCCCTCCTATCTACACCAAACTGATTAATTTTTCCTCAACCTTCACCGCGTGTTTAGGCGACAACCTGTTTCCCCAACGGAAACCTTGCCTGCATTTCGCCACGTCGAGCCGCTTTCCCTTTCCGCCCTAATGCGCTAATCCAAGGCAACAAATTCCGAAGGGCCGCGCTATGAAATTCACCCTGTCTTGGTTGAAAGATCACCTCGAAACTACTGCCTCGCTTGACGACATCCTCTATGCGCTCACCGATCTGGGGCTAGAGGTCGAAGAGGTGGTCAATCCGCTGGCAAAACTCGCGCCCTTCACGCTTGCCAAGGTCATTCACGCCGAAAAGCATCCTGACGCTGACAAGCTTCGCGTCTGCCGCGTGATGACGGACGAGGGCGAAAAGCAGATCGTTTGCGGCGCGCCAAATGCTCGCGAAGGCATCACCGTTGTTCTGTGCAAGCCCGGTGACTATGTGCCCGGCATTGATGTGACCCTGGGCGTCGGAAAAATCCGCGGCGTTGAATCGCACGGCATGATGGCTTCGGAGCGCGAGCTCGAGCTGTCCGACGAACATAACGGCATCATCGAGCTGCCCTCGGGCGAAGTCGGCGAAAAATTCTCGGACTGGCTGGCAGCAAATCGTCCTGCACTGGCCGACCCGATGATCCACATCAAGATCACGCCGAACCGCCCCGATGCGCTTGGCGTGCGCGGCGTGGCCCGCGATCTGGCCGCGCGCGGTCTGGGCACGCTCAGGCCGCTGCCGATCCCGACGATCACCGAAGCCTTTGCCAACCCTGTCAAAGTCGAGATCGCAGCGGACCTGAAGGCCAAGGGCTGCCCGCATTTCGCAGGTCGCACCATTCGCGGCGTCACCAATGGCCCCTCGCCTGACTGGCTGCAGGCGCGTCTCAAGGCGATTGGTTTGCGTCCGATCTCGACACTGGTGGATATCACCAACTATTTCACCTTCGGCCTAAACCGCCCGCTGCACGTGTTTGACGCGGCCAAGGTCAAAGGCACGCTGCGCATCCATCCGGCAGCTGGCGGCGAAGAGTTCCTCGCGCTCGATGGCAAGACCTATACCCTGCGCGCGGGTCAAATCGCCATTTCCGATGACCAAGGCGTTGAATCGCTTGCGGGCGTGATGGGGGGCGAGGCCTCTGGCTGCACCCCCGAGACCACCGATGTCTTTGTGGAATCCGCTTATTGGGACCCGATCACTATTGCTGCCACGGGCCGCGCGCTCAAGATCAACTCGGACGCGCGCTATCGGTTCGAGCGCGGCGTTGATCCTGCCTTCTCGCTGGACGGGCTCGACCTTGCGACCCAGATGATCCTTGATCTTTGCGGCGGCGAAGCGTCTGACCTTGCCGAAGATGGTGCGCCGCTTGACACCACGCGCGCCTACAAGCTTAACCCTGCCCGCGTGATCAGCCTTGTCGGTATGGACATTCCCGAAGCCGAACAGCGCCGCACCCTTGAGGCCCTCGGCTTCACCCTTGCTGGTGATATGGCCAGCCCGCCGTCGTGGCGTCCCGACGTTTTGGGCGAGGCGGACCTTGTCGAAGAGGTCGCGCGCATCGCTTCGTTGACCAAGCTGGTTGGTAAGCCACTGCCCCGCGCCACCGCTGGCGTGCCGCGCCCGATCCTGACGCCGTTGCAGGTGCGCGAACGCACGGCCCGCCGCACAATCGCGTCCTTGGGCTATAATGAATGTGTCACCTATAGCTTTATCGACCAAACGGCCGCGACGCTGTTTGGCGGCGGCACCGATGCGCTGCGGGTCGACAATCCGATCTCTTCCGAGATGACCCACCTGCGCCCGGATTTGTTGCCAGGCCTGATGCGTGCGGCCGCTCGCAACCAAGCGCGCGGTTTCATGGATATGGCCCTGTTCGAGGTCGGTCCAGTCTTTCACGGCGGCGAGCCTGGCGAGCAACACCTGCAAGCGACGGGCCTTCTGGTCGGCGCAGATGCCACGCGCAACCCACATGGCGCGCGGCGGATGATCGACATCTATGATGCGAAATCCGATGTTGAAGCGGTGCTTGCTGCCATCGGCGCCCCTGCCCGTGTGCAAATCTCGCGCAAGGCGGCAGCGTGGTGGCACCCCGGTCGCTCGGGTGTGATGGGTCTTGGCCCCAACACCATGGCGACCTTTGGAGAGGTCCATCCGAAGATCCTTGCAGCGATGGACATCAAGGGCCCAGCGGTTGCCTTCACCGTTCTGGTCGCCAAAGTCCCCTTCCCAAAGGTAAAGACCCCGACCAAACCGGCGCTGGCCCTGTCTGACCTGCAAGCGGTCGAGCGCGACTTCGCCTTCGTCGTCGACGCGCAGACCGAAGCCCTCACCGCCGTCAATGCCGCCGTCGGCGCGGACAAGGCGCTGATCGCAGATGTGCGGCTGTTCGACCAATTCTCCGGCGACAAAGCCGAAGCACAAATGGGCGCGGGCAAGAAGTCCATCGCCCTCACCGTGCGCCTGCAACCAACCGACAAAACGCTGACCGACGCCGATATCGAAGCCGTTTCGGCCAAGATCATCGACAAGGTTTCCAAGGCGACGGGCGGCACCCTGCGCCGCTAAGCGATTGCCCATGAAAAAACGCGCGGCAGATCCACTCTGCCGCGCGTTTTTTTATCCAAACCAAGTGCCTATTTCTTAGCGCGCCATGTGCGGAACCACGCGCCAATGCGGCCCCAGAACCCTTCGGCCCTTGCTTCTACCCCGTCCCAAGTCTCTTCGACCTCGGCCATAGCAGGCTCGACCGTACGCTCGACAAACTGGTCCCACATCCGCCGCAGCATGATGTAGAGGAACCCAAGCAGGACAAACACGATGATCGGCACCCAAGGGATAATCCGCACGTCTGGCCCTGCGACCTCTTTCACGCCAATCGCATTGGGATAGATCGACAGAAACGGCAGACGCCAGCCGTAATAAGTCACGGAAACCCACGTCGGCGCCGAAGCCAACGACTTCAGATTGCCAGCTTCGGCCTGCAAGTTAGAGCTGTCATACTTGAAATACGGCGGCCAAACCCAGCCGGTGTCCTCGTTGCGATAAACGATGACCGACCCATCGGGAAACGACGCCTCGATAAACCGGACGTCCCGCGTGGTGGTGTTCTCTGCCGTGCCGCTGTCCGGCGAAGCATAGGCCCAAGCGTTTTCCGTGCCCACCGTGGTCAACCGGTTATAGGTATTGGTGATGCGCACAATATCGTGGTGCGGCAAGGTATAGTGGAAAAACAACCCCGCAAGCAGCAGCACTAAAATGCGCAGGCCCCATTTGACTTTATTCATGGCCGAGGCCCCTCACTGATAGTTCACGAAATAGACGGTCAGCCAAAAAACCACCGTCGGAATGATATAGACAAGCCACAACAACCGCCGCTTGAGACCCTTCTCATAGGCGCGCATCCCTGCCTCAACATAGTCATGGCGCTCGCCTTCGATACCCCCCGCGTCGAATTTATCTTCCAGCTTTTCGCGCCGCACTGAACGTGAATAGATCGAAGCGGTAAAATAAACCACCGTCAGCCCGACAAAGCCAAAAAGCGCCAGCCGCAATAGTCCAATCATCTGCTCTTCTCCGCTATCGTTCGCTCTACCGCGCCCCAAGGCCCGACAATCGTGCCCAAATCCCGCGACGGATGCGGAGTTTGACGCCGCGCATCCATCGACGGCTCTGGCCCGAACAAAGCCTCCCGCGCGCCCTGTGCATCTACCTTATACTCGCGCTCCAGAAAATCCGCCACATATTGCCGCTTTTTATCCGACCACGTCGCATAGCTGGCATAGAATTGTTCCTTGTGAACGATGAACATCTGCCGCACATCCATTGGTGCCAGCTCGGACAAAAGCATATTCACCACATCACGCAACGGCCCCGCCGAGGCCCGCAGCGTATAAAAATAGGCCTTATGCTCCGATGTGATCCGCGGCCAAGGCCCCGCCCCCTCAACCCAACGCAAAAGCTGCGCCAGCCCTTTGAACTCCTCAGGCAAAGCGTCGCCCAACCGCACCGCCACTTTGCGCAGCTCGGTGCGCCGCGCATCGCCGACATCCAACCCAAGCGCATCAGCGGCATCAATCAGCACAAAGTCCATCTTCTGCCGCAACACCGCCGCCGCATCCATGCCGCGCGCCTGCACAATCGGCTCGACCAAAGCATTGTTAACCAGCCACTCTGCGATCGCATTGCGCTGACTAAAATCCATCACCTGCGCGATTGGCAAAGCCCCAAGACTTTCGCGCGGCATCCGCGAAATCACCGCAGGCTCCTTCGTGTCGCGAAACACATAGACCCCGCCGAAATGCGAGGTCCAAAAGCTTGCCTGCTCGAAACTCATCGCGGCCAAAGCAATTGGCGCCCGCGTGACATCGCCTGTCTTCTTGCCAAGCTCGATCATCTGCGCAATCAACACATCGTCGCGCCAGCCATCGGGCTCACTCCGGAACCGCTCGATCAAGCCGCCAAGCCGCGTCGCATCCGCCACATGCCCGCCCGTGGTATCCGCTTCCACGGTCACCCGTCGCAACTCCAGCAACTTCAGAGGCTTAGACACCTCATAAATCGAATTCGCCAACTCCCCCGCCACCGCATCCCGCGCCGTCAAAGCAAACAGCTGGCTCTCATTGCTGCCAATAAACCGTTGTAAAATCTCCCGATCGGTCGAGAACTTGATATTCAACAATGGCGCATTCTTCTGACTGGTGGTCAGCAAAATAAACTGCCGATTGCACCCATGCGGGTTGAGATAAAGATCATCGCCAAACTCATCGCCGATCTCAGGACTATATCCCGAGATATCAATGTGGAAATCCGACAGCCGCGTCTCTTTCCCCGTCAATGCCTTCAGCGCCCGATTGTAACGCTCCACCAACTGCGGCGACGACACCTCAATCAAGTTGCCGAACATCAAACCCTTTTCAATCAGCCGCCGCATCACACCGCTTCCTTTTCATACTGGCCCAAATACTCTGGGGGTCTGGGGGCAAAGCCCCCATGCGCCAGACCCCATCAACCCTGCCCCGCCAGATAGCGCCGCTTCGCTTCGTCTTGCCGCGAAAAATCTCGCACCATGCCGGAAATCGCCGCCTCATCCGACTTATCGGCATAGCGGAACTCCGAATCTGCATAGCGGTTGATCTCCTGCACCACCATCTCGACCGTGATCGGCGCCATCAAGCCTTTGATCATCGCCAGCTTCTCGTCATAGCCCTTAAAGAGAAACAGCTCCGGCGCCTCCATCCATTCGTCAGGCAGCTCAAAGTCCATCGCCCGCACTTTCACCGCATCGGTGATATTCTTGATCGCCCGCCCCGTAAAACGCTCGTCCGCTGCTTGGATCGCCTTCAAATAGGTCCCAAGCTTGGCGATGGTATCAAGCCGCCCGATTTCGCCCTGCACCTTATCCCATACGCGCAGCAGACCGTCCTCATGCGGCTTGGCATACCCCTCAAAGCTCGCCTGCACCGCCCGCTTGATCTCTTGCGCAGCAAACAGGTCATGATCGCCAACGGGGATCGCATGGTTTTTGCCCAAGAGCAGCGACAGGATATCAATGTAATCCTCTCGGCTCTGCGGCCCGTCTACCAAGAACCGCGCCCCTGCCCGCTGCCGCAGCGCATCATCGACGTTCTCGGGATAGTTCGAGAACATCCCGAACGTGCAGTTCCCCCGCACCACCGTATTCGCACCGGCAAAGGCGCCCATGAACACCGCCGTCACCTCTTGCTGACCCGCACTCGACTGCCGATCGCCCCGCTTGCCTGCCACTTGGTCGATATCGTCAATGGTGCCAAACCCGATCGCAGCGGGGTCCAAAATCGCATCCATAAAGGCCTTGGCATTCTGGCCCGACCGTCCTTGATAGCTGTCGATCTGATCAATCGAAAAGTTCTGATAGCGAAACGGATATCCCGCCACCTTGCAGTAATCATTCAACAATCCAGCCATCATCTGGATCAACGTCGTCTTCCCCGTCCCCGGCTTCCCGTCGCCCATAAAAGTAAAGATGAACCCGCCCAGCTCGGCAAAGGGGTTCAACTTGCGCTCAAAGTCATAGGCCATCAGCATCTTGGCCAGTCGCAGGCTTTGATATTTGGCGATGTGATTGCCCACCACTTCGCTTGGCTTTTTGAACTGCATCGCCAAGGCGGGCCCTTTGGACGCCCGCGCGGGGCTAAAGCCCGCAATCGCCAAACCATCCGCCTCGACATGCCACGCGCCAGAGGTAAAGGCGCCAAGCCGCGCCGCGCTCTGCGCCCGCAAGGCCACCCGCTCCATCAGCACTTCGCAAAACGCGGCAATCACCGCCAAAAGTCGAGGCTCATCCGCCGCCAACAGACCAATATCCTGATCCAGCTCCCACAAGACCCCTTGCAGCGCCAGCCCTGCGTTATCGGTCAAAATCTCATCCACCGTGCCGACCTCAACCGTCACCGCCCCCAAGGATGGCGCGATCAGAAATGCCGTGGCACTGGCGAAAACATACATCTGCATCAGCGCATCCGCCGCCAGCAATTCTGCAAATTCGGCGCGCTTGGGCTCTGGCAACCGCCCTTCAAGGTTGGCTTTCTTCAGCTCGGCCAAGCCCGATTGCGCGGCAAACACCTCGCCCATCGCCAAAGCAATCGCCACCCCGCGCCGCAAGCTGCCCAAGGCCCCCGCCTGCACCGGCGACATCAGCCCATCCCCGAGCGCCTCGATCCGCTCGACCAAGCGCACGCCACCCGCACGCGCCGTACTGCGCGTCACCATCCCGGGCGTCGTAGAGCGAAACATCGGCCGCGCGCCAATCCCAGCCGACCGTTCCGGCGTCGCAACCGCCACAGGTTTTCCCAGCCGCGGCGCATGATCAAAGCCCGTCAGCAGCGCCAAGGCCGCGCTATACTGTCCGCGAATATCCTCTTCGCGCAGCTCCATCCGGTCCCGCCCAGCAGTCATGCTTGCCTCCTGTTACCGCGCCGGCAAAATCTGCCCGCCAGCGCCCACCACAAATTTCCGCAAATCCCGCAAGCCCAAAGGGTCCAACTCGGCCAAGACTTGGTAGGGCCGCTCGGGCAAAATCACCATGCGATCCATCCGCGTCATGCCGCTGTCAGGCGCAAAGGGGTCAAGCTTGAACACCTGCCGCTCCGCGCTCGAGAACCAGCCGTCTTTGACCTCTTCCTCGCGCTCGGACAGCAAATCTTCAACCGTCCAGACCAAAGCCCAATCATCGCCATCAGCCGCCTTGGCATCGCTAAGCACTTGCGAAATCGGCCCCGATTGCAGGGTGAAGTTGTGGCTATACATCGGTCCCAAGGTAATTCGCCGCAACCTTTTTGGATGCAAACCGCTGAAATCCTTGTCAAACCCCTGTGCGATGGTCAGCAGCTTTAGCCCCATCACCGACTGCGCCATCAGATGCGCCTGCACCATCGGCCAGCGGCGGTCATCATTGGGCAAAGCCTTTTTACCGCTATCCTCTACATCCAGAAGATAGACCACGGGCAGATTTACCTGCGTGTCATAGACCGCCCAGTGCAGCAGGAAATGCCGCCGTCCATCGACCTCGCGAATAAACTGCAAATCGGGGTCGTTCTTTGGCCAAAAGATGCCACCTGCCTCGCCCACGGCAACCGACAGCGCCTCGTAATAAAGCCGCTGCGACAGGGCAAATTGCAGCTGCGTCGGCACCGTCAGATCGCGCACAATCTGCCGCACCATGCGGTCTTTTAGCTCACTCTCCGACGCCATCCCGTTCAGATGCTTTTGCACCTGCGCCGCATCCAAAGCCATCATCATCAGCTCTTGCGCCACAGGAAAGCCGCTCTCATGGCGATCAAAAGTCAGCCGAGGTGACCCCTCGGCCCGCCCCGTCATCAGGTATTTGAAACTGAGCGCACGAAACGTCCCCGTCACCGCCGACAGATAGCGACCGAAAATCCGCGCCTCGGTCCGCGTCAGCCTTCCCTCGGCCTCGACCTCGCCCGCGACGCGCAACATGTGCCCCGTAATCCGCTCGAACTTGGCGAAATAGCGCCGCGCGGTCAGGGTGTCATACAGCTCTTGATGATCGTCGGTCAGGTTGGTCTCAGGCATCGCGGTCCCTGCCTTGTGGCGTCACCCACAGCCAGTGGCGCAAAAGAAACGTCCCCGCAATCGCGCGAAATGGCGACATAGGTGCAAGGCCCATCAAGTAGATCTTGCGGGTCAGGGGACGGAAAATGCCGCCCACGAACAGGATCAGCACCAGCTCAAACGCGATCAGCCATGTCAAAATCTCGAACATATGCGCCAGCCGATGCGGCACAATTTCGGCAGCCGCAAAGAAAATCAGCAGCAAGACGGTCAAAGCCGCGCTCCAGGTCCAGCACCAGCGGGTTTGTTTTTGAAAGGTCATTCGCCATAGGCATTCTTGTCGTGCTTTTCGACAATCTTGGCAAAGCGCCGTGCAAAGCGTTCATCCGCCTTGGCTTTTTGTTCCAAAACCTCGCGGGCAAAGACCATGTGGCCCTCGTGCGCTTCCAACATATCACCCATCCGCGCATTTGTCGCAGCGCCAATCGCCGCCATCGCCACCTGTGCCTCTTGGTCGGTTTTGACGCCGATTTCGTTGATGCGGTGCGCGACGTCTTGTTGCTGCGCGGTCTTCAAGCTGCTGGTCAAAGCATCGTAAAGCACCACGCGCTGCTTGGTGTCGGTTTGCAATTTGTTGATCAGGACCAGCTGCGTCGCGGCTTGGTTGGTCAAGCTGTCGACCCAAGTCTTGCCCTTTTCGATATAGCGCTCAAGGGTTTGGCTCTTGGCAAGCTGCACCTGCTCGTCCTGCACCAGCGCGTTATAGCGCCCGTTCAACCCCGCCAACTCGGTCTCCAGTTTGGTCCGAGCCGCCGCGTCCATCTCGACGCTGATCTTATTCTCAAGCTCGATAATCTTGGGGTCCAAAGCCGAAACCTCGGCACGCACAGCCTCGAGCGCATGCACGGCGGCCTCGCGGTCGGTCAAGGTGCCGCCCAAATTCGCCTCGACCTTGGCTTTTTGCGCGTTAAGCATATCGAGCTGACCCTGCAACAACCGCACGATGATGTCGGATTTGCCGATCAGATCCTGCAGCTTGCTGTCGATCGAGGCCGTCCGCATCCGCTCTTGCCGCATCGACTCTGACTTCGCAGACGAGAACATGCCGATAAAGCTTTCCATCCCCGTTTTCGAGCGCATCTCGCTGAAATCTTTGGAAAAACCAGCCGTCACATCGTCCAGCCCCATGATAAGCTCGGCAATGTTGGCGTTCATCAAATCGGTGTGTTTGTGCACATCGTCCAGCGTCGCAGTCTCGATATCAATCGCCGCCTCCGAGGTGCCAAGCTTGTCGCGGGCCGCTTCAATCCGGCTCGTGATCTCAGAAATTTTGCTTTGTGCCGCAGCGACTTGCGCTTGGCTCTCTTTGATCTGCGTCTCGAAATCGGCCATCGGACCCTCCGTTAAACTCACCTGCGACATATAGTCATGTAAAACGACGATACATCACCCAAGCACCAATAATTCAGCCCAGTTTGCAGAATTCCCAGCCCAGAGCCAAGCCCAAAGCGCTAAACGGGAATATTGTCGATAAGCCGCACCCCGTCGAGCCACGCCGCCGCCAAAAGCCGCAGGGGACGCCCATCGGTCGCGCGGTCGGCGGGCGCCAAAGTCGCGGCATCGCGCAGCTCGATATATTCAACGCTTTCAAACCCTGCGGCCAAAATCTCAGCCGAGCACGCAGTCAAAGCGCCGGCATCCCCCGCCCGCACGGCCTGCGCAGCCCGCATCATCGCAGCATAAAGGACTGCCGAGGTCACCCGTGCCGCCGCCCCCAACCGTGCATTGCGCGATGACATCGCCAACCCGTCAGCCTCGCGGATGGTTTCACAGCCAACAATCCAAACCGGAATATTCAGGTCGCGCACAAGCCTCTTAACCACTTGTAATTGTTGCCAATCCTTTTGGCCAAAATAGCCCACGATCGGCCATCGTCATTCCAAACAACTTGGCCACAACCGTCGCCACCCCATCGAAATGGCCTGGTCGAAGCGCACCTTCCAGCGGCTGCGCAACGCCTGCAACAGAAATGACAGTCGCAAAGCCGTCTGGGTAAACCTCACTCGGGTCGGGCGCGAAAACCACATCAACGCCAACGCTTTGCAACAGCGCCGCATCGGCCTCTTCGGTGCGCGGGTATTTTTTCAGATCGTCGGGATTGTTGAACTGCTTTGGATTAACGAAAATCGTCACAATCACCCGCTCGCACTCGGTTTTCGCCGCTTGCGCCAGACTAAGATGCCCCGCGTGAAGCGCTCCCATCGTCGGCACCACGCCCACGATCTCGCCCTGCGTTTTCCAACCGCGCACCAAGGCGCGAAGCTCTGCCACCGTCCGAATGATTTGGGTCAAGGCTTCTTACCCTTTAGCGCATCTGCGAAGGAATGGTCTTCGGTTGGAAACACCCGCGCCCGCACCTCGGCTGCATAGTCGGCAATCGCGCGATCGGCGAGAGCGCCAAGCTCGGCATAGCGCTTGACGAATTTAGGCCGAAAATCAGTGAAAAACCCCAGCATATCGTCCAAAACCAGCACTTGCCCGTCACAATCCACGCCCGCACCGATGCCAATCGTCGGGATCGACAGCCGCTCGGTCACCCGCGCCGCAAGCCCCATCGGCACCTTTTCCAAAACAACCGAGAAAGCCCCAGCTGCCTCAACCGCCACAGCGTCTGCCATCACCGCAGCGGCTTCGGCATCGCGCCCGACGACCTTATAGCCACCAAGCGTATTCACCGCCTGCGGCGTCAAGCCAATATGCGCCATCACCGGCACGCCCCGCTTGGTCAAAAATGCAATGGTTTCAGCCATATGCGCTCCGCCTTCAAGCTTGACCGCCGGTGCCCCAGTCTCAGCCATAAGGCGCGACGCGTTGCGAAACGCCTGCTGCGGGCTTTCCTCATAGGATCCGAATGGCATATCGATCACCGCCATCGCCTTCGACAAACCACGCACGACCGCCTGCCCATGCAGGATCATCATCTCCATCGTTACGCCCAAAGTGCTGGGCAGCCCGTGCAAAACCATTCCAACCGAGTCGCCGACCAAAGCGATATCGCAATGCGCATCCACCAACCGCGCACCAGGAGTCGTATAGGCGGTCAACATAACCAAAGGTGCGCCGCCTTTACGCGCGCGAATCTCTGGTGGCAGGACCGCCCGAATTGGCGTGTTGGCACTCATAGTGTCGGCTCCGAAGTTAATATTCCGTCTATCATATGGGCATATACCCGCACCAACAGCAAGTTTGTTACGCTGCAATGCAGCGCAGCGCCCCCTTGACCGCCGCGGCATAACCCGCGCAGGCTGCGCGAGCATCAGCCAAGGAAACCCCATGTCGCTTTTACACCGCATCCTCCCCGATGGCATAGCCGTCGAAACCAGCCGTCCTGCACCCGAGAAACTGCTTGCGGGCGACCCCGTCCACAGCACGTGGAACATCGAAGACCGCGGCGGCCTGTTTTGCGGCATATGGGAATCCACACCTGGAAAATGGGCCGTAGCCTACGACGAATGGGAATACGTTTACATCCACTCGGGTCACTCGATCCTGACCGATGCCGAAGGGACCGCCACCCATCTGCGTGCAGGTGACCGCTTTATCATCCGCCCAGGCTTTCAAGGCTCATGGGAAGTCGTTGAAACCACAGTAAAAGACTACGTCATCCAAAGCTGAAGCAAAACGGCCCCGCCTTGCAGCGGGGCCGTAAACGTTCAACTCAGCCAAAAATTAAGCCTGGTCGTAGGGGCAATCTTCAGCGCTGATGCCTTTGTTACGGCACATGCGAAGGCGCTTGCGATCTGCTTTCGCTGCTTCTTTTTCAGCAGCCGCGGCGGCGATTGCCTCATTCTCGACTTTTTTTGCTTCTTGTTCAGAGATCGTTTTCAAATCGATTTCTTTTTGAGCGATATTTTCTGGCGTCGCAGGAACCGCGCGGCCCCAAGCGTCATCCATCTGCACGCCTTCAATGGCTTGGCTTTCCTCAAGCGAGCGCACTTTCACCGTGGTACCAGTGTCAACGCGATCGAAAAGGTCGATGGCATCCTGATTAAACAACCGGATACAGCCCGCCGAAGTGGCGTGCCCAATGGATTCGTTCTGAATAGTGCCATGAATGCGATAATACGTGTCGCGCCCGTTGCGATAGAGATAGAGCGCGCGCGCGCCCAATGGATTTTCCAAGCCACCCGGCAGACCGCCCGCATATTGCGCGTAAAGATCGGGACGCGTGTTCAGCATGTTCTGGGTCGGCTGCCAAGACGGCCATTCAACCTTGCGCTGGATCGATCCTGTCCCTTGGAAGCCAAGACCCTCGCGACCGACGGCCACGCCATACCGAAGTGCGCGACCGCCTTCTTGCACCAGATAGAGCTTGCGCGCGAAAGGATCGACAACGATCGTCCCCGGCGCTTCGTCGCCAGCGTAATCGACTTCGGTGCGCGCACGGCCTTCTTGCAGCAGCTCGGGCTTCACAGCCTCGATAAAAAAGTTATTGTCCGTCACCGCTTCATAACCGGCGACCGAGGTCAGAGGGGGTGCTTCGGCTACTTTTTGACCACCACAGGCGGCCAGTGTCGAAAGAGCAAGGGCGCCCAAAAGGCGGGGAATCGAATATTTCACGGTGAGGGACTCAGCTTTGGAACAATTCTTTGCACCTAGCCTGCACGCCCCCCTCGCCGTCAAGCCCTTGCGCCGAGATTGCACAAAGAAAGCCCTTGCCGTTGCCGACAAGGGCCAGATTTTATGCATCGGCAGCTTAGCCAACGACGTTGAAGTCAGGCCCGTATGGATATTTGGTGATATCCTCGTTGCCATCTTCGGTAATGAACAAGATGTCATGCTCGCGGTAGCCACCTGCGCCAGGTTCCCCGTCTGGGATAGTCAGCATCGGCTCCATCGAGATCACCATTCCAGGTTCGAGAATCGTGTCGATATCTTCACGAAGCTCTAGCCCCGCCTCGCGCCCATAGTAGTGGCTGAGGACGCCAAACGAATGGCCGTAGCCGAAGGTGCGATATTTAAGCACCTGATGTTCTTCAAAAAAGGTGTTAATCTGAGCAGTGACCTCAGCGCAGGATGCCCCCGGCTTTAGTAGGCTCATCCCGAATTTATGCGCCGCAACGTTGATTTCCCAGATGCGACGGCTGGCCGAATCGACCTCGCCGACAAACATCGTCCGCTCAAGCGCCGTGTAATAACCCGAAATCATCGGGAAAGTGTTCAGGCTCAGGATATCGCCGCGTTGGAGTTTTCGACTGGTAACAGGGTTATGGGCGCCGTCGGTGTTGATGCCAGACTGAAACCAGACCCAAGTATCCCGATATTCCGCATCAGGAAAACGCTTAGCGATCTCAAGCTCCATCGCATCGCGGCCAGCCATCGCAACATCCAGCTCACGGACGCCCTCATGCACTGCATCGCGAATCGCAAAGCCGCCAACGTCAGCGACCGCAGCGCCATGCCGAATCAGATCCAGTTCCGCCTGCGATTTCGTCATCCGTTGCGTCATCGTGCCGGCAGAGATATCGACGCCGCGCTTTGGCTTTAGGAATCCGTTCAACTTTTCAGATTGAACCAAGGTCAAATGATCTGCCTCGCAGCCAATCACTCGCCCTTCGCCCGTCACTGAGAGAATCGCGCGCCAGTAGTTGTCGCGCTGCCAGTCAGTATAAGTAATGTTGTCGCCATGACTGCGCCGCCACGGCTGGCCCGCGTCAATGCCTGCCGAAATCGTCACGCTTTGTGTGGGGGTCACAACCAAACCATAGGGCCGCCCGAACGAGCAATAAAGAAACCCGGAGTAATATGCGATGTTGTGCATAGACGTGAAAACGCAGGCATCAATGCCATGCAGTTCCATTAGGTCGCGCAAACCTGCTAACCGCGCCTCATATTCTTCTGCAGCAAACGGCAGCATGCGGTCGCCTTGGTGAAACCGGTATTGTTGTGGACGTTCCGTCATTCGATCAGACCTCGTGAAAGGGGCTGGCTTTTGGCGCAAAACCCCGAAAGGTCCCGGCGTGCAGGACGACAGCAGGTTCCCCTGCAAGCGGTAACGGGTGTGGCCGATAAGCCTGACCGCCCTGTGGCGACGCCATCGCCACGGCCTGAGTGCAAGTTGCCCGCAGTCGATGACTTTATCAAGCCCGATCGTAACATGCGTCCGCTTGGAACCATCAAGCCGTGACCCGCATGGCATCGGATGAATACGGCCAGTTCTCTGCGCGATCTACCAATCCGTGTCGCATCGGGTCGGCGCGAATACTTGCCAACCTCTGTTCCATCTGGATGCCTGTACCCAAGCGCTCTGCATGGTAGTCACGCGCCCAAATTCCACGCTCTGCGCCCGAAATCTGCGCCAAACGCCTTGGACCCTTCGGCAAACTTGTCTCAAAGCGCCGCATCACCTGTCGCCATCGCAGCGCAAAATCGTCATCCTCTGCGGGTAAGTCCCAGATGCAGTGCAAATGATCGGGCAAAACCACCCAAGATCGCGCGTAAAACGGAAGTTCCGCCTGCGTCTGTCGCATTGCAAGCCTAAGCCGCTCTATTTCAAGCACCAATAGATCATCGCCTGCATGACGCAGGGCAACGGTAAAATAAACTGACAGTCCAATGAGGTGTTCCATAGCGCGATATTGCCACGCGCAAGTTAATAAAGCGTTTCCAGATCCTAGATGTCACCAGCGCCCAAGTGCCGCTTCATCTTCGTCCTTCGCTTCGACCCAAGCCGCTCCGCTGGCCGAAATCTCTTTCTTCCAGAACGGTGCCCTCGATTTGAGATAATCCATCAAAAATTCTGCAACTTCAAAGGCATCGACCCGATGCTTTGACGCGACCAACACCATCATAATCGGCTCTGACGCGGCCAAACGGCCAAAGCGATGGATGACCAAAGCGTCCGAAATCGACCAGCGCGCCGCGGCCTGATCCATGATCGCTGCAATCGATTTTTCGGTCATCGCGGGATAGTGCTCGATCTCCATCGCGACCAGATCACCACCATTGTCCCGCACCACACCGGTAAAGCTAACAACCGCACCCGCGCTTGCCACACCCGCCGCAAAAGCATTCAACTCTGCGCCCGCGTCAAACGCCTCTGATTGCACGCGAACCTGCATTTAGCCCCCGGTCATCGGCGGAAAAAACGCGACCTCGCGCACGCCAGAAAGGTCGGCCTCAAAGCTTGCAAGCTCTTGATCTATTGCCACTCTTACCGAGGAAAGGTCCGCAAATGCCAGCGCATAGCGTTCCTCGCGCGCCGACAACTCTGCGACCAGGTCCGCAACTGTGCGCGCTTGCGTGTCAACCTGTTCGCGCGGCACGCCAATCCTTTCGCGCAGCCATGCGAAATAGACGACCTCGATCATTGCTCATCCCGCAAAAAGGGCTGCGACTTGCGGAAATAGTCCCACCCCGTGATCGCCGTCAGCACCGCAGCAATCCACATCAGCACAAGCCCCGCATCCCCCGCCAGACTTGCGCAGTCGCGCTTGCCACAAGCCCGCACAGGGTCGGCAAGCCCTTCGGACACGGCCACAAGGTATTGATCTGGCGTCATTCCATGCATGGCGACGCCGTTCAAATACTCCAATCCCGTCCCCAAGAACAGCACCGCAATCGCCACCATCTGTGCCGTCGTCTTCCACTTGGCCAGTTTGGTCACCTTTAACAGACCCGCTTTGGAGCCCAAAAACTCGCGCAGGCCCGCAACGAAGACTTCACGAAACAAAATGACAGTCGCCGGCAGGATCAGCCAAGGGTTCATGCCCGAATACCCCGTCAGAACCATGATCGCGATCACCACCATCGCCTTATCGGCAATCGGGTCCATCATCGCGCCGAACTTGCTTTCCTGCTTCCACAGGCGCGCAAGGTAGCCGTCGAAATAGTCGGTGATCGCCGCCAGAATAAACAGCGTCAGCGCGAACCAATCCGCCAAAGGCCGTGTGAAATACAAAAACATCACCGCAACCCCGGGGGCTGCAAGCAAGCGAAGAACCGTTAGCGTATTTGGAATGGACCATCTCATGGGCAAACCCTAGCCCAAGCGAAAGCGCCGCGAAAGTCCGAATTACACTTCGGCAACGGGCACCCAGATCACATCGTCAATTCGCGGTGCCCCCGTCGCCAGCATCACCAGCCGATCAAAGCCCATCGCAATGCCGCTGGCCTCTGGCATGATCTCGAGCGCGGCCAAGAAATCCTCGTCCAAAGGATAGCTCTCGCCGTAAACCCGCGATTTTTCTTCCATTTCCAAGGCAAAGCGTCGCCGCTGCTCGCCCGCATCGGTCAGCTCACCAAAGCCGTTTGCCAGCTCGACGCCGCAAGCATAGACCTCAAACCGCTCTGCCACACGAGAATCGCGCGGATGTTTGCGCGCCAAAGCCGCCTCGGCTGCGGGATATTCGTCCAGAATCGTCACCTGTCCGATGCCCAAATGCGGCTCGACCAACTCACCCAAAACCCGCGACAGCATGTCCGACCAAGTGTCATCCGGCGCCGTGCGCAGCCCCACCCGCACCAATTCGGCGCGCAGCACTTCCGCCGAAACCGTGCCGCTGGCATCAATGCTCGCCAGCAGATCCACCCCCGCATAGCGCTGAAACGCCTCGGCCACCGCGATCCGCTCGGGCGGCAGCGACGTGTCACAGACCAGCCCGCGAAATTGCAGCTCTGGCCCCGCCAGTCGCACAAAATCCATCATGTCGGCCATCAGCACCTCATAGCCCTCACCGACGCGATACCACTCCAGCATCGTAAACTCTGGCGAATGAAGCGCGCCCCGCTCGCGGTTGCGCCAGACATGCGCGAAACTTGCAATCCGCCGCTCGCCCGCCGCCAACAGCTTTTTCATCGCAAACTCGGGCGAGGTGTGCAGATACATCGGCCGCCCCAGCCCATCATTTCCAATCGCCTCGGTGGCAAAGCCATGCAGATGCGCCTCGTTTCCTGGACTGATTGCCAGCGCCGAAGGGTCAACCTCGATAAAGTCGCGCTCGGCCAGCCAGCCGCGAATGCGCGCCTGAATCCGGTTCCTCTCCAACAACAAACCGCGCCGATCTGCATGCCGCTCTGGCTGCCACCACGCGCCGACGCTATTTTTGCCAACCATCTGGAGATTCCCTGTCATATAGGCTAAAGCCAGCTCAATTCAGCGCGCCCCTTACCCTTGGGGCCACCCAAGAACAAGGAAACAGACGTGAAAGTCATCGCCTCCTCGCTCCGCAAAGGCAATGTCGTCGAGATGGACGGCAAACTTTACGCCGTGCTCAAAGCCGAGAATTTCCACCCCGGCAAAGGCACTCCCACCACTTCCGTCGATATGCGCCGCATTTCTGACGGCGTCAAAGTCGCGGAACGCTGGCGCACGACCGAGATGGTCGAAAAAGCCAACGTCGACGATCGCGAATACGACTTCCTCTATGAGGACACCGAGGGCTTCCACTTTATGGAACCCACGACCTACGAGCAATTCGCGGTGCACCCCGATGTGGTTGGCGATGACAAGGCTTTCCTGACCGATGGCATCAAGGTCTATCTGAAAACCTATGACGGCAACGCCATTGCAATGGAACTGCCGCAGCGCGTCACGGTTGAGATCGCCGAGACCGAGCCAGTGACCAAAGGCCAAACCGCCTCGTCGTCCTACAAGCCCGCGATCTGCACCAACGGCGTGCGCATCATGGTGCCGCCGCATATCGGTGCTGGCACCCGTGTGGTCATCAACACCGAAGACCTGTCCTACCAAGGTCGCGCGCAAGACTAAGCGCGCCGCAGCAGCCCAAGACCCAAAGCCCGCCCCTTACAAGGCGGGCTTTTTGCTGTCTGATGCCAAGCGCGTCATTTTGTCCCGCTAAACGGGCACGTCGTCATATTTGCGCGAAGCAGGTTTGCTTGCGGCCGTTTGCTCGGCATTTGTGTAAAGACGCGTGGTATAATCGGAATATTGCGCAGCCGCCGTTTTGAAGAACGCGGTCTGAACTTCCATCAGCTCGGACGGGCTTTTACAGGCAAGCAGCGCCTTTTGCGTCTCGACATCGTGCTGTAAGCGCGTCGTCATAAAGCGCGCACTTTCTTGCATCAGATCAAGCCAAGCCTTTGTTGCGGCAGGATTAAGCGCGGAAAGCATGCCCAAAATCGCCGTCTCGGCTGGGTTCGAAGGCTTTGTGTCGGTTGTCGGTTTCGCCATATGATATTCCCCCATATCTAATGTCTCGCCGCGCCAAACTCCCGTTGCGGCGACTCGCAGTATAGCATAATTCGCATGGGTTGGTTTGATCTGACCCCGTGTTGTACCGCGCGCGTCAACCAGCCGCCCGCACAGGCCGCAATCCGCCCGCTTGAAATGAATCTTGCCCCACCCCTTGTTTCGAATCACAAAAGGGCGCATGTAAGGGGAGCGAAACGATATCTATCGACTATTCTGTCTCCCTTGCGGCTTCAGTAATCGATCTTTACGACTGAGCCACGCCATCGCATTCCGCGGATGGCATACCAAACTTAGGAGACACACGATGGCTAACGGCACCGTGAAATGGTTTAACGCAACCAAAGGCTTCGGCTTTATCGCACCTGCAAACGGCAACAAAGACGTGTTCGTTCACATCTCCGCAATGGAGCGCGCTGGCATCCGTCAGCTGAACGACGGTCAAGCAGTGACCTTCGACATCGAAGCAGGCCGTGACGGTCGCGAGTCGGCGATCAACCTCGCACTGGCATAAGCCAGTAAGGTCTTCGGACCTTCGCAAAGAATTTGAAACGGGGGCCGCGCAAGCTGGCCCCCGTTTCGCATTTAAGACCTTGGGCCGATCGGCGGGCTCAGCCCTTGGTGCTAAAGAAATCCGAGATCGACTTGGCCATCGCCTCTGAAATCCCTGGAACCGCCATCAGATCGGCAACACCTGCCCGACTGACCGCCTTGCCAGAACCGAAATGCGCCAGCAAAGCCCGCTTGCGGATCGCCCCCACCCCTGGAATATCGTCCAACGGCGTGGCCGAAACGCCCTTGGCGCGCAGCGTGCGGTGCGCCCCGTTCGCCCAGCGGTGCGCCTCATCGCGCAGCCGTTGCACGAAATACAAAACCGGATCGTTGCGCTGCAAGGCTTTGATCGGCATGCCTTTGCGGTAGAATTCTTCCTTGCCCGCGTCGCGATCAATCCCCTTGGCGACACCGATCATCGCGATATCCTCGACCCCAAGCTCTTCCATGATTTCCGCGACGGCCGAAACCTGCCCCGCGCCACCGTCGATCAACAACAGATCCGGCCAAGCGCCGCTGCTGCGATCGGGGTCCTCTTTCATCAGTCGCTCGAACCGCCGAGTCATCACCTCGCGCATCATGCCAAAGTCATCCGAATTCGCGCCCGCAGCCGATTTGATGATGAACTTGCGATACTGCGATTTGAGGAACCCCTCCGCCCCCGCGACAATCATGCCGCCGACGGGGTCAGAGCCCTGAATATGTGCGTTGTCGTAAACCTCAATCCGCGTTGGTGGTGCCTCCAGCTCAAAGGCTTCGGCCAGCCCTGCCAAGAGCTTGTTCTGCGTCGCCCCCTCGGCCATCTTGCGCGCAAGACTTTCCCGCGCATTGCGGCGCGCGTTCTCGACCAGCTCGGCCTTCTCACCCCGCTGCGGCACGGCTACTTCGACACGCCGCCCTGCCCGCTCGGACAAAAGCTCTACCACCAGATCTTCATTTTCCAGCGCGTGGCTCAGCAAAATCAGGCGCGACGGCTCTTTGTCATCATAAAACTGCGCGACAAAGGCTTCGAGTATCTCGGCCTCTTCTGCGCCCGCCCCCGTCCGAGGGTAAAAGTCGCTGTTCCCCCAGCTTTGGTTGGCGCGAATAAAGAACACCTGCACACAAGCCTGCCCGCCCTCCAAATGCAAAGCGATCACATCCGCTTCGGGAACGCTAGCCGGATTGATACCTTGGCTTTGCTGCACTTGCGTCAGCGCTTTGATCCGATCCCGCAAAGCAGCCGCCCGCTCGAACTCCATCGCCTCCGAGGCAGCCCCCATCTCAGCCGCCAGATTTGCCTGCACCGCCGTGGTCTTGCCCTGCAAAAACCGTTCAGCATCAGCAACAAGGTCGGCATAGCCGTCGGCGTCGATCTTGCCCGCACAAGGCCCAGCGCAGCGCTTGATCTGATACTGCAAACACGGCCGCGACCGCCCCTCAAACATCGAGTCCGAACAGTTGCGCAGCAAAAACACCTTCTGCAACTGGTTCAAAGTGCGGTTGACCGCCCCCGCACTCGCGAACGGCCCGAAATACGACCCCTTCTCCGTTCGCTTGCCACGGTGTTTTTTCAGCTGGGGAAACCCGTGCTCGCGACTGATCAGGATGTTGGGAAAGGATTTGTCATCGCGCAGCAGCACGTTATAGCGCGGCTTCAACTGCTTGATCAGGTTCTGCTCCAGCAACAGCGCTTCGGTCTCGGTGCGCGTGGTCAGGAACATCATCGAGGTCGTCTCGCTGATCATCCGCGCAATCCGCGCCGAGTGCCCCGACGCCCGCGCATAGTTGGAAACCCGCGCCCGCAAGTTGCGCGCCTTACCGACATAAAGCACCTCGGACGCCTCATTCAGCATCCGGTAAACCCCCGGTGAGCCGTCCAATAGCCGCAGGTAGTCCTGAATGACGCCGTGGCCGCGTTTGATTGTTTCACTCATGGAAAAAATGCCCTCCGCGCCGTCCTGATTCTGCTTTCTTGCTGCAATAGCGAAGACATGGGATCAAGGATAAAACTGTCCACCGCTTCTGTGGATAACCTTGAGGAAAAGTTTTCCAAACCGCCATTTTTCCCTTACCCACAAGCCCTTTCATCGGTTTGCCTACTTTTTAAGCTAACCCAAAAGCCATTGATATTTAAAGAAATTATTTTATTAGCCGCCTTAAACAACTGAAAATAAAGGCTTTATTAACAATTTCGTGAAGGTTTTACCAAAAGTGGACAACTTTGTTGCGCGCTCGATGTGAGGGCTATTCTACCCCAAGGATATCGGGCGTTTTCCAAGCCAAATGCTGCCCGCCGTCAACCGCAATCATCTGCCCCGTCACACTCGGAGAATCGAGGAAAAACCCGAGCGCCGCAGTGATATCTGAAGGGTTGGCGCCGCGCGTCAACACCGTCGCCGCCCGCTGCGCCGCGAAATGCTCTTCGCTCTGGCGCGCCCCTTGCAGGGTCGGCCCCGGACCGATGGCATTGACCCGCACCTGAGGCGCCAAAGCCTGTGCCGCGGTCCGCGTCAGCGCCCACAGCCCCATCTTCGCCAAAGTATAGCTCATGAACTCGGGCGTCAGCTTTTGCACCCGTTGGTCGATCATGTTGATCACCAACCCCGAGGCAACCGCCTCCCCGGCAGCATCCACGCCTGCAGGCGGCACCTGCGCCGCAAAATCCTGCGTCAACACAAAAGGCGCCCGCAAGTTGCTCTCCATATGCCGGTTCCAGCTTTTGCGCGTGGCGGTCTGAAGCGTGTCATATTCAAAGATCGAGGCGTTGTTCACCAGAACAGTCAACGGTCCGCCTAAACCCTGTGCTGCCGTCGCGATCAGCTTTTCAACTTGGCTCTCGATTAACAGATCCGCGCGCAGCGAAACCGAGCGCCGCCCCATCGCCGTAATTTCCGCCGAGACCGCCTCGGCTTCCTTACGACTAGAGGCGAAATGCACAGCCACATCGAACCCCCGACGCGCCAAATACAGCGCCATCTCACGGCCCAACCGCTTGCCACCACCTGTCACCAATGCCCGCATCATCCGCCCTTTTTGCAACCGCAGCCCTTAGAGCCGATAATATAACGCCCGCAGGCCTTGCAAGTCGCAGGGCCCTTTAGTCCAGTTTTATCGCGAAACTTTCGCCCTACCGAGCCAGGAAAAAATGCATTCCCGACCATGGCAATCGCCACCATGATCAGCAAAAAGACCAAAACAGCTTTGATCATTTACAAACCATAGCGCGACCAGATAGCGCGCTCCTCCACGGTTGCAACCGCTTCTTCGGCGATATTAATGCCCAAACGGCTGGCAAGACTGCGCCGCTGCGCCATCGGCACCAAACGCACCTTGTCGCCATAAAGACTGCGCAGCTTTGGCACAAGATGCGCCACACCATCCGCAAGCCCCACATCAACCGCGCCGCCGCCAACCCAAATATCGGCATTGAACAGATCGGCATCCGCCAAGCGCGCGCCGCGCCGTGCCTTCACATGCTCGATAAAGGCGGCATGAATAGGCGCCTGAATGGCTTTCAACCGCTCCACATCTGCCGGCTTTTGCGGCAAAAACGGATCGGCAAAGCTCTTTGACCTGCCCGCCGCGACAACCCGCCGCTCCACCCCATGCTTGGCCAACAACTCGGGGAACCCGAACGAGGCAAAGATCACCCCAATCGACCCCACCAAGGACGAGGCATCGACCCAAATGTCGTCCGCTGCACAGGCCAGCCAGTAACCGCCACTCGCCGCAACATCCTCGACAAAGGCATGCACCGGCACCGATTTCTCATCCGCCAACCGCCGCACCCGCGCCGCGATCAGGCTCGACTGCACCGGCGACCCACCCGGAGAGTTGACCAAAAGCGCCACCGCCGCAGGCTTCATCTTGAACGCCTTGTCGATCATCGCGCTCAGACCGGCATCGCTCAGGGCATTGCGCCCCATACCAATCGACCCCGTAAGCCGGATGACAGGAACCAGAGGCGCTTTTTTAATAAAGGGGATAAATCTTTTCATTCCGACAACCTAAGCGCTCCCTGCGCGCGGCACAACGACCCAGCTTTCATACTGGCACAAATACTCATTCTTCGGCCCGCACCAACGCTTGCGCCAGCCCGCATTCCCCGTCACCCTAACAGCATGATCGACAAACTCGAGATGTTCATCGCCCTTGCAAACGAGCGCCACTTTGGCCGCGCGGCACTTGCTTGCGGCGTCACCCAACCCAGCCTTTCCTCCGCGATCCGCCAGCTCGAGGACCAGCTCGGCGTGCAACTGGTGTTTCGCGGCTCGCGGTTTCAAGGCCTTACGCCCGAAGGCCAGCGGGTGCTGGATTGGGCGCGGCGGATTGTGGGCGACATGCGCGCGCTGCGTGACGAGATGCGCACGGTCCATGCAGGTCTCTCGGGCAACCTTCGCCTTGGCGTTATCCCGACCGCGCTGCCGATGGTCGCCGATCTGACCACGCCGTTTCTGGCCCGCCACCCCAATATGCGGGTGACCATTTTGTCACGCACCTCAAGCGAAATCCTCGGTGGGATTGGTGATCTCGAACTCGATGCGGGCATCACTTACCTGGACAACGAGCCCCTCGGGCGGGTCACCCAGACCCCGCTTTATACCGAGCACTATCGCTTTTTGTGCGCGCCCGACGCGCGCCTTGCCACGCGCACTCAGGTCAGCTGGTCCGAACTCGCGGCCGAGCCTTTGTGCCTTTTGACCTCGGATATGCAGAACCGCCGCATTGTCGATATTCTGATGGCCGATGCCGACACGCGCCGGATTGCTTCGGTCGAAAGCAATTCGACCATCGCCCTGATTGCCCATGTAAAGTCCGGCCGCTGGTGCTCTGTGGTGCCCAAAAAGCTGGCCGAGATGTTTACGGGCGCAGGCGATCTTGTTGCCATTCCGATTGCCGAGCCCGAGGCTGCCCATCTTGTTGGTCTGATTACCGCCAAACACGAGCCACAAACCCCCGTGCTCCAAGCCCTTGTTGACGAAGCGGTGCGGCTAAACCGATAGGCTGTGCCTATTGACCAACGGTATATCAATATTGATTTCCCTATCAAAGCGCGTATCACAGCCACAGCTAGCAAAGGGCCGCCACATGCTTGATTCCAACGAGACCACCAGCCGCGTTTTGGAAATTCTGAACGCTCACAAAGGGATGGAGGGTTCGCTGCTTCCGATCCTGCATGCGGTTCAGGCCGAGTTTGGCTATGTCCCCGCCGATGCGCTGCCGATCATTGCCAAAGATCTGAACATCTCGCGCGCCGAAGCGCATGGCGTCATGAGCTTTTATCACGACTTTCGCGAGAAACCTGCAGGTCGCAATGTGCTGAAACTGTGCCGCGCCGAAGCCTGTCAGGCCGTCGGCAGTGACGCGGTCGCCGAACATACACAAAAAGCTTTGGGCATCGACTGGCACGAAACCACCGCCGATGGCGCCTTCACGCTAGAGCCCATCTTTTGCCTTGGCCTATGCGCCTGCGCCCCTGCCGCGATGATCAACGGCAAGCTGGTTGGCCGCGTCGACACCGCCCGCATTGACGCCATCCTAAAGGACAGCAAATGAAAATCTTCCTGCCGCTTGATTCCGCCGCTGTTGCTTTGGGCGCTGATGAAATTGCCGAGGCGATCAAAATTCATGCCAAAGCCAAGGGTGTCACCGTTGATCTGGTCCGCAACGGATCGCGGGGGATGGTGTTCCTAGAGCCGCTGGCCGAGGTCGAAACCCCTGCGGGTCGCATCGCCTTTGGTCCTCTGACGCTTTCGGATGTGCCCGCGCTCTTTGCCGATCTGGACGCGCACCCCAAAGCGCTTGGCTTGACCGAAGAATTGCCATGGATGAAGGCGCAAACGCGGCTGACCTTTGCCCGCGTCGGCGTGATTGATCCTCTGTCGCTAGAGGATTACCGTGCGGGTGGCGGCTTTGAGGGCCTGGCGCGTGCGCTGACCATGACCCAAGCCGAGATCGTGGCAGAGGTCACCCACTCGGGTCTGCGTGGTCGTGGCGGCGCAGGCTTTCCGACGGGCATTAAATGGAAAACCGTGTCGGAGGCGCCCGCCGATCGCAAATATATCGTCTGCAATGCCGACGAGGGCGATAGCGCCACCTTTGCCGACCGAATGTTGATGGAGGGTGACCCTCTCACCCTGATCGAAGGCATGATTATCGCAGGCATGGCAACGGGTGCGACCAAGGGCTTTATCTACACCCGTTCCGAGTATCCGATCGCGGTGGATGTGATGCAAAGGGCCGTTGTTCTGGCGCAAGCCGACGGCATCCTTGGCGCTTCGGTCATGGGGTCGGGTCATGCCTTTGACATCGAAGTGCGCGTGGGGGCTGGTGCCTATGTCTGCGGCGAAGAAACCAGCCTTCTCAATAGCTTGGAAGGTAAGCGCGGCGTCGTGCGGGCGAAACCGCCGCTGCCGGCTCTTGAAGGCTTCATGGGCAAGCCGACGGTGGTTAATAACGTGATCTCGCTGGCCTCGGTGCCGGTGATTTTGCAAAAGGGCGCCGAGCACTACAAGAATTTTGGCGTCGGTCGCTCGCGCGGCACGATCCCCTTGCAGATCGCGGGCAACGTCAAACACGGCGGGCTTTACGAGGTCGCCTTTGGTCTGAGCCTTGGCGAAGTGGTTGATAAAATCGCGGGCGGCACGGCTTCGGGTCGGCCGGTAAAGGCCGTGCAGGTTGGCGGGCCTCTGGGGGCCTATTTCCCGCGCGCCCTGATGGACACGCCGTTTTGCTATGAAGAATTCGCAGGCCAGAACGGGCTGATCGGCCACGCGGGCCTGACGGTGTTTGACGACTCTGCCGATATGCTGAAACTTGCGCGCTTTGCGATGGAGTTTTGTGCCATCGAGTCTTGCGGCAAATGCACCCCTTGCCGTGTCGGTGCCGTGCGCGGAACCGAGACCATCGACCGGATTGCCAAGGGCGATGCTGCGGCAATTCCCCTGCTGACCGATCTTTGTGATACGATGAAGGCAGGCTCGCTTTGCGCGCTTGGGGGCTTTACCCCCTATCCGGTGATGTCCGCGCTGACCCATTTCCCCGATGACTTCACCCCTATGAAGGAGGCCGCCGAATGAAAGATTTCATCATCCCAGATCGCGATTTCGGCACGCCAGCGGCCAAGTCGAAACAGATGGTCACGCTGACCATCGACGGCTTTGAGGTCACCGTGCCAGAAGGCACTTCGATCATGCGGGCCGCGGCCGAACTTGGCATTTCCGTGCCAAAGCTTTGCGCCACCGACAGCATCGACGCCTTTGGCTCTTGCCGCCTCTGCTTGGTCGAGATCGAAGGCCGCAACGGCACGCCGGCGTCTTGCACCACCCCCGTGGCCAAGGGCCTCAAGGTTCACACCCAGAACGCCAAGCTAAAGAAGCTGCGGCGCGGCGTGATGGAGCTTTATATCTCGGACCACCCGCTCGATTGCCTGACCTGCTCGGCCAATGGCGATTGCGAGTTGCAAGACATGGCGGGCGCGGTCGGTCTGCGCGATGTGCGCTACGAGGCCGTGGACACCCACTTCAAGGTCAAGAACACCTCGGGCGAGGCCAATCCGCTTTACATCCCGCGCGACGATTCCAACCCCTATTTCAGCTATGACCCGCAGAAATGCATCGTCTGCTCGCGCTGCGTGCGCGCCTGTGAAGAAGTTCAGGGCACCTTTGCGCTGACGATCGAGGGCCGTGGCTTTGACAGCCGCGTGTCGTTTGGGGCCAAGACCGACGACGCGCTGTCATCCGATTGCGTGTCCTGCGGCGCCTGTGTCGCTGCTTGCCCGACCGCGACTTTGCAGGAAAAGTCGATCATCGACATCGGCACTCCAGAACGCTCGGTCATCACCACTTGCGCGTATTGCGGCGTTGGCTGCTCGTTCAAAGCAGAAATGCGCGGCGACGAGCTGGTCCGCATGGTCCCCTACAAACACGGCAAAGCCAACCGCGGCCACTCTTGCGTCAAGGGCCGCTTCGCCTATGGCTATGCCAGCCACAAGGACCGCATCCTGAACCCGATGATCCGCGAGAACATCAACGACCCGTGGCAAGAAGTGTCGTGGGACGAGGCGCTGGCCTTTACCGCCAAGCGGATGCAGGGGATCATCGACACGCATGGGCGTCACTCGGTCGGGGTGATTACCTCGTCGCGCTGCACCAATGAAGAAGCCTATCTGGTGCAGAAACTTACCCGTGCGGTGTTCATGAACAACAACACTGACACCTGCGCGCGGGTCTGCCATTCGCCAACCGGCTATGGGCTTGGGCAAACGCTTGGCACCTCTGCAGGGACGCAAGACTTTGACTCGGTTGAAGAAACCGACGTCGTGATGATTATTGGCGCCAACCCGACCGACGGCCACCCCGTCTTTGCCAGCCGCCTGAAAAAGCGGTTGCGCAAAGGGGCCAAGCTGATCGTCATCGACCCACGCCGCACCGATATCGTGCAAAGCCCGCATATCAAGGCGCAGCACCACCTTGCGCTGACCCCCGGCACGAACGTCGCTGTGGTCACAGCACTGGCCCACACCATCGTCACCGAGGGCCTGTTCAACGAGACCTTTATCCGCGAGCGTTGTGATTGGGACGAGTTCCAAGACTATGCCGAATTCGTCAGCCAGCCGCAGAACTCGCCCGAGGCCGTGCAGCTTTTGACTGGCGTGAATGCGCAAGAGTTGCGGGCAGCCGCGCGGCTTTATGCTTTGGGCGGCAATGGCTCGATCTATTACGGTCTTGGCGTGACGGAACACTCGCAAGGCTCGACCACGGTTTTGGGTATCGCCAACCTTGCGATGATGACCGGTAACATTGGCCGCGCGGGCGTTGGGGTGAACCCTCTGCGCGGGCAAAACAACGTGCAGGGCTCTTGCGATATGGGGTCGTTCCCGCACGAGCTTCCGGGGTATCGCCACGTCAAAGGTGCAGAGGTCCGCGAGGTGTTCCAAAAGATTTGGGGCGTGCAGATCGACGACGAGCCGGGCTTGCGCATCCCCAACATGCTGGATGCCGCGGTTGAAGGCACCTTCAAGGGCCTGTACTGCCAAGGCGAAGACATCCTGCAATCGGACCCTGACACCAAGCACGTCGCCCGTGGTTTGGCTGCGATGGATTGCGTCATCGTGCATGACCTCTTCCTGAACGAAACCGCCAACTACGCGCATGTCTTCCTGCCGGGGTCGACCTTCCTTGAAAAGGACGGCACCTTTACCAACGCCGAGCGGCGGATCAACCGCGTGCGCAAGGTGATGGCGCCCCGCAACGGTTATGCCGACTGGGAAGTCACACAGCTTTTGGCCAATGCGATGGGCGCGGGCTGGACCTATACCCACCCCTCGCAAATCATGGAAGAAGTCGCCATGACCACGCCTTCTTTTGCTGGCGTGACCTATGAAAAGCTCGAGACCATGGGGTCCATCCAGTGGCCTTGCAACGACAGCGCCCCCGAGGGCACGCCTTTGATGCACGTCGACAGCTTTGTGCGTGGCAAGGGAAAATTCATCAACACCGAGTATGTGGCCACCGATGAAAAGACGGGGCCGCGCTTTCCGTTGTTGCTGACCACGGGGCGGATTTTGTCGCAGTATAACGTCGGCGCGCAAACGCGGCGCACCGAGAATGTGGTCTGGCACGATCAGGATGTGCTGGAAATCCACCCCCATGACGCCGAGGTTCGCGGTATCAAGGACGGTGACTTCGTGCGCCTTGCCAGCCGTGCGGGCAATACCTCGCTGCGGGCACAGCTGACCGATCGCGTTAATCCGGGCGTGGTCTATACCACCTTCCACCACCCCGACACGCAGGCCAATGTCATCACCACCGACTATTCCGATTGGGCCACCAACTGCCCTGAATACAAGGTGACGGCGGTGCAGGTTGCGCCGTCGAATGGCCCGTCGGAATGGCAAGAGGAATACTCGGCCCAAGCCCGCCACTCGCGCCGAATTGCGGCGGCGGAATGAACACCCACCGCGCCCTGACGCGCCTGTCCTTTGGGACGGGCGCTGGCTCTGGCAGTCGCGTGCTGCCAGAAGAGGTCGCGGTGGCCTTGTCTTTCAACGGCACCACCCAAGCGGTGATGATGGCAACCCCCGCCGATCTTGAGGACTTTGCCTATGGCTTTGCGCTGACCGAAGGCCTCGCGCAACCGTCAGAGATCGAAAGCCTGGACGTGGTCGAAACCCCGCTTGGGATTGATGTGCAAATCTGGCTGACCGAGGCCGCCGAGGCCCGACTGGTCAAGCGGCGACGCACGATGGCAGGGCCGGTCGGCTGCGGGCTTTGCGGCATCGACAGTCTGGAAGAGGCGCTGCGCAAAGTGGCGCGGGTGCCTGCGTCGGCATTTTCCATGACACCGACGCAGATCCTGCAAGCGATGTCGTCCCTGCCCTCGGCGCAACCTTTGCACGACCTTACCCGCGCGGTTCATGCGGCTGGGTTCTGGAACGGCGCGCTGAGTGCGGCGCGCGAAGACGTCGGCCGCCACAACGCTCTGGACAAGCTGACGGGCAGCCTTGTTCGCGCCAAGACCTCGCCACAGGGCGCGGTGCTGCTGACCAGCCGTGTCTCGATTGATATGGTGCAAAAGGTCGCGGCCCTTGGCGCCCCATTTCTGATCGCGGTGTCCGCCCCCACCGCCCATGCCGTGCATCTGGCGCAAGAGGCAGGCATCACCCTGATCGCTCTTGCCCGCGCCGACCGCTTCGAGGCCTATACCCATTTCGACCGCATCACGCAGGAGAGTGCAGATGTCGCTTAATTCCCACCACGAAGGCCCACACTCCAAGTTGATCTATATGGCGAACCAGATCGCCAAGTTCATGGAATCCAAACCCCATGCCGAGGGGGTGAGCCTGATGGCCAGCCATATCAATGACTTCTGGGAGCCGCGGATGCGCCGCCAGCTGTTCGAGGTGCTGGACGCAGGCGGTGCGGGCTTGCGGCCCTTGGTGCTTGAGGCTTCGGTTGGGATCAAGCGCCCCGCTTTGGTGGCCTAAGCGAAAGGGTTCGACGGATAGCCGACGCCGGTCATATAAAGACCGTCGGGCGGCGACACCGGACCGCAAGCTGTACGGTCTTTGGCCTCTAGCGCGGTCTTGACCTGATCCGGTTGCCAAGCCCCCGCCCCCACACGATCCAAAGTGCCGACAATGCTGCGCACTTGGTTGTGCAAAAAGCTGCGCGCGCGCAGGGTAAAGCGGTATTCGACGCCGGCGGGATAGCTGTGCTCGGTGATGCAAATCTCATCTATGGTTTTGACAGGGCTTTGCGCTTGGCAATGCACGGCGCGAAACGTGGTAAAGTCATGCAAGCCCACCAGATGCACAGCCCCCGCCCGCATCGCCTCTAGGTCCAGCGCGCGCGGCACCTGCCATACCAGCCCCTTATCATGCGTCACCGCCGCCCGCCGCGCCACCACGCGGAACAGATAGCGCCGCTCGACCGCCGAAAAGCGCGCGTGAAAGTCATCCTCGACCGCGACCACATCCAAGACCGACACAGGCCAAGCCCGCAAATGCGCGTTCAGCGCCCCCATCAGCTTGTGCGGGTCCCAGTCTTTGGCCAGATCGCAATGCGCCACCTGCCCCGTCGCATGCACGCCACTGTCGGTGCGGCCCGCGGCGGCGATGGTGTGGGCGCGTGGTTCCAGCTTGGCCAAAGCCGCCTCGATCGCGCCCTGCACGGTCGGCTGATCGCCCGCTTGACGTTGCCAGCCGTGGAACGGCCCGCCGTTATATTCGATTAAAAGCGCATATCTTGGCATAACCCGCGCTTACCCAAACGCGCGGCGGCTGTCCAGCGTCTCACGTCCCCCCTACCCAAGGCAGCCGACACTTCCTATGTTGAGGGCAACAAAAGGGGCTTTGCGTGTTCTCTGCACTCACCGACGGAATTTCTCGCCAAATCGAGGGCGCCACTTCAGCGGTGTCAGGCATGTTCTTTGAACCCGTGCTGCGCATTGGCGTCACGGGGCTAAGCCGCGCAGGCAAGACGGTGTTTATCACGGGGCTTGTCGCCAATCTGCTGCAACGTGGCCGCATGACCCAACTGCGCGCGCAGGCCCAAGGGCGGATCGAGGCCGTGCATCTGCAGCCGCAGCCCGACGACACCCTGCCGCGCTTTGCCTATGAGGATCACCTTGCCGCGATGACGGGCGATGATCCGCGCTGGCCGCAATCGACGCGCGCGGTGTCAGAGCTGCGGCTGTCGTTTCGGGTGAAACCTTCGGGTTTTCTGGGGGCGATGACGGGACCCCGAGTGGTGCATGTCGATATCGTCGATTATCCGGGCGAGTGGCTTTTGGACCTTGGGCTGCTGGATAAATCCTATGCCGAATGGTCCGAGGCCACGCTTGACCGCATCGCCAAACGCCCCGAGGCCGCGCAGTTTATGGCAACCGCCCGTGCCGAAGACGGGGCGCTGCGGCTCGAGGAACCCCACGCCGCAGCCCTTGCCGCAAGCTTTACCCACTACCTGCACGCCGCCCGCGCCAATGGCTGGTCGGACTGCACGCCCGGACGGTTCCTGCTTCCGGGCGATCTGGCGGGCAGCCCTGTGCTGACCTTTGCGCCCCTGCCCAAGCCCGCTGACACGCCGCGCAACAGCCTCTGGCGCGAGATGGAGCGGCGCTATAACGCCTATAAATCGCGGGTGGTGCAGCCATTTTTCCGCGAACATTTCGCCCGCATTGACCGACAAGTCGTGCTGGTCGATGTGCTGGGGGCGATCCATCAGGGGCCGCGCGCGCTTGAGGATTTGCGCCGCACGATGGCGGATATTCTGGCGGCCTTCCGCCCTGGTCGCAATGGCTGGCTGTCGGGGATTCTGGGCGGCAAGCGGGTCGAGAAGATCCTTTTTGCCGCGACCAAAGCCGACCATCTGCATCACAGCCAACACCCTGCCCTGACCGCGATCATGCAAGCCATGCTGCGCGAAGCCCATGGCCGCGCTGATTTCGCGGGGGCGGAAACTATGGCGATTTCAATGGCCTCGCTGCGCACCACCGTCGAGGAAACCCTGACCCGCGACGGCCAGCAGATTGATGCAGTGCGCGGACGTCTGCTCAGCACGGGCAAACAGGCGGCGATGTATGCGGGCGAATTGCCAAGCGATCCGGCGCGGCTGTTGTCGCCCGCGCGCGAGGGGGCTGCGCATTGGCTGGATGCCGATTTCGGCCTGATGGCCTTTGCGCCCGCCAAAAGCAGCCTGCGCCCGAACGAAGGGCCGCCGCATATCCGGCTTGATCGCGCTGCGGAATTTCTGATCGGAGACCGGCTTTGACCCTACATCTTGACGACAAGCCCCGCCTGCGCGATCAAGCCGGATGTGCGGCGGCCCTTCGTTCGGGCGCAGGCTGCTTTCGGCGGGCGCGAGAAGGCCATCAGGCCGAAATCGGCATCCAGCCAATGCGCAGCCCTCGCGCGCGCGGGCGACAACAGCCGCGCCGCTTGGCAACACGCACATACATCGCCGCCTGTTTGCCCGTGCTGAGCAGACGTCCGCGCACTGCATCAATCTGCTGGCCGTCGCGGGTCAGGGTTTCCTCGACGGTGGTGCGCAGCGAGAAGGCCACTGAAATCGCCAGTAACTTTGCACCCCCCGCGAAATCAGCGCGGCCATGGGCTTCGCGCGGCATGGCTTGCATGATCGCGGATCAGGGCAGGGTGTTGGCTGTGATGCAGATGGTCGGCTTTGGTCGCGGCAAAAAGGATCTTCTCGACCCGCTTGCCGCCAAAATCCCGACAGCCAGCCATTGCGACCAGGGCGGAAGGCCGCCAGAATATCGGCCATAGTGCGGCGCAAATCCTCGACGCACGCGGCCCCTGATGGATCGCCCCCACACATCGAGCCACACGACTTGTCGGTCAATGCGGGCGAAATGTTCGCGGAAAAATGGCTGCACCGCCCCGAGTTATAGGCGTTATAGCGCCGCTCCATCTCGCCGCCAGAGGTCGTGTGCGCGGCGTGTCAGGGGCGCAAAGGTCAGCACAGGGCTGCCCGCCAGAAGCAGACGCCCACGTGCGGGAGTCCGACCAGCCGGATTGGCGCGGGCAGCGGTGGGTAGTAGGGTAAAGCTGCGGCAAGGGCGGCAGCGTGGGGTTCCTCGAGCCGCAGCGCCCCGTCTTCGGCACGGGCGGTTCGGACTCCGCGGCCCTCGGGGCATTTGGGCGATGCGGTCAAGCGTGGGCCTCGGACCATTCGGCATGGGTCAGATCCAGCAGCCGTCAAAAGCCACTCGCCCGGATAATCGACGATATCGACATGCACCACTCGGATCGTCATCGCCCCCAGAAAACCCGAAGGTTTCACCGAAACGACAGCCGCAGCTCTGACACCGCGCGCGTCGATTGCGGCCAGGCGGATCATGGCCCGTCATCGCGGGCGAGGTGATCCTCATAGGCAAAGCGCGGCAGGGTGTCGTCGGGCTGCGGCTGCAGATGCGCGGGCCACCGATCCGCCCTTGGCCTGCGCGCGCAGTTGGGTCATGCGGCCACGTTCGTGGCGACAAGCCCCGTGATAAACACGGTCTTGCCTGCGCGGCTTAGCCCCGTGACGCCAATGCGCAGCACGGGTTCCAACATGCCTGACACCGCTGAAGTGGCGCCCTGATTTGGCGAGAAGGATGGGTGAAAAAGCGCAAAGCCCTTTGTGTTCCCTCGGAAGTGTCGGCTGCCTTGGGTAGGGGGGACGTGAGAACACTGGACAGCCGCCCGGCGCGACCCGGTAAGCGCGGGTTATGCCAAGATATGCGCTTTTAAATGGATAATTCCCACGGCTGGCAACGTCAAGCGGGCAATCAGCCGACCGTGCAGGGCGCGATCGAGGCGGCTTTGGCCAAGCTGGAACCACGCGCCCACACCATCGCCGCCGCGGCACCAGTGGCGTGCATGCGACAGGGGCAGGTGGCGCATTGCGATCTGGCCGACGAACTAGGGACCCGCACAAGCTGATGGGGGCGCTGAACGCGCATTTTGCGGCTTGGCTGTGTCGGTCTTGGATGTGGTCGCGGTCGAGGATGACTTTCACGCGCGCTTTTCGGCGGTCGAGCGGCGCACTATCTGTTCCCGCGTGGTGGCGCGGCGGGCGGCGGTGACGCATGATAAGGGGCTGGTCCTAGGCAGGTGCCGCGCGCGCTGGACCTAGAGGCAATGCGGCGGGGGCGCTGCGTCATCTGGTGGGCTTGCATGACTTTACCACGTTTCGCACCATGCATTGCCAAGCGCGAAGCCCTGTGACAAATTCAGTGAGATTTGCATCACCGAGCACCACTATCCCGCCGGCGTCCGATACCGCTTTACCCTGCGCGCGCGCAGGCTTTCACGACCAAGTGCGCAGCATTGTCGGCACTTTGGACCGTGTGGGGGCGGGGGCTTGGCAACCGGATCAGGTCAAGACCGTGCTAGAGGCCAAAGACCGTACAGCTTGCGGTCCGGTGTCGGCCCGCCCGACGGTCTTTTCGAATTGACCGGCGTCGGCTATCCGTCGGACACTGGCTTAGGCCGCCGAAGCGGGGCGCTTGATCCGACCCGAAGCCTCAAGCACCAAGGGCCGCAAGCCGCACCGCCTGCATCCAGCACCTCGAACAGCTGCCGGCGCATGCAGAAGTCATTGATATGGCTGGCCATGGCTCACCCCCTCGGCATGGGGTTTGGATTCCTGACAATGTGGTTCGCCATATAGATCAACTTGGAGTGTGGGCCTTCGTGGTGGGAATTAAGCGACATCTGCACTCTCCTGCGTGATGCGGTCAATGGGTATAGGCCTCGAAGCGGCGCGCGGCGCAAGACGATGCGGGTAATGCCTAACTTTGTACTTTTTGCGCAAGATGCACGGCATGGGCGGGGGGCGGACACCGCGATCAGAAATGGGGCGCCAAGGGCCGCGAGACCTTTTTGCGCCATATCAATCGAGACACGGCTGGTCGGCGGCACCACGCCCTGTGGCGAGGTTTTGGCGCGAACAAGGCTGCCGTCAGCTTGTCCAGAGCGTTGTGGCGGCCGACGTCTTCGCGCGCCGCCGCTGCGCGCGCGGTTCAGAACCCAGCCGCATGAACCGCGCGGGTAAGGTGCGTGCAAAGGTTGCGCCGAGGGCAGGGACGACATCGCCTGCAGGATCTGGGCGTCGGATATGGAAAATGCGACGCAGGCACCCGCGCCGCTTTTGCGCAGCGCCTCTTCCAGACTGTCGATGCCGCAAAGCCCGCAGGGCCAACCAACCGCCCTGCCATCGTGCCGGGTCCGCCGCTTGACCAGTCGGGCCTCGGCGGCCTCGGTCAGCCAGATTTGCACATCGATCCCAAGCGGGGTTTCGACCACGTCCAGGCTTTCGATCTCTGACGGTTGCGCGAGGCCTTCGGTCAGCGCGAAGTCCGGCAAAGTCCCTCAAGATCGGCGGGGCGTTCATCACCGCTTGGGTGGTGCAGTTGAAAGACAAGGCCACCGCGACCTCTTCTGGCAGCACCCGACTGCCAGAGCCAGCGCCCGCCCAAAGGGCACGGCGCGTCGGGCGCGGTCGTGTCATTCCGCCGCCGCAATTCGGCGCGAGTGGCGGGCTTCGCGTATTCCTCTTGCCATTCCGACGGGCCATTCGACGGCGCAACCTGCACCGCCGTCACCTTGTATTCAGCGGGTGCGTAGGTTCGATGAGATAGTCGGTGGTGATGACATTGGCCAGGTGCTGCCTGTCGGGGTGGTGGAAGGTGGTGTAGACCACGCCCGATCGGTCAGCTGTGCCCGCAGCCGAGGTATTGCCCGCACGGCTGGCAAGGCGCACGAAGTCACCAGTCCTTGATCCGCGAACCTCGGCGTCATGGCCTGATCGTGCCAGACCACATTCTCGGTGCGCCGCATTTTGCGCGCCGACGTTATACTGCGACAAAAACCACCGTGGTCAGCAACAACGGAAAGCGCGGCCCCGTCTTTTCATCGGTCGCCACGTCCTCATGAATTTTCCCTTGCCACGCACAAAACT
>CAWJOY010000022.1:0-42944 GCA_963844505.1 uncultured Alphaproteobacteria bacterium
GCCATTTTGAGCATCCCGCGTATCCGCGCGGTGAGGAGGGAGACTCCGTACAGTGCGTGAGCGGCGCTGGGAAACAACGACCCCGCTGACGTTCAGCCAGGTCCTCGCGGTCGGAGAACGGCTGGCTGCGTTAGGCCTCAAGCCGGCGGTGCCCGCGCAAGATGTGATCTGTTACGTCGAGGAATGGACCGTGTCCGCGCCCGACGAATTCGATCAGCTCGACCCCTGGGCCACGGAAGACGTCACACTGGTGCATGCGCGAGGGCTGGCGGGCTACTTCTTCCTGCTGGCCGGTGCCTACCACACCGTTTTTCAACGCTATCAGGATGTCGGCACCTACTGTTCGGTGAGCCACCCCTGGCGCATTCGCGAGCCGTTACGGCGGCATGAACCACGCAGCATGTTCTGGCTCGGGTTCCGGCACGCCCATTCTTTCCTGCGCATCCGCCTTCAGACGACGGAGGTAATCACGCCGGGGGAAACGCGCCGCAGACGGCGACCGCACGGAATGGCTGGACGAACGACGGGCGGCCTTTCTCGACGCCATCACCATTCTGGAACTGCCCATCGAAACATTGATCAGAAGTAGGAAGTCGGTCTGCGCCCGGCCGATCCGACGACACCGTTCTTCTGTTCCTGGCCCGACGCCTTCGGCCCCTGCCAATTTGAGTACAACACGACCGACTCGTTTGAGTTCCTCGTGCCGGCCAGCAAGCTGGCGGCCACGTTTGCGCAGGAACCAGCCGGCGTGGGCCTACCTGACGGGATTCGCTGAAGAGGCGCTGACCGATTTCGCGGCCATTGATCCAGGCGCCCGCTTTGCCTATCGTTGTTCGGTCCACTGTCCCCTGGATGAGCTGCCGGAGGTCTTGGAGGCAATCCAGCCGGAGGGTCGTCTGTATGCCACGCTCTGTGAGTTCCAACGCAGGTGGTCTTGCCCGAAGGAGACGATGCCTCGGCGATCATCGGCATCGTGGGATTAAACGGTCAATTCCAGATTGAGGCCAGGCTGAACCGGGCGCCGCTCAAAGAAGAGGCCATGGGGCCATGGTTGGAGCGGTTGATTGGATACCCGGTGGCGTACGCTCCGCTTCCCGCCTTTGTGTGAGAGGTTGCTGAAAACGGGCGGCCAGCGGCGTTCTCGGTTCGAAATAATCCTCAACGTACCCGAGAGGGTACGCCTCCGGTTATTTCTCTCCTCCGGCCTTGCTGGCCATCCCGTTTGAGCAACCTGTAAGACGTCTTCTCTTGAAGAACCGAATTTTCGTTGAACAATTCCTTTGGATTTCGCACAGTGTTGGCATGAGCCCGCTCGCGAAGGTCCAATCTCTCCTCACCAAGCCTTTCATGGCACCGGTGTTTTTTCTGTCCGGTGTGACCTATGACACCTTGACGCTCACGCGCATCGACCGGCTGCAGGATAATCTACTGCTGTTGATCTACTTGTTGTTGCTGGGTGTCCTCATCGTGCTGACCGGCCGATTGGGGATCGAGCCGCCGCCGGATCGGCAGCACTTGGTCGCGCTCTCGCCGTTTGGCCGGTGGGTGCTCCATGCCAGACCCTATTACCCGATGGCCGTGCAGTTTCTTTTGGGCGGGTTGTTCAGTGCCGTATGACGATCTTCTTATTCCCGGAGCGCGCGACGCTGACGAGCACCGCGAGATCGCTTCTGCCCTGTTGATTCTGCTGCTGGTCGGGAACGAGTTTCTGGATATGGAGGCGACACATGGGCGAGACCTTTGGTAAGGGCAATCATTTGCATCTGATTGACGGCTCGGCGTTCATTTTTCGCGCCTATCACGCGCTGCCTCCTCTGACGCGCAAGTCTGACGGGATGCCAGTCGGTGCCGTGGCGGGGTTTTGCAACCTGCTGTGGGGCGAGCTGACCGCCAGCCGCAAGGAAACCGCACCGACGCATATCGCGGTGATTTTCGACGCGGGGTCCAAGACCTTTCGCAACGATATCTACCCGCTCTATAAGGCCAATCGCCCCGAGTTGCCCGAAGATTTACGGCCACAGTTCGCCTTTACCCGCGAGGCGACCAAGGCTTTCAACGTCTCTTGCATCGAGGTCGATGGGTTTGAGGCCGACGACATTATCGCCACCCTTGCGCGCCGCGCGACAGAGGCTGGCGGCACCGCGACGATAATCTCTTCCGACAAAGATCTGATGCAGTTGATCGGGCCGGGGGTCGATATGCTTGACCCGATGAAGAACAAGCGCATCGGACCGGATGAGGTGTTCGAAAAGTTCGGTGTCGGTCCCGATCGCGTGGTCGATGTGCAGTCGCTTGCGGGGGATTTGGTCGATAACGTGCCGGGTGCGCCGGGTATCGGGATCAAGACTGCAGCGCTTTTGATCAATGAATACGGGGATTTGGATGCGCTTTTGGCGCGGGCGGGCGAGATCAAGCAGCCCAAGCGTCGCGAGGCCCTGATCGCCAATGCCGACCTGATCCGAGTGTCGCGGCAGCTTGTCTCGCTGGACGGCAATATGGTGTTGGACGTTGATCTGGCGACGATGGCGCTGCGCGAACCCGAAGCAGAGGTGGTGCTGGGTTTCCTCAATGATATGGAGTTTCGCACCCTGACCAAGCGCGTGGCCGACCGTTTGAAGGTCGCGCCGCCTGCCTTGGCCGAGGGGGCGGGCATGCATGTGGCGGGCGCCCATGAGGCCGCCGTTGTTGCCTCTGTGCCCTTTGACGTGGACGGGTATGAGCGCATCTCGACCATGGCGCGGCTGCAAGAATGGATCGCGCACATCCAAGAGATCGGCCATGTCGCGGTCGATACTGAAACCACCAGCCTTGACGAAATGAAGGCGGAACTGGTCGGCATCTCTCTCTGCGTCGAGGCGGGGAAGGCGTGCTATATTCCGGTCGGGCATCGCTCGGGCGGGGGGGATTTGTTTGGCGCGTCGGAGTTGGTCGCGGGGCAACTGGGGTTGGACGAGGTTCTGGCAGCGCTCAAGGGCGTGCTCGAGGATGCCTCGGTGCTAAAAATCGGTCAGAACATGAAGTATGACTGGAAGATATTTGCCCGCCACGGTTTGCGTGTTGGCCCGTTTGACGACACGATGCTGATGTCCTCGGCGATGCAGGCGGGGCTGAACGGGCATGGTATGGACGCGCTCTCCGAGAAATACCTTGGCCATTCTTGCATTCCGATCAAAGAGTTAATCGGCTCGGGAAAATCTGCGGTGACATTTGACAAAGTCGATATCGACACCGCCGTGCGCTACGCCGCCGAGGATGCCGATGTGACATTGCGGCTGTGGCAGTTGTTCAAACCGCAGTTGCACCGCGTGCAGGTCACTACGGTCTATGAGACGCTGGAGCGGCCTTTGGTGACGGTTCTGGCCGAGATGGAGATGGCGGGCGTGCAGGTCGACCGCGACGTGCTGAGCCGCATGTCGAACGCCTTTGCGCAGAAAATGGCGGGGCTTGAGGCGGAAATCCAAGAGCAAGCCGGCCAGCCCTTTAACGTCGGCTCCCCCAAGCAGTTGGGTGAAATTCTGTTTGATAAGCTGGGCTTACCCGGTGGAGAAAAGGGCAAGACGGGCGCCTACAGCACAGGCGCGGATATCTTGGAAGACCTTGCGACCGAGCACACTCTGCCCGCTTTGGTGCTGGATTGGCGGCAGTTGGCCAAGTTGAAATCGACCTATACCGACGCGCTGCAAGACCACATCAACCTTGAGACGGGGCGCGTTCACACCAGCTATTCGATCACGGGCGCGGTGACGGGGCGGCTTTCGTCGACCGATCCCAACCTGCAGAACATCCCGATCCGGTCAGAGGAAGGCCGTCGTATCCGCGAGGCGTTTGTGGCGCCCAAAGGTAAGGTGCTGGTTTCCTTGGATTATAGCCAGATCGAGCTGCGGATTCTGGCGCATATGGCTGATATCCCGTCCCTACAACAGGCGTTCAAAGACGGCATCGACATCCATGCCGCCACCGCAAGCGAGATGTTCGGCGTGCCGCTGGCAGAGATGACCTCCGAGGTGCGGCGCAGGGCCAAGGCGATCAACTTTGGCGTAATCTATGGCATTTCGGGCTTTGGTTTGGCACGCAATCTGCGGATTCCACGGGCTGAGGCGCAGGGCTTTATCGACCGCTATTTCGAGCGTTACCCCGGCATCAAGGAGTATATGGCCGAAACCGTGCGCGGCGCGCAGGATCGCGGTTTTGTGCAGACGCTGTTCGGGCGGAAAATCCACACGCCCGAGATCAATGCCAAGGGGCCGGCGGCAGGCTTTGCCAAGCGCGCAGCGATCAACGCGCCTATTCAGGGCACGGCTGCGGATGTCATTCGCCGCGCGATGATCCGGATGCCAGAGGCGATTGCGGGGCTTCCGGCGAAAATGCTGTTGCAGGTGCACGACGAACTTTTGTTCGAGGTCGAGGCAGAAGCAGCCGAGGCGCTGACCCGTATCGCCAAGGATGTGATGGAAGGCGCGTCGCATCCGGCTGTGCATCTGAAAGTGCCGCTGACGGTCGAGGCAGGGCAGGGCGCCAACTGGGCGGCTGCACATTAGTACAAAACGGCGTCGCGCTCTGGTTTTCCCAAAGCGCGACGCAGGTTCGTATCAGGCAGGGTCGATCAAGCGGCCCATCGGGCGACCGCCAAGAATATGCAGGTGGTAGTGCGGCACCTCTTGCATCCCATGTTCAGCGGCATTGCTGATCGTGCGGTAGCCAAGACCAGGCATCAGGCCCGTCATCTCGCAGACCTTGGCGCAGGTGCGGTGAAAGTCGGTGATTTCTTCGGCCGAGGCATTGGCGGCAAAGTCGTCAAAGGTCACATAAGCGCCCTTTGGGATCACCAAGACATGCACAGGGGCGGCGGGGCTGATGTCGTGAAACGCCAGCGTATGCGCGGTCTCTAGCACGGTTTTGTTCGGAATTTCACCGCGCAGGATACGGGCAAAGATGTTCTGAGGGTCGTAGGTGTGCATCGGTCAATCCACAAATAAGTATTCGGTCGCGGCGATTTCTCGGGCCTTATCCATCGGAATATCAAGAAACTCGGCCAGAGGCACGGTGTTTTCCGCGACTGAGGCGCTCTGGCGCAGGCGCAGCATATTCGAAAAACCCGCGTCGCGCAGGCGGTCGCTTTCAAAGCGCACGTCATAGCGGATGGTCGGCAGCAAGCGGTCAAGCGTCTCTCGGGGGGTTGTGTCCGAAGCAAGGCCAACCCGCTTGGCGTGACCCAAAAGATAGCTGTCCGAAAAGTCGCACTCGATCTCTAACAAACGAACCTTGGCTTTGTCGTTGTAAAAATCTTGCATTAAATCAACATTTGCTGGGTCAATACAGATGATTAGGTGGTCAGTCTTCCAGTAATCGAACAACATCCGCATCAGCGCGCGGCGGTGGCGTGTCCGCTTTTCCAGCGTCGATTGGATGCCGCCAAGATCGGGCAGATGCGTGCCCTCTTCGTTAAACAGATAGTCCAACGCGGGCATATGGGTGACTTGACGCACGCGGTCGACAAGCCGTTTGGCGACGTGCCATTTTTTACAGGTCACCATCATCAGGGTCCTGTCGCGGCCAAGACTGCTTTCGGTTTCCCAAAACCTTGGCGCAAACCGCCGTCCGACCCGACCCCGCCCCGACAAAAAGTGAAACAGCGTCCGCCCTTCATTCGAGATGTCGAACCGCTCGGATTTGGTCGCATAGAGCTTGCCCAGCCGCTCTTTCAGAACCTTGGCATCAGGGCTGATTTTGCGCGCAAAGAGATAGTCCTGCGAGTGCAAAAGATCGTAGTGGTCGTTGTAGAACGTCACCGGCATCCCATAGTCGGTGAACATCAAGAATGTCAGCGTGCGCGAGCGGATCTCGGATTCCGGCACGAGGTGACGCACGATGGTCTGGAAAAAGGTCTCATCCGGAATCCACGTGGTTTTGAAAAACCGCATCACATCGCGGCGTTTCTTGGTGAAATCCAGCAACCACTCGACCGTGCGGCGGCGCAGGCACCACCACTGGCTGCCGATCTGCATGGCGATATCAGCGGGCACCTTGCGCGCCAGATTGAACCGCTCTTGTACCTTCATCGAGGCATAGAACAACGCCTTGGAATTGCGCTCGTTAAAGTAGTGGCGATAGATCAGCCGCTCTTCCTTGATGCCGGTTTTGATCCAATCAGAACCAAAGAAGTCAAAGCTCTCGATATAGTCAACGTCGTCGCGGTCCAGAAAACTATAGGCGAACTCTGCCGATTTGATCGGCATGCAGTCGCCCGACAGCATGTAAAAATGGGTCGCGCGTGGAAAGGTTTCGACGGCGGCGGTGACGGCAAGCAGCGTCGCTTCGACCAAGCTCCATTCGCCCCAACCGCATTTCAGACGGCGCTTGGCAAAGCAGACGTTGGGATTGTCGGCAAGCGCGCTGCGGATTTGCTCGAACGCGCTGGCTTTGGCACGCGCGTCAAAATGGATCGAGATGAAATCCCCCGCCGCCGTCAGGCGTTGCGCCTGAGCGATGATCCCCTCGGGATCCTTGTGACAGAGCAGGATATATGCGATTCTTGCCATCGTTTGGACATTAGGCCATGTAATTGTTTATTGTTTCTATAAATAGACCGAAGAAGCATTGAAAAGACAGAGCTTCTTTGGTTTTTGGTGCAAATGATCGCGGTCGCAGCATTGGGCCGAGCGGGTAGGAGTTCGTGTGTATGGGTTTTCCAGGAACTTGGATGACGGAGAGTGAATTTGTCGTCTATCGCGTGGTGCCAAAGTGCGCCTGCTCGACCATTGGCCAGATTATGTTCTATTCCGATCATGGCAAATTCTTTGACGGCGACATCCATGATGCGACCTCTGGGATGCACAAATGGGCGATGGAGGCCAGTCAGCCGCTGATCGAGCGCAACGTCAAAAGCCACAAGTCCTATGCCTTTACCTGCGTGCGCAACCCTTACACACGGATTTTGTCATCGTTTTTCGACAAGATTTGCGGCATTCAGCGCAATGGCAAACGCTATCGCGGCAACTTGGTGCCGCTTTTGGTGCAGAAATACGGGATCGAAGTTGGCGGCGACGACGGCAAGCAAGAGTTCGACCAGATCGCCAGCTTTCGGCGGTTCTTGCTGTTTGCGCGCGACACCATCCGCTTCAAAAAGCCGATGGACCCAGATATCCACTGGTCGGCGATGTCGGGTCATATCTCGACCTATATCGTGAACGGTGGCCGCTATGACAACATCTTCTTTACTGAAAAGTTCGATGAAGGCATGGGCTCGGTTCTGAAAAACCTCAAGACCAAGCACAGCGTCGATCTCAAGACCATTCCGCGCTTTAACGAGAGCGAGGGCCACGGACCAAAGCGGCTGCATCCGGTTGAGGACTACTTTGACGATCTCTCCAAACACCTGATGTGGGAGATTTATAAGCGCGACTTCCAGCTGTTCAAATATGACTTCGACAATCCGGGAAACAAGCTGCCAAAGGGCGAGGTCGATCTTGCCGAAGTTCACGCCAAGTTGGGCGACTAATCAAAACCGCCGCAGTCACAGCTGCGGCGGTTTTGTTTGTGGGGGCTAGGCTTCGACCTTCATCACGATTTTGCCGATATGGCCCGAGCTTTCCAGCCGCCAATGCGCGGCGGGGGCGTCGTGCAGGGTGAACTCGCTGTCGATCACAACACGGAAGGCGCCGCTTTCGACCATCGGCCAGAGATGGCGCTCAAGCTCGGCAGCGATGCGGGCTTTGGCTTGGTCGGACTGCGGGCGCAGGGTCGATCCTGTGATCGTCAGGCGGCGCATCATCACCTCGGCAAAGTTAAGCTCGACCTTGGGCCCTTGCAAAAAGGCAATCTGCACAAGGCGGCCATCGTCGGCCAAGGACTTGATGTTACGCGGCAAATAGGGCCCGCCAACCATATCAAGGATAAGATCGAACCCGCCCAACTTGGCTGCCTCGGCGACAAAATCCTCGGTTTTATAGTTAAAGCACCGCTCTGCGCCCAATGCTTCGACCGCGCGGCATTTCTCATCCGATCCGGCGGTTGCAAAGACCCGTGCGCCAAGGGCACTTGCGATTTGCACCGCCGTTGTGCCGATGCCTGACGATCCGCCATGCACCAAGAACCGCTCTCCCGCCCGCAAGCCGCCGCGCATCACCATATTCGACCAAACCGTAAAGCTGGTCTCGGGCAGGCAGGCCGCCTCGCGCAGCGATACGCCCGCAGGCACGGGCAGCGCGTGGCTCTCATTGCAGGCGGCATATTCGGCATAGCCGCCCCCGGGCAGCAACGCGCAGACGTGGTCGCCGATCTGCCAGCGCGTCACCCCAGGCCCCATCGCCACCACCGTGCCAGAGGCCTCTAGCCCCGGCAGCGGCGAGGCGCTAGCAGGCGGCGCATAGAGCCCCGCGCGTTGCAGCGCATCCGGTCGGTTGACCCCCGCATAGGCAATCCGGATGATGATTTGACCATGCAGCGGCACCGGAACCGGCACGGACACGGGTTTCAGAACGTCAGGCGCGCCAGCAGTTGAAATTTCCATCGCCAGCATAGATGAAGTCTTGGGCATATCAGGCCTTTCAGCGGTCAGTTCGTCCAGGAAGATCAGGCGAAGGGTTCGGTGCGCGCAGGTTTTTCAACAGCTTGAGCGGGCCAGCCATCAAAGTTTTCGCCAGCGGATTGTTTTGCAGCGCGGCTTTGGTTTTCTCAAATTGCATGACATTGGCAAGGCGGCGGTCCAAGAACGCCCATGTCTCGGCGCTGTCCTCGGATTGATCCCCCAGCCAAAACAGCACCGTCGCACCATAAACGGCCGAAAGCGTGGCACGTTTGGAATACCAATTCACATCGGTGCTGGTGTCGCCAAGTGCGGTCCAGATGGTGTCGGCCGTGGCCCAGATCAGCCGCGTGCCCTCTGCCGCGTGCTGAGGCAGGGCAAAGAGGGTCGTGCCGCGCCGCACCAGCTCGCGGTCGGCAGATTGCAGCCGCAGCTTGACCGCCAACGCCACGCGCGCGGTATAGCGCGTCTCGCTCAGGTCCATCGCGGCAAGAGCCTCGCGCAGGGCGCGGTCGCCGCTTTGGTGATAGGCCACTGCAAGATCAATGCCGCCGCGCGGAAACAGTGCACGCGCCAAAGCGGGCGGCGTTTGCGAATCATCAATCGCGGCCTGCAGGGTCGTCTCCGACCAGCCGTCAAAGGCCGCGTGGGGTAAAGCGGCGTCCAAAACCCGTGCTTTTGCGGTATCCATGCTGTTTTCCTGTTCCATAGGCCTGCCTTTCAACTGCGATGGTAGACAAGTGTGCGCTACTTTGTTATGCGCGCCAAGCCTGCACATTTCAGTGCAACTCTAACTTAGGAAGGTGGTGACAACCACATGCAGGTCAGCGTCCGCGATAATAACGTTGAGCAAGCGCTCCGCGCCCTCAAGAAAAAGCTCCAGCGCGAAGGCGTGTTCCGCGAAATGAAGCTCAAGCAACATTTCGAGAAACCCTCCGTCAAGAAAGCTCGCGAATCCGCCGAAGCCGTGCGCCGTGCGCGCAAGCTCGCCCGGAAGAAGCTTCAGCGCGAAGGCGGGATGTAATCTGGCGTAAGCCAAGTTGCGTTCTCGTTAGCGACACTGGGGGAGCGATCCCCAATTCGATCAACCCCCGCCCGTGAGGACGGGGGTTTTTCTTTGCCCGCAGTTTGCAGAGGTCTTGCGGCTAGACGGCAAGCGCGGTGGTTTTGACCACGGTGCGCAGGGCGAAAGACGACTGCATTTGCCGCACACCAGGCAGGCGGCTGAGATGTTGGCGGTGGATGCGGGCGAAGTCTTCGGTGTCCTCGGCCATGATCTTGATGAGATAATCAGCCGTGCCCGCCATCAGGTGACATTCCAGCACATCCGGCACGCGGGCGATGGCACGCTCGAAGGCGTCAAGCAGGTCTTCGGCCTGTGATTGCAGGGTGATCTCGACGAAAACGGTGGTGGGCTTGCCCAAGCGGCGGGCGTCCAGCAGCGCCACATAGGCGGCGATAAAGCCCGCTTCTTCCAGCAATTGCACCCGGCGATGGCAGGCCGAGGCCGACAGGTTCACCCGCTCGGACAGGTCCGCATTGGTGATCCGCCCGTCTTTTTGCAGGACGCTTAGGATGCGACGGTCGGTGGCGTCTAGGGTCAGGCTCATCGTGGTTTCTTCTCTCAAAGGCGGTATTTGAGGGGGAATCTATCACGAAATGGCCCAAGGGATAGGGATTTTCCAAAACATCTGCGGTGGGATTGCCGCAAGCTTGTTGCAGGATGGAGACTTTACCAAGGGAGAGAGCGAATGAAAATTGGGTGCCCAAAAGAGATTAAGCCTCAGGAGTTTCGCGTCGGTATGACGCCGAACGCCGCCCGCGAAGCGGTCAATGCTGGCCACGAGGTGATGATCGAGGCAGGTGCTGGTGTCGGCGCAGGCTTTGAGGATAGCGACTATGTCGCGGCAGGGGCGCAGATGGTGGCGACAGCCGCTGAAATCTTTGCAAATGCCGAAATGGTTGTAAAAGTGAAAGAACCGCAGCCTATAGAGCGTAAAATGCTGCGAAAAGGTCAGATTTTGTTCACCTATCTGCACCTCGCACCGGACCCAGAACAGACGCAAGACCTGCTTGCCTCGGGGGCGACGTGCATTGCTTATGAGACCGTGACGGATGATCGCGGTGGCTTGCCACTGCTCGCGCCGATGTCCGAGGTGGCGGGGCGGCTTGCGCCGCAAGTCGGGGCTTGGACGCTGCAAAAGGCCAATGGCGGGCGCGGTGTTCTGATGGGCGGTGTGCCGGGGGTTCTGCCTGCGAAAGTCTTGGTGATCGGTGGTGGCGTCGTTGGCACACATGCCGCGAAAATTGCGGCGGGGATGGGGGCGGATGTGACGGTGCTGGACCGATCGGTCAACCGCTTGCGGTATCTGGACGACGTCTTTGGCGGCCAGTTCAAGTGCGGTTATGCTGATGCGGCGACGACGATCGAGCTGGCGCGGGCGGCAGATATGATTATCGGCGCGGTGCTGATCCCAGGGGCGGCGGCGCCCAAGCTGATCTCGCGGGCGCAACTGTCCGAGTTGAAGGCGGGGGCGGTTCTGGTCGATGTGGCAATTGATCAAGGCGGCTGCTTTGAGACCAGCCGTGCGACGACGCATCAGGACCCCATCTATGAGGTCGATGGGATCATGCACTATTGCGTGGCGAATATGCCGGGGGCTGTGGCGCGGACCTCGACGCAGGCTTTGGGCAACGCCACGCTGCCGTTTATGATGGCGCTGGCGAATAAGGGCTGGAAGCAAGCCTGCGCTGATGATCGGCATTTGTTGGCGGGGCTGAATGTGCATGCGGGACATCTGACCTATGCGGCGGTTGGCACGGCTCTGGGGCTGTCGAGCATCACGGGCGCGCAGGCTTTGGCGCTGTAACCGCGTGGGGCGGGCGGGGCAGGCATCGAGCCCGCCCCGCCCGCTGCTGCCGCGGAGGTCTTTTTGCAGCCTCTGCGACGGGAAATAGGGTGCGGTCCGTTATACGTGCAGACACGGACGGAGGCCCTCATGCAAAAGTTGCAGGATTTAATGAAGAGACTGTCCCCCTATTGGCTATGGCTGCTGCTTGCGGTGCCAGCCTTGACCATGATCGCGCCGGTCTTTGGGCAGGATGCGCGGGCGTTGCGAGGGGTGTTGCATGGCTCGGGCGAGTTTTCGGCACGGTTCATGATTATCAGCATGATGGCGACGCCGTTGATGCTTTTGACCAAGGGCAGTGGGTTTGCGCGTTGGCTGCGCAGCAATCGGCGGTATTTCGGCGTGGCCGCGTTTTGCTATGCATTGGTCCATGCGGTGGCCTATCTGATGAGCGAGCCCTTTGCGCGGGTTTTGGCAGAGGCCACGGATTTTGACATCCTTACGGGGTGGCTGGCCTTTGCGATCTTTATTCCCTTGGCTGCGACCTCGATGGATTACGCCGTGCGCAAGATGGGAACGTGGTGGAAGGGGTTGCAGCGCTGGACCTATGGTGCGGCGGTGCTGACGCTGTTGCACTGGGCGAGCCTGAAGGATTGGGGTGGCTGGGCACCGGTTGCGGTGCATTTCGGGCCTTTGGCGGCACTAACGCTTTACCGGATTTGGTGGACCTATCTAAGAGCGCGGCCTTTGCGCACCGCTTGAATTGAAAAAGCCCGCAGATCGCTCTGCGGGCTTTTTGCTTGGATGTGTTGGCGTTATTTCTTCAACGCAACAAGGATGTCCTTGAGCAGGTCAACCTCGGTCGGGCCAGCAGGCGCAGCAGGAGCCGCTGGCTTTTTCGGCACGATTTTGTTCATGGTACGGATCAACATGAACACCACAAATGCGATGATCAGGAAGTTGATCACAGCGGTGATGAAGGCGCCATAAGCAAAGACAGCCGCTCCAGCATCACGCGCTGCAGCAAGGCTAGCGCCATCAGGAACGGTGCCTTTAAGCACGACATACATATTGGTGAAGTCGACGCCGCCAAGGATAAGACCGATGATCGGGTTGATCAGGTCGGACACAAGGCTGCCAACAATCGCGGTGAAAGCAGCACCGATGATGATACCAACCGCAAGGTCCATGACATTGCCTTTGGCGATGAAGTCCTTGAATTCTTTAATCATTACGTAGTCCCTCTGTCTGCGGCCCTTTGGGCCTGATTATTTGTCTTATGCAAAGATGCATTCGGCATGCGCAATATGGCATAGTTTAAACAAAGTTTAACGGGGGAAAGTTAAGGTATTTCTCACCTCTGCCGGCCCCGCGTTGCGCCCTTATTCGCCGTAAGGCACCCAGATGGTTTTGACCTCGGTGGCAGCGCGCAAGAACGCGCGGCCCTCAGCGCTTGGCGCAAACCAATCCCGCGCTTGGCCGTCGTTGACCCAAGTGCGTTTCAGGTTGCCGGACGACTGCGCTTCGATCACCGCGGAATGCTCTTTGGCCGAGAAGCTCCAAACCGCATCAATGTCGCGATGCCCCGCCAAAGGCACGGCCAATTCAGCATGCGCGCCCGTGACGATATTCACCACGCCTGCTGGCAGGTCAGAAGTATCTAACACCTGATAGAAGTCGGTCGCAGCAAGAGGCGCGACCTCGGATGGCACCAAGACACAGGTGTTGCCCATCGCAATCGCTGGCGCCATAACCGAGATCAACCCCAAGAGCGGCGCTTCGTTCGGGCAAAGCGCGCCTATGACGCCACAGGGTTCATTCATGGCGAGCGCTGTGCCACGGATCGGCACCGATTTGACCGCACCGTCAAACTTGTCCGCCCAAGCGGCATAGGTGAACAGGCGCGAGATCGCAGCCGCGACCTCGGCCTCGCCAGATTTGCCGCTTAGGTCGCGCAAGCGCGCCGCAAATTCAGCCGCGCGCGCCGAAAGGTTTTCCGCGATGTAATAAAGGATCTGCGCCCGCGTATGTGCGGTGGCCTTGGCCCAAGACTTCGCGGCATGCGCAGCCTCGACCGCGTTTCGGATGTCCTTGCGGCTGCCAAGGCCAACATGGCCCAACAGCTTGCCCTTGGGCGACCAAATCGCTTGCGAATAACCGCTGTCAGGGCGCGCTTGCTTGCCGCCGATATAGAGCTTGGCAGTGCGATCAAGACCCGTGACCTCGGCAGTCTTGGGCGCGGGCACGGCGGTCATTACGGGCAAAGGTTTGGTTTTCGCGGCAGGCTTGAGATAGGCCATCAGCCCCTCCCAACCGCCCTCGCGACCAAAGCCGCTTTCGCGTACACCGCCAAAGCCAGCGGCGGCATCAAAAAGATTGGTGGCATTGACCCAAACCACACCGGTCCTGAGCTTGGGGGCAATATCCAGCGCAAGGTTGACGTTCTCGGTCCAAACCGAAGCAGCAAGGCCATAGCGGGTATTATTGGCCAATTCGACCGCTTCGGCGGGGGTGCGGAAAGTGGTGGAAACCAGCACAGGCCCAAAGATCTCTTCCTGCATGAGGGTCGAGGCAGGGTGCAGCCCCGTGATAAGCGTCGGCGGGAAATAGCAGCCCTCGGGTAAGTCACAGGCGGCGTGATAGGTCTCGCCTTCGGTGTTTGCGGCAAGCATGTCACGGATATTGGCCAAATGCGCGGGGTCAATAATCGCCCCCACATCAATACACTTATCAAGCGGATCACCAAGCCGAAGCCCGTCCATGCGCCGCTTTAGCTTGTTGTGGAATTTCTCAGAGATCGCCTCTTGCACCAGCAAACGCGAACCCGCACAGCAAACCTGCCCTTGGTTGAACCAAATCGCATCGACCAAGCCTTCGACCGCTGAGTCAATATCGGCATCGTCAAAAACGATATACGGCGACTTGCCGCCAAGCTCGAGCGTCAAGGCTTTGCCCGTGCCAGCCGTTGCTTCACGAATGTGACGCCCCACCGCCGTCGAGCCCGTAAAGGCGATCTTGTTGACATCAGGATGCGCGACCAAAGCCGCCCCCGTGGCGCCATCGCCGGTCACTACGTTCAGAACGCCCTTGGGCAACCCAGCCTCGCGGCTCAGCTCGGCGAACAAGAGCGCAGTCAATGGCGTGTACTCGGCAGGCTTCAAGACAACGGTATTGCCAGCCGCCAAAGCGGGGGCAACCTTCCACGCCAACATCAAAAGCGGAAAGTTCCAAGGGATCACAGCCCCGCAAACACCCAGCGGCACATGATGCGCAAGCTCGCTGTCCATCAGTTGCGCAAGACCTGCGTGATAGTAAAAATACCGCGCGACCTGCGGGATATCGATGTCGCGCGCCTCGCGGATCGGCTTGCCCGTGTCCAACGACTCAAGCACAGCGAAGAGCCGCGCGTGTTTTTGCACCAACCGCGCAAGCGCATATAAAACCCGCGCACGCGCCTGGCCCGAAAACTTGGCCCATTTCGCCTGAGCAGTCCGAGCCGCACTAACCGCAATATCAACATCGGCGGCCGTGCCCTGCGTAACCTGCGCCAGGACTGTTCCACGCGCTGGGTTAAAGCTGTTAAATCCCGCTGCCGCAGGTTTAAAGCTTCCGTCAATGTAATGGCCAAATGGTGAGTGATCCTGCAGCCAAGCCAATGCCTCAGTGTCACTCTCAAGCGCAGGGCCATAAGCCATGCTATCGAATACGTCACGGACGGAAGGGCTGGTCATGAGAAAGTCCTCTGAAATGTCAAAAATGAGCTGACGTCAGTTTGTTTTGCAAATCTGCGCCTCCGGCGGGAGTATTTAGGCCAGTATGAAAGCTGGCCCTAATTTCATGCTGGCCTAAATACTCCGGGGTGAGCGGCGCAGCCGCGAGGGGCAGAGCCCCATTTCGCGCTGGTCTATGGGGGCGTTGCATTTACGCCAGCGCGTGGCGATTGGCGGCCGAATATTGGCCTGTCAGATAATGCTCGAGTTGGCGTTCGATGTCGCCCAGAAGTGACGAGGCTCCAAAGCGGAACAGATCGGGTTGCAGCCATGGGTGGCCAAGTTCATCTTTCATCAGCGCAAGGTAGGTTAGGGCGTCTTTTGCTTTGGAGATGCCGCCTGCCGGTTTATAGCCGACTTTGATGCCTGTGCGATCTTGGTAATCACGGATGGCGCGGATCATAGTGAGACTTACGGGCAATGTGGCGTTGACGGTTTCTTTCCCCGTTGAGGTTTTGATAAAGTCTGCACCTGCCATCATGCAGACGAGGCTGGCGCGTGCGACGTTGCGCAGGGTTTGCAGCTCGCCGGTTGCGAGGATGGCTTTGACGTGGGCATCGCCACATTCTGCGCGCATCTCGCGCATCTCGTCATAGAGGGCTTGCCAGTTGCCCGTCAGCACATGGCGGCGCGAGATGACGATGTCGATCTCGCGGGCACCTGCGCGGACGGATTCGCCGATTTCTGCGATGCGCAGGCGATAGGGCGAAAGGCCCGCTGGGAAGCCTGTCGAGACGGCTGCGACGGGGATGTTGGTGCCCTCTAGCGCGCGGACGGCGGTTTCCACCATCTCGTGGTAGACGCAGACGGCGCCCGTGGTCAGGTTTGGCACGCCCAGTTTGTCGAGCATCGCTTGAGCAACGGGTTGCCGCGCTTTGGCGCAGAGGCGTTTGACGCGGTTTTCGGTATCATCGCCGGAGAGCGTGGTGAGGTCGATCAGGCTGACCGCTTTGAGCAGCCACGCGGCTTGGAATTGCTTTTTGACGCTGCGGCGGCCCGAAAGCGTGCCGGCGCGGCGCTCGATTGCAGAGGTGTTGGCTTGCACCGAGGCGATCCAATCCAGATCCAGCGGCATTCCGGGATTGCGGCTGTGGGTGACTTGCGGCAGGTGCAGCTTGGCTTCGGTCAGGTTTTGCATATCGGCCTCTGCTTTCAGGTTATGTCAGGTTGCATGGGGTCAAGCAGGCTGACAAGGGGCCTAAAGGGCAGGGGGCGCGAATTTGGCCGAATGGGCCTTGGGCGTGACTGCGGTGCATCGGACCGAAATAAAACCAATTAGATACCAATCAGCCAAGCTGCAAGGATTAACTGATTGGGGCCTAAGCTGGGTCTTTGGGAACGGCGGTTTCTTCATCGGGAAGGCGGCGCAGTTCTGCCCATGGGGCTTGGGTGGCGGTTGGCGGCAGGGTGCTGCGGTCAACGGTCTTGGCCAGATGCGTCTTGGCCAGATACAGCGCCGACAGCGGTGCCGTGAGAAACAGGAAGATCGACACGATGATCTCGTGCCAGCTGACTTGTCCTGTCGTCAGCAGCCGATTCAGCACCGATGCCAGCAGCGCCGCGCCGATGCCGATGGTGGTGGCCTTGGTTGGCGCATGCAGCCGCTGCATCGGGTCGCGCAGTTTCAGCAAGCCAAAACTACCGATCAGGCCAAAGCCGCCGCCGATAACCAAAAGCGCTGCGATGATAAACTCTGCGGCAAAGGTCATTCGATGATGCTCCGGCGCAGAAGGTATTTGCAAAAGGCCACCGTCGAGATGAACCCCGTCATCGAGAACAGCATCGCGGCCTCGAAGTTAAGCTGTTTGCCCGTCAGCAGTGCCGCCAGCACGATCAGCGCGATAACGTTGACGACCATTGTATCGACCGACAGGATGCGGTCCGTGCTTGTGGGCGCTGTGAACAGTCGCCACAGGTTCAGCACCAGCGCGATGGTAAAGCAGGCGATGGCGAAAGAGATGGCATATACTAGCATCAGTCGAAGATCCTTTTCAGGCGGGCCTCGTAACGGGTCTTGATCTCGTCGCGCACGGCGTCTGGGTCTGGTGCGTGCAGCGAATGGATCAACAGCGATTTGCCATCCGCCGCGAAATCCGCCGTCAGCGTTCCAGGCGTCATGGTGATGGTGCCCGCCAGCAGAGTTTGCGCCTCGGGGCTGAGCAGGTCAATCGGCACGCAGACCCAAGCCGATTTGATCTGATCGGAAGGTTTGAACAGAATGATCGCGGCGACGTTAATGCTCGACACCAGCACGTCCCAAAGCACCAGCAGCATATACTGGAACAAGCGCAGCGGGTGGCGCATGGCGGTTTGTTCGGGCCAATAGGGCGAGGTCAGCTGGGGAATAAGCACCCCCAGCACAGCCCCCATCAACAGCGTGCCCGTGCTGGCACTATTGTTCAGCAGCACCCAAGTCAGCACCAAAGTGGCCGAAAGATAGGGGTGGGGAAGGATCTTACGCATCATTTCTCCACGGGCTTGAGTTGCAGGGCGTCAATATAGGCGGCGGGGGCGTGCAGGTTCGCTGCGGTCTCGCCCAGCCATACCGTCAGTGGTCCCGCTCCGATGGTCAGCGCCACAATGGCCAGCAGGCACAGACCCGAGGCCAGCGGTGAAAACGGCGCGATGGTATTGGCGGGGCTTGGGGCATCGGCTTTCCAGAACAGATCAGAGCCGATGCGGGCAAGGCCGATCATGGTCAACAGCGACGAGCCGAGGATAAAGCTCCATGCCAGCGGTGCGGTGTCGCGCAGCGCATCCATCACCAACAGCTTGCCGACGAAGCCTGACAGCGGAGGCATACCCGCCATTGCCACAGCGGCGGCCATGAACAGTGCGGCGATCAGCCCGTCGCGGCGGTGCGGGGTTATGTCGGCCAAGAGAAACAGCGCCGCCATCGCCAGTGTCGAGTGGATCAGGTAGTAAAGCGCGGCTGCGGTGGCCTCGGGTGTGAAGGCTACGACGGCCAACAACAGCGTGCCCATCGACCCAAGCGCGGCAAAGGCGATCAGGCGGGGCAGGGACTTTGCGCCAAGCGTGCCAATTGCTCCAATCGCCATGGTGGCATAGGCCGCAGGCTCCATCAGCGATTGAATCAGCGTGCCGGTCGCGGGCAGATCGGTCGGAAACACCAGCGTACCAAAGCGGATGAGCGCATAGGCCCCGACTTTGGTCATTACGGAAAACAGCGCAGCCACAGGGGCGGGCGCATTGGCATAGGTCGCAGGCAGCCAGAATTGCAGCGGCACCATCGCAGCCTTGATCGCAAAGACCATCATCAGCAGCACAGCCGCCGTGCGCACAAGTGCGGTGTCATTGGCGGGCAGGTTCGGCAGCTTGACCGCAAGGTCGGCCATATTCAGCGTGCCCGTGGTCGAGTAAATCGTCGCCAAAGCGATCAGGAACAGCGACGAGCCCAGCAGGTTAAAGGCCACATATTGCACGCCTGCCCGTAACCTTTCGCGACCGCCGCCATGCACCATCAGGCCATAAGACGCGATCAGCAGCACCTCGAAGAAGACGAACAGGTTGAAGGCATCGGCGGTCAGAAACGCGCCGTTCAGACCCATAAGCTGAAACAGAAACAGCGTGTGGAAATGCTTGCCACGCCGATCCCAATCGGTCGAAATCACGTGGATCAGCACCAGCAAGCCCAGCCCCGAGGTCAGCACCAGCATCAGCGCCGAAAGCCTGTCGGCCATCAGGGCAATGCCAAAGGGGGCAGGCCAGTTGCCAAGGAAATAGGCTTGCGGTGTGGCCGAGCCCATGGCGATCAACAGCGATATGACGCAAAGCGCCAGCGTCGCGATGATGGATAGGGCGCGCTGACGCTCGACACTGCCGCGCAGCAGCACCAGCAGCCCCGCGAAAACCGCCGGAAGGATGATCGGAGCAATCGTCAGATGCGTCATAGGTCAGCCTCTTCTTGTGCTGTGCTGACAAGATCGTCGCCCGAAGTCAGATAGGCGCCAATCGCCATGATCACCAAAACGGCCGTCATGCCGAAAGAGATCACGATCGCGGTCAGCACCAAAGCCTGTGGCAGCGGATCGGTATAGCCTGTGGCCGTTTTCGTGATGATCGGTGGCAGCTCTGGCGCCAATCGACCGGCGGCAAAGATGAACAAATTCACCGCATAAGACAGCAGCGACAGCCCCAAAATCACCGGAAAGCTGCGCAGTCGCAGCATCAGATAGACACCAGCACTGGTCATCGTGCCAATGGCAAGAGCAACGAGGAGTTCCATCAGTTGGCTCCTTTGGTTAGGCGGGCGATGCCGTTCAGGGCCAGCATCACAGCGCCAAGCACACAGAGGAACACGCCCAAATCAAACAGCGCCGCGGTCGCAAGCTCGACCTCGCCGACGAAGGGGATATGGAAATAGCCGTAGTTCGAGGTCAGGAACGGACGGCCCGCGACCCAAGACCCGATACCGGTCGCCGACGCTACAATCACGCCCGCGCCGATCAGCGTCTGATACTGATACCGCCGCCGCGCCGAGGCCCACTCGATGCCCGAGGCAAGATATTGCATCACCACACCAATCGCAAAGACCAGACCCGCGACAAAGCCGCCCCCCGGTTGGTTGTGACCGCGCAGGAACAGATAGGTGCCAACCATCATCGCCAGCGGCAGAATGAACCGCGTCGCCACCCGCAGCATGATCGGGTGCGCATCGCCAAGGTCGGGATTGGCCATCGGCACCTCTTGGCGCAGCTTGGTGATCAGCAGCGTCTCGACCAAAGCAAAGATCAAGATCGCGGCGATGCCCAGAACGATGATCTCGCCATAGGTGTCAAAGCCACGAAAGTCGACGATGATGGTGTTGACCGCGTTGGTGCCGCCCGCGCCTGGCTTGGATTGCGCAAGATGGAATGCCGAGATCGGCGCAAAGGCCGCGTCACGGGTCATCAGCGCAAAGGACAGCGCCGCCGTGCTAAGCCCCGTTGCAAGCGCAATCGCGCCGTCACGGATCTTGCGCAGGGTCGATGTCTCGAACGGGGTCGTTGCAGGCAAAAAGTTCAGCGCCAGCAGCATCAGCACGACCGTCACCACCTCGACCGTGATCTGGGTCAGCGCAAGGTCGGGCGCGGCAAGGAACGCAAAGCCCGCCGACAAGATCAGCCCGATAATCCCCACCAGCAGCAGGGACAGAAGGCGGCGGTGGTGCATCACGGTCGCAGCAACGGTGGCAAGGAACAGCACAGCCCAGCCGCCCGCAACGTCAAAGCGGACCGGCGTCAACTCGCGGGTGGCGGGCGCATAAGTGCCTGTCATAAAGGCATAAAGCCCAAGCCCCACCATCGCCGTCAGCGCCAGCACAAAGTTGCGGGCCAAGGCGCCGTTGTGCAGCGCTTCGGTCAAGCGATACGAGCCGCTGGTCGCAGCCCCCATCACCGCGTCAAACATCGGCTTGGCCTCGGGGCGGGGGAAGCCGTCCCACAGCGCGCGCAGGCGGTCATAGCTGCCAAGGATAACAAAACCACCGCCCACCGCAAACAGCGACATGTAAAGCGCAGGCGTCTCCCACCCGTGCCACAGCGCGATATGGGCATGGGGATGACCACCCGTCACAGCCGCCGCGGCTGAATCAACCAGCCACGAGGCCAGCGTCATCGGCATTAAGCCAATCGCCACGACCAGCACGGCCAGCAGCGCAGGCGAGGCCAGCAGACCAAGCGAAGGGTCATGCGGCGAATAGGTGTCGTCATTGCGCGAGCTTCCCAGAAATCCATGCGCCAAGAACCGCAGCGAATAGCCAACCGACAGCATCGCCGCAATCGTCGCCATCGCCGGAATGATCCATGCCTGCCCAAGCCAAGCGGTATGCGCGGCCTCTTCCAGCATCATCTCTTTGGACAAAAAGCCGTTCAGCGGCGGAAAGCCTGCCATCGACAGCGTCGCAATCGTCGCCAAGATAAAGGTAACCGGCATTACCCGCCGCAGCCCGCCCAGCAGGCGAATGTCGCGGGTGTGGGCCTCGTGATCGACGATGCCCGCGACCATAAACAGCGCGGCCTTGAAGGTCGCGTGGCAGATGATGTGAAAGACCGCCGCCGTGGCTGCCGCTTCGGTGCCAATGCCTAGCAAAAAGGTAATCAGGCCAAGGTGGCTGACGGTCGAATAGGCGAGGATTGCCTTGAGATCGTCTTTGAACAGCGCCACTTTGGCGGCAAAGGCCATCGTCACCAACCCCGTCGTGGCTACGATAAGGAACCAAGCATCCGAGCCCGCCAGCACGGGCCAAAGCCGCGCCATCAAGAATAGACCCGCTTTGACCATCGTGGCCGAGTGCAGATAGGCCGACACTGGGGTCGGCGCTGCCATCGCGTGCGGCAGCCAGAAATGGAACGGGAACTGCGCCGATTTGGTAAACGCGCCGATCAGGATCAACACCAGTGCGGGCAGATAAAGCGGGCTGGCTTGGATGAGGTCGCGCTTGTCCAGCATCTCTGACAGTGTGTAGCTGCCCGCGATATGGCCAAGGATCAGCATCCCCGCGATCATCGCAAGCCCACCAGATCCGGTGATCGCCAGAGCCATGCGCGCGCCTTGGCGTCCTTGGGAAAGGTGGCTCCAAAACCCGATCAGCAAGAAGGATGACAGCGAAGTCATCTCCCAGAACACCAGCAAAAGCAGGATGTTATCGGACAGAACAATCCCCAGCATCGCGCCTTGGAACAGCATCAGGAACGCAATAAAGCGGCCATAGGGGTCCGAGGCGTCCAGATAAAAGCGGGCATAAAGCTGGATCAACAGGCCAATGCCAAGGATCAACAGCGCAAACAACACGCCCAAACCGTCCAGCCGGAATTCGGCGTTCAGGCCCAGTTGTGGCAACCAGTCAAAGCTGCTGGTGATGGTCTCACCCGCCAGAACCTGCGGCACTTTGCGTAAAATGCCGTACAGTGCCGTCGCGGTAAAAGCGGCGGCAACCAGTGTCGCCATGCCGCGCCCTGCGCGAATGGAAAGAGCAGCAAAAACCGCGCCGAAAAAGGGCAGGGCTGCGATCAGCGCTAAAGACATCTATTGGGGCCCTCGTCGTGGCGTGGCAGGATGCGTCGAAATCGTCGCGGCGGGTGCATCACAGATAAGCGATTGGCCGCAGGGTTCAAGTGTAAATGCCGCATTTAGCGGGGATTTAAGCGCTTCGGCCTGCGGCGTTTTGGTCGATCAGATAGCGTTGTGACAGCGGAATGGCCGCAGCACCCAGCGCACGCGCGTCTGGGCCAAGGCTTCCTTCGCGGATCACGGGCGGGTCAATCCCCTCCAGATCAAGGGCCAGCAAGGCCGCTTGGGTGCGGCGCGTGATCTCTGCGCGCACCTTTGTCGGCATCCAGCCGTCAATCATCACCGCTTCGATTTCCAGCAGTGCCGCCGCCGAAAGTGCTGCCCAAGCAATGCCATTCGCGGCGCGGTCCATCCAGTCCGACAAGATCTGCGGGTCAATGTTCCAGTGGCTCTCCCAGTTGGTAGGCCGCTCCCACAGGAAGTCGGAAGGCTTGCCCGCAGCTTTGAGAGCCGCCTCCAATCCCGAAAGCGAAGCGGCATCAAACAGCCGCTCGTTCTTGCCGCCCAAGACTTGCACAGGCAATGACCCCACCCCCGCCGCATTCCCCGAGCGCCCAAGGAACAGCTGATCATTAAGAACCAGCCCGCCGCCGATGAAGGTTCCAAAGTAGAAGTAGAGGAAATCTTTGGGCTTTTCTGCGGTGCCGAATACCAGTTCCGCCCCGCAAGCAGAGGTCGCATCGTTTTGCATATAGGTCGGCAGTTGGGTCAGTGCCGCGATTTCGGCCTGAATGTCATGGTTGCGCCACGCGTCCATCTCTGACTGCGGCGCGCCGATCATCTGCACCCAGCTCCAGAGTTGGAACGGCATCGCGACGCCGATACCACTGACGCGGGGGCGCTCTTCGGGGTGCAATTGGGCGATGGCTTCGGGCAGGGCTGCGGCGGTAAAGGCCACGACCGCCGACGGGGTGGGGTAGGCATAGGTCTGATGTAGGCTTGCGCGGACATGGCCTGCAAAATCCAGCAATGTCAGGTCAACCGAGCGACGGCCGATCTTGATGCCGACAAAGAACGCACCATTGGGGTTGAGGAACATCGGCACCGACGGCTGACCAACGCGACCGCGCATCGGCTCTCCACGCAAGAGCAAGCCGTCGCGCTCTAGCTCTCGCATGATCACCGAAACCGTTTGCGCCGAAAGCCCGGTCATGCGGGCGATGTCGGACTTCGCAAGGCCGCCCTGTTTGCGCACCAGTGACAGGACCAACCGCTCGTTATGGTCGCGCATGCCGGATTGATTGGTGCCCCGCAGCCCAAGGCTGTCAGCGCCATGCGCTTCGGCCAAGGTCTCTGGGTGCCGCTCAAACGAGGGGTCTTCGGCGCGGGACATGTGCAGGGCCTATTCCTAGAGGTCGATCGCGAGCGCTGCTTTGCGCAGAATGACGTTGGCAAACAGCGCAGGCTCGGAAGTCGCTATAATTGCATAGGCCGAACGGATGCGCGGGTAAAGAGCGTCACCGTCAAGCGGAGTAACGGCAAAGCTCTGGCCACATTGAGCGCAAAGGCTGTCGATGCTGTGGTGGATCGGACCTGCTTGCGGCGGCGTGTTGCCTTGGGCGGCGCGGAACGCAGCCTCGACTGGCAGCAGTTTCAGGATCGCCTCTAGCATCGGTCGCAGTGCAATCCCATCGGCACGGATCAAACGCCGCGCATGTTCGGCGGCAGGATAGTTGCCATCGACCAGCGCGATTTCATCGCCATGCCCCATAGAGCGCAGCGTATGGAGCAGGTCTGGCCCCAAAAGCGGAGAAATGCCGATGAGCATAGAAGCGCGCCTTATCAAAGAGGTCGGCGGCGGCATGAGGACGTGCATCACCCCGCGCGATGTCTGGCGAGAGTGTGGGTTTGCGGGCCTGCTGTCAATAATAAATCAATGTGAATTATTTAAGTTGACAGTCGATCTGGAATCGGATGAAGTCACGATAGCGGCTCTTCGGAGGAGGGGGCGCGGGAGGCAATAAAACAGGGGCTAGGCCCCTTTTCCTTGGGAGGAAAACCAATGAAATTCAACACCAAAGCTTTGCTTGGTGCGGCTGTGCTTGCTCTTATGGCTGGCTCGGCTTCGGCAGCGGATTTGACCTGCTTGATCACCAAAAACAACACCAACCCGTTCTTCGTGAAGATGAAAGAGGGCGCAGAGGCTAAAGCCAAAGAGCTTGGCATGGATTTTCAGGCGTTTGCGGGTGAAAAAGACGGCGATGCGGCGCCTCAGATCACTGCGATTGAAAACTGTGTGGCCGCGGGCGCCAAGGGCATCTTGATCACGCCGTCCAACGACTCGGTTGGGCCTGCGCTTAAGGATGCACGCGAGGGTGGCATCTTGGTCATCGCGCTTGATACGCCGCTTGCAGATCCAGAAGCGCAAGACATGACCTTTGCGACCGACAACTTTGAGGCGGGCTTGCTGATCGGCAAATGGGCCGCTGCAACGCTTGGCGCAGAGGGTGCGGCGAACGCCAAAATCGGGATGCTCGACATCAACAAAGACAACATCTCGGTGGATGTGGCGCGCGATACAGGCTTCCTCGTCGGCTTTGGCATTGAAGTGCCAGACTTGACCGTGATGGGTTCGGAAACTGACCCGCGGGTGATTGGCCACGAGTCGTCGCAAGCAAACCCAGAGGGCGGCGTGACCAGCGTTGAGAACCTTCTGGCGAAGAACCCCGATATGAACGTGGTCTACACCATCAACGAACCTGCAGCCGAGGGTGCTTATCAAGCGCTGAAGAAAGCGGGCAAAGAGCAGGGCGTGTTGATCGTTTCGGTTGATGGCGGCTGCCCAGGCATTGCCAGCGTCAAGTCGGGTGTGATCGGGGCGACCTCGCAGCAGTATCCGCTGTTGATGGCAGCCAAAGGCGTCGAGGCGATTGCTGCCTTTGCCAAAGACGGCACCAAGCCTGCGGCGACAGACGGGCTGACCTTCTTTAACACGGGCGTCAACCTTGTGACTGACAAGCCAGCCGAGGGCGTCGAGTTCGATCGACAGCACCAAAGGCACCGAGCTTTGCTGGGGCTGATCTCACTCTAGGCAATATCTTATCAAAGGGCGGCACGCGCGCCGCCCTTTGTCTGTCCGCAGCCCAAAGTTGCTGCGGCCATCGAAATCTGCTGGAGGGGGGACAGCTAGGTTATGACGACCAATGAGACACCAACAAAAACCATCTCGGATTTTGAGGCCAAACTGGCCCAAGCCGACAAAAACGTCGCAAGTTTTGCGCGCGACGATCAAGGTCTTGTCCATCGGGCGCGGGCGTTCTTGCGCGTCAATCCGACGGCAATTCCAGCGATTGTGCTGCTGGTCAGCATTATCATCTTTGGCATCCTTGCACCGCGTTTTCTGACCGCAGGCGCGCTGTCGGTGGTGTTGCAGCAGGTGACAGTCACGGGCATCGTCGCGATTGCGCAAACGCTGATCATTCTGACCGCAGGCATTGACCTGTCGGTGGGCGCTATTCTTGTGGTCGCCTCGCTGATTATGGGCAATTTGGCGGTCAACCTTGGCGTGCCGCCACCGATTGCGATTGCAGTGGGGATGTTCTTTGGCGGGCTGATGGGCTGGATTAACGGCGTCTTGGTCGCCTATATCAAGCTGCCGCCATTCATCGTCACCTTGGGCACACTCTCGGTCTTTACCGCGCTCAAGCTCTGGTATTCCCATTCGGAATCCATCCGCAACGTCGATATCGAAGCCAAAGCACCATCGCTTTTGTGGTTCGGTGAGGCTTTGCGCTTTGGCGGGTTCAAGATCACCTATGGCTCGATTTCCTTGATCGTTCTGGCGGGGATTATCTGGTATGTTTTGGCCCATACGGCTTGGGGGCGGCATGTCCATGCGATTGGCGACGATCCTGATGCGGCGATGCTGTCGGGCATCAAGTCCAAGGCGACATTGGTCTCTGTCTATACGGTTGCGGGGGTGATCTGTGGCTTTGCGGCTTGGGTTGCAATCGGGCGTGTGGGGTCGGTGTCTCCGGTGTCGTTTGACACGATCAACCTTGCCTCTATCACGGCTGTGGTGATCGGCGGCACCTCGCTGTTTGGCGGGCGCGGCTCGATCATCGGGTCGGTCTTGGGGGCGATGATTGTGGGCGTGTTCAACACCGGCCTCTCGCTGGCGGGTGTAGACGATTATTGGCAAATGTTTGCTGCGGGCAATCTGGTGATTATCGCGGTTGCTTTGGATCAATGGCTGCGGAGGGCTTCGCAATGACGGACGTGCAACCAATTCTGAGCGCGCGCGGCTTGATGAAGCGTTATGGCACTGTGGTCGCCATGAATGGCGCAGACTTTGACCTGTATCCGGGTGAGATTACCGCTGTGATCGGCGACAACGGTGCGGGCAAATCGACGCTGATCAAGGCGCTTGCGGGGGCGGTCATTCCCGATCACGGCGAAATCAGGCTTGACGGCGCGCCGATCCATTTCCGGGGGCCGCAAGACGCGCGGGATGCGGGAATCGAGACGGTGTATCAAAGCCTTGCGATGTCTCCGGCACTGTCGATCGCGGACAATATGTTCTTGGGCCGCGAGTGGCGCAAACCGGGTATCATGGGCACGATCTTTCGCCAGATGGACCGCCCACGGATGGAGCAATTTGCCCGCGATAAGCTGTCCGAACTGGGCCTGATGACGATCCAGAACATCAACCAAGCCGTCGAGTTGCTTTCGGGCGGCCAACGGCAGGGGGTTGCGGTTGCTCGTGCGGCGGCCTTTGGGTCAAAGGTAGTGATCTTGGACGAGCCGACTGCGGCGCTGGGCGTCAAGGAAAGCCGCCGCGTGCTAGAGCTGATCCGTGATGTGCGCGCGCGCGGCATCCCGATCATCCTCATCAGCCACAACATGCCGCATGTATTCGAAGTCGCTGACCGCATTCACATCCACCGGCTTGGGAAAAGGCTTTGCGTCATCGACCCAAAGGCATACAGCATGTCCGATGCTGTGGCCTTTATGACCGGCGCAAAAGTCCCCGAAGGTGTTGAGGAACAGGCATGACCCCCCAAGAGCTTGCGACCGTTGTATTGCAAAAGGCCGCCGAACAGAGCGGCACGGGGCGGCGGTTTCTTGTCGCCCTTGCAGGACCTCCGGCTGCGGGCAAGTCGACACTCGCGGCCAATCTGGTGACAGCTTTGGGCGCGGGCGCAAAGGCCGTGCCGATGGATGGCTTTCACTATGATGACGCGGTGCTGGTGGCACGCGGGGCGCGGGACCGCAAAGGCGCGCCCGATACCTTTGACGTGCAAGGGTTTTTACATTTGTTGCGGCGGCTTCAAACCGAACCCGAAGTCGCTATTCCGCTGTTTGATCGCGCATTAGAGATCAGCCGCGCAGGCGCCGATATCATTGGCCCTGAAGATCGCATTTTGGTGGTCGAGGGCAACTATCTGTTGTTCAACGAGGCCCCATGGGATGCCGCGCGCTGGCTCTTTGATCTGACGGTTTGGATCGACGTTGATGTGGCAGAACTGGAACGCCGCTTGCATCTGCGGTGGGCCGAGTTTGGCAAGACCGCAGCGCAGGCTCAGGCTTGGATCGACGGCAACGACCTGCCCAACATTCGGCGGGTGATTGCGGGCTCGGGGGCGGCTGATCTGGTGCTGACGCCCTAGCCTTGGGGCGTCATCGCCTTGCGACCCTTGGTCCGTTCAAGCCCAAGTTTGCGTTCGCGCCAGATGATCAAAACGCCCGCGAAAATCACAATCGACGCCCCGACCAGCATGGTGACGGTCGGCACTTCGTCAAAGATGAAATAGCCGATCAGCAGGGCGAAAACCATTGAAGCATAATCAAACGGCGCGATCAGCGAGGCGTCGGCCTCGCGATAGCTTGAGGTCAGCAGGATCTGTCCAAGGCCGCCCAAGAGGCCAACGACCACCAAGGTTGCGAACTCGGTTGGGCTGGGCATCACCCAACCAAAGGGCAGCGTGACCAGCGACAAGGCGGCCGAGCTGAGCGAGAAATAAAACACGATCGCGGCGGTTTTCTCGGTAAAGACCAGTTTGCGCACAAACACCTGCGCAAGTGCCGCACAAAACGCGCCTGCCAGCACCAGAATTGCGCCAAAAGCCTCGCGGTGGGACGCGACATCGCTGCTGCCAATGCTTAGGCGCGGCGACAACACGATCAGCACGCCCGTCAGGCCAAGCGCGACCGAAGCGATGCGGAACAGACGGACCTCTTCGCCCAAAAACATCGCCGCAAATACGACCACCAGCAGCGGCGAGGCATAGCCGATGGCGGTCACCTCGGGCAGCGGCAGATAGGCCAGACCCGCAAAGCCCAGCCCCATCGCCATCGTGCCCATCATGCCGCGCCAAAAGTGGCTGATCAGGTTTTTGGCCTTGAACCCCGTCGCCAATTCGCGCCGCATCGCCAGCCACGCCACGATCACCGGAATGGCAAAGAACGACCGAAAGAACACCGCCTCGCCTGCAGGAATGTGGTCTATGGTGGTTTTTATCAGCGAGCTCATCACGATAAACACCAAAACCGATGCTACTTTTAGGGCAATGCCATGGAGGGGGCGCATAGAATGCTTCCGATTTCGTTAGAGCCGTGGAATTGGTCTTGTCGCGACGATGGGTCTAGGGTTCCCTATTCCAAAGGAGATTACCATGCAAAAAGCGTCACTTGCCGACAGAATTGATCAGGGGCGCGGGGTGGCACCTGCGGATATCGTGCTCAAGGGGGGCTTGGTCTATGATCTGATCTCGGGCGAGTTGGTGGCCAGTGACGTGGCGATCTGTGGCGATTACATCGTTGGAGTCTTTGGCGAATACGAGGGAAAGCGCGAGATTGACGTGTCGGGGCAGATCCTTGTGCCCGGGTTTATCGACACGCATTTGCACATTGAATCAAGCCTCGTGACGCCGTTCGAGTTTGACCGCTGCGTCAGTCCGCATGGGGTGACGACGGCGATTTGCGACCCGCATGAAATCGCCAATGTCTGCGGGCTGACGGGGATCAATTATTTCCTTGAGGCGTCCAAGCGGACCTTGATGGACATTCGTGTGCAGCTTTCGTCTTGTGTGCCCTCGACCCATATGGAGACGACGGGCGCGCGGCTGGAGGCAGGCGATATCGCGCCGCTGATGGATCATCCACGGGTTAGCGGCCTTGCCGAATTTATGAATTATCCGGGCGTTCTTTATAAGGACGCGGGCGCGATGGCCAAGCTTGCGGCCTTTGAGGGGCGGCATATCGACGGCCATGCCCCCTTGCTGCGCGGCAAGGATTTGAACGGCTATATCGCAGCGGGCATCCGAACAGAGCACGAGGCGACAAGCTATGATGAAGCGCTGGAAAAGCTGCGCAAGGGGATGCGGGTTCTGATCCGTGAAGGCTCGGTGTCCAAGGACTTGCACGCTTTGGTGGGGCTGTTGACCGAACGGCATGCGCCCTATCTGTGCTTTTGCACGGACGACCGCAATCCGCTGGATATCGCCGAGCAGGGGCATCTGGACTATCTGATCCGCACGGCGATTGCCTTGGGGGCGCCACCGCTTGCGGTTTATCGCGCGGCAAGTCTGTCGGCGGCCGAGGCTTTTGGATTGAAAGATCGTGGCCTGATCGCGCCGGGCAAGCGGGCGGATATTGCGGTGATTGATAGTCTTGAGGGCTGTCATGTGGCGCGGGTGTTCACCGGCGGCGTCGAGATTTGCGCGGCGGCTTTTGCTGCTCGCGAGATAATCGAGCCTGTGGCACGGCACTCGGTCAAAGCGCCTTTGATCGAGGCGCATCACTTTAGGACAGGTGGCAATCGGGTCGAGACACCGGTGATCGGAATTATCGAGGGCAAGATCATCACCGAGCATCTGACCTTTGATATCGCGCCAGAGGATGGCGACAAGCGCCCCGATATCGCGCGGGATTTGGTCAAGATCGCGGTGATTGAGCGGCACGGCGTCAATGGCAATCGGGCAACGGGGTTTGTGAAGGGCTTTGGTTTGCAGCGCGGCGCGATTGGCTCGACCGTCTGTCACGACCACCACAACATTGCGGTCGTGGGGGCGGATTACGACGATATGGCGCTGGCGGTGAAGCGATTGGGCGAGATCGAGGGCGGCTTCGTTGTGGTTGAGGGCGGGCGGATCTTGGCAGAGCTGGCCTTGCCTGTAGCGGGGTTGATGAGCCTGAAGTCGTTCGAAGAGGTTCGCGCGGAGCTGGTGGATTTGCGGGCTGCGGCGAAAGGGCTGGGGGTGGTGTTGGAAGAGCCGTTCTTGCAGCTTGCTTTCCTGTGTTTGCCGGTAATTCCGCATTTGAAGATCACCGATCACGGGATGGTGGATGTGGACCGGTTTGAGGTGATGCCCTGAGGCGATGGCGGCGGGCAGTTGGGGGGGGCGGGCAGCTGGGGCTTTGCCCCAGACCCCAGAGTATTTGAGCCAGTATGAAAGCGGTTTAGGTCAACTGAGGCTGAGGCCGCCTTCGGTTTGCAGGAAGGCGACGATTTGGTCAATGCCTTGGCCTTTGCGGATTTGCGCCAGCACGTAGGGGCGAGGGCCGCGGGCGGTTGCGGTGTCGGCTTCGAGTTGAGCGAGGTCGACGCCGACATGCGGGGCGAGGTCGGTTTTGTTGACCACCAAAAGGTCGGAGCGGGTGACGCCTGGGCCGCGTTTGCGGGGAATGTCTTGGCCTGCGGCGGTGTCGATCAGGTAGATCGAGAGGTCGGCCAGTTCGGGCGAGAAGGTCGCGGCGAGGTTGTCGCCGCCGCTCTCTATCAGGATCAGGTCGAGGTCGGGGAAGGCCTGGCGCAGGTCGGCGACGGCGGCAAGGTTGATGCTTGCGTCTTCGCGGATGGCGGTATGCGGGCAGCCGCCGGTCTCGACGCCGCGGATGCGGGCTGCGGGTAGGACTTGCGCGCGGATCAGGTAGTCTGCGTCTTCGCGGGTGTAGATATCATTGGTGATGACTGCCATGGAACAGCGGTGGGCGAGTGCGCGGCAGAGCTGTTCGGTGAGCGAGGTTTTGCCCGCGCCGACGGGGCCGCCGATGCCGATGCGGAGGGGGCCATTGGGGGAGGTCATGTGCGAAATATCCTGACTGGCATGGTTTCATGGGCCATTGCGGCGATGTCGGCGCCGAGGCTGGTGGAGGTGAGGGCGCTGAGGGGCAGCGTTGCATAGGTCTCGGCAAGGGCGGCAATGAGGGGGGCGAGGCCTGCGAGGGTTTGCTGGCCTTGGGTTTGGCCAAGCGGGATGAAGCGCACAGCCGCGGAGGTGAGTTGGGCTGCGAGGGCGTGGAGCCAGAGCGCAAGGACTTCGGCGGTTGGCAGATCGAGGCGGGCGGTGGCCTCGCCTACGGTCACCGCATAAGGGCGGGCGGGGTGTCGGTGTGGAGTGATGGCGGAGAGCGTGGCTGCGAAGGCGCGGCCTTGTTCCATCATCTCGGTCACGCGCTCGGCACTGGGCGCGAGCGCAAGGGCGGTGTCGCTGAGGGCACTTAGGTCGGCATCAGGTTTGCGGGCATGGGCGAGCAGGATGGCGTCGGCGCGGCCAGAGCCGTGGGTGAGAATCGCGGTGATCCACGCCGCTAGGTCGGTTTGGGTTTTGATCTGGCCCGTGGTGATGGCGGTTTCTAGCCCTTGGGAATAGGCAAAGCTGCCGATGGGGAAGGCGGGCGAGAGCCACTGCGTCAGGCGCAGGCGGTCGGTTGGGCTAGCCATTGGTGCGCGCGAAAAGACTTGCGAAAGCATGGGGTTGCTCGGCTGGGCCATGGTCGTGGCCCATGGTGCGGCCGTGGCCATAGGCGCCGCCTTCGGGGGTGAAGGGGGCGATTTGGAGCGTAAGCACCGCGCCCAAGCCGCGCAGCATCTCTTCGATCACGGGGTCACGGCGGATGACCAGATGGTCGGTCTCGACTTGGCAAGGGGTGTGACGATTGCCGATGTGCCATGCCAGACGCGGCAGCGGTCCAGTCACGCGGACCACGGGTTCTTGCGCGGCCAGCACCGCGATTTTGCGGCCATCGTCCAGCACAAACGCATCGCCGTGGTTCAGGCTGGTTGTCTCGGGCAGGTCGACCATGAAGCTTGCGCCGGCATCGGTGGTCAGCCGTTTGCGGCGCAGGAAGCGCGCGTCATAGGAGAGGGTGACGCTATCGGCTGTCGCGGGCTGTGGGGCGCGCAGGATCGAGCGGGCAGGCAGCATGGGCAGGGTCCTTTGGGGTTAGGTCTGGGGGGTGCGCATGCGGAAACGCCCAGCCGTTGCGGGCTGGGCTTGGGGCATTTGCTGTTGGGGTAAAGGGGGGGGCTGCGTCACGCCCACGCTCTGCGCCGCGTGCAGCGCGGGGCTGCAAAAGGGGCGCAAAGCTGTTGGTTGTTACTGGGGCAGCCCGCAAGCAGACCCAAGTCGCAGCGCTTAGATGTAGAAACTTGCGCCAAAGATGCGACGGATTTCGCCTTCGCGGGTTTTGCCCGATGCCAGAAGATCTGCGTCGGTCGTCAAGTTCAGTTTTTTGATCTGCTGCATGCGACCGCCGGACTCTGCCATTGCCATCATCCCTTTGCCGAGGGCGAGAAATGGTGCTGCCAAGGTCTGAGCAAGCGAACGCTGCGGTGCAGTAAATTGTGCTGTCTGTGCCATTGGAAACCTCTTGTTTGATCCAAGTGTTTCCTCCCTGCCTTTGTAATGACAGGAAAACCCCAAGGTCGCAACCGTTTGAGGGGCATTGCTGCATTGCAGAAACTGCATGGCTTTGGCGCATCAGAACAAAAAGTAGCGTTGGGCGAGCGGCAGCTCGGTCGCGGGTTGGCAGGTGAGCAGTTCACCGTCGGCGCGGACTTCGTAGGTCTCGGGGTTCACCTCGATTTCAGGGCGGGCATTGTTAAGCAGCATGTCAGCCTTGCCGATCGTGCGGGTGTTTTGCACCGCCAACGTCGATTTTTGCAACCCAAGCTGCGCGCCGACACCATTGGCCTGCGCGGCTTGGCTGACGAAGGTGACCGAGGTTGCTGCAAGCGCACGGCCAAAGGCGCCAAACATCGGGCGCGAATACATCGGCTGCACGGGGATAGAGCCGTTGGGGTCGCCCATTTGCGCCACCACAATCATGCCACCCAGCAGCACCATCTCGGGTTTCGCACCAAAAAACGCAGGGTTCCACAGCACAAGGTCGGCACGTTTGCCCACCGCAATCGAGCCTATATGCGCGGCAATGCCATGGGTGATCGCGGGGTTGATGGTGTATTTCGCAATATAACGACGGGCGCGCAGGTTGTCGTTCTCGCCCGTCTCATCGGCAAGTCGGCCACGCTGTTGGTGCATCTTGTGGGCGGTTTGCCATGTGCGGATGATCACCTCGCCGATGCGGCCCATCGCTTGGCTGTCGGACGACAGGATCGAGAGCGCGCCGATGTCGTGGAGGATGTCCTCGGCCGCGATGGTCTCGCGACGGATGCGGCTTTCGGCAAAGGCGACGTCTTCGGGGATCGAGCGGTCAAGGTGGTGGCAGACCATCAGCATATCGAGGTGTTCCTCGACCGTGTTGGCGGTGTAGGGCATCGTCGGGTTGGTGGACGATGGGATGATGTTGGGAGATGAGACCACGCGCAGGATGTCGGGGGCGTGGCCGCCGCCTGCGCCCTCGGTGTGAAAGGCGTGGATGGTGCGGCCTTTGATCGCGGCAAGGGTGTTCTCGACAAAGCCGCTCTCGTTCAGGGTGTCGGTGTGGATCATCACCTGCACGTCCATATCGTCGGCGACCGAGAGGCAGCAGTCGATGGCGGCGGGGGTGGTGCCCCAATCTTCGTGCAGTTTCAGCGCACAAGCGCCTGCGTTGACCATCTCGATCAGCCCCTCGGGGCGCGAGGCATTGCCCTTGCCCGAGAGGCCAAAGTTCATCGGGATGCCGTCAAGCGCTTGCAGCATCCGGCTGATATGCCACGGACCCGGCGTGCAGGTGGTGGCAAGTGTGCCATGCGCTGGCCCCGTGCCGCCACCCAGCAGGGTGGTCACGCCCGAGTGCAGCGCGTCTTCGGCCTGCTGCGGGCAGATAAAGTGGATATGCGCGTCCATGCCGCCCGCGGTCAGGATGCGCCCTTCGCCCGCGATGATCTCTGTGCCCGGACCGATGATGATATCGACGCCGGATTGCGTGTCGGGATTGCCCGCTTTGCCAATCGCGTGGATCAGCCCATCGCGCAGGCCGACGTCGGCCTTGTAGATACCCGAGTGGTCAAGGATCAGCGCATTGGTAATCACCGTGTCGACAGCGCCACCTGCGCGCGGGATTTGCGACTGCCCCATGCCGTCGCGAATGACTTTGCCGCCGCCGAATTTGACCTCTTCGCCATAGGTGGTCAGGTCGCGCTCAACCTCGATAATCAGGTCGGTGTCGCCAAGGCGGATGCGGTCGCCCGTGGTCGGGCCATACATCGCAGCATAGTCGGCGCGGGCGATTTTGGTGGACATTTACAGGTCTCCCATGACGTGAGCGTTGAAACCGAACACGCGGCGCAGGCCACCAAAGGGCGTCAGGCGCACCTCGCGCGACTGGCCGGGTTCAAAGCGAACGGCGGTGCCTGCGGCGATGTCGAGCCGCTGACCGCGTGCAGCCGCGCGGTCAAAGTCAAGCGCGGGGTTGGTTTCGGCAAAGTGGTAGTGGCTGCCGACCTGCACGGGGCGGTCGCCGGTATTGGCGACCATCAGGGTCAAGCTGGGCTGACCTGCGTTGATCTCGATCTCGCCCGAGGCGGGGAAGATCTCGCCGGGGATGCGGGGGGCGGTCATTTGCTGCGGACTTTATAGGCATAAAGCGCTGCGGCAACCGCAAGCCCCGCCAGAAGCGCCAGATGATCGGGTTGCGACAGCAAGTGCTGGAACTGGGCGGCAAAGCTTAGGTCCGTGTGAAAACCCGCATGGGCAGAGGCGGCAGTGGGCAACAGAGAAAGGGCGATAATGCGTTTCATGTCAAACCTTTAGCGAATGGGGTGGTGGACAGTGACAAGCTTGGTGCCATCGGGAAAGGTGGCCTCGACCTGCACCGAAGGGATCATCGAGGCGATGCCCTCCATACATTGATCGGCCGTCAGCACATGGCCGCCCGCCTGCATCAGATCGGCAACAGTGCGGCCATCGCGGGCGCCCTCGACGACGAAATCGGTGATGAGAGCGATGGCTTCGGGGTGGTTAAGCTTGACGCCACGGGCCAGCCGCCCGCGCGCGACCATCGCGGCCACCGAGATCAGAAGTTTTTCACGCTCGCGCGGGGTGAGGTTCATTGCGGGCTCCTACAAATGGTCAAAGCGGGCGGCCAAGCATTACATTTGCCACACGCGCGGCAGCGGCGTTTGCCGCAGGGCGCTGAGGGCGGTGGCGATTTGTTGTTTCATATGCCAGCCATCGCGGGCGAGGATGCGGGCGATACATTTGCCATCCCAACCCGAAGCGGCAGAGTGGCAGGCGGGGTGTGTCAGCGCCGCCCGCAGCCGAGGCAGCGCGTCCTCGGCGTTGGGCGCAATCAGGGCGATCACGGCAAACGCGCGCGCCTCGCCCAACAGCGCCGCGTTCGAGCTGCGCAGAAATTCGGGCGTGATTTCGAGCGCCTCCATCCAGATCGGGCGCCCGTCGCGGGTGACCACGCGGCGGTCGCTCAGCCTTGCGCGGGCAAGGGTTTCGCCCATCGCGTGACGGCCCAGCACCACGGATTCGACCAACAGACAGGCCGCATCCCCGTGCAGGTCAATGCAGGTCGATCGGGTAAGGTGGCTGTCCTCGAACAGAATGGTTTCTTGCGGCAACCAGTCAAGCCGCGCCCCTGCACCGACGCTTGCGCGCACCGAAGCCGTGGCGCAATCGCCGCGCGTGGCATAGGCGCGTTCGGCGGTTTGGGTGGTGGCGGTGATCTGACAGTTTTCTGCGATATCAATCTGATAGCTGAGGTGATCTCCGTCTGTCAGCCCACCAGAGGTGTTCAAAAACACCACCTCGGGCGGACCAAAGACCCTTGGCAGCATCGCTTTGGCCGAGCCTTGCTGTGCCAGATCCGCCAGCCGATTGTGCGGCGCAAAGGCCACGCGGGCTTGGCCAAGCGCCCGCTGCAAAGGCGGCAAAGCAGCAGGGGAAAGGGCTTGGACTGCGATCATGGGGTCTCCTCGCGGTCAAGCTTGGCAGCGACGCGGGGGCGGGTGAACTGTTGCTGGGCGAATTGCCCTGCGATTGGGATGAAAATTTAGGCGGTTGAATGGTTTTTGACTGAATGGATTAAAAAGCGGGCTGTTTGCGAAATGGGTGTGAGGGGGAGCCATCGGACAGATCGGATTTTGTCCACAGAAGATTTGACCAGAAAACGCTTTACAGGGTTTCCCTTTGGGCACACCATATCTAGTAATAGACAAGCCTTGCTTTCACTGTAGATTGCTCGGCGCCCTGTCTCTAGTGGTTGGTTCCGCGGATGAGGCACAATAGTGAGGCTGTCCCATGTCGCTGAATGACGATTATCTTTTGAATGACGAATTGCATCCGATCGATCTTGTCGAGAATTTGGCGGCGCAGCACGCTTGGGAATTCGACCGTGTCACCGACGATCAAATCGCGATGGCGGTCGAAGGGCAGTGGCGCACCTATTCTTTGACACTGGCTTGGTCCGAGCAGGACGAAACCTTGCGGCTTATTTGCACGTTTGAGATGGAACCGCCAGTCGAGAAAATGGCGGCGCTTTTTGATGTGTTGAACCGCTGCAACGACATGGTTTGGACCGGTGCCTTCACCTATTGGGCCGAGCAAAAGCTGATGGTTTGGCGCTATGGCCTGTGTCTTGCGGGTGGCCAAATTGCCGGCAGCGAGCAGGTCGATCGCCTGATTTCCAGCGCAATCACCTCGGCCGAGCGGTTCTATCCTGCGTTTCAGCTTGTGGCTTGGGCCGATAAAACGCCTGCCGAAGCCATGCGCGTCGCTATTGCAGAGGCCTACGGTCGCGCCTAACCTGCCCTGAAAAGGGAGTTTTGGTATGACGCTTGATCTGGTGGCCCGCGAAGGGCTGGTTTTGCTTGGATGTGGCAAGATGGGGACCGCGCTTTTGACCGGTTGGTTGGCTGCGGGTGTTCCGGCGGCAAGCGTTTGGGTTATCGAGCCGCACCCGACCGACTGGCTGATCGCAAGCGGCGTGCATCTGAACAAGGGCGTCCCGCCTGCGCCTGCGGTGGCCCTGCTGGCCGTAAAGCCGCAGATGATGGGGGCGGCGCTGCCCGCTTTGCAGGCTTTGGGTAATGGGCGCACGCTGTTTGTGTCGATTGCGGCGGGGACTTCGATTGCCAGCTTTGCCGAGGTTTTGGGCGAGAAAACTCCAATTGTGCGGACGATGCCGAACACGCCTGCGATGGTGGGACGCGGCATTACGGGGATTTGCGCCAATGAATTCGCGGGGGCTGCGGGCTTGGCCGTGGCGCGCAGTTTGATGCAGGCGGTGGGCCAAGTGGTCGAGCTTGCGGGCGAGCATGAGATCGACGCGGTGACGGGGGTGTCGGGCTCGGGTCCGGCCTATGTGTTCCACCTGATCGAGGCGATGGCGGCGGCGGGCGAGGCGCAGGGCTTGTCGGCGGATGTCGCGATGCAATTGGCGCGGGCAACGGTTTGCGGCGCGGGCGAGCTTGCCTATCAGTCGTCGGAGCCTGCAAGTCAGTTGCGCGTAAATGTGACCTCTCCGGGAGGGACAACGGCGGCGGCTTTGGCGGTGCTGATGGATCCTGACACGGGTCTTGGCCCCCTGATGACGCGGGCGGTTCAAGCGGCGGCGGATCGTGGTCGCGAGCTGGGCGCGTGATGCGGCTGCTGATCACGCGGCCGCTGCCAGAGCCGGTGATGCGCGCTGCGGCTGCCAAGTTCGAGGTGACCGCGCGGCAAAACACGCTCCCGCTGAGCTTGGCCGAGATGCGGGCAGCGCTGACAGAGTTTGATCTGGTGCTGCCAACCTTGGGGGATGCGTTTTCGGCAGAGGTCTTTGCCGGGCTGAAACCTCGGGCGCGGCTTTTGGCGAATTTTGGCGTGGGTTATAACCATATCGACGTGGTGGCGGCGCGGGCGGTCGGGGTTGCTGTGACCAACACACCCGGTGCTGTGACCGAAGCGACTGCGGATATCGCCCTGACGCTGATGCTGATGACTGCCCGGCGGGCTGGCGAGGCAGAGCGCGCGCTGCGGGCAGGGCAATGGCAAGGCTGGCATCCGACGCAGTTTTTGGGCGCGATGGTGAGCGGTAAAACCGTCGGCATCATCGGCATGGGGCGGATCGGCCAAGCAATTGCGCGGCGGTGCCACCATGGCTTTGGTATGCAGGTGGTGTTTCACAACCGCTCGAATGTCGAGCTTGGCGCGCTCGCCACGCAACGCGATTTGCCCGAGGTGATGGCTGCGGATTTCGTGGTGATCGCGGTGCCGGGTGGCGGTGCAAATCGGCATCTGATTGATGCGCAGGCTTTGGCGCTGATGGCGCCGCATGGCCTTCTGATCAACATCGCGCGGGGTGATGTCGTGGATGAGGCCGCATTGGTGTCGCATCTTGCGGCAGGTCGGATCGCTGGGGCGGGGTTGGATGTCTATGAGCATGAGCCGCAGGTCTCGGCGGGGCTTTTGGCATTGGAAAATGTGACGCTCTTGCCGCATCTGGGTACGGCGGTCGAGGCAGTTCGGGTGGATATGGGCCTGATGGCGGTCGCAAATCTGGTCGCGCAGGCCGAGGGCAGACCGCTGCTCAACCCCGTTTAGCCAGATGCTGCCGCTGCAGGGCCAAGCCTATGAGGGCAGCCGGCGCCAAAGCCGGACGAGGGGGCTCGATGCCCCCGAGGGCGGCTTTTTTGTGCGGAGGTTCTGATGATTTTGTCCCGGGGGCGGCGGTTTATCTTTGTGCATATCCCCAAAACAGGGGGGACGGCATTGGCGCTGGCGCTGGAGGCGCGGGCGATGAAGGACGACATTCTGATCGGCGACACCCCGAAAGCACGGGCCCGCAAGGGGCGGCTGGTCGGGGTGAAATCTGCGGGGCGTTTGTGGAAGCATTCGACCTTGGCCGATATTCGCGGTTTGGCGACGGACGCCGAAATTGCACAGTTTTTCACGTTGGCCTTAGTGCGCAACCCTTGGGACCGGATGGTAAGTTACTATCATTGGTTGCGTGGCCAGAACTTTGCCCATCCAGCCGTGGGCTTGGCCAAGAGCCATGATTTCAGTGGGTTTTTGAACCATGCGCAGACGCGGACAGCTTTGCGGCTCTGGCCCTATGGGGCCTATCTGCGTGATGGGGCTGGGCGTGAGAGGGCCAGTGTTTTTGCGCGGCTTGAGCATCTGGAGCAAGATTTGGCGGGGTTTGAATCCCATCTTGGGTTTCGGATATTGCCACTAGCGCGGGTCAATGCATCAGAGCGTGGGCTGGACTGGCGAGGGTTTTATACGGATGCCGACGCTGGGTTGATTGCGGAGCTTTGCGCGGAGGATATTGCGCGGTTTGGCTATGGCTTTGACGGGGATGCTCCCGTCGGGGGCTGAGGAGCCTCCGGCGGGAGTATTTGTGCCAGTATGAAAGCCTAGGCAGCTTTGGCGGTGGCGAAGCGGGTGTAGAAGGTCTCGCCTTTGGCGGCCATGTCGCGCAGCAGTTCTGGCGCTGTGAAACGGGGGCCGTAGGTTTCGGTGAGGGTGTCGCAGATCTCGACCGCGCGCGGGGCGCCGATGATGTCGAGCCAGCTGAACGGGCCACCGGACCACGGCGCAAAGCCCCAGCCTAGGATCGCGCCGACGTCGCCTTCGCGGATGTCGGTCAGCACGCCTTCTTCGAGGGCGCGAACGGCTTCGAGGGTTTGGGCCATCAGCAGGCGGTGTTGAACTGCGTGCAGGTCAGGGTCGGTCGTATGGGGGTATTGTTCCGCGAGGCCGTCCCAGAGGCCTTGGCGCTTGCCCGCGTCATCATAGGCGTAGAAGCCGGCGTTGGCCTTTTTGCCCATGCGGCCTTGGTCCGCCATCCAGAACAGCACCTCGTCCACGGCGCCATCGGGGTAGGCATCGCCCATCGCGGCGCGGGTGGCTTTGGCGATTTTGACACCGAGGTCGATCGAGGTTTCATCGACCAGTTGCAGGGGCCCTAGTGGCATGCCGACCAGTTTGGCGGCGTTTTCGATCAGCGCGGGTTCTACGCCTTCGGCCACCATGCGGATGCCTTCGTTGATATAGGGGATGATGCAGCGGTTGGCGTAGAAGAAGCGGGCATCATTCACCACGATGGGGGTTTTGCGGATCGCCCGGACGAAGTCGAGCGCTTTGGCCACGGCGCGGTCGCCAGTGGCTTTGCCTTTGATGATCTCGACTAGGTTCATTTTATCGACGGGGCTGAAGAAATGGATGCCGATGAATTGGTCGGGCCGCGCCGATGCTTTCGCCAGCATCGAGATCGGCAGGGTGGAAGTGTTGGAGGCGAAGATGCAGTCAGGGCCGGTAGCGGCCTCGACGCGGGCGGTGACTTCGGCCTTGATCTTTGGGTCTTCGAACACCGCCTCGACCACGAGGTCGCAGCCATTCAGGGCGGTGTAGTCGGTGGTTGCGGTGATGCGGGCCAGCACTTCGGCTTTTTTCTCGGGGGTGACTTTGCGCCGCGCGATGCCTTTGTCGAGCAAAGCCTCGGAATGAGCGCGGCCTCGGTCGGCGGCGTCTTGGGCGGCGTCGATCAGAACGACCTCGATCCCTGCGTTGGCGGCGACATAGGCGATGCCTGCACCCATCATGCCTGCGCCGATGACGCCAAGTTTGCGCACGCTTTGGTCAGGAACGGCGGGGCGGTTGGCGCCTTTGTCGAGAGCCTCTTTGTTGATGAAGAGGCTGCGGATCATCGCCGAAGACGAGGGGTTCATCAGCACCGAGGTGAACTGGCGGGCTTCGATTTTGAGGGCGGTGTCAAAGGGGACCAACGCGCCCTCGTAGACGGCACCAAGCAGGGCGCGGGCGGCGGGATAGACGCCCATGGTTTTGCCAAGCACCATCGCGGATGCGCCGACGAATGTCATAAAGCCAGCGGGGTGATACGGCGCGCCGCCGGGCATTTTATAGCCTTTGGCATCCCATGGTTTCACCAGATCGGCGTCTTTGGCGGCCAGAACCCATTCTTTGGCGCGGGCCAGCAAATCTTCGGGGGCGACCACCTCGTCGATCAGGCCAGCGGCGCGAGCGGCTTTGGGATCAGAGAGCTTGCCTTCCAGCAGGTAGGGCGCGGCCATCATCGCGCCAAGCTTGCGGGTCAAGCGGGTGGTGCCGCCTGCGCCCGGAAAGATGCCGACCATGATCTCGGGCAGGCCGATCTTGGCGCGCGGATTGTCGGCGGCGATGATGCGGTGGCAGCAAAGCGGCAGCTCGAAGCCGATGCCAAGTGCCGTTCCGGGCAGAGCCGCGACGATCGGTTTGCCGCCCTTGAGGGTCTTGGGATCCATGCCCGCGCGTTCGATCTTGCGCATGACTTTGTGCATCCCCATGACGCCGTCAAAGATCGCCGGCGCCCCACCCGCGCGCATCTCTGCGATGACGTTCAAGTCCATGCCGCCTGCGAAATCTTTCTTGCCCGAAGTGATGATGATGCCTTTGGCCTCTGGGTCGGCCAGGGCGCGGTCAACAAGGTCGGACAGTTGCATAAAGGCAGCGGTGGACATCACGTTCATCGACTTGGAAGCAACATCCCAGGTCAGGGTGACAACGCCATCGGCATCCATTGCATAGGTGAAATCGGTCATAGTCGGGCTCCTTTAGGAAAGCGTATGGGGGCGGCCGTCGGCGTGGAAATAGTGCCGCAGCGGGCCAATTTTGCGGGTGACCAGATCGTGATCGGGATAGTGGATCACATCGCGGGTCAGCCGCGTGCCAAGGGTGAGATAAAGCGCTTCGGTCGTGCCGCGATTTTCAAGGCGGTGGCCGATGGGTGTGGATTTGGGCCAGCACAGCACCGATCCGGCGGTGAGCTGGGTTTCATGATCTTCGATCAAGGTCGGCGTACCGGCGAGGATGAGGACCATCTCGTCCTCGGTTTCGTGCCAATGGCGAAAGCTGGACCCAGAGCCTATGGGCAGACGTTCCAGATGCACGCCGAACTGGCTGAGCCCGCCGACGTCGCCCAAGACGCAGTGCAGATAGGGGCCAAGCCCGCCGCCAAGGATCGGGTGCGCATAGGTGTCTTCGGTCACCCATCGCCGTGTCGCCATGCGGTGAATTTGTGGCAGCTGCGTGCCGTCATAGGCAAAGCCCCAAGGCTTGGGCAGGTTGCGCAGCTCTGGCGGGTTGTCGCCCGCGCGCAAGAGTGTGCCGTGCGCGTCAAACAACTGCCAGCGGGTTGCGCCCGTCAGCAGGCGGTTGCCGCTGTCGGGATAGTGGCAGATGTCGCCCGCCACCCTTGTGCCGACGATCAAATAGCGCAGCGGCGCGTCAAAGCGGTTGGTGATGTGGTGGCCGTTCGGCTCGCCACTGCGCCACGTGACTGCGTCGCCTTGCACCAGATCGGTCAGGCCGTTGTCGTCATGCAGGGTCGCGGTGCCTTCCAGCACGAACAGAAATTCGTCTTCGGCGTCGTGCCAATGCCGGTTCGAGGACCACGCATCGCGGGCTAGCGTCTCGACATAAGCGCCAAATTGCGTCAGCCCGCCCGCGACCGAAAGGTGCAGGGTTTCAAGGCCGTCCTCTTGGCTGATGGGGGCGCGGGCGGGATCGACGATCATTGCGGCGCCTCATAGGGGCGGCCGTCTTTGTGGCTGAACGCGGCCTGACCGTCGCG
>CAWJOY010000023.1:0-52652 GCA_963844505.1 uncultured Alphaproteobacteria bacterium
GGCGGCGGTGGCGTGGGACGGCGAGGTGCGCCGCCTGGACGATGGGCTGGCCTTCGGCGGGCTCCACTACACCGGGCTGAAGGCCGTCGATGCGTCGGGCCGGACGCTGCGCTCGTCGATGGAGTGGGCGGAGGCGAGCCGCGAGGTGCTCCTTCGCGTCGAGGCCTCCGAGCTCGCGGGCGCGGCCTTCCCGTTACGCTCGATCCTCTCCTCTCGACGGCGACCTGGACGGCGGACCCGATGAACCAGGCGAGCGGAATCTCGGCCACACGGTTGCGAGCGCGGGCGACGTCAACGGCGACGGGTTTGGCGACGTCATCGTGGGAGAGGGATAGTGGACCGGCGTCGGAGCCAACGAGGGGCGCGCCTACCTCTATCTGGGCAGCGCGACGGGGCTCGGGACGACGCCTTACCTGGACGGCTGACCCCACGGACCAAGCGGATTCCTACTTCAGCCACTCGATGGCGAGCGCGGGCGACGTCAACGGCGACGGGTCGGCGACGTCATCATGAGCGCCTACCGTTGGGATGGCACCGCCGTCGACGAGGGGCGCGTCTACCTCTACCTGGGCAGCGCCGCGGGGTGCGGGAGCGACTCCTTCGTGGACGGCCGACCCGACAGACCGGCCGATGCACGGTTCGGCGTCTCCCGCGGGCGCGGGCGACGTCAACGGGGACGGTTATGGCGACGTCGTGTGGGCGCGTACCTCTGGAGCGGTGCCGCGGCCGGCGAGGGGCGCGCCTACCTCTACCTGGGCAGCGCCGCGGGGCTCGGGGCGACGCCTTCGTGGACGGCCGACCCGACCGACCAGGCGAATGGCTTGTTCGGGCATTCCGTGGCGAGCGCGGGAGATGTAACGGGGACGGGTTTGGCGACGTCGTCGTCGGCGCGCCCTACTGGAACGGTGTCGCGGCCAGCGAGGGGCGTGCCTACCTGTACCTCGGCAGCGCCGCGGGGCTCGGGGCGACTCCGGCATGGACGGCCGACCCGACAGACCAGGCGAACGCGCTGTTCGGCGTCTCGGTGGCGAGCGCAGGAGATGTCAACGGCGACGGGTTTGGCGACGTCGTCGTCGGCGCGCCCTTCTGGGACGGTGTCGCGACCGACGAGGGGCGCGCCTACCTCTATCTCGGCAGCGCGACCGGGCTCGGAGCGACTCCCGCATGGACGGCCGACCCGACCGACACCAGTGCCTCCTTCGCCGGCTCGGTGGCGAGCGCGGGCGACGTCAACGGTGATGGGTTTGGCGATGTCGCCGTCAGCGGCGACTACTGGTCCGGCGCGGGTGTCTACGAGGGGCGTGCCTACCTCTCTATTGGCAGCGCGACCGGGCTCGGAGCGACTCCGGCCTGGACGGCCGACCCGACGGACCAGGCCAATGCGTGGTTCGGCAACCCGTTGGCGAGCGCGGGAGACGTCAACGGAGACGGGCTGGGCGACCTCATCGTGGGCGCGCAGGGGTCGACGGCACCGCGGTGGACGAGGGGCGCGCCTACGTCTACCTGGGCACTGTTGCGGGGCTTGGAGCGACTCCGGCGTGGACGCAGGACCCGACCGACAAGACCGATGGGGTGTTCGCAAGCAAGGTCGCGAGCGCGGGGGACATCAACGGGGACGGGTTTGGCGACGTCGTCGTGGGGCAGTCCAACTGTGCCGGCGCCCCGGCTGGCGAGGGATGCGCCTATCTCTACCTCGGCAGCGCGACGGGGCTTAGAGCGACCCCTGCGTGGACGGCGGCCCCCGGCTCCAAGGTGGCGAGCGCGGGCGATGTCAACGGCGACGGGTTTGGCGACGTCGTCGTCGGCGCGCCCCTATGGGACAGCACCGCGGTTGACGAGGGGCGCCGCTACCTCTACCTGGGCAGCGCGACCGGGCTCGGGAGCGACTCCGGCATGGACGGCCGACCCGACTGACCTGGCCAGTGCATGGTTCGGCGGTTCGGTCGCGAGCGCGGGGGACGTCAACGGGGACGGGTTTGGCGACCTCATCGTGGGCGCGGACCACATCGAGGGGGGGCGCGCCTACCTCTACCTGGGCAGCGCGACGGGGTCGGAGCGACGCCTGCGTGGACGGTGGGGCTGTCGGGCAATGGGTATGAGAATTTCGGCTGCTCGGTGGCGAGCGCGGGTGACGTCAACGCAGACGGCTTTGGCGACGTCATCGTGGCGGCGAACTTCTGGCGCACGGCGGCATCAACAACGAGGGGCGCGCCTACCTCTACCTGGGCAGCGAGGCGGGGCTTCGGCCCGACGCCTGCGTGGACAGCCAACCCGACGAACCGGGCCGGTGCGGGAACTTCGGAGACTCGGTGGCGAGCGCAGGGGACGTCAACGCAGACGGGTATGGCGACGTACATGGTGGGGGCGAGCGGTTGGAATGGTCCGACCGGCTCCACGGTTGGCGAGGGGCGTGCCTACCTCTACCTGGGCAGCGCGACGGGGCTCGGACCGACACCGGCCTGGCAGGCGGACCCGACGGACCATGGGTTCGCCAACTTCGGAGGTTCGGTCGCGGGCGCAGGAGACGTAGACGGAGACGGGTTTGACGACGTCGTCGTCGGGGGCGGCGCTGGTCGATCGCCTCGCCATCGACGAAGGGCGCGCCTATGTCTACTTTGGAGGCCCGGCCGGGCTCGGCACGACGTCGTCGTGGGAGGCGGGGCCGAGCCAGGCTTATGCCTATTTTCGATCCTCCGTGGCAGGTGCGGGAGACGTCAACGGAGACGGGTTTGGCGATGTCGTCGTCGGCGCACCCTACTGGAACGGCATCGCCACCAACGAGGGGCGTGCCTTCCTGTTCCTGGGTGGCGACAACCAGGCCGGCTTGCCGCGCGGCCTGGGGCAGATCTCCAGTCCGACGGCTCGACGCGCATCGGGGTGGGCGGGTCTGCGGGCGGGAGCGCGGTGGTGCTCGAGGGGCGCGTGACGCAGGAGGGCGGAATCAGCGCGAAGCTTCGGCTCGAGGTCGAGCTGAAGCCGCGATGGCTCGCCTTCGACGGCGCGGGCTCGGTGTGTCCCACTCCGGTCGTGGCGGGGCAGGTGGTGGACGGGCTTCTCTGGCCTGGCGCCCGGCGGGCTCCCGCTGGCGGGCGCGGGTGATTTACACCGGTGGCGGGCAGCAAGGGCCGCTGGGTCTCCTCGGGGGCAACTCGGCGGCCGAGCCGGACTTCCGGGTGTTCGCCGTCCCCGCAGGCGTCGGCGAGGTCTGCACCACGGCCAGGGGCTGTCTCAGCGGCTACTGCGTCGACGCAGTGTGCTGCGGCACCGCCTGCGCCGGGGCCTGCAATGCCTGCAACCTGGCGGGCAGCCTGGGGACCTGCACCAACCGGCCGGCAGCTTCAACCCGGAAGTCCGTCGTGCGCGCCGTACGTCTGCTCTGGCGTCAGCGCCAGTTGTCCGACGAGCTGTACCGCGGACGCCCAGTGCGCCGTCGGCCAGTACTGCACTGGATTCACCTGCGCGCCCATGAAGACCCTGGGCGCCGCCTGCACGGCAGCCAACACCTGCGTGAGCGGCAACTGCATCGACGGAGTGTGCTGCGACACCGCCTGCGCCGGCGCCTGCGACGCCTGCAACCTGGCGGGCAGCCTGGGGAGCTGTGCCAACAGACCGGCGTCCTCGGCTGGAAGTCCGTCGTGCGCGCCCTATGCCTGCTCCGGCGCCAGCGCCAGTTGTCCCACGAGCTGTACCGCGAGCGCCCAGTGTGCCAGCGGCCAGTACTGCAGCGGCTCTGCTTGCGTGCCCAAGAGCGCCCTGGGCGCAACCTGCACGGCGGCCAGCGCGTGCGTGAGCGGCGATCGCATCGACGGAGTGTGCTGCAACACCGCCTGCGCTGGCGGCTGCGAATGCCTGCAACCTGTCGGGCACCGTCGGGGACCTGCGCCAACCTTTCGGCAGCCTCGGCCGGAAGCCCGTCGTGCGCGCCCTACGTCTGCTCGGGCACCAGCGGCAGTTGTCCCACGAGCTGCGCCTCTGACGCCCAGTGCGTTGCCGGCCAGTACTGCAATGGCTCGGCCTGCGTACCAAGAATGCCCTGGGCGCGACCTGTGCGGCGGCGAATGCGTGTGTCAGCGGCAACTGCGTCGATGGGGTGTGCTGCAACACCGCCTGCGCCGGCAATTGCGATGCCTGCAACCTGACTGGCAGCGTGGGGACCTGTGCCAACAGCCCGGCCGGCTCGCCCGGAAGCCCGTCGTGCGCGCCTGGCCTTTGCTCCGGCCTGTCCGCGACCTGTCCGGGTGGCTGCACGGTGGATGCGCAGTGCAGCGCGAGCAACTACTGCAACGCCTCGGCTTGCGTGCCCAAGAATGCCCTGGGCGCCGCCTGCACGGCGGCGAATGCGTGTGTCAGCGGCAACTGCGTCGATGGGGTGTGCTGCAACACCGCCTGCGCCGGGGCCTGTAACGCCTGCAACCTGACGGGCAGCGTGGGGACCTGCGCCAACCTTCCGGCCGGCTCGACCGGAAGCCCGTCGTGCGCGCCGTTCGCCTGCTCTGGTGTCAGCGCGGGTTGTCCCACGAGCTGCGCCGCCGACAGCCAGTGCGCCGCCGGCCAGTACTGCAATGGCTCGGCCTGCGTCCCCAGGAATGCCCCGGGCGCGACCTGTGCGGCGGCGAATGCGTGTGTCAGCGGCAACTGCGTCGACGGGGTGTGCTGCAACACCGCCTGCGCCGGCGCCTGCGATGCCTGCGACCTGGCGGGCAGCGTGGGGACCTGCGCCAACAGCCCGGCCGGCTCGGCCGGAAGCCCCTCGTGCGCGCCTGGCCTTTGCTCCGGTCTGTCCGCGACCTGTCCGGGTGGCTGCACGGTGGATGCGCAGTGCAGTGCGAGCAGCTACTGCAACGGCTCAGCTTGCGTGCCCAAGAATGCCCTGGGCGCCGCCTGCACGGCGGCGAATGCGTGCGTCAGCGGCAACTGCGTCGACGGGGTGTGCTGCAACACCGCCTGCGCCGGGGCCTGTAACGCCTGCAACCTGACGGGCAGCGTGGGGACCTGCGCCAACAGCCCGGCCGGCTCGACCGGAAGCCCGTCGTGCGCGCCGTTCGCCTGCTCTGGTATCAGCGCGGGTTGTCCCACGAGCTGCACCGCCGACAGCCAGTGCGCCGCCGGCCAGTACTGCAATGGCTCGGCCTGCGTACCCAGGAAGCCCCTGGGCGCGACCTGTGCGGCGGCGAATGCGTGTGTCAGCGGCAACTGCGTCGATGGGGTGTGCTGCAACACCGCCTGCGCCGGCGCCTGCGATGCCTGCAACCTGACGGGCAGCGTGGGGACCTGCGCCAACACTCCGGCCGGCTCGCCTGGAAGCCCGTCGTGCGCGCCGTACTTCTGTGGCGGTGAGAGCTCGGTGTGTCCGGCGAGCTGCGTCGACAGCGCCTCGTGCCCCGCGGGCACGGTCTGCAGCTCGGGCCAGTGCGTGGCGGCCAGCGACGCGGGCGAGACGGGCCAGCCCAGCCTGGCCCTGGCCCGTCCTGTGGTTGTCAGGCTGGCGATGGCTCGACGGGAATGCCGCTGGCTGTTCTGCTGCTAGCCTTTGTGATGCTCCGCCCGGGCAGGTTCTTGCGCGCGTCCTGGCGAAGCGCCGGCCCAGCGCCCCCTTGGATGGAATTTGCCGCTCAGTCGGCGCGAACGTCATCAAGGACCGCTGACGCTCGGGGTCGAGGGTTCGAATCCCTTCCGCCGCTCAAAGGGCGTGACGAGGCGCGACCTCCGCCAGTGAGTACATGGCTTCGACATGGCGGCCGAGGACCCGGATCGGCCCGCGGGGGCCCGGCCCGTTCGAGATGTTCACGGAGTACTCATGGGGCCCCTGCGCGAGGTGCTGCAGGCCGCGCTGACGAAGCGGGCGCGCGCCGAGGAAGTGGAAGGCGCCGAAGGCCGCGGGCGTCATTCACACCGACTGTTCCGCCTTGAAACCACCACCTGGTGGAGGAGATCGTCTTCGTACTTCGCAGAGAGCCCGCCGCAGTCGGGGCCGAGGTGGAAACCAGGTCACCGTGGCTGCCGAGCTACTCCCTCCGAAAGGTAGGTGGAGGTTCAGCGAACCGGAAGAGGGCGAGCTTGCCTCCGTCTGACCTCGAAGGCAAGGCCATTGGCCTGGGCGTTGAGGCGCGCCGCGACCAGCGACAGCGCATCGATGTCGTTGGCGATCACCGAGGCAGCGCCCGCGCGGGCCGCGGCCATCGAGGAGACGCCGGAGCCCGCGGCGAAGTCGATCACGCGCTTGCCGCGCGACCAGCTCGGGATTGTCGAGCAGGTAGCGCGCGATCGCCTGGCCGCCCGGCCAGCAGAAGGCCCAGTAGGGCGGGTCGACGTTCTGCTCCTCCAGCCACGCCTCGGTCGCCTGCCAGATCGGCACGTACTCGGTGGCGAGCCACAGCTTGAACTCGGGCACCATGGCCGGCGCTTCGAGCGCGGTGTTGGTGCGGATGAACCTCTCGGGATCGATCGGGCAGGCGCGCCATCAGCGCAAGGCGAGGTGCCGGCGACGATCGCCGCCAGCAGCAGCCAGCCGACCAGGCGATTGGACTTGAAGCTGAACAGGCAGTCGGCCGGGATCGTGCGGGCTTGCAGCAAGGCGATCTGCCAGACGAAGTGCGCGGCGATGCGGCCAGCCAGGATCACGAAGTAGACCGGGCCCAGCGGGCGAGCAGCCGGTCACCGCCCACAGCGCCCGATGGCCAGCACCGCGAACAGCGTCAGCCACCGCCGCGGGTGCGGCCGCGAAGCGCCGAGCCGTCGAGCGCACGCCGACGACGGCGTCGTCGCGCTGGTCCTGCATGGCGTAGATCGTGTCGTAGACCATCGTCCAGGCGACACCGCCGACATAGAGCGCGACCGTGGCCCACGACAGCTCCCGGTGACGGCGGCGTAGCCCACCAGCGCGCCCCAGTTGAAGGCGAGGCCCAGCACGAACTGCGGCCACGAGGTGAGGCGCTTCATGGTCGGGTAGATCGCGACCAGGATCAGCGAGGCCAGCGCCACGCCGCCCGCGAACTTGTTCAGCTTGAAGAGAATGGCGACGCCTACCAGCGACTGGAGCGCCGTCCAGATCAGCGCATTGCGCAGCTTGACCTCGCCCGCCGGCAGCGGACGGCCGCGCGTGCGCTCGACCTGGGCATCGATCTTGCGGTCGACGATGTCGTTCCAGGTGCAGCCCGCGCCGCGCATGGCGAGTGGCGCCGAGGGCAAACAGCGCCATCCAGCCCGCCAGCCGGCCCCAGTGCGGCGCCAGGCCGAGCGTGAGCGACCACCAGCAGGGAAACAGCAGCAGCCAGGTGCCGATCGGCCGGTCCCAGCGCGACAGGCGGCCATAGGGACGGGCCCACGGCGGCAGGTAGCGCAGCGACCAGTGCTGGCGGTTGATGTCGGTAAAGCCGGTTGTTCCGTCGGCGGTCATGGCGGCATCATGCAGCGATGCAGCAGGGAACTCCATGAGCGTATCGCGACTCTTCGTCGAAGCCGATCTCGCCGCCGGGCTCGAGGCGCCGCTGGATGAGGCGCAGGTCCACTATCTGCGCCATGTCATGCGGCGTCCCGATGGCGCGCCGCTGCTGCTGTTCAACGGCCGCGACGGTGAGTGGCAAGGCCACGCTTTCCGGCCGCGGCAAGAAGGCGGCCGTCGGTGAAGTCGGCGACCGCACGCGCGCGCAGGCGGCCGAGCCCGACGTGTGGCTCTGCTTCGCGCCGGTCAAGCGCGCGCGCATCGACTATATCGCCGAGAAGGCGACCGAACTCGGTGTCGCCGTGCTGCAGCCGGTGCTGACGCGCCATACCGCTGTCGAGCGGGTCAATGTCGAGCGCCTGCGCGCCAATGCGGTCGAAGCGGCGGAGCAGACCGAGCGGCTCTCCGTGCCCGAGGTGCGGCCGCCGATCGACCTCGCGCAGATGCTTGCCCAATGGCCAGAGGGAAGGCGTCACCGACAGCTGGGTCCGGCCGGGCGACCTCAGCAAGGAACGCCTCGCCGAGTTCAAGCAGACCGCCGATGAAGTGGGGATCGGCGTCCCGGTCATCTCCGCAATCCGTCGCAGTGTCATTCACGCCACGGACTGGGCCGATAACCTCGCCTACAGCCACCGCACCATCGACGCCGCTGCCGAGCTTGGATGCGAAGTAGTGTCCTTCGGGCTGCACCAGGCCATTACCCCGGAGCAGCAGAAGCAGCTGTGGTTCTGGACTGTTGAGGGCTACAAAGACCCCGAAGGGGACAAGGAAGCGTGGAGCAACGCCGTGTCCCGGCTCCGTGAACTTGGAAAGCACGCCGCCGAGGCTGGCATCCTCCTCTCCCTGGAAATGTACGAGGACACCTACCTTGGCACCGCTGACTCATCAGTTCAGCTGGTCCAGGACATCGGCTTGGACAACGTTGGCCTGAACCCGGACCTCGGCAACCTGATCCGCCTGCACCGGCCCATCGAGGACTGGCGCGAAATGGTGGCCAAGACCCTCCCGTACTCCAACTACTGGCACATGAAGAACTACATCCGGGACGAGGACGTGGCCCGCGACAGCTACATCACCATGCCGGCGCCAATGGAAAGCGGTCTGATCAATTACCGCGAGGCTTTCAAGTTCGCCGTGTCGGTGGGATTCCAAGGCATCCTTTGCACCGAGCACTACGGCGGAGATGGCCTCAGCGTCACTGCGAGCAACCAGGACTACCTCCGCAGGCATGTCCTGCCGAAGTCTGAGGGCTATGAACTCGGCACGAGCCAGGTAGCCCAGGGCCGCCAGGTACCGTCAACCCAGCTCGCAGGAGTCTAGGAAAATGACACAGATTTTCGATAACCCGGCAGACTTTGCCGACGACGCGTTGGACGGTTTTGTCGCCGCCAACCGCGGTTACGTTGCCCGCGTTGACGGTGGAGTGGTGCGCTCCACCGAAGTTCCTGCCGGTCAGGTGGCCCTGGTGGTGGGCGGCGGCTCGGGACACTACCCGGCCTTCGCCGGACTGGTTGGCCCAGGCCTGGCAACCGGCTCCGCCTGCGGCAACATGTTTGCATCCCCGGCCGCCGGCCAGGTGTACCGGGTAGCGAAGGCGGCCAACGCCGGCGGGGGAGTCCTGCTCAGTTACGGTAACTACGCCGGCGACGTCCTCCACTTCGGCCAGGCACAGCTGCGGCTCAACGCTGAGGGCATCGAAACCCGCACGGTCACGGTCACCGATGACATTGCCAGTGCGCCGATCGAGCAACTGGAGAAGCGTCGCGGCATTGCGGGCGACCTGACCGTTTTCAAGATTGCCGGCGCCGCCGCTGAAGCGGGACTGAACCTTGACGACGTCGAGCGTTTGGCCATCAAGACCAACTACCGGACGCGGTCGCTGGGTGTGGCCTTTGACGGTTGCACGCTCCCGGGCGCCAAGGATCCACTGTTCCACGTGCCGGCCGGGCAGATGTCGCTCGGGCTCGGGATCCATGGCGAGCCCGGCATCTCCGAGCACCCCATGCCCACGGCCTCCGAGCTCGCGGAGCTCCTGGTCACCAAGCTGCTCAATGACAAGCCGGAGGACGCCGGTGACCGTGTGGTCGCAATCGTCAACGGCCTTGGCACGGTGAAGTACGACGAACTGTTCCTGCTGTTCGGCAAGATCGAAAAGCTGCTCACCGCTGCCGGGATCACGGTGGTGGAGCCTGAATGCGGCGAGCTGGTGACCAGCCTGGACATGTCCGGACTCTCACTGACGCTGCTGTGGCTGGACGAGGAACTCGAGCAGTATTGGGCGGCGCCTGCCGACACTCCGGCCTTCCGCAAGGGCAGCATGTCGCCTCGCGCAGCCCGGGCCGAGGCAACAGCGACGACGCCGAAGCCGCCGACGTCGAACAGCCCACCCCGGCCGCCGCTGAACTCGGGCGGCAGGCCGTGGCCATCCTCGCCCAGGTGCGCGACGTCGTCGTCGAGCATGAAGAGGAACTCGGCAAGCTGGACGCGATCGCCGGCGACGGCGACCACGGCATCGGCATGCGGCGCGGCGTGGATGCGGCAGCCGCGGCAGGCGAGTCCGCCACCGGTTCGTCTGTGGCGCACGTCCTGACCGCAGCCGGCGAGGCGTGGAGTGAGCGGGCCGGCGGGACCTCGGGCGCGCTGTGGGGCTCCGCTGTTATCGCGGCCGGTCTGTCGCTGGGCAACCGCGGTACGCTACACGTCCGAGGACGCGGCCGCAGCGGTCGAAGCCTTCGTACGCGCCATCACCGATCTCGGCAAAGCCGATCCCGGGGACAAAACCATGGTGGATGCACTCCTGCCGTTCCGGGACACCTTCCTCACAGAGCTCGACGGCGGGACTCCCGTGGACAGGGCCCTGGCAGTTGCCGCCGCGGCAGCAGAGTCCGCGGCCGCGAAGACAGCTGAACTACGGCCGCTCAAGGGCCGGGCACGTCCCCTCGCGGAAAAGAGCATCGGCCACCCTGATCCCGGCGCAGTGTCCTTTGGCTTGATCGCCACAAGGATTTCCCACTTCATTGATTCACAACTGGCCACCGCGTCTTCAGCGGCAGTGGCCGGAAACGGAGCACAAGCATGAGCAACAACCAAGGCTGGCGCATCGTCGTCGGCAACGATGAAGCAGGGGTCGAGTACAAGCAGGCGCTCCTTGCCTTGCTTGAAGCGGACCCTCGCGTGGCATCCGTGACGGAGTGCCGCCCCCGCCGAAGCAAGCGAGCGCTCTTCAGGGTGGGCAAAGGCAAGCGTAACGTCGGTGCTCATAGGCTCCTCGGGCGGCAAGAGAACATGGTGCAGCTTAGACGCTGCGTCCCCATGGCCCTAGTCCGAAGCCGACACCAAGTGCAAGCCCTGCGACGTCACTTAGCGCATGCGGTAGAACAGATGCGCCCCGATCGAGGCCGTTTTGGCAAAGGTCCTCGACCAGTTCGGGTTTACCGCCCGCGTGTGAAAGTGCGTGGCCCCCGCAGTCAACCCGCGTGGCGCACCGTCCATCATCACACGCGCAATGCGCCCGGCCCGATCAGAAGCCTCACGGTTGGCCATCACGTCGCGCGCGCCGTCGCAGTTATAGGAAAACTGGCAGCCGTTGCTGTTGCCCTGCTGCACGACACCGCAGATGGTGGTCGGATAGGCACTGCTGTCGACGCGGTTCAAAATGACTTCGGCCACAGCGAACTGGCCTTTGATGCCTTCGCCCCGTGCCTCGAAATAAAGCGCGGTGCGCAGGCAGTTCCATTGCTGGTCGCCTTGCGGCGCGGGCAGCTCTGCCAACCAGTCCGAGGAATAGCGCACCAGAACCGGCGATGGCAGGCTTGGGTCAGCGCCTTTGGTCTTCGCGACCTTGGCAGCCTTGGCAACTTTGACAGGCTCGGCAGGCGCTTGCGGCCCTGTCATCATGGCATCGATACGGGTCTCGGGCAGAGCGCCCAAGGCTTTGTGTTCCGCTCCGAAGAGCGTTTCGAACTGGCTGCTCATCAACGACGCTGGGTCGTTGGAGTGGCTTACGGTTACTTCGGCGAAGGTCGCCCCATTGAAGGCAAACGTCGCCGCTACGGCGAGAGCCCATGCTTGGTGCAGGCGCATATCAGATAGTCCCGGTTTGTTTCAGCACAGTTGCGAGCATGTCCCCACGCAACAGCCGTCTGAGCTAGAGAAGGAATCCCCATCGGTCTACCGACCTGGCCGATTCATTCAAAAGTCGCCCTGATTCTGAGCGGAAACCTGCCGAAACACATTAACGGAACATGAAGAAAATACTTCAACGTACTGACTCTAAACAGTAATCATGCGATCCGCCAATGCCAGATGTGCCGCCGCCAATCGCGCCAAAGGCACCCGATACGGAGAGCAAGACACGTAGTCAAAGCCCGCCTTACGACAAAATGCTATCGATTCGGGGTTGCCGCCATGCTCGCCGCAGATCGAAACCGTCAGATCAGGACGAGTCGCCCGCCCTCGCTCGGCCCCGATAAGCAGCAGTTCCCCCACCCCATCGACGTCCAGAATATGGAACGGATCTTCGGGGAAAACGCCCTGCTGCACATAGGTATTCATAAAGCGGCCCGCGTCATCGCGCGACAAACCATAGGTCATCTGCGTCAGATCGTTGGTTCCAAACGAAAGGAACGCCGCATGCTGGGCGATGTCGCCCGCCCGCAGTGCCGCACGGGGCGTCTCAACCATCACACCCAGTTTGAAGTCGAAATCAACGCCAGATTTCACCCGCACCATCACGGCAACGGCGTCGATATGGGTCTTGACCAGCTCGACCTCGCGCTTGGCCGAAACCAGCGGGATCATGATTTCAGGCACCACGGGCGCGCCGCGCCGCGCGACCTCGACCGTCGCTTCAAAGATCGCCTGTGCCTGCATCGCGTAGATCTCGGGCAGAACCACGCCAAGCCGCACGCCGCGCATCCCCAGCATCGGGTTGAACTCGGCCAAAGCCTCTGCGCGGCGGGTCACTTCGGACAGCGGGCGGTCCAGCGCTTCGGCCAACTCGCGCAGGCCCTCGCGGCTGTGCGGTAGGAACTCGTGCAGCGGTGGGTCGAACAGCCGGATGCACACCGGCAGCCCCGCCATGATCTCGAACAACTGCACAAAGTCGTCGCGCTGCATCGGCAAAAGCCGCGCAAGCGCTGCCGCACGGTCCTGCGAGGTATCGGCAAAGATCATCTCGCGCATGACCACAAGCCGGTCTTCTTCAAAGAACATGTGCTCGGTACGGCACAGGCCAATGCCCTGCGCCTCGAACTTGCGGGCCGTGGCGGCATCCGCGGGCGTGTCGGCATTGGCGCGAATGCCAATGTCGCGCACCTCATCCGCCCAGCCAAGCAGCCGACGAAACGCATCATCCAGCGCGGGGGCCAGCATTTCGGCGGCTCCCGCCAAGACTTCGCCCATGGTGCCGTCAATCGTGATGATATCGCCTTCGCCAAACACCCGCCCATCGCTTGCGATCAGGCGTTTGTCCCGAGAGTTCGAGCCGCATCCCCGTCGCGCCAACCACACACGGCACGCCCAACCCGCGCGCGATCACCGCCGCATGCGAGGTGACACCGCCCCGCTCGGTCAGCACGCCCACCGCCGCATGCATACCGCGGATATCCTCGGGCGCAGTTTCGCGACGCACCATGATGCAAGGCTCGCCCCGTGCCGCCGAAGCTTGGGCCGCTTGGCTGCTAAACACGATCCGCCCAACCGCCGCCCCCGGAGACGCCGCGATGCCTTTGGCGAAAACATCCCGCGCGGCGCTGGTGTCGACCTGCGGGTGCAGCAATTCCGACAGCGTGCGCGGCTCGACCCGCAGCAGGGCCTCGTCTTGGCTGATCACACCGTCATCTGCCAACGAGACCGCAATCTGCAAGCCCGCCCGCGCCGAGCGCGAAACCTTGACCGCATCCAGCACCGACAGCTTGCTGTCTTCGATGGTGAACTCGATCTGCATTTCTTCGCGCAAGCGGGCGCGGCAAGCAGCGCCATGCGCCACCAACTCGGCAAAAATCTCGGGCGCGAGGTCTTCTAGCGATGACCCGCGTTTATCGCGCGTGAGGTAGATCGCCTCGTTTTTCTTGAGCGCATCGCGGCCTTGGCTTTGGCCAAGATAGCGTCCCTTGACCTGCGACTGCCCCGTCACGGGGTCAATAAACTGAATGACGCCAGAGCCAGAGATGCCCTGGCCAATCCCTTGCGCCATTTCTTGCACGACAAGACCAAGCGACGCCTCGACCGGAGCGCCCTTTGCTTGCCGCAAGAGCCGCGCCGAGGTGCCTTCCCAAGCGCGCGCCATCGAGCGCAGCACCTCGTAGAGCTGAACTTCGGGCGCTTCGGGGAAGGGTTCCTCCATCTCGCGCTCGTAGTGGCGCAGAGCCTCGCGCAGGGTGTCGGCTGTGGCCTCGCCAGCATCGAACATATCGGGGTCGAGGCGGGCAACATGGGTGGCATAGGCCTGCACAAAGCGCAGATAGAGCGCGTCTGCCGCCTCGCGGCCATGCGTTTTGACCAGCGTTTTGTGGCGGTTCGCGTTCATGCCGATGTTCAGGATCGTCCCTGGGCCGCCCCAATCGGGGTTAGCGGGTGAAGGGCGCACAGAAATCAGAGGGTTGTTGCCAAAGTGCGCGAGGATATCTTTGATATCAATCTGATGGCCCGCCGCGATCGAGCGCACGGTCTGCGCCGGTAGCGCCACCGTTTCAGGCACGGGAAGGTTGAGGCGGATCAGGCGTTGCAGGCATTTCGCCCGCCAGCCATGATCGGCGGCACGGATATCAGCTGAGGGAGTTACCTCTGCAAAATCAGATACTTGTGGAATTTTCTGCACCGCGGCACCCTTTTACTGCGGGCGCAGGATACACGGGTTGGGATATGGCGCAAGCATTGACGGCGGTATGGGGTGATTTAGGCTGCGGCATTTCAGCGTCGTGCTTGGGGTTGGGCGCGGGGGGCTTGCCCCCCTTACCGTCTTGGCGGGGCCAAGACGGCCCCCCAGAGTATTTTTGCCAGTATGAAAGCTTAGCCGTCGACTTTGGTCAGGTCTGCGACGCCCGAGCAGATGGCGCGGATGCGGTGCAGCAGGTTCAGGCGGTTGCGGCGGATGATGTCGTTGTCCGAGTTCACCTGGACGGCGGTGAAGAAGGCGTCGATCGGGGCGCGGAGTGTTGCCATTGCTGTCATTGCTGCAGCGAAGTCTTCGGACTTGGTCGCCGCGGTTATTGCAGGTTCGGCGGTATCGAGCGCCGTAAAGAGGGCGCGCTCTTCGTCGGTGTCAGCGAATTTGATGTCTGCGCCGTAGGAATATTCGACGCCGTCTTTGGTTTCGGCTTGGGTCAGGATGTTATTCGCCCGTTTGAAGCCTGCCAGCATATTGCTGCCATCGTCGGTTTTGAGGAAGGCAGCGAGGGCTTCGGCGCGTTTGACCAGCAGCGTGAGGTCATCATTGTTGGGCATGGCAAGGCAGGCGTCGATGACGTCGTGGCGGATGCCTTGGTCTTTGAGAAAGACTTTGAGACGGTCGTGGAAGAAGGTTAGCAGGTCGGACAGCGTCACATTGATGTCGTGATCTATCGCAGTTACTACGGCACCGGCAGCGTTCACTTTCGCAATTGCGTCCCGATTTCCACTTAACCCAGCTCTTAGATTTGGAACGAGACCGCCCTGCACCCCATTCCCCAAAATCAACCGAATAACCCCCAGCGCGGCGCGGCGCAGCGCGAAGGGGTCTTTGCTGCCGGTCGGTTTCTCATCAATGGCCCAGAAGCCGGTGAGGGTGTCGAGTTTGTCGGCTAGGGCTACGGCGACGGAAACTGGCTCGGTCGGCACGGTATCGGTGGGGCCTTGGGGCGCGTAGTGGTCGCGGGCGGCCAGCGCTACGGCCTCGGGCAGGCCAGCTTCGCGGGCGTAATACATGCCCATCAGACCTTGGAGTTCGGGGAATTCGCCCACCATGGCAGAGCGCAGGTCGGCTTTGGCGAGTTTCGCCGCTTGTTCGGCAAGGTCGGGGGCCGCGCCAACCAGCGGGGCGATCTCTTGCGCGAGGGCCGCGATGCGGGAGACGCGATCGGCTTGCGAGCCAAGTTTATTGTGGAAGGTCACCGACGCAAGCCCGTCGAGCCACTCTTGCATGCCCGCTTTGGCCACGCGCAGGTCGTTTTCCCAGAAGAACTTTGCGTCCGACAGGCGGGCAGACAGCACCTTTTGGTTGCCCTTGAGGATGGTCGCGCCGTGGTCTGCGGTTTCGGTATTGGCGACGGTGACAAAGCCTTCGATGCGCCCCGTTTTGGGATTCTTCACCGAGAAGAATTTCTGATGCTCGCGCATCGAGGTCTGTAGCACTTCGGCGGGCAGACCGAGGAAGGCGTCGTCGATGCGGCCCATCAGCGGCACCGGCCATTCAACCAGCCCTGCGACTTCGGTCAGCAGGCGGTCGTCGGTGACGATCTCGAGCCCCGCCGCGAAGGCGAGGTTTTGCGCGCCTTGCAGAATTGCGGCCTCGCGCTCGGCGCTGTCGAGCACGACATAGGCGCGTTTCAGTTTGGTCGCATAGTCGTCAAACGAGGTGACAGCAAAGCGGGCGGGCGCGAGGAAGCGGTGGCCTGCGGTGGTGTTGCCAGAGGTGATGCCCTCGACTGTCAGCGGCACGACTTCGGCGCCCGCCTCGGACGACAGCAAGCACAGGATCGAGTGCAGCGGCCGCACCCAGCGCATCGTGCCGTTGCCCCAGCGCATCGACTTTGGCCAAGGGAAGCTGCGAATGGTGGACTCGAGCACTTCGCCGATGATTTCGGCAGAGGCACGGCCAGGCTTTTCGATCACGGCGAAATAGACTTGCGCCTTTTTGTCGTCGCGGATTTCAAGCTGGTCTTTGCTCAGCCCCGTCGCGCGCAAGAAGCCTTGCAGCGCGGCGTCGGGTGCGTCGGTGCGCGGGCCTTTGCGTTCTTCGCGGGTGGCGCGGGATTGCTCGGACAGGCCGTCAATCGACAGCGTCAGGCGGCGCGGAGTCGAGAAGGCGCCTGCGGAACCATAGGTCAGCCCTGCCTCGACAAGGCCGTTGGTGATCAGGGATTTCAGGTCTTCACGCGCGCGGGCTTGCATCCGTGCGGGGATTTCTTCGGAGAAGAGTTCAATCAGCAGATCAGCCATGGGGTGGCTCCGTTTGGCAAAGGCGGCAGAGGCTGCACGCGGAAAGGGCGAAGGGTCAGATCCAGTCGAGATTGACCTTGGTAATCGGATAGGCGGCGGAGATACGCTCTCGCAGGGCTTCAAAGCGCGGGCGCAGGTCCTTGAATTTGCGTTCGTGGGTCTCGGCAACAGTCAGCTGGATCGGGGCGAACAGAGCCTGACGCTCCATCTTCTTCGAGGATATCAAGTTCGGCGCCCTCGATGTCCATCTTGAGAAAGGTGATCTTGCCATGCGCGGCAATCAGCCCACGTAGAAAGAGCGGAAAGTCGATCAGCGCCACGTCTATGCCGTCGCCTTCGGTTTCCACGATGTTTCGGCCGCCGCTGATGATGGTGCTTTTGACCGAGGCAAGGTCGGGGTTCTCATCCCAATTTGCCGCGCGCATCAGACGGACGCTGCCTTCGCTTGTGCCAACGGCAGCGTTGTGCAGGGTGACATTCGGCAAGTGGCCAAGGCGCTCTTGCAGCTTGGCAAAGTTATAGGGGTCAGGCTCGAAGCCGTGCACATGGGCGCCGGTCTGGGCCAACGGTTCCGCGATCTCGCCAAGGTTGGCACCGCAATCAATCACCACATCGCCCGGGCTCAGCATCGACACAATGCCCTGCATAAGCCCACGCGCATGGACTCGCGGCGGTCACGGCGGTGCTTGCGCTTAAGCTTGTCCAGCGCGGCTTGGGGATCATGGGGCGCGTCGGCGGGGGTCATGGCGTGTTTTCGGCCACGGCAGGATTGACCTGATGCCACGCATAGGCGCGACCGTCGGGGAAGACCGCAACAACACGGTCGATGTCTGGCGCAATATTGGACTGCGACAAGAACGCAATCGCCTCGCCCTTTTCCAAGGCATCGCCAATTTTCCCGGCATCAAAACAGCCAAACCATGTGGGCGCGTTCAGCGGCACGGCTCCGCTATAGGTTTGGTAGGTCTCGGTCAGCATGGCTTGGGACATCGGCGTGTGAAAGCATGCCCGAAACCGCAGCGGCGAGCTGTCGGCGTCGATGCCCTCTAGGTTTTCGGCAAGGATCGGCTCTGGCTGACCGGATTCGATCAACGTCAGCTCGATCTCTTTGCCCGTCTCGAACACGGCCTTTGTGTAATAGGCGTATTCTTGGAGGTAATACATGGCCGCACCCGCAAGGGCCGCAACGATCACGATGAAACCTGCAACGATTTTGCCATTCACGGGGTGACCCCTGCTTCTGCGTCACGCCCCGCTTCGGTCAAGCGGAAGGCATCGGCGCATTTCTTGGCCAAGGTGCGCACACGACCGATATAGGCTTGGCGTTCCGTCACCGAGATCACGCCGCGCGCATCCAGGAGGTTGAACAGATGCGAGGCCTTGATGGTCTGGTCATAGGCGGGATGCGCCATGATGATGGTCTTGCCCGTTTTCGGGTCCAGCGGCGCAAAGTCCAGCAAGCGCTGGCACTCGGCCTCGGCATCCTCGAAGTGGCGCAGCAGTTGCGCGGTATCGGCACCGTCAAAGTTGTGGCGCGAGTATTCTTCCTCGGTCTGGCGGAAGATGTCGCCATAGGTCAGCGGGATCGGCGACTTGGGGTCGTTAAACGGCATGTCCATCACATGATCGACGCCCAAAACATACATCGCCAAACGCTCAAGCCCATAGGTCAGCTCGCCCGAGACGGGGCGGCAATCGTGACCGCCGACCTGTTGGAAATAGGTGAACTGCGACACTTCCATGCCATCGCACCAAACTTCCCAGCCCAAGCCCCAAGCGCCAAGCGTTGGGCTCTCCCAGTCATCCTCGACAAAGCGGATGTCGTGCAGGGTGGCGTCAATGCCAATCGCGCGCAGCGAGCCAAGGTAAAGCTCTTGCAGCTCTGGCGGCGAGGGTTTGATGATGACCTGATACTGATAGTAGTGCTGAAGCCGGTTCGGGTTCTCGCCATAGCGGCCATCCGTCGGGCGGCGCGAGGGCTGCACATAGGCCGCGGCCCACGGCTTGGACCCAAGCGAGCGCAGCGTCGTCGCGGGATGGAAGGTGCCCGCACCAACCTCCATATCATAGGGCTGCAATACTGCGCAGCCTTGTGCCGCCCAATATGCCTGCAACCGCAGGATGATTTCCTGAAAGCTTTGTGGTGCTTTGGATGCTTCAGACATGCCAGACCTCTTGAAATGCAGTCTTTCCATAGGCAAGACGCGAGACAGGGTCAATGCGGCGCAGAGGTTGGCGCCGATTGCGGGTGCAACTTTCTGTCGCATTCGCTAGATTCGGCAAAACTGCGCGGCCGCGTGGTGGTTTGGTTTGGGTGAATTCAGGTGGACGCGTTATGATACTGCGGATATTGGCGATCGGCTTTTGGGCGATCTTGAGCAGCTTTAGCGCCGCTGCGGCGCAAGAACAGACATGGGTGCAGATCGAAGCCCTTCCAAGCCTGAAGGAAGCCGAGGACCGCGCAAAGGTCTACGTGCAAGATCTTCAGGATGTGGCGGGCTTTCAGATTTCAGCGGGATGGTATGCGGTGACGCTTGGGCCGTTCAGTGCCGAAGAAGCGGCGGGCAAGCTGTCTGACTACAAGCGGCAGGGGCTTATCCCGCGCGACAGCTATATCACCGATGGCAGCAAACATCGGCAGCAGTTCTGGCCAGTGGGTCAGATCGCCACGACGACCGTGACCGATGCCGTGGATGACCTGATCGCCGACGCCCTGCCAGAGCTTGCAGCGCAGCCAGAAGCAGAACCAGAGCCCGCAGCCGAAGCGGTGACCGATATGGCGGTCGAAGCCGTGCCCGCGGAAACTCTGCAACAATCTCGCGCCGCCGAAGCCGCCTTGTCGCGCGAAGAGCGGATGGAGCTGCAAGAGGCTTTGGCATGGTATGGCTATTACGACGCCAAGATCGACGGCGCCTTCGGGGCTGGAACCCGCAGCTCGATGGCCGCGTGGCAAGAGGCTTTTGGCTTTGAGCCGACCGGCGTTTTGTCCAGCGACCAGCGCGGCTTGCTGGAAACCAACCATCGCGCCGATCTGGCAGAGTTCGGCTTTGAACCTGTGATGGAGGCCGAGGCTGGCATCTCGATCACCCTGCCCTTGGCCTTGGTGCAGTTTGACCGTTACGAGCCCCCGTTTGTGCATTTCTCGGAAAAGGACGGCTCGGGGCTTCAGATCATCCTGATTTCCGAACCCGGTGATAAGGCCGCGTTGGCGGGTCTTTATGATGTGATGCAAACCCTTGAAGTGGTGCCCGCCGAAGGGGAGCGCAGCCTTGGCGACAAGAGCTTTACGATCAATGCCAGCTCGGACAAGGTCCAAAGCTTTGCCTATGCCGAGACCGCCTCTGGTGCTGTCAAAGGGTACTTGGTCGTCTGGAAGCCTCAGGATGCACAACGCATGACACGGATTTTGCCAGCGCTCCAGAACAGCTTTGCAGGTTCGGGGTCCAAGGTTCTTGATCCAGGTTTGGTGCCAATGGACGCCGCAGCACGTGCGGGGCTTTTGTCGGGGCTGGAGGTCAAGAAACCTATCCTGTCGCGCTCGGGCTTTTACGTGAATGCGGGCGGTGACGTGGTGACAACCCAAGAGGCCGTAGCGCAATGCGGGCGGGTCACCATCGACACCGACACCGACGCCGAGGTTCTGGCACAGGACGCGGCCACGGGCTTGGCGATCTTGCGCCCCAAGCAAGCCCTTGCGCCTGCGATCTTTGCGCAGTTCCAAACCGGCGATGTGCGCCTCAACTCCGAGATTTCGGTCGCTGGCTATTCCTATGAGGGCAGGCTTCCTGCGCCAGTGCTGACCTTTGGCGCACTGGCCGAGAAAAGCGGGCTGAACGGCGAAGCTGGCATCAGCCGTCTTGCCGTGCCGCTGCTGCCCGGTGATGCGGGTGGACCGGTTCTGGATACCACAGGTTCGGTGATTGGCATGGTCCTGTCCGAGGCAAAATCAAGCGCCAAGGTTCTGCCAGAAGGCGTTGAATTTGCTGTGCAATCCGATGTGATCGCCAAGGCATTGACCGCTGCGGGGATCTCGGCTGCGATGACCGACACGACCAACGTGGCGTCGCCGGATGCTCTGGCAAAGGCAGGCATGGGGATGACGGTTCTGGTGTCTTGCTGGGAATAAAAGGATGGGGCGGGGTCATCCCCCGCCCTAACTTCGCGTCTTAGCCGACGTGATAAAGGCTTGCGAACAGCTTGGGATCAAGGCTCGTCGCGGCAAAGGTTTCCCCCACCGTCAGCACCGAAACCGCATCATGGCTGTGCAGGCTTTCTTGGTGGCTGGCGATCACACGGAAATCACCGACCCGCGCGTCTGCTTGCAAGGCCGCGCAAAAGCTGCGGGCCGCGTCTTCGACAAAGATCGGATTGGCAGCGTTCAGCTCGGCAAAGGCCTGCTCGTCTTCACGCTTGACCATCACCTGCGTTTCGGTCGGCACCGCCGAACGCGCAAGCTCGATCAAGTCTTCAAACCACAGGCACTTGTCACCCTCAAGCTTGACCGAAATCCGCGCGACAGACCGCTGCGAATGTGGCGTGGCCAACTGCCCCCGCGTTTGGCGCGCGTGTTCAGACAGCTCTAGCGAGCAGGGGCAGGTCGAGGAATAAACGAAATCCAGATGCATGATGCGCGTGCGCACGCCCGCGATGTCCACCAGTTCAAGCGCTATGTCGTAATACTGCCAGCCCGACAGACCGGAACGCAGCGACGCAACCTTGGTCGGAAAGGAAAACCGCATCTGAATGCGCGCATCAAACGACCCAAGGTTGGTCAGGTAATCCTCTAGCGCGTGCTCGATGACGCCGAATGAGAAATCCCGCTCGGCATGGGCATAGAACGACCGCATGATGCGGCTCATGTTGATGCCCTTTTTCTCGGCCTCAAGGCTTACCGAGCCCGTCACCGAGGTCTCAAGCGTCAGCGGCCCGTTGTCGCGGGTGCGATAGCGGATTGGCAGACGGAAATTCGAGATGCCGACATGCTGGATGGTCTGCTTGGCGCCGACGATCAGACTTGAAGGCCCGTTTTGCAGGTCAGGCATGCTGTCTTTGTAAGTGTCCGTGACGACAAAATCGGCCGGATACTCGCGCGACATCACAGGGTAACCCTGCCCGATCAGCGCGCCTGCCTCTGGGGCCAGCGCCACGATCTCCGAATCGGTCGCCCGCGCCGCCCAAAGCCGCAGCGTGGCCAAAGCCGCCTCTGCCTCTTCGCGCCCAGGTTTATGATCACGATCAGTCATATGCATATTCATCGCAGCGCCCCCAAAGGTTGCAGGCCTCTAATATAGGGCAACCCGCGCCCTAACCCAAGCCTTACACGTCGTATACGCAGCAAAGGCGACATTGGATTAACAAAAACCTCAGATTTCATCTGTCGAGCGGCGCATTTTAAAATTATCAATGTCTTGGCCGTGGCGGTGGATGGTCTGACGACTGATCTCTTGCCAACCAAGACGGCAAAAGAAGCGATGCGCGGCAAGGCTGGCCTCGACCGTCAACTGCGTCAGTCCCGCCGCCCGCGCATGGGTCAGCACAGCGTGGTGGAGCGCTTGGCCCAGCCCCCTGCCCTGCTGATCTGGTGCGACAAAGGCCAGATCCAGATAGCCATCGGCCCGCAGAGACATAAATCCCGCGACTTGTGGTGCAAGACCGACAAAGGTGGTCAGCCCTTTCAGCCGCGCGGCCCACACCTGACCACTGGGCCGCAACGGCGCCCAAGCGGCAAGCTGCTCGGGTGTGTAAAACGGCGCGGCACCAATCCGCACCGCGTCGTAGAATATCTGTGCAAGCGCATCGGCATCCTGCGCCTCAAACGCCCGCACAGCGATGGTCCCTGGCCTACGCAAGCGCTGCGGTCAGTTCGGCAATCAAATCGCCCGCGTCCTCAAGCCCCACCGACAAGCGGATTAGCCCACCCGTGATGCCAAGCGCGTCCTTTTGCGGCTGTGGCAAGCGCTGGTGGGTGGTCGTCGCGGGATGCGTCGCAATGGTCTTGGCGTCGCCAAGGTTGTTCGAGATCTTGATAATCTCAAGCGCGTTGCAGAACTTGAACGCAGCATCTTTGCCGCCTGCGATCTCAAAGGTCACCAGCGTGCCGCCAGAGCCCATCTGCGCCATCGCAAGATCGTGCTGCGGATGGCTTGCAAGGCCGGGATAGATCACCTTGGACACGGCAGGATTGGCAGCCAAAGCTTCGGCGATTTTCAACGCCGAGTCCGCCATCGCCCGACAGCGCAGGTCCAGTGTCGCCATGCCGTTCAGCATAATCCAAGCGGTAAAGGGACTCATCGCCGCCCCCGTATGCTTGAGGTATGGCTCGGCCACCTTGCGCACAAAATCCTTGGTGCCACAGATCACGCCACCAAGCGCCCGCCCCTGCCCGTCCACATGTTTGGTGGTCGAATAGACAATGACATCCGCACCTTGCTCGACCGCACGCGAAAAAATCGGCGTCGCAAAGACGTTGTCGACAATCACCAAAGCGCCAACGGCATGGGCGATTTCCGACACCGATTTGATATCCACCAACTCTAACGTCGGATTCGACATCGACTCGAAGAACACGGCCTTGGTCGCGGGCGTTACCGCTGCGCGCCACTGGTCCAGATCGGGGCCATCGACAAAGGTGACATGCACGCCATAGCGGGTCAGCACCTCTTCCAGAATATACAAGCACGAGCCAAACAGCGCCCGCGACGAGACAACATGATCACCGGCCTTGAGCATCGAGACCAGCGCGCCATTCACCGCTGCCATGCCGCTGGCTGTCGCAAAGGCGTCTTCGGTGCCCTCAAGTGCGGCAATCCGGTCCTCGAACATGCGGGTGGTCGGGTTGCCATAGCGGGCATAGATGAATTCGTCTTCACCCGCGCTGATAAACCGCTCTTCCGCCGATTCGGCTGTGGGATAGGCAAAGCCTTGGGTCAGAAAGATCGCCTCGGCCATCTCACCGTATTGGCTGCGGCGCGAGCCCTCATGCACGAGTTTGGTGCGCGTCTTCCAATTGTTTGTCATCGTCTTGCCCCTTGGCCAAAGAAAAACCCCGAAACCGACGGGCTTCGGGGTGAAATACCCTGACCCTTTTAGCGGAATATTTAACGTGGCCCGCAATCCGGTAACAAAGCGCCACCGCAGCGAGATAGCGCAGCAGCGGTGCAAGGTCAACGCCGCAGCATGTTACGCTGCTGTAACCCCCGCTTCATCTCTGTGTTGCAAGCTTTGGCAAAGATAGCCCCAAGTCAGAGCGAGGCCGATGATGCCAACTTCTTGCGCCCCGCTTCGGGTGGATGTGACGGCCAAGGGGTTGCGCTTGGACCGCGCGGCCTTGGCGCGCGCTTTGGCAGTTCTGCCAGCGGGTGCGCCGGTGGTGGCGATGGTACACGGCTATCGCTTTGCCCCCGACGCAAAGGGCAACTGCCCGCATGGGCACATCTTTTCGGTCACCCCGCCACAGAATGATTGGACCGCGATCTCTTGGCCGCAGCAGTTGGGGCTTGGCAACGGTCAAGGGCTGGCGATCGGCTTTGGCTGGCATGGGCGCGGCGCGTTCCTGACGGCAAGCCTGCGGGCGCGGGCGACGGGGCGGGCCTTGGCAGAAATGGCGGGCTTGGTGCAAGAAATCGACCCCGGCAGGCCGTTTGATGCGATTGCGCATTCGCTGGGTGCGCGGGTGGTTCTCGCGGCACTGCACCACGCCAAGGCGGGGGACTTGCGACGGCTGATCTTGTTGGCAGGGGCCGAGGCCCGTCGCCCAGCCGAGCGCGCAATGGCGACCACAGCAGGGCACGCGGTCCAAGTCATCAATGTCACCACCCGCGAGAACGACCTGTTTGATTTGCTGTTCGAATGGTTTGCGGTGGCAGGGCTTGATACGGCGATTGGGCAAGGTTTACGGCACACGCCTGCGAATTGGCTGGACGTGCAGATCGACCAAGCGGCGACACTCGCCGCCTTGGCACATTTGGGCTATCCGCTGCGGACACCTGCGGGCCGGATCAGCCATTGGTCGCCCTATGCCCGCGACGGTGTGTTCAGACTGTATCGCGCCCTGATCGACGGCAGCCTGTCGGTGGCCGACCTGCGTGCGGCTCTGCCTGCCAGACGCGACGCGCGCTGGTCTCGGCTCTTGGGCCTGCGCGCCTTATCGCAGCACCTGCCCCACGTCCAACCCCGCCCCGCACCCAAGCCCTGAAGGCTTAGGCCTTGTCTTCGGGGATGCCATAGCGCTCGAACAGCTTGGCTTGGCTGATGAAAAACGCAAACATCGCCGCCGTCAGACCAAAGGTCTTAAAGCTGACCCATGTATCGGTTGACGCCAGCCGCCAGATCGCCTCATTCGCAATCGCCAGCGCGAAGAAGAACGCACACAAACGCCGCGTCAGGATCATCCAGCCTTCAGCCTGCATCGGCAGCGCCTCTTCCATCACCATCCGCAGATAGCTTTCCCCGCGCAAAAGCCCCACCGCCAGCACACCGCCAAAGGCCAAATACAGCAGCGTCGGCTTCATCTTGATAAACCGCTCATCATTCAGCCAGACCGACAGCCCGCCCATCACCACCACAAGCACCAGCGTCAAAATCTGCATCTTGGACAGCTTGCCCGTCAGTTTCCACAGCAATGCGGTCGAGGCGATAATCAGCAGAATGAACGCCGCCGTCATCACGATGAACCCAGAATAATCGTTGCCCAAGATGTGAAAACTGCGGTCTTTGAAATACTTGAACCCTGCAAAGAACAGCACGATCGGACCAAGCTCTAGCCCGAGCTTCAGCATAGGATTGATCTTTTGGTCGCTCATTTAGCCCGCCATTTCCATTACAACTGCACCAAGCGCAATTAGCCCCATCAGCAGGGCGCGCACCAGCCCTACCTTTTCTTTCAGCACCAGCCAGCCGATCAGCGCGGCGAAAACCGTAGATGTCTCGCGCAGAACTGCCGCCTCGCCCACCCGATCAAGCCGCGTTGCCAGCATGATCGAGCCGAAGGAAAAGAACGCAACAATCGCCCCCAACAGCCCGCGCCGAAACAGCGGCCCCAAATCGCCCCGAGGCACCGCCAGCAACCGTCGCGCCGAGATCAGCGGCATCGCAAAGCTGTCGATCAAAAAGAACCATGCGAGAAAGGTGAAAGGGTCGGCCGTCGCGCGAATGCCCCAAGCATCATAGGTGGTATAAGCCGCCACCAAAGCGCCCGTCGCCAAGGCAAAGCCCAGCGCTGGCACCAAGGTTTCGCGTGCAACGGTCAGGTGACGCAGGTTATAGGCGGCAAGCAAGAAAATCCCGCCGGTCAGCATCGCCACCCCCAACCACTGCAAGGGGGCGTAATGTTCTGCAAAGACCACGCCCGCGATCAGCACGGTAAACAGCGGCCCAGAGCCGCGCACCACGGGGTAGACAACCGTATAGGCTCCTCGGGAATAGGTCATTGCCTGCAAGAGCTTATAGACCGTGTGGATACCGAAGGCGCCTATGAATATCGCCCACATATGCGGCTCGGGCCAAGGCACCACGAACAGGGCAAAGGGCGCGGCAATCGCCCCATAGCACAGGTCAATCGCAGCACGAGACAGCCAAGGATCATGTCGCCCCTTCTGCAACGCCCCAAACAGCGCGTGCAAAACCGCTGCAAGCAATGCCAGCCCCAAGGCCAAATGCTGGCCCGCAAGCGTGCCTTCAAGCGAAATGAGCCAAGAGGACATCGCAGGCTTCCGATCTTATGCGCGCAAACGCGTCTACTCTGCGGCACCCACCAGAGCGCGGGCAAAGTCTTCGGGGTCAAAGGCGGCAAGATCGTCGATCTGCTCGCCCACACCAATCGCGTGAATGGGCAGGCCGAACTTATCCGCCAGAGCCACCAAGACACCGCCCTTGGCCGTGCCGTCCAGCTTGGTCATCACAAGGCCAGACACATCGGCAATCTTACGGAAAATCTCGACTTGGTTCAGAGCGTTTTGCCCTGTGGTCGCATCCAAAACCAAAAGGGTGTTATGTGGCGCGCTTGGGTCCACCTTGCGAATGACGCGCACAATTTTGGACAGCTCTTCCATCAGGTCTTGTCGGTTTTGCAACCGCCCCGCCGTATCAATCAACAAAAGATCCGCGCCATCGGCCCGCGCCTTGGTAAAGGCATCAAACGCCAGCGACGCAGGGTCAGAGCCTTCGGGCGCCGTCAAAACCGGCACATCGGCGCGGCGTCCCCAGACCTGAAGCTGCTCAACCGCTGCGGCACGAAACGTATCGCCCGCCGCGATCACAACCGACTTGCCCGCCGCTTTGAACTGCGAGGCCAGCTTGCCAATCGTCGTTGTTTTGCCCGAACCATTGACTCCGACCACCAAAACCACCTGCGGTTTCGTCGGATACAGCGGCATCGGCTTGGCAACGGGCGTCATAATGCGGGTGATCTCATCGGCAAGCGCGTCGCGCAGTTCTGGCGTCGAGATACGCTTGCCAAAGCGGCCCTCGGCGATATTGGCCGCAACCCGCGTCGCCGTCTGCACGCCCATATCGGCTTGGATAAGCACTTCTTCAAGGCTTTCAAGCATCGCGTCATCCATCAGACGCCGCGGCGCGTCGCTGCGCCCTGCCAGCTTGCCGATCAAGCCCTGCGGGGCGGCAGGCTGCGCAACCTCTGGCGTCTCGGTGACCAGCGCATCCAGCCCCTCGCCAAGCTTGTCGGAAGAGCGGAACATCCGGTCTTTCAGCTTTTTGAAAAAGGACATGGGGCCTCCGGTTGGCTTGGTGCAAAAATGCCTCTCTGTCACCTAGTCAATTCAAGCGCCTATGGGAAGAGGCAAGGCCCCCCTTCATGGCAAACGAGGCAAAACGACGGGAAGTCACAAAATTCTGGCCCCTGACGAAGGCTGGATACTTTTACTTAGGACATACCGTGCTAAAGATTGGCGATGACTGCCCCGCGCCCCCTTCCGATGTTTGCATTTGCCTTGGCAGCTTTGACGCCGCTTGGGCTATTTGCGGCTGGCGTCTGGGGCGGCGGCTCTTGGGCGTTTGCGGGGCTGGTCTATATGACGGGCTTTGCTGCGGTGATGGACAAGATCACGGGGATGTTCCTAGGCGACTCTGACGATGGGCGCGCGTTTCCTGCGGCGGATGGGCTGCTGGTGGTGCTTGGGCTGGGCGCGGTTGCTTTAGTGCCGACGGTCGTCTGGGCCGTTGCTGCGTCGGATTTGCCGATCTGGGCGCGCGTGGCGATTTTTCTTGGGGCGGGGCTTTGGCTTGGGCAAGTGGCGAACTCGACCGCGCATGAGCTGATCCATCGCCAAAACCGCTGGCTGTTTCGGCTGGGTGCTCTGGTCTATTCGGTCTTGCTGTTCGGCCACCATACCAGCGCGCATCGGTTGGTGCATCACCGCCATGCCGCAAGCCGCGACGACCCGAACACCGCCCGCTTTGGCGAAGGATTTTACCATTTTTTCCGCCGCGCATGGCTTGGCAGCTTTCGCAGCGGTTGGGTGGCCGAAAGCAAGCGGCGCCTGACGCGGCAAAAGGGGCTGCATCCTTATGTCTGGTATATCGGCGTGGCGGGGCTGTGCCTGATCGCGGGATTTATGATCGCTGGCGTCTGGGGCGCGCTTGCATGGGGGGCGTTGGGGTTGCACGCGCAAAGCCAACTGATGCTGTCGGATTATGTGCAACACTACGGGCTTGAGCGTCGCCAACTGCCGGATGGGCGGCTGGAGCCCGTCAGCATAGAGCATAGCTGGAACGCGCCGCATTGGTTTTCAAGCGCTTATATGCTGAATGCTCCGCGCCACTCTGACCACCACGCGCATCCGTCGCGGCCCTATCCTGCCCTGCGCCTGCCACATACGGATCTTGCGCCGACGCTGCCTTGGCCGCTGCCTGTGGCGTGTATGATCGCCCTTGTGCCGCCGCTTTGGAAACGGGCCATTCGGCCGCATTTAAAACCTTGGCGCTTGCCTGCCTAAGCGGGCGCAGGGGGCTGGTATTGCGCGCAGCAGCGCGGCATGCTGCCTCAAAAGGAGACCCCGATGCGTCTTTGCTTCCTCGCCCTACTTGGCCTTATGTGCGCCTACCCGCTGGCCGCCCAAGACACCGATCTGGGCAAACCACTGACCGCGCCAGAATTTGACGCCTTTGTCACTGGCCGCACCCTGACCTATGCCGACGAAGGGCAGGTCTATGGCACAGAGGAATACCGCAAAGATCGCAAGGTGATCTGGGCCTTCACGGAATCCGAATGCCGCGAGGGTTATTGGTATCCGCAAGACGAGCAAATCTGCTTTGTCTATGAGGACCCGAATGACCCGCAATGCTGGCTGTTCTTCAAAGGAAGCAAGGGCTTACAAGCTCAGTTCATGGGCCCGGGTGGTGGCCCAAGCCTATCCGAAGTCGAGCAAAGCACGGGGCCAATGCGGTGCGCCGGACCTGACGTTGGGGTTTAGCGGCGCTAGAACAGCTGCCCTTGCTCTGGCGTCCCGGCTTTGGCCTTTTTGGCCGCCGATTTGCCAAGCGTCACACGACCATCGGCGAATTCGATCTCGAGCGTGGCCGCAGATTCGGCAGCAGCTTTGCCGGTGATCACATGGCCATCACCGCGCACCACCGCGTAACCCCGCTTGAGCGTTTCTTGATAGCCCAGTGTCGTGCGAATACGATCAAGCGCCTCAAGCCGTTGACTTAATTGCGCAAACCGCTGCGCAGGCAAGGCCTGCAACCGCGCATCAAGCTGCGTCAGACGCTGATGCCCCTCGGCAGTTTTGCGCCCTGCATCGACGATCAGCCGCGACAGTGCTGGCCCCAAACGGTTGGACAGGTTCGCCGCGCGATCTGCATGCCGCTCCAGCCGCCGCGCCTGCGCCGTCGACAACCGATCCGACAAATTCAGGCTGCGATCTTGCTTGCGCGCCACCAGCGACAACAGCGCATCAGGCCGAAGCCGTGCCGCAATCGCGCCAAAACCCGCCCGCTTGCGGCTGGCCGCCATGCCCAAAGCCCCGACCAAGCGCTGAACTGCCGCATCATAGCGCTGGCTTGGCTGGGCAAGCAGGCTCTCCAGCCGTGGCAAGGCGCGCGACAGATCGCGCAACCGTTGCCCTCGCGCCGAGACGCCCCCCGCCAAGCCCCGCGATTGCCGCGCCGCCAGCGCATCCAGCCGCGCCAACAACTCGAGCCGCACCGGCACCGCGATCTCAGCCGCAGCCGTCGGCGTCGGTGCGCGCAAATCCGACGCAAAATCAATCAGCGTCGTGTCCGTCTCATGCCCGACCGCCGAAATCAGCGGGATCTGCGAGGCCGCAGCCGCCCGCACCACGATCTCTTCGTTAAACCCCCAGAGGTCTTCAAGACTGCCGCCGCCACGCGCCACGATCAACAAATCAGGCCGCGGAATAGCCCCCCCCTCGGGCAGCGCATTAAATCCGCGAATCGCTGCCGCAACCTCGGCCGCGCAGGCTTGCCCCTGCACAGCCACAGGCCAGATCAGCACATGGCGCGGAAAGCGGTCCCGCAAGCGGTGCAAAATGTCGCGAATAACCGCACCAGAGGGCGAGGTCACCACGCCAATCACCTGCGGCAAATACGGGATCGGTTGCTTGCGGGCGGGGTCGAACAGACCCTCGGCCCCAAGCGCGGCCTTGCGTTTCTCCAGCATCGCCATCAAAGCGCCCGCCCCCGCTGGCGCCACATCCTCGACGATCAGCTGATATTTCGACTGCCCCGGAAAGGTCGTCATGCGGCCGGTGGCGATGACCTCCATGCCTTCTTCGGGACGGGTCTGCATCTTGGCGACCTGCCCCTTCCACGATACCGCATCAATCGAGGCACGGTCGTCCTTGAGCGCAAAATACATATGCCCCGAAGCCGGACGCGACACACGGCCCACCTCGCCGCGCACACGCACCAGCCCGAACTCGCCCTCGATCACCTTTTTCACAGCGCCAGACAGCTCGGAGACAGAAAATTCCGGGGAATTGCTGGGTGCGGGGGTATCTTCGAACAGATCGGACATTGCAAACCTTGTGTCATGCGGTGCCTGACCTTATGACGCCTTAAAGCAAAGGCCAAGCGGGGGTGCCCAATGAACATTCTAATTCTTGGAAGCGGCGGGCGTGAACATGCGCTGGCTTGGGCGGTCAAGCAGAACCCAAAGACCGATCGGCTGATCGTGGCTCCGGGGAATGCAGGGATCGCGCTTTTGGCCGAATGCGCCGATCTCGACATTTTGGACGGGACCGCAGTGGTCGGCTTTTGCGAGGCCAACGCGATTGATTTCGTCATCGTTGGCCCCGAAGCACCGCTGGCGGCTGGGGTCGCTGATGCGACCCGCGCGGCAGGGTTTCTAACCTTTGGTCCCAGCGCCGAGGCCGCCAAGCTTGAGGCGTCCAAAGGATTTACCAAGGCCGTGTGTGATGCCTGCAACGCCCCAACCGCCGCCTATGCCCGCTTTGATCAGGCCGAACCTGCCAAAGCCTACATCCGCGCACAAGGCGCGCCAATCGTGGTCAAGGCTGACGGTTTGGCCGCTGGCAAAGGCGTGATCGTGGCAATGACCGAAGCCGAGGCTCTGGCCGCTATCGACGATATGTTCGGTGGCGAATTCGGAGAAGCGGGCGCCGAGGTGGTGATCGAAGAATTCATGACCGGCGAAGAGGCCTCTTTCTTTGTGCTGACCGATGGGGTTAACGCCCTGCCTATCGGCACTGCACAAGACCACAAGCGCGTCGGCGACGGCGACACCGGTCCGAACACCGGCGGCATGGGGGCCTATTCGCCCGCACCCGTTTTGACCGATGAAATCGCCGAGCGTGCCATGCGCGAAATCATCCTGCCGACCATTGCCGAGATGGCGCGGCGCGGCACTCCGTATCAGGGCGTGCTCTATGCGGGGCTGATGATTAAGGACGGCCAAGGGCGGCTGGTGGAATACAACGCCCGCTTTGGTGACCCCGAAACGCAAGTCCTGATGATGCGGCTGGGGGCGCAGGCGCTTGATCTGTTGCTCGCCTGTGCCGAGGGGCGCTTGGACAAGGCGCAGGTCAACTGGGCCGACGACCACGCGCTGACCGTGGTGATGGCCGCCAAGGGCTATCCTGCCGCCTATGAGAAAGGCAGTGCAATCAAAGGCTTGAACCGCGCACCTGCTGACAGCCGTCACATGGTTTTCCACGCAGGGACTGCCAGCAAAGACGGTCAGATCACGGCCAATGGCGGTCGCGTTCTGAACATCACCGCGCGCGGCGAGACCTTGGCCGAAGCGCGCAACCGCGCCTATGCGATGATCGACCATATTGATTGGCCCGAAGGCTTTTGCCGCTCGGATATCGGCTGGCGCGCACTCTGAGCTATACGGCGCGAGGTCCAACGTCGCGGGGCCTTGCGCTATGCGCGCTTGCCGCATAAAGAACCCGCGACGAAAGCCCTTTAATTCCTTGGCGGAGGGGAACGGATGCCTGTTCTCGTGATGAAATTCGGCGGCACCTCGGTGGCCGACCTTGCGCGGATCGAAAACGCCGCGAAAAAGGTGAAAGCCGAAGTCGAACGCGGCTATGATGTGATCGTGATTGTTTCGGCGATGTCGGGCGAAACCAACAAGCTGGTTGGCTTTGTCGAAGGCACATCAAAGCTGTACGACGCGCGCGAATATGACGCCATTGTATCAAGCGGCGAGAATGTCACCGCGGGCCTGATGGCGCTGCGGCTGCAAGAGATGGACGTTCCGGCACGCAGCTGGCAGGGTTGGCAAGTGCCGATCAACACCACCTCGGCGCATAGCTCGGCGCGTTTTGTCAGCATTCCGCGCGACAATATCGAAGCCAAGTTCAAAGAGGGCTTTAAGGTCGCGGTTGTTGCGGGCTTTCAGGGCGTATCTGCCGAAGGGCGGATCACCACGCTGGGGCGCGGCGGCTCGGATACGACCGCGGTGGCCTTTGCGGCGGCCTTTGAGGCCGAGCGCTGCGACATCTATACCGACGTGGACGGCATCTATACCACCGATCCACGCATCACCGACAAAGCGCGCAAGCTGGACCGGATTGCGTTCGAAGAGATGCTTGAACTGGCATCCTTGGGCGCGAAAGTGCTGCAAACCCGCTCGGTCGAACTTGCGATGCGCTATAAGGTGCGGCTGCGGGTGCTGTCCTCGTTTGAGGATACCGACGAAACTTCTGGAACCTTGGTCTGCGACGAGGATGAGCTGATGGAATCGAAAGTTGTCTCTGGCGTGGCCTATAGCCGCGATGAAGCGAAAATGACGCTGGTCACTGTTGAGGACCGTCCGGGCGTTGCCTCGGCGATCTTTGGGCCACTGGCCGAAGCAGGTGTGAATGTCGATATGATCGTTCAGAACATCTCGGAAAAAGACATTGGCAACCGCACGGCTGCTGTGACCGATATGACCTTTTCTTGCCCGATCAATCAGGTTGCACGGGCGCAAAAGGCGATGGAAGATGCGCGGGCCGCAGGCCAGATCAGCTATGACGATCTGGTCGTCGATACCGATGTCGCCAAGGTTTCTGTTGTCGGCATCGGCATGCGCTCGCATGCAGGCGTTGCGGCCAAGATGTTTGCGGCGCTGTCGAAAGAGAACGTGAATATCAAGGTCATCGGCACGTCAGAGATCAAAATCTCGGTTCTGATTGATCGCAAATATATGGAGCTGGCCGTGCAAACCTTGCACGACGCGTTTGGGCTGGAAAAGGCCTAAGCTGCCATTTTGGACTGAATTCGAAACCGCCGAGCATTGGGTTGCTCGGCGGTTTTTCTATGCGTTGCGCGGTCTAACTGGCGAGCGGCAGCTCTTGTTGCAAAGGCACGCTGCGACGGTGGATGGATTTCGCACGGTAAAGGTCCGCGTCGGCAATCCCGATCGCATAGTCAATATCATCGCCCGCATTCAGCACCGAGATCCCGAAACTGGCCGAGAGGTAAATCTCGCGCTGGCCGTCAGTGACCTTTTGCTCCATGATCGTCATCGCAATACTGCGGGCGCGATCATGCACGTGAAACCGGTCCAGCCCTTTGAAAAACACCAAAAATTCATCGCCACCCAAGCGGCAGATGCAATCCTCGGGACCAAGGTTAGCGCGCGCCACGGCTGCGATTTTAACCAGTGCGGCATCCCCTGCCGCATGGCCCAGCGTGTCGTTGATCTCTTTAAAATCATCCATGTCAAAGATCAAAAACCCGCCTTCAAGCGACGGCTGTTCGATGATCTGGCGAAAAAAACGGGCGCGGGTCATGGCTCCGGTCAGGAAATCATAAGAAGCAAGGCGATCAAGTTTTTGCGTCGCGAGGTTCAGCTCTAACACCTTGAGCCCAAAGCCATAGCTGACCGAAACGCCAATGCTCAGGGCGACCCAAGTGTCTATGCGCACCGCCGCCCAGAACACCACAGGGTCCTGTAACAGCCACAGTGCCCCAATCGCCACCACAGCCAACATCACGCCAAATCCAAGCGCAAAAATCAGCACATGCAAGCGGCTATCAAGCTTAAAAGCCTTGAACATTTCCACACCCTTGACGCGCAACACTGGCGCAAAACTCACATACATGCCGCCGCCCCCACAAGGCGCCGACCTCACCAAACAGCTCTGCACTGCCACTCTGATAGACCTCACACCCCCCACAGGTGCTTGGCCAATCCTTTGAGGCTATGCCGCAAAAGTTAATCAAGTCTTAACAAAACCCATGCGATCGTAGGGTTGCGCGACGTCCTTGCCTAGAAATTGCGCGGGCGGGGGTTCTTTGGCTTCGATTGTAACAAGAAGCAGGTTTGACCAATTCCCTTTTGTTACAGAACCCGCCTATACTGAAGAAATTGTACCGAATGGATTGACCCATGCCCACCGAACGCAGCGACAGTGACAGCCGCCGACTTCTTCGCCGCTTGCGCGATGTGCTGGGCAATAAGGCCAAAGGGCAGGACCGCCTTGACCAAATCACCCACCTGATCGCGGATTCCATCGGCACCGAAGTGTGCAGCATTTACCTGTTCCGCGACCCAGAAACGCTAGAGCTTTGTGCCACCGAAGGTCTGCTGAAAACGGCCGTGCATATGACGCGGATGAAGTTGGGCGAAGGTCTGGTCGGACGCGTGGCCAAGACGGGCCTGCCGATCAACACCGCCGATGCGCCCGCCGAAAAGGGCTTTCGCTTTATGCCCGAGACCGGCGAAGAGCTGTTCTCTTCCTTCCTTGGCGTGCCCATTCAACGCGTCAGCGAAAAGCTGGGCGTGCTGGTGGTGCAGTCCAAGGACACGCGGGCCTTTTCCGAAGACGAAGTTTACGGCCTTGAAATCGTTGCAATGGTTCTGGCCGAGATGGCCGAACTGGGGGCCTTTGCCTCGGACGGAGAAGCTGTCGGCGCGCTGCACAAGCAACCGGTTTTGTTCCGAGGCTCGACAGGACAGGAAGGCGCAAGCGAGGGCCGCGTCTGGCTGCACGAACCGCGGGTGGTGGTGACCAATCCCGTCGCCGATGACCCCCTGTTCGAGCTGGACCGCATCCGCGAAGCCGTGGGCGTGCTGCGCGTTTCGGTGGATGACTTGCTTGCGGCCGAGAGCTTGGACAAAGACCAAAAGGCGGTACTCGAGGCCTACCGGATGTTCGCCCACTCGCGCGGTTGGCTGCGTCGGATGGAAGAGGACATCGCCTCGGGCCTCTCTGCCGAAGCGGCGGTGGAGCGTGAGCAATCCGCCGCGCGCTCGCGACTGGAACAGGTGCCGGACGCCTATCTGCGCGAGCGACTGCAGGACCTGGACGATCTGTCCAACCGTTTGCTGCGGATTCTGACCGGTCAAGGCAAGGACACGGGCGCGACGATGCCGGAAAATCCGGTGCTGGTGGCGCGCAACATCGGCCCTGCGGAACTGCTGGAATATGGCCGCAAGCTCAAGGGCGTTGTGCTTGAGGAAGGCTCGGTTGGTTCGCACGCGGCGATTGTTGCGCGGGCCTTGGCGATTCCGATGGTGATTCACGCCGAAAAGATCAGCCACGAGGCGCTCAACGGGGATGCGATTTTGGTCGATGGCGATCAAGGCGTGGTGCATCTGCGTCCCGAAGACACGGTGGCGCGCTCGTTCCGCGATAAGATCGCGATGCAGGCCGAAGCGATGCAGCGCTATAGCTCGCTGCGGGATCTGCCCGCTATCACCAAGGATGGCACGCAGATCGGTTTGCAGATGAACGCAGGGCTGATGGCCGACCTGCCGTCGCTTGCGGGCTCGGGCGCCGAGGGCGTGGGCCTGTTTCGCACCGAATTGCAGTTTCTGGTGCGCAATTACATGCCACGGCGCGAAGAATTGGCCAGCCTTTACACGCGGGTGATTGAGGCGGCGCAGGGCAAAACGGTGGCCTTCCGCACGCTCGACATCGGTTCGGACAAAGTGCTGCCCTATATGAAGCCGCAAGACGAGCCAAACCCCGCGATGGGCTGGCGTGCGATTCGTGTCGGTCTTGATAAGCCGGGCGTGCTGCGAATGCAGTTGCAAGCGCTGATCCGGGCAAGTGCGGGGCGCCCTCTGACGGTGATGTTCCCCTTCATCACCGAGCATGGCGAATTTCAAACCGCCCGCAGCCACATGCTCCGCGAAATCCACCGCGAACAAAGCCTCGGCCATCCGGTCCCGTCCAAGCTTGAGATCGGCGCGATGCTTGAAACTCCGTCGCTGGCCTATGCGCCCGATGCCTTTTTCGAGCTGGCGGATTTCATCTCGATCGGCGGCAATGATCTGAAGCAGTTCTTCTTCGCCGCCGACCGCGAAAACGAGCGCGTGCGCAAACGCTATGACACGCTGAACTCGTCCTTCCTGACGTTTTTGCAGTTCATCGTGGCCCGCTGCACGGCCTCTGGCACGCGCCTGTCGTTTTGTGGTGAAGATGCTGGCCGCCCGATCGAAGCTGTCGCTTTTGCCGCAATCGGTCTGCGCAACCTGTCGATGCGCCCCGCCTCCATCGGTCCCGTCAAGGAATTGCTGCGCAAAATCGACCTGACTGAGGCACGTCGCGTGATCGACACCGCCCGCACCTCAGGCGAGGAATCCGTGCGCCCTGCCCTGATGGAGTGGTTGGCGACCCAAGACCTCTAACCTTTGACGAGCTTGACGGTGGTGGCGCGGCTAAAGGCCGTGACCACCGCCTCACCACCATGGTTTTGCGCCAAGCGCATCAAAGCAAAGCGGATGCGTGCAATCTCGCGGTAATAGCTCAGAAACGCCGCATTCAGCACCGCACCCGATACCGCGCCCAAGACCGGAACCGCCTGTGCCGCCAGCTTCTGCCCAAGCGCAGCCGCAAACCGCGGCGCAATCCGCGCGATCAACTGGTGTAGCGCAGGCCCCGTAATCGCCAGCCGTGTCGAGATAAACCCCGTGTTCACGCCATCGTCCGCCTGCACCGGCGATCCCGCCGCAAAGACCTCAAGACACGCCGCCCGCACACCCGGCTCAGTCGGATCAAACCCCGCCTTGATCGCCTCTGCCCTGATCGCGCGCAAAATTACCGTGATCGTCACCGGCAACTCGGCAATCGAAGTGACAATCCCGCCAGAGCCCCCTGCCGCACCCGTCGCAATCGCGGCCAAAGTCGTGCCATGCGGGCTCTGCACCGTGCCATCCTCGCCCCGCCCCGCAAGCCCATGCGCAGCCATCAGCGCAACAACCACAATCCGCTCGATCTGAACGCGCAACGGCTTTGGCACCAAATCAAACCGCGCCTCAATCCCAGACCCAAACCGGTTCACCAAAGCCATCAGCGGCCCATTCGCCCGCCGATAGTCCGCAGCCAAAGCCGCGACCTCACTCTCAAAACCGGATGTATAGACGACAGGAAGCTGGTTCATTCCCTCAGATTGCGCCAACAATCCACCCCACACAAGCCCGCACCGCCAATTCTACCCTGTCGCCTTAGTCACAAACCCGCGCACCCCGTCCCAAGCGCCCTTCTTCAGCGAAATCCCCAAAACCCGCTCAGGGTTGGTCGGCGGCGGCATCTCAACCCCTTCCAGCTTTTCGAACCCGAAGCGGCGGTAATACGGCGCGTCCCCCACCAGTAACACCCGCTCCCACCCCAGCCTGCGCGCCTCAACCAAACTCTCGTTGATCAACAACCCGCCAAGCCCCTCGCCTTGACGAATCGGATGCACCGCCACAGGCCCCAAAAGCAAAATATCCTCGCCACCGACCTCCGCCGGCCAATAGCGGATTGCCGCAGCAAGAACCCCCTCCGCATCGCGCAGGATCAAACACAAGGCCGCAACCGTCGCCACCCCGTCCCGCAACCGATAAGACGAAAGCGCCGTGCGTCCGGGCGAAAAGCACAGATCATAAAGCGCCTCGACATCCCACCAATCCGCCTCGGTTTCCTCTTCGAGTTGATACATAAAGCCTCGCCCTGCGCCCGCCAGAATCATCTAGAAACGCGCCTAGCACGCCCCCCCCAAAGGTTCAAATACCAAGCCCCAACCCCAAGCCCGCCACGCCCCAATTTTCATACTGGCCCAAATACTCCCGCCGGAGGCCCCACCGCCCCCTTAACGCTTTGCCGCGAAAAACGCCCGCAACAGCGCCTCAGACTCCCCCGCGCCAATGCCGTCATAAATCTCGGGCACATGGTGACACTGCGGATGCTGAAACACCCGCGCCCCATGCAGCGTCCCGCCAGATTTCGCGTCGCTGGCCCCGAAATACAGCCGCTTGATCCGCGCTGCAGAAATAGTCCCCGCACAAATCGGACAAGGCTCCAGCGTCACATACAAATCGCAATCTGGCAGCCGCTCGGACTGCATCAGCCGACATGCCTCGCGGATCGCCAAAACCTCGGCATGGGCTGTGGGATCGCACAACTCTCGCGTGCGATTGCCCGCTGCGGCGATCACCACGCCGCCCCGCACCACCACCGCACCGATTGGCACTTCGCCGCGCAGCGCAGCCGCTTCGGCTTCGGCCATGGCGGCCTGCATGAAAGAATGGAAGGTCATGCTTGCCCTGCTATCCTTTGACGATTAGATTGTCGATATGGCCCGCATGATGCGCGCCACCCGCGCAACCGCGCGCTCCCGCAGAAGGATGCCCATGATGGCCGAGAATACAACTCCGAAACCACACCGCGTGGTGGTGCCCCGCAAAGCCGTGGCCAAACCCGCCGCTGCCCCCGCCACCCCCAAAAAAGCCGGCACCCCCGAAGGCGAACGCATCGCCAAGGTTCTCAGCCGCGTGGGCGTTGCCTCGCGTCGCGAAGCCGAGCGGATGATCCAGCTGGGCGAGGTTTCGGTCAACGGCAAGGTCATCACTTCTGCCGCCCTGAACGTCACCGGCGCCGACAAAATCTCGGTGCGTGGTGAACCGATTGGCAAGCCCGAAGAGCCGCGCTTGTGGCTCTATTACAAGCCCGACGGGCTGGTGACCTCGGAATCCGATGAAAAGGGCCGTGAGACCGTTTTCCAAAACCTGCCGCCGGAATTGCCGCGGGTGATGTCGGTTGGTCGCCTCGATTTGAACTCCGAAGGGTTGCTGCTGCTGACCAACGATGGCGGGCTCAAGCGTCGGCTGGAACTGCCCTCGACGGGTTGGTTGCGCAAATATCGCGTGCGGGTCAACGGCAATCCGACCGACCCCGATCTGGAACCCCTGCGCCGCGGCATCGAGGTTGAGGGCGAAAAGTTTCAGCCGATGGTCGTCGTCATTGACCGCATCCAAGGCGCCAATGCTTGGCTAACCGTCGGTCTGCGCGAAGGCAAAAACCGCGAAATTCGTCGCGCCATGGTCGCGATTGGCTTGGTGGTGAACCGCCTGATCCGCGTCAGCTATGGCCCCTTCCGCCTTGGCGACCTGCAACCCGGTGACGTGGAAGAAATCCGCGGCAAGGTCTTGCGCGATCAACTTGGCGAAGGCCGCACCCCCGACGAAGACGCGCCCAAGCGCGTCGTGCGCGGCGCCCGCGTGCCTGTTCAGGGTCCGCGCATCATCCGCGCTGAAGGGGCCCGCTCTGGCCCCAAAGGCCGCCGCGAGACCGATGCCCCAAAAGAGGCCGCCGCTTGGAACGAAGGTCCCAAGCCCGTGCGCAGCAAATGGGCCGAAGACAAGCCAGCGGCTCGGCCAGCCGCCAAACCCGCGCCCAAACCTGCGGCCAAATTCTCGGGCAAGCCGTCCAGCCGTTTTGACACCAAGCCCGATGGTGCCCGCCCCGCGCGCGCGCCCAAGCCCGGCGCCAAGCCCGCGATTGCAGGCCCGCGCAAGGCCCCGACTGGCCGCCCACGTCGCGGCGAATAAGCAAACCGGTGGCGGCAGGGCCAAGTCCTTGCCGCTTGACCACACTGTAGCTGTCACATGTTAAAGGTTCAGGCTGGCCCAACCCAGCCACAGGTAAAGGGGAAAGCATGTCCAAGTCTGGGTTCAGAACCATCGCGTTTTTGCTGTTGCTGGCCGTCACGGTCTATGTCGCCATTCAGGGGGCATCATAATGGCTAAGCGTTTTGGTGGTGCACATTCGCCGCAACCCATGGACAGCTCGGGCGCGCCGGTGGTGGTGCCCCGCTCGACCGAGGTCGGTCGCACGTCGGCTTTGTTTATGCTGCCTTTGCTTTATGCGGTGAATGCGTTTCGCGGCGACCCGCGTGCGATGATCCTTGGGCTCAGTGCTGCGGCGGTCCTGATGGCGGCGGCTTGGCTAACCCGCGAGGGGGCGCGCGCGCAGGATGCCTATGACGCCCGCAAAGTCGCCAAACGGCCCGCCTTTCCGCGCAAGATTTTTGCGGCGGTGCTCTGGGGCGCAGGCCTTGCGCTTGGCGGGATGATCTCGCAGACGACGATCCTGTATCCGCTGCTCTTTGCGGTGGCGGGGGCGGCGCTGCATCTTGCGGCCTTTGGTCCCGACCCCCTGCGCGACAAGGGCATGGAGGGCATCGACAGCTTTCAGGTCGAGCGAGTTGCCCGTGCCGTCACGGAGGGCGAGGGCCTGCTTGCGGGGATGAACGACGCCATCCTGCGCAGCCGTGATGCAGGCCTGCAACAGCGGGTGGCCCAGTTTACCCAGATCGCGCGCGGCCTATTTCGGCAGGTCGAAAACGACCCCGCTGATCTGACGGGCGCGCGCAAGTTCCTGACCGTTTATCTGATGGGCGCCCGCGATGCGACGGCCAAGTTTGCCGACGCCTATGTCCAAGCGCCCAGTCCCAAACTGCGCAGCGACTACGAAGCGCTTTTGACCGATCTTGAAACCACCTTTGCCGAACGCACCAAGGCGCTTTTGTCCAACGACCACACCGATCTGAACGTCGAGATTGAGGTCTTGCGCGAGCGCTTGGCGCTGGAGACCTGAATGCCGCCAGTCCCCACCCCACAAGACCAGCCCCCAACCGAAGGCATGCGGAATTTCCTGATGCCTTTGCCGTGGTTTTTCGGCCTGCTGGCGCTGTTCTTGGTCACAGGGCTTTGGGTCTTTGCGGGGCTTTTGCTGTTGGCCGCACTGGTGTTTCGGGTGGTTTGGTTTGTGCGGCTGTGGCTGCGCGGGGCGGCGGTGCTTGCGACATTCTTGGGGCCAGAGCTGATGGGATTTATGGATGCCATGCAGCGGTCGGTCGATGAGGGGCCGATCAAAAGCGGGTTCCTCGGGCTTTTGGCCTTTCCGATTTTGGCGGTGCTGATCCTCTTTGCCGTGACAGGAATGGGGATATGAACGACACCCCGCGCGCCCTGTTTCAACAGATCACACGGCCAGAGGGTCGCGCCCGCAAAGCGCGACTGGTGCTGCATATTCTGCCTCTGCCAATCTTGCTGCGCGGTACCCAAGACAGCGCCTCTGCCGTGATCTCGGTGGCGATCCTTGCGCTGTTTCTCGGCGCGGTCTGGCTGTTAGGCGACGGGCTGCGCGCCGAGGACGCTTGGCGCAACAAAGAGGCCGCCAAAGCCCCCCGCATCCCGCGCAAGCTGTTGTCAGGGATCGGCATGGGCACGGCCATTGGCCTGGCCTTTGCCACCGGAGGCGCCGGTCTTTTCGGCAGCATCCTTGGCGGGCTTTTGGGGCTTGGCCTGCATCTGGCGGCCTTTGGCTTTGACCCCCGCACCGACAAGCATGGCCAAGACCTGACCGCCTTTGAGGCCGAGCGCATTGACGGGCTAAGCGAGGCGATAGAGCCGTATCTGGCACGGATTTCCCAAGCCGCAGGCCGCAGTGGCGATGCCACCTTGCGGGCCGAAGCGCGGGCGCTGGCGGATGTGGCCTCGCGGCGGATTTCGGCGCTTCGGGCCGACCCTGCGGCACAGGCTCAGGCGCGCAAGATGGCCTCGGTCTGGCTGCCCGCCTTGGCCCAAGCCTTGCAGCGCGGTGTCGAGCTTGAGGCCGTCTCGCACAGCCCCGAGCGGGTGACACGACTGGCCGAAGCCATGGCCGAGGTGCGCGAACGGATCGACAGCATGGTGGTGGTGACCCAAGCGCGCGCCGATCTGCGGCTTGAAGGCGATTTGGCGGCGCTCAAACAGGCGTTGCGCTGATTTAGACGGTTTCGCAGCGCAATTCCCCCCCAATCCGGCAAAGTCCTGCTGGAAATTCCACCTCTGATAGCGCAAATTGCCAATCAAGGTGCCATAGTGCCAATATATTAGTGGAGAGTTCCAGATGACCGATACCGCCACGCGGCTTGCCGAAATTGAACAAGTCACCGCCGTCATTCTGCCAGAGCCCGGCACGCAAATTGTCACGCTTGAACAGGCTCCAGCGCCGATGGCCGAAGGCATCCGTCAGCGCATGGCCGAGATCGACATGGGCAACACCCAGTCCATTATCTCTTTCGGGTCCAGTGCGCAGGCTGAATTGCAGGTCATCAGCCAAGAAATGCTGGCGGGCGTCAAGAACAAGGACGTCGGTCCCGCGGGCGATAGCCTTCAGAACATCGTCACCACCATTCGCGGCTTTTCGGTCTCCGAACTGGACGTGCGTCGTCAGCAAAGCTGGTGGGAAAAGCTGTTGGGCCGTGCTGCCCCCTTCGCCAAATTCGTCGCCAAGTTCGAACAGGTGCAATCGCAGATCGATAAGGTCACCGATGATCTGAACCGCCACGAGCACACGCTGTTAAAGGACATCAAAAGCCTCGACATGCTCTACAGCAAGACGCTCGATTTCTATGACGAGCTGGCGCTTTATATCGCGGCAGGTGAGGCAAAGCTGGCCGAGCTGGACGCCAAGGACATTCCCGCCAAAGCCGCCGAAGTTGAACAGGCGCCCGAGTCCGATCAGGTCAAAGTCGCACAGGAACTTCGCGATCTGCGCGCCTCGCGGGATGATCTGGAGCGGCGGGTGCACGATCTTAAACTGACGCGTCAGGTGACGATGCAGTCGCTGCCCTCGATCCGCTTGGTCCAGGAAAACGACAAATCGCTGGTGACCAAGATCAACTCGACTTTGGTGAACACCGTGCCACTGTGGGAAACCCAGCTGGCCCAAGCCGTGACCATCCAGCGCAGCAAAGAAGCGGCCGAGGCTGTGCGCTCGGCCAATGATCTGACCAACGAGCTGCTGACCGCCAACGCCGAGAACCTTCAGCAAGCCAACCGCGTCGTGCGCACCGAAATGGAGCGCGGCGTCTTTGATATCGAAGCGGTCAAAAAGGCGAACGCAACGCTGGTCGCGACCATTCAGGAAAGCCTGCAAATCGCCGACGAGGGCAAGGCCAAGCGCGCCGCAGCCGAAGTCGAACTGGTCAAGATGGAGCATGATCTGCGCGACACGCTGGCCTCGGCCAAGGCGCGCCGCGACGGCGTTGGCAGCAATGTCGGCGGTGCAGTCTAAGTCATGCAAAACCGTCGCCGCGATTGGTTACGCCTTTTGCCCCGCTTGACGGCGGTGCTGGGGCTTATGGGCTGCGCGGTGGCGCCAGTGTCGTCTCCATATCCGGCCAACCGTCCGGCACGGCCTGCGATGGCTGTGCCGGTGGTGGTCGAAACCCCCGCAAGCGCCGCAATGCGCACCTATTACGCGCAGGTGCAGACATCGCTATTGGCGCAGGGCTTGTTACGCACCGATGGCGGCGGCGAGGACACGCCTTTTGACGACCGCAGGCTGGCAGAAACCTTCCTCAAGATCGCGTTGTTCAACGAATACAGCCGCAATGCGGGCCGCACGGTGCAACAGCAATCCGAGTCCACCCTGCGTCGCTGGCAAGAACCGGTGCGCGTCGGCTTGCGGTTTGGCAGCTCGGTTCCGGCCGAACGCCAAGCCAGCGATCGTGCGCTGGTTACCTCGTTTATGCAGCGCTTGTCGGGGCTTACGGGGCTTTCGATCACGCTGGATGAGACGCGCCCGAACTTCTACGTCTATTTCGTCAGCGAGGATGAGCGCCAAGCCCTTGGCCCGCAGTTGCGCGCGGCCCTGCCACAGCTCAGCGCAAACGAGGTGTCGGGGATCACCAATCTTCCGCGCTCGACCTATTGCGTCGCCCTGACCCAAAGCGAAGGCGACAGCAGCGTCTATAACCGTGGCTTTATCGTCATTCGCGCCGAGCATCCCGACCTGATGCGCCTGTCTTGTATCCACGAGGAAATGGCGCAGGCCTTGGGCCTGCCCAACGACAGCCCTCAGGCGCGGCCCTCGATCTTTAACGACGACGAGGAATTCGCCCTGCTGACGCGCCAAGACGAGCTGATGCTGCGGATGCTTTACAACCCCGCGTTCCGTCCCGGGATGCGCGTTGCGCAAGCCCGCCCCATCGCCGAGCGTTTGGCCGCAGACCTGCTGGCCGGAGCAAGCTGATGACGGGACCAGCCCCAAGTATAGCGGCCCCGCCGCGCCCGAATTTCAAATAGCAAAGGAGACCCCGATGGGAATTCTCGACTTTCTTTCTGGCCAGTTTATCGACGTTATCGCTTGGACCGATGACACCCGCGACACGATGGTCTGGCGCTTTGAGCGCGAAGGCCACGAGATCAAATACGGCGCCAAGCTGACAGTCCGCGAAGGCCAAGCCGCCGTGTTTGTGCACGAAGGCCAGCTTGCGGATGTGTTCAGCCCCGGTCTTTACATGTTGGAAACCAACAACATGCCGATCATGACCTCGCTGCAACACTGGGATCACGGCTTCAAAAGCCCCTTCAAATCCGAGATCTATTTCGTCAATACCACCCGCTTTAATGACCAGAAATGGGGCACCAAAAACCCGATCATGTGTCGCGACCCAGAGTTCGGCCCCGTGCGGCTGCGCGCGTTCGGCAGCTATTCGATGCGGGTCAGCGATCCTGCGGTGTTTATGCGCGAAATTGTCGGCACCGATGGCGAATTTACTGCGGATGAGATCTCGATGCAGATCCGCAATGTCATCGTCCAAGACGCCAGCCAAGTGCTTGCGAAATGCGGTATTCCCGTGCTCGATATGGCGGCCAATACTGGCGATCTGGGCAAGCTGATTGCCACCGCGATCGCCCCCACCATCGCGCAATACGGGCTCGAGATCCCCGAATTCTACATTGAAAACATCAGCCTCCCCGAAGAGGTTGAAAAGGTCTTGGACAAGCGCACCTCTATCGGTGTCGCGGGTGATCTGAACAAATACATGCAGTTTAATGCCGCCGAGGGCCTGAACCAGCCCGGCAATGGCATGGGCGCAATGGTCGGCATGGGCATGGCTGCGGGCATGGGCGCCTCAATGGCTGCGACCGGCCCATGGGGAAGCGCCCCCGCCGCGCCATCCGCGGCTCCACCGCCTCCGCCGCCACCTCCTGCGGCAAAGGCTTGGCACGTTGCAGAAAACGGCGCCACCAAAGGCCCCTTCACCGAAGCGGACCTGCGCAGAATGATCAACGCAGGTACGCTCGCCCGCAGCAGTCAAGTCTGGACCGCAGGACAAGACGGCTGGAAAGCGGCCAGCGATACCGACCTCGCCTCTCTCTTCGCAATGGTGCCTCCTCCGCCACCACCGGGGGCCTGACACGCGATGACCGTGACCAAGGCCACCCGCTGGCCCTGCGAAAGCTGCGGAGCAGACCTGCGCTTTGTGCCGGGGCAAACAGAACTGATGTGCGATCATTGCGGCCATGTGCAGCAGATCGCCGCGGCCCCCGCCCCAAGCCGCACACGCGCTTTGGCTGAATATGATCTGGCCAAAGGCTTGCAAGACGACCTGCCCCTCAGTGCCAGCGAAGCGGTCCGCTCAAGCCACTGCCCCAACTGCGGGGCGGTGGTCGAATTCCAAAGCGCCAACCACGCAAGCGCCTGCCCGTTTTGTGACACACCCGTAGTGGTCGATACAGGCAACCACCGCCGCCTCAAACCCCAAGCGCTGGTGCCCTTTTCCCTGACCGAAAAGCAAGCCCGCGAAGCCCTAATGCGCTGGCTTGGAAGCCTGTGGTTCGCACCGAACTCTCTCTTGGCCTACACCCGAGCAGGCCGAGCCATGACGGGCGTTTACGCTCCATTCTGGACATTCGATGCCGCCAGCAACAGCAGCTACCGCGGACAAAGAGGCGAGCATTACTACGAAACTCGTACAGTCAACGTAACCGTCAACGGCAAAACCCAACAACGCCAAGAACAGGTGCAAAAGACCCGCTGGTATCCCGCATCAGGAAAGGTTGCCCGAGACTTCGACGATGTCCTCGTGATGGCCTCAACCAGCCTGCCCCGCCGCCTCGGCGCAGAGCTGACTCCGTGGAAACTCGATACGCTTGTACCCTACACGCCCGACTACCTCGCCGGCTTTCAGGCAGAGGGTTACACTGTGCAATTGCGCGAAGCCAACGACATCGCCCAGCAAGAGATGGCCGAAATCATCGCCACCGATGTGCGTCGCGATATCGGCGGCGACGTGCAAAGAATCGAATCCATTGATACCCGCTACTCGGAGGAAACCTTTAAACACATCCTCCTCCCCATCTGGACCGCCGCCTATAAATACTCGGGCAAAAGCTACCGCTTCTTGGTCAACGGTCAAACCGGAGAGGTCCAAGGCGAGCGCCCGTACAGCTGGTGGAAAATCGGGTTTGCACTTGTTGCCGTGGCAATCTTGGTCACCGGCGCCATCTATTTGCACGACCCTTCTGCCTTCGGATAAACTTTGCCGAGCAAATATGAAGGCCTTGGCTTTCATACTGGCCTAAATACTCTCGCCGAAGGCTCCCTGCGTCGACGTCGAACGCTCCGCGGGGAGTATTTAAGCCAGTATGAAAGCATCGGACCTCAGTTTAGTTGACTTCCAAGCGCTCAGGCGCGATAGCGCCGTAAGCTTGAATGGAGGCCGCCCGTGACTGATCTTTCTCGAGTCCTTGACCACGCCCGCATCGCTGAGTTGCCGAATCCCTATTTCGGCAAAGTGCGCGATTGTTATGATCTGCCAGCAAGTGCTGAGGCGCCAGCGCGTCGGATTTTAATCTCCTCTGATCGGATTTCTGCTTTTGACCGCATTTTGGCGGCGATTCCGTTCAAGGGGCAAGTTTTGACGCAAATGGCGCGGTTTTGGTTCGACCATACTGCTGATATTTGTCCAAATCACGTGTTGAGCTATCCTGACCCGAATGTCGTCATCGGCAAGCATGTTGAGATTTTGCCTGTTGAGATTGTTGTGCGCGGATATCTTGCGGGGACGACCTCGACCTCGGTTTTGACGCAGTACAAAGCTGGAGTACGCGAGATGTATGGACATGTTTTGCCTGACGGATTGCGCGACAACGAAGTGTTAGCGGCGCCTATTATCACGCCAACCTCCAAAGCTTTTGACGGGGGTCACGACGAGCCCCTGACGCCGGACGAGATTGTCTCGCAGGGGCTTTTGACCGAAGAGCGGTGGGAGCAAGTCTCGCGATATGCTTTGGCCTTGTTCGCGCGCGGGCAGGCTATGGCAGCAGAGCGCGGTTTGATCTTGGTAGACACCAAGTATGAGTTTGGTTTGGATGCCGACGGAAAGATCTTGATTGCCGACGAAATCCATACGCCCAACTCTAGCCGCTATTGGCTTGCCGACGGCTATGCGGCGGCGTTTGAGGCGGGCACGCGGCCTCCGAGCTTTGACAAGGATGTGATCCGCTCTTGGGTCGGGGCGCGCTGCGATCCCTACAAGGACGATATTCCTGAGATCCCTGCGGATATGATCGCAGCAACTGCGCAGGTCTATATTGACGCGTTTGAGGCGATTACGGGGCGGGCTTTTGTGCCCGATATGACAGGCGAGACGCCGCTTGCGCGCGTGCGGGCAAATCTGGCGTCGTACTTCGTCTGAACGTGTGTTTGCGCTAACAGGCCTAAATCGTGTAAGACAGTTCAAACATATCCGGAGGTCGAAATGATTCTTAGCTGTGGCGAAGCCCTGATTGACATGTTGCCGCGCACTTCGACGCTTGGAGAGGCCGCTTTTGCGCCTTATCCGGGGGGGGCGGTGTTTAATACTGCGATTGCTTTGGGGCGTTTGGGCGCACCTGCGGCATTCTTTAGCGGTGTTTCAACCGACATGCTGGGCGAGCTTTTGGCCGAGACTTTGGTGGCCTCGAAGGTTGACACGTCGGTCTGCGCACGCTCTGCGCGGCCAACCACTGTGGCTTTTGTCAAACTGGTTAATGGTCAAGCGACCTACGCTTTTTACGATGAAAACACCGCTGGCAGCTTGTTGGCCGTGGCTGATCTGCCGGTGCTGGGGGCCGAAGTTCAGGCCCTGTTCTTTGGCGGGATTTCTTTGGTGACCGAACCTGCGGCCAGCACCTATGAGACCTTGCAGGCGCGTGAGTGCACCTCTCGGGTGACGATGATTGATCCGAACATCCGCCCCGGCTTTATTGCGGGCAAAGAGGGTCCTTACCGTGAGCGGATCGAGCGGATGATCTCGCGCGCAGATATCGTGAAGCTTTCGGATGAGGATTTGCACTGGCTCATGGGGGCAGGCGACACCGCCGCTCTTGCGCGCGAGATTTTGGCCAAGGGCCCCCGCATCGTCTTTATCACTGAGGGCGCAGTTGGCGCGCGCGCTTTCACCGCCTCGCAAGAGCGCTTTGTCGCGGCGCAAAAGGTTGAGGTGGCGGATACGGTCGGTGCTGGCGATACCTTCAACGCGGGCGTTTTGGCTGCGTTGTATGACGCTGGTGCCCTGAGCAAAGCCCGCATCGGTACGGTATCGGATGCAGAGCTGGATGCTGCGCTGAGCCTTGGCGCACGTGCAGCGGCTGTTACCGTTAGCCGTGCGGGCGCTAACCCGCCTTGGGCAAACGAACTTTGAGGGCTTTGCTGCAAAGGGTCAGCCGTGCAAGCGTCACGGTTGATGGCGCTGTCGTCGGCGAGATCGGCAATGGTCTGCTCATTTTGATCTGCGCCATGCAGGGCGACAGCCAAGCCGAGGCCGATCGGTTGGCCACCAAAATCGCCAAGCTGCGGATTTTCAAAGATGAAGCGGGCAAAATGAACCTCTCGATCAAGGATGCAGGCGGCGCAGCATTGATCGTCAGCCAGTTCACGCTTGGGGCTGACCTGCGCGGCAACCGTCCTGGCTTTTCCTATGCGGCGCCCCCTGACGCGGCAAATCGGCTGTACGCGTATTTTTCGGCACAGATAGCCACGGCTGGTATCGCAGTCCAAAACGGGGTTTTCGGCGCGGACATGGATGTTTCGCTGAACAATGATGGTCCGGTCACGATCTGGATGGACACCGCTGAGATGTAAGGGAGCCGCTATGCTCAGGGCGGTGCCCCTGCGCTACCGCTTTGCAGTTGCTGGCGATAAGCTCACAATGACAAGATTTTCAAAGAGTGTTCAGTGGCATCCCAGATATGGATATTTCCGTGACAAGAGGGCACGCGTTTCAAGTGCAGTGCAGGGTTGTTGCTCTTGGGCGGCATTAAGTCTGCCTAGTTGTTTAGTCGCGGCATCTGGTGGATCGGATTTAGAGCAAATCTTTCTGCCTCTGATGTCCAACTTTTTCCAGATGTATTCAAATGACGAGAGTCCGTGTCCGTCGTCATATTAAATGGGACATCAGAGCGGTTTGAGTTTTGGAGGCTCTGGTTCGTTTGTGTAATTGCTTATGCCGCTTGTTTTTGATGTTGCAAGCGCCGTTGACGGATTGTCAGTGCCTTGATCTTCGCTCTCTCCCTCAGAATTGCTTTGTCGCGGCCGAAGTAGACGTCGGCGGGTGTGACGTTGTTCAGGCTCTCGTGGTAGCGTTGGTGACTGTAATACTCGACGAAGGCCCCGATCTGGCGTTCGAGGTCGCCGGGGAGGTAGTAATGTTCCAGCAGCACACGGTTCTTCATAGTTTGGTGCCAACGCTCTATCTTGCCTTGGGTTTGCGGCCTTACGGCGATGCAAGCAACGCCTACCGGCTTACAGGTGGAATGGCGCCCCGCGGACATGCGTCATTTTGTGGCCTTCCAACCATTCTGCCAAATCGCCTGAGATATAGCATGAGCCATTATCCATTGCCCGGCAGCGCATGTTTACATGCGTGAGAGGGGCTCAGCAGGCGCGGCTTGTGCCGCACAACAGCTTGGTCGCATCCTGATGCCGTCAAAGCCAATTCGATCGTGTCGGTAACGTCATCAGCCCGCATGTTGGTGCAAAGTTTCCACGCGATAATGTAACGGCTGTAATCATCCAAAATTGTGCTGAGATAATACCAACCCCAGCCGATAATCTTGAAGTAGGTGAAGTCCGTTTGCCACATCTCATTGACCGCCGTGGTTTTGTCGGTGAACTCCTCTGCGGCCTTGATCACCACATAATCAGGTGCCGTGATCAGATCAGCCGCTTTCAATATGCGGTAAGCCGATGATTCAGATATAAAATACCGCTTCTCATCGGTGTATTTGACGGCCAATTCCCGAGTCGTCAACGCCTCATGCTCCAGCGCAAATTCAATCAAGTTATCGCGCCGATCCTGCGGAATGCGGTTCCAGACTGATCTCGGTCGAGGAGATTGACCTGCCAGTGCATCAAACCCACCTTCGAGATAACGATCATATCCCGTTGCCCGGCAAGCGATTTCATCGCCGAGAGGGGGCGATAAAAAGTGCTGCGAGGGATGCAAAGCATATCAAGCGTCTTCTTGGTGGGCAGATGTGATCCTTCGACCGTGCGGATGATCTCGAGCTTTGCAGAAGCGGCCCTCTCGGCAGATTGTTACGCAATCGCCTGCCGGGTAACAGATACCTCATTCCTCGACCGCCCCAGCCCCTGTCATACTTTTTTAAGCAATCGGTTTTCAAGGGTGAGATCGGCCACGCATTCCTTCAAGGCCAGTGATTCCGAGCGCAGATCCTTCACTTCTGGTGACCAATCGTCGGGAAAACCATCCGCTGGATCGTTTTCTAGTCCTCCTCATACTTGACGGGCCCTCGGATGGCTTCCGCACTTCTTGGGAAAGATCATGACGAAGGCTGATGTGGTCGGGCTTGCCTTCCATGGTCTTTGCGGAACTACCGTGACCCGGTTTGCGCTTGGCGAATGCAGCGAGGCGGTGACTGCAGCTTTCCCGACCATAGCTTGAAAGACGTGGGGACAATTCTTGATACGCGCTACCTCAGGTTGGCTTCCAGCATGGCAGAAACGGCACTGAAGAAGAAAGAGGCGCACGAAACGGGAACAAAAGTTCCTAACTGCACGAGTATGGTCCACCCGTAACATGGCTTAAGCTATTAAAAAATTGGCAGGAGTTGGGGGACTCGAACCCACGACCCTCGGTTTTGGAGACCGATGCTCTACCAACTGAGCTAAACTCCTATGCCTTTGGTGGGATTACGGCAGCGGCTGGGGGAAATCAAGTGCTGATCTTTAACCAACACACACATTCTGCTTTAATCGCGCTGGTTTCACCGGAGACCTATAGCTTCATTTCACGCGACCATGTCGAGCACGTCGTGCTGTGCATAGTAGTTCTCTTCCGCCTCGGCTGGCGGGATGTTTCCGATAGGTCCAAGCAGGCGCCGGTGATTAAACCAATCGACCCAGCCGAGTGTGGCCATTTCCAGATCCTGCATGTTGCGCCACGGTCCCTGCCGATGGACCAGCTCGGTTTTGTAGAGGCCGTTTATGGTTTCAGCGAGGGCGTTGTCGTAGGAATCCCCGATGCCGCCGACCGATGGTTCAATGCCTGCTTCGGCCAAACGCTCGGTATAGCGAATAGATAAATATTGCCCGTCCCGCTGCCCGGCAGTGGTTTGCATAGCAAACCATGAGAGGGGCGATCCGAGTGATGGATCAATCCCCTTTTCTGAACAGGCCGCCGATCATGCAGGGCCTGTTCAAGTGCATCCATTGCCAGGAAATCGCTGCTTGCAGCGATGAGAGGAGAGAGCAAAGTCAGTTTTGGCAGACCGCGAGACCCGCCAGCTGTTACCCGGAAGGGATTTGCATGCAAATCACGCAGGGCGACGATGCGATCAGCAAATGTGTCGATGACAAAAGCTACATACACAAAGCCCTGCCATGTCGACACGTAGGTAAAATCACTGACCCAGAGAAGGTTCGGAGCTAATGCTCGGAACACGCGGTTCACCTTGTCACGCGGACAGGGCGCTGACGTGTCAGGGACGGTTGTTTTGACCACCTTGCTGCGCACAGCCCCACGGATGCCGATCTGTTTCATAAGGCGCTCCACGGTGCAACGCGCGAGCGTAAAACCCTCCCGCTTCAGCTGATACCATGCCTTACGCACCCCGTAGACCTGATAATTCTCATCCCAGACACGCTTGATCTCGGGGCACAGCTCCGTATCCCGCTGATGCCGGGCCGAAGCTCTGGCCGAAACGGAAAATTTGGATCGGGTACAGGGTAGATTAAATTCTTTACGAGGTATTCTTTTTCTTTCTTCAGCTTAAAGTACTCCCCCCGGAATGGAATAATTTTTACATCAATTTCAGGTGCCGTGAGCCGCGCTACTTTATCAGAATACAATCCGCAACAATTGATGACGAGTTTGGTTGTGTAACTTTCCTTTTGTGACACCACGACAGCAGCGGCATCACTTTCCTGAATTTCGATGACCCGCTCGCCTAATTTAATCTCACCGCCTTTTGCTTGAATCAGCTCGCCATACTTTTTTGCCACTAATTTATAATCCACAATGCCTGTTTGCGGTACGACCACACCCGCTATGCCTTGAACATGTGGTTCATAGTCTTTCAATTCATCTTTGT
>CAWJOY010000024.1:0-19634 GCA_963844505.1 uncultured Alphaproteobacteria bacterium
TTTGGCCTCGATCTTGCCTGCGCGGGCGGCGGCCAAGGTTGATCCCGTGACGGCGATTGGCCAATGAGCGCGCTGGTGCAGGTCAGCGATTTGGTCAAAACCTTTGGCACGGGGGAGGCCGCAACCCGCGTGCTGCGCGGCCTGTCGCTTGAGCTAGAGCGCGGAGAGTTGGCGGCGCTTTTGGGGCGGTCGGGGTCGGGCAAGAGCACTTTGCTGACCATCCTTGGCACCTTGATGAAGCCGACCTCGGGTCAGCATGTCATGCTTGGGCTGGACCTTGTGACCGCATCGGACGCCGAGCTGACAGCGTTTCGCAACCGTCATATTGGCTTTGTGTTTCAGTTTCACAATCTGCTGCCCGACTTTACCGCCTTGGAAAACGTGATTTTTCCGACGGCGGTGCGCGAGGGGCGTGAAACTGCTGTGGCGCTGGCGCGGGGGCGTGAGTTGCTGGTGCGGATGGGGCTGGAGGATCGGGTGCACTTTCCAACTGCCAAACTGTCGGGCGGCCAAAAGCAACGGGTTGCCGTGGCGCGTGCTTTGATGAACAGGCCCGAGCTGGTGCTGGCGGATGAGCCGACGGGCAATCTGGACCACACGTCGGCCATGCAGGTGATGGCCTTGATCGAGCAAATCAACCGCGAAGAGGGCACCACCTTTTTGATCTCGACGCATGATGAAAAGATCGCGGCGCTGTGTCGGCGGCAGATTGTGGTGGCCGACGGTGGAGTGACGGGCTGACAGTCTTCAATGCAAAAGGGCAGCCCAATCGGACTGCCCTTTGTTTTCTATAGGTTCCGACGCTTAGAAGCGCAGCGAGATCAAGCGCGACAGGCCAATGGTGACGCGCAGCTGGTCGTTCGAACCGGTGGTGACGATTGGCGAGTTCTTTGCGTCGCCTTGGAACTGGTCGAAGCGCAGGGCACCGTCGAGGTTCCATTTGTCGTTCAGCTCGTAGGTGGCTGCAACTTGCAGACCCGCGCTGACAACACCCGAGTCTGGGTTATAGGCAGCAAGCGTCGTGGTCGCGGTGGTTACGCCGAAGTAGGTGTCGTTAAATTTGTTCGAGCCGATGACGACACGTGGGCCGACCTTGAGCGTCAGGCGGTCAGACGGGTGCAGCACGGCATCCGCGCCAAGCTCGCCAACAAAAGCGTTATGGCCGATTGCGCCGTAGCGAACGTCAGCGAATGCCTCGAAGTTGCGGCTGGTGTAACCAAGGCCACCGCCGATTTCGACCGACAAAGGCACATCAGCCAAACCGGTCAGCTCTGGGTGATCTGCTGCCGAACGCTCGCCGATGACGCGGAAAGAGCCGCGCGGGGTGAAGCCATAGACAGGCTCGCCGGTTGCGGAGCCAAAGCTCTTGCTGCCCAAGCGCATGAATTGAAAGCTCAACGAGCCACTTGCGCTGCCTTCGCTCGAGTCAGATCCGAAATAGGACGGGGCGTAGCTAACGCCAGCGCCAAGACGGAAGATCAGGTTCGGCGTTGCTTCGACCACAGGCGCGGGTGTCACAACTGCCGGATCAAGTGCGATATCAGTTCCGCCTGCGTTCGCGGCCAAAGGCAGCATGGTGACAAGGGCGGCTGTAAGGAATTTGATCATGACGCTGGACTTTCTTCGTGGATCTGAAAACAAACGAGTCGACGACTCTTCTTAGGGGGGAAACTAAACGCTCCTGCGGCAACTCGCATCAGAATAAGATTTTTTTCTAAAGAAAGTGTTGCTTTTGTCGCAATGTTCAAAGCCCGAAACGGGGGGGCTAGCCGTTGGACTTGCGCCACGCCGTTGGAGTTTTGTGAAACCGCTGCTTGAAGGCTTTGGACAGGTTGCCTGTGCTGCGCAAACCGCAGCCCAAGGCGATGTCGATCAGGGCCATGTCGGTCGCGGTGACCAGCTGCAGCGCCTTGTTCAAACGCAGCTCTCGAAAGAACGCGGCGGGCGACATATCAAAGGTTTTCGCGAATTTGCGTTCAAGCGAGCGCAGGCTGATCCCAAGCTGTGCGGCCAGCGATTCAAGCGCGATATCGGCGTCGAGGTTGATCTCCATCAGTTGAATGGCGCGTTGTACGATCGGGTCGCCGTGGGGCAGGGCCGCGGATTGGATTGCGGGCTGCGTCGTCGAAAAGGGCCGCAAGCGGTCGTGCAGCAGAACCGCGCTGACTGTGCGCAGGATAGACGCGGGAATGTGCCGCGAGATCAGGTGCAGCATCAAATCCATCGTCGTGCCCATGCCCGCCGCCGTCACAAAGCCGTCGAACTGCTCGGCAATCGTATCGGAAACCAGTGCATCGACATAGCTTTCTTGCAGCAAAAGCTTGTTTTCCCAATGGGTTGTGACAGGACCACGCAGGGTCTTTTGCGACCCGATCAGTTCTGCTGCGGCCTCGGCCAAGAGGATGACCTGACAGCCTTCGCGCCGCAGTCGCAGGATGCGGTTGATCGCAGGTTTGCCCAAAAACTTGGTTTGAATATTGCCGGGCACGATCAAAGCGTCGGGTTTGGGCAGGGCGTCAAACCGCGCGGCCTCTAACGAATAGCCGCCTGCGCCGACGATCGGGCCTGCCGCTTCGCCACTGATGCCCCAAGTGAAGGCGGTCGTGCCGATGATGCGGTTGGTGATGCGCAAGGTGTCGATGATAGAGACGACCTCAAGCCCGACAAAGCCGGACCTGAGAAGAATCTCAAAGTGAAAAGCGCGCGCGACCTCGGGTTTGGCAGGCATGTCTTTTCCCTCGTTGATCAAGCTTTAGGCGCGCAGGCGCTGGTTTTGCGGATCCCAAAGCGGTTGGTCCTCTTGCACGACAGCACGCACCCGCTTGCCAAAGATCTCGACCTCCAGCTCGGTGCCCGCCGTAGCCAGATCGCTTTGCACCATCGCCAAGGCGATCAGCGCGCCCACCCGATAGCCATAGCCACAAGAGGTGGTCTCGCCCACCACTTTCCCCTCATGCCAGATGGTAGACATATAGGGGGCGTCGCAAGGGTGGTCGTCAAGGATCAGCGTCGCAAAGCGCTTGGCACTGCCTGCCGCCCGCTCTGCCTCAAGTGCGGCTTTGCCCTCGAACGCAGGCTTGGTCCATTTGATAAACCGCCCCAGCCCCGCTTGCAGCACCGAGTAGTCCGAAGACAGATCGCCCTTCCAGCTGCGATAGCCTTTCTCCAGCCGCAGCGCGTTGAGCGCATACATGCCATAAGGCGTCACACCTGCCGCAATGACCGCGGCATAGATCGCAGCGATGTCGGCAACGGGGGCATGGATTTCCCAGCCCAGCTCGCCCGCAAACGACACCCGCACAAGCTGCACCGCATGACCCGCGACCTCTGCCGTCTGATGCGAGAGCCACGGCGCTGTCAGATCAGCGCGGCTGATCGAGGCCAAAATCTCGCGCGATTTCGGGCCGTTGACGACCAGAGTGCCAAAGTCGCGCGTCAGGTCCACAAGGCTGAGCCCCTGCGGCAGGTTGTGCTGCAACAGTTCAAAGTCATGCCACTGTGCCACGGCGGCGGTGATCAGGGTAAAGGTGTCTTCCTCTGTGCGCAGGATCGACATCTCTGTCATGATGCGACCCTTGGAATTGGCAAAATAGCCCAAACCGATGCGCCCCACCTTGGGCAAAGCGCCGGTGATGCGGGTCTCTAGCCAGTCTGCCGCACCCGCGCCACTGAGCGCAAAGCGCGAGAATCCGCAAAGATCAATCACCCCCGCATGATCGCGCACCGCCTCGCATTCCTCGCGCACCCGCGGCTGCCACGGGCCGCTCACGCTCCCATGTTTCGGTCGCGGCCTCTGAAGTGTCATCGCCCGCTTTGGCGAACCAATTTGCGCGCTCCCACCCGTTATAGGCGCCAAACTGTGCGCCCAAAGCCGCGATCTGCGCATGTGCCGCGCCGTGTTTTTTGTCGCGGCCCGCGGGCCATTCGTGGTGCGGAAAGTGCATGGCGTATTCGTGGCCATAAGTCTCGAGCGCCTTCTGCAGGCAAAAGTCGTGATCGGCATGATCGGTATAGCGGCGCGGGTCGACGGCCCACATGTCCCACTCGGTTTGACCTTGGGTGATCCACTCGGCCATCACCTTGCCTGCGCCGCCCGCTTGCACGATGCCAAAGGTAAAAGAGTGCGCTTCGAAGGCGTTCTTAACCCCCGGCATTGGCCCCAAAAGCGGTAGGCCGTCGGGTGCATAGGGGATCGGACCGTTGATCACACGACCAACGCCTTGGGTGCCCAAAATCGGCACCCGCGCCATGGCGTCCTCGATGTAATGTTCCAACCGGTCCAGATCGTCTGGGTAAAGCTGGAAGCTGAAATCGTCCGGCATCGGGTCTTGGGGCGTGACCCAATGGGCTTTGCAGTTGCGCTCGTATGGGCCGAGATTTAGGCCGTTCTTGTCTTGGCGCAGGTAATAGCTGCTGTCCACGTCGCGGATCATTGGCATCTTGCCGCCGTTTTCCTTGGTCCACGCGGCCAGCTCGGGGATTTCTTCGGTCAAGAAATACTGGTGGCTCATCACCACCATCGGCACGGTGCGCCCGCCAAAAGGCTTGAACCACTCGCCCACGCGCTGCGCGTAATAGCCCGCCGCATTCACCACAAACTCGCAGCGTATGTCGCCCTTGTCGGTGTGCACGATCCACCCGTCACCGTCACGCGATACCCCCGTCGCAGGGGTGAAGCGCAGGATTTTCTGCCCCATCGCCCGCGCGCCTTTGGCCAAAGCCTGCGTCAGCTGTGCAGGGTCAATGTCGCCGTCCAGCGGATCCCAAAGCCCGCCCGCAAGGTCGTGCGTCTCAAGAAAAGGGCAGTGCGCTTGCAGCTCTTCGGGCGTGCAAATGTCCATCTGCAACCCCTGATACCGCCCCATGCCCGCGACGCGTTCGAACTCTTGCATCCGCTCTTTGGTATGAGCCAAACGCAGCGCGCCGGTGACCGAATAATTCATCGGATAGTCGACCTCTTCGGCAAGGCGACGGTAAAGCTCTAGCGAATAGCGCTGCATATTCATCACCGCCCAAGAAGCGCTGAAGTTCGGGCAGTTGCCCGCCGCGTGCCACGTCGAGCCCGCGGTCAACTCGTTCTTTTCCAGCAGAACGCAATCGCTCCAGCCCGCTTTGCCCAAGTGATAAAGGGTCGAGACCCCAATCGCGCCACCGCCAATAATCACCACCCGCGCCGTCGTCGGAAAGTCAGACATGTCTTGCTCCAAAGTTAGTAGACTGGCGGGGCGATCACCCAAACCAAGATTGCAGGGACGTCGCCGCGATTGCGCCAACGGTAAGGTTCATGGGCAAAGCGAAAGGAATCGCCCTGCCGCAATTCGTGCCAGCGCCCCGAGATTTCGATCTCGAAGGTGCCGGAGATGACATAGCCCGCCTCTTCGGTGCCGCGCTGGATCACCTCTGGCTGTTCCGAATGGGGGGCAAATTCGCTGAGCAGGGTCTCGAACAAGCCACCAAGGTCGGGGGATAAAAGCTGTTCGACCAGACCATCCGCCGCCGTGCCAAGCTGCCTGCGTCCGGCGCTGCGTACGATGTGGCGGGCCTCTTCTGGGTCGCTTGCGCTTTCGGCAAAGAAAAAGCTGATCGGCACACCAAAGACCGCTGCAATTTTGCGCAGATCGTTGATCGAGGGCTGCGACAACCCGCGCTCGATTTGGCTGATAAAGCCGACAGATCGCCCCAACAGCGCCGATATTTCGGTTACAGTCATGCCGCGGCTTTTGCGCAAGGCCCGCAGATCAGCGCCGACAGAGCGGTTGGAAGACATTGTTCAGCCCCAAATCTAAATGGCGAGATGATCTCTGCGCATATGAAATATCTAAACATGATTTCACGTCAACGAAAATTATCGCATCAATTTCGCGAATATCGCGGGCAAATTTTCACGCTGTCAGATGTGGTCTGGTTTTTGTCAGAAAGGCTCCGTTTCGCTGCCGTGATCTCGGTGCACATCTTGGCAAAAGACACCCCCCATAAAGGCCCCCTCCCATGAGTGAACTTCCCAGCTCTGCCCGCGTCGTTATTATCGGGGGCGGCGTGATCGGCTGCTCTGTTGCCTATCACTTGACCAAACTTGGCTGGAAAGACGTGGTGCTGCTGGAACGCAAGCAGCTCACTTCTGGCACCACATGGCATGCGGCAGGGTTGATCGCGCAGCTGCGTGCGACCCGCAACATGACCCGCCTCGCGAAATACTCGCAAGAACTCTATGGCGACCTGGAAGCCGAAACCGGCATCGCTACGGGCTTTCGCCGCTGTGGCTCGATCACCGTGGCCTTGACCGAAGAGCGCCGCGAAGAGATCTTTCGCCAAGCCTCGATGGCCCGCGCCTTTGGCGTCGAAGTCAGCGAGATTTCCCCCGCCGAGGTCAAAGCCAAATACGAACACCTGAACATCGACGGCGTGGTTGCGGGCGTCTATCTGCCCAAAGACGGGCAGGGCGATCCAGCCAATATTGCCCGCGCTATGGCCAAAGGCGCCAAGCAACGTGGCGCAGTGATTGCAGAGAACACCGCCGTCACCGCCATCCACAAAAACGGGCGCCGTGTGACGGGCATCGACTGGGTGCAGGGCGAGCAGAGCGGCCATATCAAGACCGACATGATCGTCAACTGTGCGGGCATGTGGGGGCATGGCGTGGGCAAAATGGCGGGCGTCAATGTGCCGCTGCATGCCTGCGAGCATTTCTACATCGTCACCGACGTGGTGCCTGGCCTGACGCAACTGCCCGTGCTGCGCGTGCCCGATGAGTGCGCCTATTACAAAGAGGACGCGGGCAAGTTCCTGCTGGGCGCTTTCGAGCCCAATGCCAAACCTTGGGGCATGAAGGGCATCCCTGCCGATTTCGAGTTCGACCAGCTGCCCGAGGATTTTGACCACTTTGAGCCGATCCTAGAGGCGGCGGTGAACCGTGTGCCGATGCTGGGGAATGTCGGTATCCACACCTTCTTTAACGGTCCCGAAAGCTTTACGCCCGATGATGCCTATCACCTTGGCCTTGCGCCAGAGATGGATAACGTCTGGGTCGCGGCGGGCTTTAACTCGATCGGGATTCAGTCGGCCGGAGGCGCGGGCATGGCGCTGGCCGAATGGATGGACAGCGGTGCCAAGCCTTTTGATCTGGGCGATGTCGATATCAGCCGGATGCAGCCGTTCCAAGGCAACAAGACCTATCTGTTTGAACGCTCGAAAGAAACGCTTGGTTTGCTTTATGCCGACCACTTCCCGTTTCGGCAAAAGGCCACAGCGCGGGGCATCCGCCGCACGCCGTTCCACGAACACCTCAAGGCCCAAAACGCCGTCTTTGGTGAACTGTCAGGTTGGGAGCGGGCAAATTGGTTCGCCAATCCGGGCCAAGAAAAGGAATACGCCTATAGCTGGAAGCGGCAGAATTGGTTTGAAAATTCGGCAGCCGAGCATCGCGCCGTTCGCACCAATATCGGCATGTATGATATGTCGTCCTTTGGTAAAATCCGTGTCGAGGGCCCTGACGCCGAAGCGTTCCTGAACCGCATCTGTGGCGCTGATGTCGCGGTGCCGGTTGGCAAAATCGTCTACACGCAGTTCCTGAATGCCGCTGGTGGGATTGAGGCCGATGTCACGGTGACCCGCCTGTCCGAGACCGCCTATCTGGTGGTCACCCCCGCCGCGACCCGCCAAGCCGACCAGACGTGGCTGCGCCGTCATCAGGGCGATTTGCGGGTGGCGATCATCGACATGACGGCGGCAGAGGGTGTGCTTGCGGTGATGGGGCCGAACGCGCGCAAGCTGTTGCAAGCGGTCTCGCCCAATGACTTTAGCAACGACGCCAACCCCTTTGGCACCGCGCAAGAGATCGAGCTTGGCATGGGGCTTGCCCGCGTACACCGCGTCACCTACGTGGGCGAGCTGGGCTGGGAGGTCTATGTTTCCGCCGATCAAGCCGCCCATGCCTTCGAGACATTGCACGCAGCCGGCCAAGATCTGGGGCTGAAACTCTGCGGCATGCATATGATGGACAGTTGCCGCATCGAGAAGGGCTATCGCCACTTTGGCCATGATATCAGCTGCGAAGATCATGTGCTGGAGGCGGGGCTTGGCTTTGCGGTCAAGTTGGACAAGCCAGATTTTATCGGCCGCGACGCAGTGCTGCGCAAGAAATCCGAAGGGCTGTCCGCGCGCTTGGTGCAGTTCCAACTGCATGACCCAGAGCCGCTGGTCTATCACAACGAGCCGATCCTGCGCGACGGCGAGATCGTCGGCTTTGTGTCCTCGGGGGCCTATGGCCATACGCTTGGCGCGGCGATTGCGCTTGGCTATGTGCCCTGCAAAGGCGAAACCGCCGAGCAGGTTCTCGCCTCTGGCTATGAGATCGAGATCGCGGGCCGCAGGTTCAAAGCCACGCCGTCGCTGCGTCCGCTTTATGATCCAAAGTCCGAGCGCGTGAAGGTGTAACCGTTTCTGCTACGGGCAGGGCCGCTGTAAGGTCCTGCCCGTTGTAGCGTGCGTCAAAAAGTTTCGTATAGTAAAACACTAGTTCGGTGCTATGAACGGGTCTCAGGATAAGATTTCTTTAGAGAACCGTCAGGTACGATCTATGCAAAGCTCTATTATCGTCAAACTTCTTGCGCTGCTGACGATGATCAGTGAGACCCGCAAACCGCTGACGTTTTCCGAGATCGTGGCGCAGAGCGGTCTTAACAAAAGCACCATTCACCGGCTTTTGGCCATCGGCATGGACGAAAATTTGCTGCAATTCGACAAGCACCGCAAGGTCTATTTTCTGGGCTCCAAGGTGTTCGATCTCGTGCGCAGCGCCTATCATGGCTATGATATTCAGGCCGTTGCATTGGATGAGATGCTGCGGCTGCACGCCCGCGTTGATGGCAATGTGACGGTTGGGGTGCTGAACGGGATGGATGTGACCTGCCTGCGTGTGCTTGAGGCGCGGGTGTCGCATGGCGTGGTGCAACGGGCGGGGATGCGCGAGCCGGTGCATTCTTCGGCCTCTGGCAAGGCGCTGTTGGCCTTTTTGCCCGACAGCATTCTCAAGGCCAAGATCGACGGTTATGTGTTCGAGAGATTTACCGAGCGCACCATCACCGACCCCGAAGCCTTTCGCCGCAATTTGTTGGCGGTGCGCCAAGCGGGTTTTGCCTGCAATGACCGCGAAGAATACGAGCATTTTAATGGCATCGCCGCGCCGATTTTCAATTATCTTGGCGAGCCCATTGCCGTGCTGAACATCTGGACCGCCCATGCGCGTCACCCGTTGCCAACTCTGTTAGAGTGGACCGAGGATCTCTGTGCCACGGCAGATCGCATCAGCGGCCTGATTGGTGGAATGCGGCCTCGGCTTGAAACGCTCGCAAATCGCTGACCTTCCGCGCATCGTTTGATTCGGCAGATTTTGGGCATTTCGACCGCACAGAATCAGCCTCTGCGCCTTTGCACTGGTGAACGTACAGGTTTTGCATTGTAAAACTTTTATATTGTGACGGGAAACTTAGCGCGTTCAGGGCTTTCTTGCAAGTTCTGAAGCACGGCCAGAAAATATGCATGAAAAACAGGCAGAATTTGCTCGTTTTGATGGACCGAATGTAACCATTTGTTAAAACCATTTGACGCGACGCGGCTGTGCCCCGTAACCTGATTCAATAAGAATTAAGTTCCGAAATACAAAACAACGGGACATGGACGTCAACAACAACCGGGAGTCTAAGCATATGAAATCGACCCTACTGAAAGGCCTTATGGCCACCGTCGCGATGACATTCGCCGCCCAAGCGGCAACTGCTGCAACCGAGGGTGAAATCACCGTCGGTTATTTCCTTGAATGGCCAATGCCCTTCATGGTTGCCAAAGCCAGCGGCGCCTATGACGAAGCGCTTGGCATGAAGGTCAACTGGCGCTCGTTCGAGACCGGCACCGCGATGTCGGCCGCGATGGCCAGCGGCGACGTGCAGATTTCGGTCTCGCAAGGCTTGCCGCCTTTTGTTGTTGCGACCTCGGCAGGGCAGGATCTGCAAATCGCGGATATCGCCGTGTCCTACTCTGACAATGACAACTGCGTTGTGCGCACCGACCTTGAAATCGACAAAACCAACGCAAGCGAGCTTGCAGGCAAAACCGTTGCCGTGCCTTTGGGCACCGCTGCGCACTATAGCTTCTTACGTCAGATGGACCACTTTGGCGTGCCTTTGGACAGCCTGAAGATCGTTAACATGGCGCCACCAGAAGGTGCTGCAGCACTTGAGCAAAAGGCGGTTGATTTCGCTTGTGGCTATGGCGGTGGTCTGTCGCGGATGAAAGAGCATGGCAACGTGCTTTTGACCGGCAAAGAAAAGGAAGACCTTGGCATTCTGGTGTTTGACGTCACCTCTGCTCCTGCGGCCTATATCGCAGAGCACCCAGATGTCATGACCAAGTTCTTGGGCGTGACGGCTGCTGCAAACGCAGCATGGGCGGCGGATCCTTCGGATGCATCGCTGGCAATCATCGCCAAAGAATCCGGCATGGACGTTGATGCGGCCAAGACGGCAATCGCGACCATGAGCTTCCCAACGGTAGAAGAGCAGCTCTCGGACAAATGGCTTGGCGGCAACGTGCAGGCCTTCATGAAGGGCGTCGCGGACGTGTTTGTCGAGGCAGGCTCGATCGACAAAGCGCTCGACAGCTATGAAGGCACGGTCAACACCGGCCCGCTCGCCGCTGTAAAATAACACTTTTTTCTTGGCCCGACGCAGTGCGTGTCGGGCCATTTCCATTTTTACGCTTTGGGAGCGCCTATGTCGCAACAGCTGCGGATCGACAATATTTCCATGCGCTTTGACCTTCCAACGGGGAAAGCCATTCAAGCCTTGGAGAAGGTCTCGCTAACGATCGAGCCTGGCCAGCTGGTCTCGGTGCTTGGACCTTCGGGATGTGGCAAGACCACGCTTTTGAACATCTGCGCAGGGTTTCTTGCGCCGACGGATGGGATGATTACGCTTGGCGGCAAGCGCATCACTGGGCCAGGACCAGAGCGCGGCATGGTGTTCCAAAAGGGCGCGCTGTTCGAGTGGATGAACGTGCGCGAGAATATCGCCTTTGGCCCCCGCATGAAGGGCGCGCCAAAAGAGGCCACCAACAAGCGCGTGGACGAGCTGCTGTCGATTGTCGGCCTGCATGATTTCGGCGACAAAATGGTTTACGAGATGTCGGGCGGGATGCAGCAGCGCGTGGCTTTGGCCCGCTGCCTTGCGAATGATCCCGATGTCATTTTGATGGACGAACCCTTGGGCGCGCTTGACGCTTTGACCCGTGAAAAGATGCAGAGCCTTGTGCTCGATATCTGGGCCAAGACCGGTAAAACCATCATCCTTATCACCCATTCGGTCGAAGAAGCGTTGCTCTTGGGCGAGCGCTTGATCGTTATGGCGCCGCGTCCGGGTCGGATTCACAAAGAGTATAACCTGCCCTTCGCCAGAGACGGCGTCGGCGCCGATCTGCGCACTGTTAAAAAGACTGCGGCATTCGGTCAAATCCGCGAGGAAATCCTGACGATGATTTGGGATATGGAAGAAGAAATTATGGGCCGCAAGGAGGCAATCGTATGATCATCCTTTTGATTTACATTGCGATTTTCGCGGTTTCTTTCTTTGCAGTGCGCCTGATTTCCCGCCGCATGACCCACAAAAATGACTATACCGCTCTGAAAACCGTGACCTTCGGCGACGAGAGCACGGTTGTCTCCAGCCGCGCGGCTTCGGTGCTGTCGATCCTGACGATTTTCTTGATCTGGGGCGCGTTTACCGGCTCCAAGTTGACGCCCATTCATGCGCCTGGTCCGTTTGAGGGGCGCTCGACCTTTACCTATACGCTCCAAGCCGCAGATGGCACGACCGACGACGCGACCGTGCATGTTCTGGTTCAAAAAGAGGGCGGCAGCGAGAAACTTGGCGACATCCCTCTGGGCGAGGGTTTTGCCAAAGATGACGGCGCCGAAGTTCGTGCATGGCGCTCTGACCTGCTGCGCGTTGACAGCAATGACGAGCTGGGCCGTGATGCGGGGGCCAAGGTGGTCGCCATTGATGGCAAGCCAATTGCACCGGGCCAAGAGGTCTCTGTTGCCTCTGGCAGTGTTGCGATGACCTCGCGCGGGTCGCTGAACTACAAGCCCGCGACGGGCTGGCAGATGGAGCCCGTATGGCTGCCTGCGCCAGAAAAGGTCTACAGCCGCTTGATCGAGACGATGCAAAACGGCTATCAGAACTTCTCGCTGTTCGAGCATGTCTATTGGTCGCTGGTCCGTGTTGTGGCAGGCTTTGTGCTGGGCTCGATCGTCGGGATTCCGTTGGGCTATGCGATGGGCCTGAGCAATTGGTTCCGCGGTTGGTTTGACCCGATTGTCGAATTCATGCGGCCTGTGCCCCCATTGGCGCTGATCCCGCTGGTGATTATCTGGGCTGGCATCGGCGAACCTGGCAAGATCATCCTGCTGTTTCTGGCGGCCCTTTGGATCATGGCGATTGCGGCACGATCTGGTGTGTCGGGGGTCAATATTTCCAAGATCCACGCGGCCTATTCGCTGGGGGCAAGCAAGTGGCAAATCTTGCGGCATGTGATCGTGCCAAACTCGCTGCCCGAGATTTTTACCGGGGCGCGGGTGGCGATGGGCGTTTGCTGGGGGACGGTTGTGGCGGCAGAGCTTGTGGCCGCTGAAAAGGGGGCTGGCATGATGATCATGGTCGCCTCGCGCTTTCAGCTGACCGATTTGGTGATCATGGGCATCCTGTTGATCGGCGTGATTGGCTTCATGATCGACGTGATGATGCGCAAAGCCGAAGGCTGGCTCATCCCATGGAAGGGCAAGTCCTAAGCTTGGCTAAACATCGCGAGTGACAGAAAGAGGCAGGGTTTCCTGCCTCTTTTTATGTGTAAAGCACGCCGCGCCCTCTCTGCGCAGGGCTCGGCAGGTGAAGAGCAAAGGCGCCACCGCGGTCTTCCTGTGATGCCCCACCACCACGCGTGAAATGCATCGAGGGCTGGCGCAAGAGCCTGTCGCCCGCGATTTCCAAGCGCAGAATAGAGCGACCTTGCCGCGTCGATGGGCTGAAGGTGCTTTGACATTCCCCCGATTTATAAATAGCCTAATTTTTGAGCAAATTCTTCGTTGGACCAACATGTCACATCTTCTTCGTTCCTTTGGTCCAATCGTTGTAAAGACGTCGCCGCAAGAGGCGATCCGTGCGGGTGTGGGGGCGCTTGTTGGGCTTTGCCTGACGGGGCTGCTGGTGCTTTTGCCAGATGTTGATCGCGCGCTTGGGTTCTATTTGATCGCGCCGTTTGGCGCGACTTCGGTGCTGCTGTTTGCGGTGCCGAACAGCCCTTTGGCGCAGCCTTGGGCGGCGGTTGTTGGCAATACGGTGGCGGCGGTTGTCGCCATGTGTGTGTGCTTGGTGGTCAGTGACCCGGTGCTGCGCGTCGGTTTGGCGGTTGGGCTGGCCATAGCGGCCACGATGTTGTGCCGAGCGCTGCATCCGCCTGCAGGGGCCGTTGCGATGACCGTGGCGATGAATCCTGACGCCGTGGCGAAACTTGGCTTCAAGTTCGCGGTCATGCCGGTCGCGGCTGGAACGATGGCTCTGGTTTTGATCGCAATCGCTTATGCCAAATTGACTGGACGCCGCTACCCTTTCCGCCAGTTTGACGAACCCAATCAGCACGGCACCGTCGATCCAGAGCCGATGGAGCGGCTTGGCCTGAGCGAGGCGGAGCTGGCGGATATTCTGGCAAGATACCGTCAAAGTTTTAACCTTGGCACCGAAGACCTTGCGCGGTTGTTGGGCGCGGCAGAGCTGAAGGTCGCGGCGCATGTGACGGGGCCGTTGGTGGCCTCTGATCTGATGTCGCGCGACCTTATGACTGTGCGCCCTGACCAAGCCCTGAGCGAGATCGCGCGCCTCTTTGAAACACACAGGTTTTCAAGCTTGCCCGTTGTCACGTCAGAGGGGCAGTTTCTGGGCGTGATTTTTCAGATGCACCTTCTGCCTTTTGCGCATGAAAACGCGGCGCTTCGGGATGCGGGCTTTGCGCGTACTGCTAAACGCCTGTTTGGTCGCAAACCCAAAGCAGGGGTGCTGGCAAAGGACATCATGGAGACTTCGGGACCACGCGCCACGGCTGACACGTCGATTGATGTTCTGTTGTCGCTGATGTCAGATGGTCTTGTCGATGCGGTGCCTGTGCTGGAACAGGATCGCCTTGTTGGTATTGTGACGCAAACCGATTTGATTGCGGTCTTGGCGCGCCGCCATTGAAGCCGCATTGACCCCAGAGCATAGAGGATTTCGATGGAGACGGTTCTGATCTTGGCCGCAGCATTTGGCGCGGGGGTGTTGAACACCATTGCGGGGGGAGGGACGTTTCTGACCTTTCCTGCGCTGGTGTTTATTGGTTTGCCGCCTGTGATGGCCAATGCAACCAGCGCGGTCGCAGTGTTTCCAGGCTATCTGGGCGGTGCGCTTGGGTTTCGCAATGAGATCGGGCGCTTTGACAAAAAGCAGTTGCTTCGGCTGATTGGCGTGACCCTGATCGGAGGATTGATCGGTTCGCTTTTGTTGCTGGTGACGTCGAACAAGGCCTTTTCGGTCATTGTCCCGTTTTTGCTGCTTGCTGCCACGCTGGCGTTCCTGTTTGGCGAGCGTATCCGTGCTTGGGCCGCCAGCAAAAGTCGCGCTGTCACCCCATTTGGAACGGTGGGGCTGTTGCTTGTAAGCATTTATGGCGGCTATTTTAACGGCGGTTTGGGGATTGTGCTGTTGGCGCTTTTTGCGCTTTGGGGGCTGACACATATCCATGAAATGAATGGGTTAAAGAGCGGGCTTTCCTTCGTTCTGTCAACCGTTTCGGTGGCCGTCTTTGCGCTTGGCGGGCTTGTGGCGTGGGAGCAGGCCATTGGCATGATGATCGCCTCCACGCTTGGCGGGTATGCGGGGGCGCCCATCGCGCGGGCTTTGCCAAAGTCGGTTGTGCGCAGCCTCATCGCCTTGGTGGGCTTTTCAATGAGCGCGGTGTTCTTTTGGCGGCTGCTGTAGCGGGCTCTACCTAACCTTGTTTCCAACTGGGTCAAGCTCTGCATAGGCCTGCAACGTGGCGATGTCGTTGATCTGCGCCGCATTTTGCCGGATCGTCACGCCGAACTCGATAAGCTTGCTGAACGCGCGCGACAGGCTTTCTGGGGTCATCCCCAAGCGGCCCGCAATCAGCACCTTGTCATAGGGCAGCTTCACCTCACAGGCGCCGTTTTCGCAAGATGCAAGGTCAAGCAAGAACTCGGCCACCCGCTGCGGACCCGTGCGCGATTTAAGCTGCTCTACCTGCGTGACAAGGTTGCGCAAATGGGCATAGGTCGCCGTCAGCATGGCAATCGCGATTTTCGGGTCGCTTTCCAACAGCCGGAGCAAAAGCCGCGCGTCAATCCGCAGCACCTCGCTGTCCGTCACCGCCTGCGCCGACACGGGATAGGTCTCGGACCCAAGCGCCACGGCCTCGCCGATAGAGTGGCCGCGCGTGAACACCCCCACCACCGCTTCGTTGCCGTTCAGCCCGATCCGGTAGAGCTTCACCCAGCCGTCGATGACAATGTAGATCGTGTCGGCAGGGTCATCTTGCAGAAAAAGCGTTGCGCCGCGGGCGATGGTGACCAAGTTTGCAGGCTGCAATAGCGCCTCGATCAAGGTTGTCGGCGCATTCTTGAGCAGCAGAGACCGACGGGCGATGTCGAATGCATCATGGGGCATGGAGGGTCCGATCTGTCGGCTGGGGCTGGTTTCTTGCAGCAGTAAGGCAAGATGGCCGCGATCGCAAAGCGGTGTGATGCGGCGGAAATCCGTGGCGGGGCCTTCGGTTTCGCGATTTGGTGAATAACGCGGCGCTAAAATTTGGACTTTGATTAAAAAAACCGCACGCTTGACCTAAGTCAAGGCGGCAAGATGTTAGCGATCGCATAAGGTCGCTATGAAAGCCCTTGGCCACACCTTTATGAGACTGCTCGCCGTCGCGCTTATTGCGCTGTCGGGAATGGCCTCATTTGCAGGGACGCACCCTGCCTTGGGGCAAGTCGAGATGGTGATTTGCGGCGATGGCGGGGTTCAAACCATCACGCTTGATGCCGACGGCCAGCCCGTCGCGCCGCATAAGGGCAAGTGCCCGCATTGCCCAAGCTGCTTGCAAACCCCTGTTGCCACGCTTGCACACTCTTTTGCCGTCGTCGCCGCGACTCAATGTTGGGAAATGGCCTGTGTCATCCCAACGCACAAAGCAATCCCGCGCCAGCATTGGATGGCACCCATTGCCCGTGGCCCCCCGATCAACAGCCTTGATGATATTTCTCTGACCCTTTTTGCGGCAGGTTCGCCGCGCGGGGCGGTGCATCGGGCACAACCGATGGGACGTCTCGCATGATGTTTTTACGTCTTCTTATCCTTCTTGCGGCGTTTTTGCCGTTCTCGGCACAGGCTGAGACAATCCTCTCCAAATATTTGCCAGAGATCAGTGCCGCCGAATTGGTTTCGGGGGCTGATGGCTTTGGGCCGATGCGCGAAGATATCGCGGTCGCTCCGGTCCTGAAGGCGGGGCAAGAGATCGGCTGGGCGTTCATGACATCCGATTTTGTTGGGACGACGGGCTATTCTGGCAAGCCGATCCACACCATCGTCGCCGTCGACAACGATGCGAAGATCATTGGCGTAAAGCTGGTCAAGCACTCTGAGCCGATTGTTCTGATCGGCATCCCAGAGGCGAAGATGACGGCGCTTTCGGCGGATTATGTTGGCATGGATCTGGTCGCCGAGGCTGCGGCGGGTGGCACTGGACATGAGATCAACATCATCTCGGGGGCCACTGTGACCGTGATGGTCATCGACGATTCCATCGTGCGTTCGGGGATTAAGGTGGCGCGGGCGCTTGGCCTTGGCGGGCTGACCTCGGACCAAGACACCAGCGGTCCAACCCACGAGATCAATCCTGACGCAAAAGCGGCGGACGATTGGACCACGCTGGAAGGTGATGGCACGGTGCGGCGGCTGTCGCTGGATGTGGGGCAGGTCAATGAGGCCTTTGCTGGCCTGACCGACCCGCGCGCGGCGGCGCGACCATTGACCCAAGACCCTGCGACCAATTTCATCGAGATGGAAACCGCGCTTGTGTCGGTGCCCGCGATTGGCCGCGCGGTTATGGGCGAGAACGAGTATAAAAACCTAGAGACATGGCTAGAGCCGGGCGACCAAGCGATCGTGGTGGTTGGGCGCGGGCTCTATTCCTTTAAGGGGTCAGGCTATGTGCGGGGTGGGATTTTCGACCGCATCGTTTTGATCCAAGACGATGTGTCGGTGCGGTTTCGCGACAAGATGCACAAGCGCTTGGGGGCAGTAGCGACCTCGGGTGTGCCCAAGTTCGACGAGGTCGATATCTTTAAAATTCCGGCGGATACGGGGTTCGATCCGCTCAAGCCGTTCCGCATCCAGCTGTTGGTTCACCGCGATGTTGCGGCGATTGAAAAGCTGTTCACCACCTTTGACCTAAGCTATCAACTGCCCGCGACCTATCTGCGCGCCTTGCCAAAACCACAGCCCGAGACGGTTGCGGCCCCTGCTGATGAGACCGCAGCGCAGAGCCAGCTGTGGAAGCGCATCTGGGCGAACTCCAAGCCGCAGATCATCGGGCTTGGGGCGATGTTGACCGTGCTGACGGCGGTGTTCTTTTTCCAAGGTTTTGCGACCCGCAATGCGCGCGCGTTCTTTTGGTTCCGCATCGGCTTTTTGACCGTCACGCTGGTCTGGCTTGGTTGGATGAACAACGCCCAGCTTTCGGTGGTCAACTTGATGGCGCTGTTTGGTGCGCTGACCACGGGCTTTAGCTGGCAGGCGTTCTTGCTGGACCCGCTGACCTTTATCTTGTGGTTCTCTCTGGCGGCGGCGCTGCTGTTTTGGGGGCGTGGGGCCTATTGCGGCTGGCTTTGCCCCTTTGGCGCGCTGCAAGAGCTGACCAACCGCATCGCCAAGGCGCTGCATATTCCGCAATGGACCCTTCCGTGGGGCCTGCACGAGCGGCTTTGGCCCTTGAAATACATGATCTTTTTGGGGCTGTTTGGCGTGTCCCTAATGAGCATCGAACAGGCCGAGCATCTGGCCGAGATCGAGCCTTTCAAGACCGCGATCATCCTGAAATTCGTGCGGGCTTGGCCGTTCGTGGCCTATGTCGCGGCGCTTTTGGCGGCAGGTTTGTTCGTCGAGCGGTTCTATTGCCGCTATCTCTGCCCCTTGGGTGCGGCTCTGGCCATTCCTGCGCGCTTGCGGATGTTTGACTGGCTCAAGCGGTACCGCGAATGCGGCAATCCCTGCCAGACCTGCGCTAACCAATGCATGGTTCAGGCGATCCACCCCACGGGCGAGATCAACCCGAACGAGTGCCTGAACTGTCTGCATTGTCAGGTGCTGTACCAATCCAAAACCATTTGCCCCGTTGTCATCAAGAAGGTGAAGCGGCGCGAGACGGTGGCTGCGTCGCCCATGCGCGACATCAGCGGTCACCCGAATGTCAAAACCAATTCTAGCTCCAACTGAAAGGACACATCATGTCGGACGAACTTTCCAAAGGCATCAGCCGTCGCGGGCTTATCGGCGCAACCGTCGGGGGCGCGGCGCTTGCGGGCTCGCTTGGGGGCCGTATCGCGCTTAGCTCGGGCGGAGCGTTGACGGCTATGGCCGCAACCAGCACGGCGGCGCGGGCAGCGGATGTGTCCGCAGCCCATATCGCACCCGGTCAGCTGGACGAGTATTACGGCTTTTGGTCTTCGGGCCAGTGCGGCGAAATGCGGATTGTCGGCGTGCCGTCGATGCGCGAGCTGATGCGCGTGCCGGTGTTCAACCGCTGTTCTGCCACGGGCTGGGGTTCGACCAACGAGTCCAAAAAGATCCTGACCGAAGGTTTAACCGACAAGACCCGCAAGATCCTCAAGGCTAACGGCAAAGAAGTTCACGACAACGGCGATTTGCACCACGTCCACATGTCCTTTACCGAAGGCAAGTATGACGGCCGCTATTTGTTCATGAACGACAAGGCCAATACCCGCGTCGCGCGGGTGCGGTGTGATGTGATGAAATGCGACAAGATCACCGAAATTCCGAACGCCAAGGGCATCCACGGTCTGCGCCCGCAACGCTGGCCCCGTACCAACTATGTCTTCTGCAACGGCGAAGACGAAGTGCCGATGGTCAATGACGGTAAAATCCTTGACGATCCAAGCCAGTATGTAAACTTCTACACCGCGCTCAATGCGGACGACATGACCATCGCTTGGCAGGTTATGGTCTCGGGCAACCTTGACAATACCGATGCGGATTACGAGGGCAAATATGCGTTCTCGACGTCGTATAACTCGGAAATGGGGATGAACCTTGCCGATATGACCGCGGCGGATATGGACCACGTGGTGGTCTTTAACATCGCCGAGATCGAGGCAGGCATCGCATCGGGCGACTTTATCACGCTGAACGGTGTGAAGGTGATTGACGGTCGCAAGGGCCAGAATAAGAAATACACCCGTTACATCCCCGTGCCAAACAACCCGCACGGCTGCAACATGGCCCCCGACAAGATCCACCTGTGCGTCG
>CAWJOY010000025.1:0-50261 GCA_963844505.1 uncultured Alphaproteobacteria bacterium
TGGCCGAGGTGATCAAGCGCCCCCCCGGTTTGAGCATGGCTTTGCACTGGGCCAGCAGGTTTTGCGGTTCCTTGAGGTGCTCCAGCACGTCGGCGCAGACAATGCAGTCGTACCGATGGTCGGCAAAAAGGGCGTTGAGCGGATCGCACTCCAGGTCGGCCACCACGGCATGGCGGTAGCAAGCTCCGGGGGACTGCGGCCTCCGCCTCGTTGAGGGTGACGCCATCGGCAACGATGGCCTGCCGCCGCAGCAAATATCGACCCAGACCACCGGTCCCCATGCCCAGGTCAAGCAGGGTTTGTCCAGGCTCGATCAAACGTGCAATAACCGACAAGGAATCGTCGCTGTCGGCGTCCACTTCGCGCTGGTAAAGGTGGAGGGAAGCGTCTGCATTTGACATGGGCGCGATTATCTCCTGTTGCGTCCGGCCAGAGTTGACCGCATGAGACAATCCATTTTTTCATTTTCAAGATCTTCGCGTGGCCCCAATGCATCGATTGCTGATAGTCACTCACAACCTGGGCGGTGGTGTTGAACGTCACGTCCGTGACCTTCAAGCGCTGTTGTCGGGTGTCGTTGAAACGGAAATAGTGAGGCCTTTCGATGCCAGCACCGTCAGCCTTGAGGCGGTCCGGGCGCGGAACCCCGTGTTTTGGCGTTTCCCAGACTGGCTGGTACTGATTGAAGCGCTGCGCCAACGTCAGTACGACTGGATCAGTTTTCAGCATGTGGACGGATTCCCGTCACAGATTCTTGACCTGGCGACTGCGCTGGCGCTGCCTTACGATCTGACGCTGCACGACTTCTTCCCGTTCTGTCCGATCTATTCACTCTCGACCGTGAGCGGCGACTACTGCGGCGAACCCGATGTGAGAGGCTGCGCCAAGTGCACCCGGCAACGCCCCAACGCCTGGCATTGGTCAATTGATCGCTGGCGCGGTGAAATGGGGAGATGGCTGGCGGGGGCGACCCGTATCGCCGCCCCGTCCCGGTTTGTCGCGGATCGAGTGCAGGGGCATTTTCCTGAGGTGCGCCCGATTGTCTGGCCACATCCCCCGCGAGAAGAATGGCTTACGCCGCCGCGCCCGACGAAGAAGATTTTGCTGATCGGCAAACTCACGCGCCTGAAAGGCCTGGATCGCTTGCTCGCTTGCGCGAGAAGGTCTCTCGCCAAGAAACTGGGGCTCTCGTTTTGTGTGCTGGGTTTCACCGAGAATGCGATCCCTGCCTCCGAGAAGTTGCCGATCCAGGTCCGGGGCGAATACGCCGACGAAGACCTGCCGCAACTGCTGGCGCTTGAACGCGCCGACGTGATCTGGTTTCCGGGCCCCTATCCCGAGACCTACTCCTATACGCTGGACGTGGCCCTGGGCGCCGGAATTCCGATTGTGGCCAGCGATTTCGGCGCCGTTGCGGAGCGCCTGGCAGGGCAGCCGGGGGCACTGCTGGTGGCCGCGATGCCGAACCGCAAGCTTGGTGCGACGCCTTGCTGGCGGCGGCCAATCTGCCGCACCCAGCCGGGCACGAAAACAACGACGCCCTCTCCCTTCAGGCGCGGGACCAGTACCGCGACAAGTTTGTCGCGCCGATTCTCGCCCGGCTGGCGCGGTCCCGGCCCGACATGGACCGCAGTCCAGAGGGAATTGATATTCTGGCAGGCGCCCCGTCAGGTGGCGAGCTACCGGTCTCTGTGATGTTCGAGCTGGCGTTGAATGCGGTCACGCGGAATCACGTTTGGCACTCAAAGGCAAGCTGGTCGACATCGAGCGCGATTACGCTGTGCTGGACGACTACAGCAAGCGCTTTGGCGTACCCTGGTTCGAGTTGCTCAACCGCGTTCAAGTGCTGACCGACCTTTCGACCGCGCGTGGCGTCGAAAACGAGCAGTTGAGCCAGCATCTCACGGCGCTGCGCGACGAAACTGCTGAACTTCGACACGACAACAGTGTCCTGCGCGGCGAGACTTGCGACCTGCGCAACGACAACAGTGTGCTGCGCGGCGAGGCTGCCGGCCTGCGCAGCGACAACAGTGTGCTGCGCGACGAGGCGGCTGGCCTGCGCAACGACAACAGTGTCCTGCGTAGCGAGACTGCCAACCTTCGAAATGAAGGCGAAGCGCAACGCCAGCGAATTGAAATCCAGGCTCGGCACGGCGCCGAACAAGATGGCCTGCTACGCCAGAGCGCCGAAGAAATACGCCGCAATGCCGGCGAGCTGGCGCGGGCGGTCGGGCGCATCAACGAACTTGAAGCCAGCACCTCCTGGCGCGCCACTGCCCCACTGCGGTTTGTCAGTCAACTTGGCAAGCAGCTCAAGCACAAAATGCGTCGTCAAGCCGCGCTGCTCCAGCATGCGGCGACCCGGGTGCCCTTGGCCTGGAAAATCTTGCGCTCCGACGGACCACGCGCGCTATGGCAGAGGCTTCAGACCAAACTGGGGGCACGACAGTTCACGCCCGCCTCGGAAATAGCGACCTCACTGGTTCCGATCGGCACTCTTCTGCTTCCCACCTGTGCCGCCGACAAGTCGCCGCGGGTATCGATTGTGATACCGGTGTATGGCCATGACGACCACACCTTCAATTGCCTCGCCAGCATCCTTGCGCACACCCGGCTGGATGACGTGGAAATCATTGTGCTTGACGATGCCTCGCCGCTACCCACTTCCCAGGCGCTTGCGGGTGTGCATTGGCGTCACATTCCTGCGGGCCAAGCAAAACGGCGGATTCATCGAAAGCTGCCGACTCGGCGCCGCGCAGGCGCGCGGTGAATTCCTGGTGCTGCTCAACAACGACATCCAGGTTACGTCCGGCTGGCTCGAAAGTCTGTTGGAAGTATTCCGGCTTCGCCCGGATGCCGGACTGGTTGGCGCGCGCCTCGTGTACCCGGATGGTCGCTTGCAGGAAGCGGGCGGCATCGTCTGGCAAGATGGCTCTGCCTGGAACTGGGGGCGCGGCGACGATCCGGACCGGCCTCAGTACCGCTATTTACGTGCCGTCGATTATTGTTCCGGGGCCTGTCTTGCCATTCGCACGCGCGACTGGCGCCAGCTTGGCGGCTTCGACCAGGCCTACGCTCCCGCTTACTACGAAGACACCGATCTTGCCTTTCGCGTACGCCAACTGGGCAAATCGGTCTATTACCAGCCGCAAGCAACGATTGTTCATTTTGAGGGCATCAGCTCCGGTACCGACGAGTCTTCCGGTGTCAAACGCCATCAGACCATCAATCGCACGACCTTCCTGGCGCGCTCGGCAGTCGGTCTTGAAAGCGCACCAGCCCAACGGTCATCAGCCGCAGCGCGAAGCGGATCGTGCTGCCAAAGCCAGGGTGCTGGTGGTGGAGGCCGTCATGATCACCCTGATCAGGACGCCGGCTCGGTTCGCATGCTGGCCATGCTGGAGTTGCTGATCGAACTGGATGCAAGGTCAGTTTCATTGCCGACAACATCGAATTCCGCCAACCCTATGTGCGCCAATTGCAGCAGACCGGAGTCGAAGTCTGGCACCACCCGTATGTCGACTCGGTCGCGCAATTGCTCAGCGAGCGCGGCAAGGATTTTGACGTGATCCTGTTTTGCCGCCACTACATTGCCACGCGTTATCTGACCGAGGTTCGAAACTGGGCACCGCAAGCCAAGATTGTCTTTGACACGGTGGACCTGCACTACCTGCGCGAGCAGCGCCTGGCCGAGCTCGATGGCTCCAAAGCCTTGCATGACAGCGCGCAAGCCACACGCCAGCAAGAGCTTGGCGTTATCGCCGGCTCAGACCTGACACTGGTCGTCAGCTCGGTCGAGCAGCAACTGCTGGCAAAAGAACTGCCCGCGGCGGCGGTCGACATCCTGACCATTATTCATGAGACGCGGCAGGCAAGCCAGAATTTTGCCCAACGGAGCGGGCTGATCTTTGTCGGCGGGTTTCGCCATCCTCCGAACGTCGATGCGGTGAATTGGTTTGTCAACGAAGTCTGGCCCCTGGTTCAACACCAGCAGCCCGACATCACGCTCACCATCGTGGGCAGCAACATGCCCGGTTTCATTCGCGAACTCTCGGCCCCCAATGTGGTTGTCGCCGGCTTTGTCGAGAACATCGATCCGCTGCTCGATGCGGCCCGGATATCGATCGCCCCATTGCGCTATGGGGCAGGCGTCAAAGGCAAGGTCAATCAGGCCATGGCATGCGGCCTGCCCGTCATCGCAACGACGGTGGCAGCCGAAGGCATGGACTTGACCGATGGTGAAGACTTGCTCATTGCCGACTCGCCGCAAGCCTTTGCCGATGCCGTCCTGCGCCTCTACCACAACGAACAACTCTGGAACCACTTGGCCGAGGGCGGCAAGCGCAATATCGAGGCCAATTTTTCACGCCGCCGCGCCAAGCGTACACTGGCGGCGCTGGTCGGCATAGCGATGCCGGAGCCGTGAATCCCCAGCGGCGGTATCGAAGGCTGCCACTCGATCCCTTTCACGGGTCTCGTGCCTTCCGCGCATCTGCCTGCCGATCGAGGCGGCCGGGCATATGCCCCATGTCACCCACAGGCCCGAGGTTTTGGCCGCAATCGCCCGCGCCGAGGCCCGCGCCGCATTGCGCTAGCCGCCGCAATCGCCATATGGGACAAACAGACAGGGGGATCAGCATGGGCCTGCCATTCGACGGCGCGATCAGCAAATACTTCAACGAGACCGCGCCCAATGCCGTGCGCAAGACCATTCGAGAGGCCAACAAGAAAGACATCCTCTGGAAGGGCTACCCCTACCGCCAAGAGATCAAGGGCAAAGGACTACGAGGCCCAGATGGAAGAAGCTGCAGATCCAGCTGGTGCGGTTGCAAGAGGATGTCAAAGCCACCGGCAAGCGCCTTATCGTGATCTTCGAAGGCCGCGATGCCTCGGGCAAGGGCGGCACCATCAACGCCACCCGCGAAAATCTCAACCCGCGCTTTGCCAATGTCGCCGCCCTGCCGAAACCCTCGGAACGCGAGGCGGCACAGTGGTATTTCCAGCGTTATGTCGACTGGCTCCCTGCCAAGGGCGAAATCGTGCTCTTCGACCGCTCTTGGTACAATCGCGGCATTGTCGAAAAGGTCTTCGGCTTTTGCACCCCCGACCAACGCGCCAGTTTCTTCCGCCAACTGCCAGACTTCGAACAAATGCTGGTCGAAGAGGGCATGGTGCTGGTCAAGATCTGGCTCGAGGTCGGCCAGGCCGAACAATTGCAACGCTTCCTCGACCGCGAAAAAGATCCGCTGAAACAGTGGAAGCTTTCCTCCATCGACATCGACGGCCTGCCGAAATGGCAAGAATACACCGATGCGATTGACGAGACGCTGAACAAAAGCAACTTCAGATATGCGCCCTGGACCGTGGTGCTTTCTGACGACAAGAAACGCGCCCGCATCGCGGTGATCCAGTCGATCCTCAAGGCGATCGATTACGAAGGCAAGGACAAGTCCTGCATCGGCGAGATCGACGCCAAGATCTGCGGCGGCATCAAGTTGCGACCGCAGGGGTGAAACGCGGCTACCACCACGGCAACCTGCGCCAAGCCCTCGTCGAAGCAGCCCTCGCGCTGATCGCCGAACAGGGCCCGACCGGCTTTACCCTGTCAGAGGCCGCCAAGGCCGCCGATGTCACCCCCGCCGCCGTCTACCGCCACTTTGCCGGCCGCGACGATCTGATCGCCGAGGTCGCGCGGCAAGGCTACGACATCTTCGCGGCGCTGATGGAATTTGCCTATAACGACGGCAAACCCTCGGCCCTCGCCGCTTTCGAGGCGACCGGCCGCGCCTATCTCGCTTTCGCGCGCAAATACCCCGGTCACTATATGGCGATGTTCGAATCCGGCCTCAACCTGCAATCCTACCCCGACCTCGCCCTTGTGGCGCAAAAGGCCCGCGCCGTGCTGGAAACCGCCGCGACCGCCTGTCCCAACATCTGCCCTGAAAAACGCCCGCCCGCCACGATGGTCTCGGCCCATATCTGGGCGCTCAGCCACGGCGTGGTCGAGCTCTTCCTGCGCGGCAGCAAAAGCCCGTTCCCGCCCGAAGACCTGCTGGAAGCCGGCATCGGCATCTACCTGCGCGGCCTCGGCCTCCTGCCTCCGGACGCCTAAGCCCTGAATTTCATACTGGTAAAAATACTCAATCCGCCGCCAGCCGCAGTCCCTACCGAAACAGAACCAAGGCCCCCGGCGACCAAGCCACCCGCGTCCGCGTGCCAATATCCAGCACTGGCCGCCCAAAGACATTGCGCATCGACAAGCGCATCAGCGCCTCGGTGCCGTCAAGCTTGATATCGTAATAGGTCATATCGCCGTAATAAACGACCTCTTCCACCGTCGCCATGCTCTCGCGATCCGAGGCGGTTTGCCCGTCGAACAGGATGGTCAAAGTCTCTGGCCGAAACCCGACCGAAGCCTCTCCGCTGCTCACGCCACTGACCTGATCGGCTGCCAGCGTCAGCTTGCCAAAGCCCTGCGCTTCGACCTCGACCTTGCCACCGGTCTCCGACAAAATCTTGGCCGGCAAGAAGTTCATCGTGCCGATAAAATCCGCCACCCGCCGCGAGTTTGGCCGCCGGTACAGCGTCTCTGGATCGGCCAGTTGCGCCACTTCGCCCTCAAACATCACCGCAATACGGTCCGACATCACCAAGGCTTCCTCTTGATCATGCGTCACCAAGATAAAGGTGATGCCGACCTGCCGTTGCAGCTTGATCAGTTCCATCTGCATCTGCTCGCGCATTTTCTTGTCCAACGCTGACAGAGGCTCGTCCAGCAACAGCACTTTCGGCTTCAAGATCAACGCCCGCGCCAAGGCCACCCGCTGCCGCTGCCCGCCCGAAAGCGCATGCGCAGCACGGTCGCCATAGCCCTTGAGCCCGACCATCTCCAACGCTTCGGCCACCGCAACCGCCTTCTCTGCCTTGCTGCGCTTATCCTTGCGCAGCCCAAAACCGACATTCTGCGCCACGGTCAAATGCGGGAAAATCGCATAGGACTGGAACACCATATTGGTCGGGCGCGCATTGGCTGGCACGCCCTCCATGTCCTTGCCGTCAATCATCACCACGCCAGAAGAAATCCCTTCAAAGCCAGCAATGGTGCGCAAAAGTGTGGTTTTACCACAGCCCGAAGGCCCCAAAAGCGAAAAGAATTCTCCGGCCTTGATCGTCGCCGTAATCCCGCGCAGGGCGTGGTAATCGCCATAATACTTATGGACGTCCTTAAACTCGATCATCGTAGGTTTTTCAGAAGTCACAGGAAGCCCCCAGTATCCTTACCGCCGGTTTTAGCAATACCACGGCGCCGGAAAAATTCAGCAGTTGCAAGAAGAAGAATAGACAGACAGACCAAGATCGTCCCAAGCGCCATAATCACCGGAATGCTCTGCGGAAAGCGGAATTGGCCAAGGATATAAACTGGCAAAGTGCTCTCATTTCCAGCAAGGAAAAACGCGATGATGAACTCATCCAAGCTGATGGTGAAGGTGATCAGCAAAGCAGAAATGATCCCCGGCATCACAAGCGGCAAAATGATCAAGCGGAACGTAGAAATCGCGCTCTCGCCCAGATCATAAGACGCCTCCTCCAGCGATTGGTCCAAGCTCTGAAACGCCGAGGATAAAATCGCAATTGCAAACGGCGTGCAGATCAAGACGTGACCCAAAATCACTGTAAAGATCGACAGGCTCACCCCCAACCCCAACAGCACCGCCAACAAAGCCACCGCGATAATCACTTCGGGCAAAACCAGCGGCAGCATAATAAGCCCCATCATTGGGCCCTTAAACGGAAAGCGATAACGAGTTGACGCCCGCGCGGCGAAAATCCCCAAAGTGGTCGACAAAACGGCAGAAGACGCCGCAATAATCAAAGAATTCTTCAGCGCGCGATGCAACGCAGGTTCTGTCCAAAGTTGGGCAAACCATTTGGTCGTCCCGCCCACCAAAGGAAAGGCCACAGTCGTTGCATCGTTGAACGCAAAGACAGGCAGCAACAGGATCGGCGCATAAAGAAACACAAGATAAGCAATGGTATAGCCCTTGAACCAGCCGCCCCGCATCATTTAGGTCCCTTCAAAAAACGCCTATTCAGGAATAGGAACAGCCCTGAAACCACCACAACCATTGCCATTGACGAAATCGCGATTGCAGCGCCGCGTGGGTAGTTGTCCAGCTTTTTAAAGCTCAACTCGATCATATTCGCGACCATTTTACCCTCGGGCCCACCGACCAAAATCGGTGTCACATAGTCGCCAATGGTTGGGATAAACACAATCAGAACCGAAGAAATAACCCCAGGCATCGCCAAAGGCAAAGTCACGCGAAAGAACGTCATAAACGGGCTCTCGCCCAAATCCTGCCCAGCCTCTAACAACGCGCGGTCAATTTTTTCCAAAGCCACAAAGATCGGCAAAATCGCAAAGGGTGCATAGGCATGTGCAAGGGTAATAATCACAGCATTAACGCTGTAATTGATGCTCAGAGGCTCGCTGATAAGCCCAAGTTCTAATAACCCCGTGTTGATCACACCGTTATAACCGATAATCACCTTCCACAGAAACACGCGGATCAAATAAGAGGTCCAAAACGGAATAGTGATCAAAAACAGCCACAGCGACTTTTTCGAAGGTGCCACATAAAAGCTGACAAAATACGCGACAGGAAACGCCAAAACCACAGTGACCGTTGTCACCGCCAGTGACACATTTAGCGACCGCAACATCAGCGTGCGCGTTAATGGATCAGACCAAGCGCCCAAGTATTCTTGGGTCGGCTGCAATACGCCATCAACCTCTTTGTAAGACGCACAAGGGCCGTAATAATTGCAAAGCTGAAACTCGCGAATAATTGTCAGATAGCCGTCGGTCCAAAAGCTATAGACAAAGATCATCGCCAAAGGAGCGGCCAGCAACAAAATCGCATAAATCGCGGTTGGGCTGATCATCGACAGCCCGTTCGCGGCCTCGGACCCCCAAAAACGCGTCTTTCTGCCGGTTCGAACCATCACGCCCCCTGTTGCGCCTTGGCTGGCGCCGTCTTGGATTTGTGATCAAACTAGCCCTTTGCCCCGTCTGCGCGCAAGCCATAAACTTAACACTTTCAACGCCGACGGGCCTCTGTCAGGCGCCGATGCGGTCGATCTGAATAGTGCGTTTTTTCAGCTCTTCGAACAGTGTCGGCAGCACGCGGTCCGCCGAGACTGCCGCTTGCAGCGCATCCGAAAGCGTCAGCTCTGCGATATTTCCGGCCACTCGCCAGACCATCCGTTGGCTAAGACCGTCATCGTAGACGATCTCCGTCGCGCCCAACCGCGAGGTGCGCAGCCCCAAAAAGTCGCGCCGACCGACCGGTCCGTGAAAGCTTGCCTGAATTCCCATTTGTTGGGCCCTTTTTATATGCTCTGGGGAAATCATGCGCGCAATCAAACGGTTCGGTCAATCGGGCTTGCAACTTTCCCGCGAAAAGAGTCCGGCTTGCAACAGTCAGACCGCCATATCACTTGGCGGGCGCGGTAAAAGATGCGCCAGCGATGCCAGCCCAGCTTCATAATCTTGCCGCGCCAAATTGCCCGCAATCGCCAGTCGCACCGCATTGGGCGCACGGCCGTTAATCATGGCATATTGGTCGGCAGCACGCAGTAGAACGCCCTGCTCTTCGGCCATGCGCGTAAAGGTATAAGCGCGCCAGCCCTGCGGCAGCCGCAGCCACGCGAACGGAATTCCTGCCTGCCACGACAGATCGAAGGCCCCCAACCTGTTAACCATGACTTGCAACCGTGACGAGAATTCCTGATGCACCCGCTTGCGAATTTCTTCCGCAGCCCCTGTCCGAAACAGATCCGTCATCAACGCCGTCACCGGCAATGACAGGGCAAAAAAGCGGTGCTGCGCCGCAAGCCTGCCCGCGCCGCCCATCCCAATCGGACACACAACATAACCAAACCGCAGAGCCGCAGAAATGGTCTTTGACATGCTGCCCGCGTGCCAGACCCGCTCTGGCGCCAAAGCCCGCAGCGCCGGCACTTCGCTCTCGGCATATGTGTAGCATTCGTCCTCGATGATCTGTAAATCGTATCGACGCGCGATTGATACAATCTGCGCCATCCGCGCCGCCGACATTCGCGCCGTCGTCGGGTTCTGTGCCACGGGCGTCAAGCACAACACCTGCGCCCCATAGCGCCGACAGGCCTCTTCAAGAGCCTCGGGGCAAATCCCCTCATCATCAAGTTCGATGCCCACCACTTCGGCCCGTGCCGCCCGCGCCGCATAACGAAACCCCGGATAGGCCAGATCCTCGATCAAAACCACTGGGCGATCCCCGCGCAGACAGACATCAAAAACCAAACCGATCGCACTTTGACCGCCGTGGGTCAGCATAATATCATCCGCAGAGATCTGCCCCAAAACCCTTGGGCTCAGCCAATCGACAACCAGCTCGCGCAATTCGGATTCATCAGATTGATGTGTATAATCAATCCACTCGCGCCCGATGTTCAGTGCAATTCTCTGCATCGCCTCACCGATATAGCCGCTCTGGCCAACCTCGGGCAGATGCGGCGAGCGCAGATCCACACGGCCCGCCACATAAGAGCGATCCCGGTCGTGGAACAGCGCTTCGGTTGGCCCCAGCCGCGGCGAGCGTGCCGCAACAAAAGTGCCGCGCCCGACCGTGGCCTCAAGCAGACCTTCTTGCGTGGTAATTTGGTAAGCCCGCGACACCGTCCCTGGCGTTACTCCTAAGCGAAACGCCAGATCGCGTACGGTCGGAAGCTGCGCGCCTTCGGCCAAATCACCCGCACGGATTGCATCACGCAGCGCCCGAGTCAGCGCAAGATACTTCGGCCCGCCATCATCAACCAGCTTGGGTAGCCATATTGTATGCATTACAAAACTCTCCTAGCGGCGATCAATTCCGCATTGTATACATTGGATGCGAATTAACGCAACTTGTATCAACACAATAGGAAAGCAAATGTCCCTGTCCGAAGCCTTCGCCCTCTCTGCTCGCCCCCTGCCGCCGCTGTCGCGCGCAGCTGTCGCCGTAGCACTGACCGTCGCGGCATGGGAATTGCGCCTACGCACACGAAAACACCTGTCTGATTTGCCCGCAGAAATGCTCGCCGATATCGGCCTTGACGCATATTCTGCCGAGGCCGAGGCGACCAAGCCGTTTTGGCGGGCCTAAACCTTTCAAAAACAACCCCCAACTCGGGCCGCCTTCGCGGCCCGTTTTTTTAGCGCGTGCGGGCGATGAAGCCGTCGTTTCTGATCTTAGGCCGCTTTGAATAGACAGGCAGATGGTGTTACTTCCCAAGCAATGCGAGCCGCGTTTAGGGTATGTTTCCTAGTTTGACGTAGAGTTTCAGTTGATTTCAACTCAGAAGTGAGCCGGTTTCGCGAATATTTCCCACTGTTAATTGTCCCATGTGCCCCTTCCCTCAGCGCGCTGCGCCGTAGGGAGCATTTGAGTGGCGTTGTTGTGTAACTCACGCCTGAGGCATGATGGCCCTTTCCCCTGTCTGCATCAGGCCACACGAACGATCTCGGCCGTTCCGATGGCCGAGAAGCGGTTCATCAGTGCGACGCGGATCTAGATCTCGGCGGTCAAGCGGTCGGGGGCTCCCGCTACGATCCGTTGAGCAAAGGCCTTGAGACACCGCATCCGTTGCGCGCAATGGCTTATCTTCAAACCATAAAAGGGTTGGTATCGATCCAGCTTCGAGCGTGATTTCCGGTCCAGCGCTTCCAGAACGGCCTGTCGTAACGCCGGGTTGCGCACAGGGTTTCGTTTCTGGCTATCGCGGCCGGGCAGTCCTCTTTCCACGGGCGTCCATTTTTTTTGCGGATCGGTATGATCGAAGCAGCCCAGCGGTTTAAGATGGCTGCGTGAACCGCCCCCAGTTTGCCGTAGTTCCAACTCATGAGTAGGATGGAGCATCATGAACAAGAAAACGAACAAATATTCACCAGAAGTGCGCGAGCGTTCCGTGCGGATGGTTTTGGAGAACAAAGGGCAGCACGAGAGCCGTCGGGAAGCAATTGTGTCGATTGCGTCGAAGATTGGCTGCGCGCCGCAGACGCTGAATGAATGGGTCAAGAAGGTCGAGGTCGATACAGGCCAGCGCGGCAGCACCACGACAGAGATGGCCGAGAAGATGAAGGCGCTTGAACGTGAGAACCGTGAAATCAAACAAGCGAACGAGATCCTGCGTAAAGCGTCTGCATATTTTGTCCAGGTGAATAGCCCCTAGTTTCCTAGACACCTTGCAGCTTCAGTTTCTGCTGCTGTTCGAAGTCGATCGGTGACAGCATCCCGTTCCTAACGTGTTTGCGCTGTGGATTGTAGAAAACCTCGATGTAGTCCGCTGCCCGGCAGGGTATGCGTAGCATGCCCGAGAGGGGAACACGTCTTGGCGGACCCCTTCGCAAGTTTTATACTTTCTGCGGCGGATGCGTTCGTGTTTGAGCAGGTTGAAGACGCTTTACGCCACCGCCCTCACCATTGGGCTTGAACCAATGGCGCCCAATGGCTCGATCCCAACAGTTCCCGCGTCCATTGCCCGGCAGGCGATTTGCAAGGCAAATCTGCCGAGAGGGGGCTCGTGCTTTGCGGCAGATTGTGCTGTTCGAGGAACTCTTGCCACTCGTAGCTGGTGAATTGTGAACCTTGGTCCGCTGCCCGGCAGGGTATTGCGCAGCAATGCCCGAGAACCGGGGGCCACGGCGGAACGGATTGTATCGGTTGTGCGCGGCTTGGAAGCCAGCCCATGATCTTTCCGTCAAACCGTGTGCGGGTTCTGGTCTCGACGCAGGCTGTGGACTTCAGGAAAGGGCACGACGGCCTTGCGGCGATCGTGTCATCGGTGCTGCGCAAGGATCCGTTCACGGGCACTGTGTTTGTGTTCCGCTCGCGCAGGGCGGATCGGCTGAAGCTGCTCTTCTGGGACGGCACCGGACTGGTGATGGCCTACAAGCGGCTGGAAGATACGACGTTCACCTGGCCAGCGATCAAGGATGGGGTGCTGGCGCTGAACCATGCCCAGTTTGAGGCCCTGTTTGCCGGTCTGGACTGGCGTAAGGTTAAGGCCTTGGAGACGCGTCCACCTGCTGCGACAGAATGAATCAACCGTATGTTTTTGCGTGATTCTACTGGGAGTTTTTGGTAGTACAGGCCTATGCAAACTGCCCCGTCACTTGATCTTTCCGCTATCCCGGCTGCGCAACGCGCGGCGGTTCTGGCGTTGATGGAAAAGGTGGCGGCGCTCACAGAAATCACCCAACGGCAAGAGCACCTGATCGCCGAGTTGAACCATGCCCTGCATGGCAAACGGTCGGAAAAGCTGACCGAGGATGAACGGCAACTGGCCTTCGAGGACTTGTCCATCGCACTTGCTGAGGTCGAAGCGGAGAAGGAGAAACGGGCTGCCAAGACGGCTGATGGGGCTTCAACCAAGCCCGCGCCGAAACGCACCATCGGCAATCTGCCCGCTGCGCTGCCGCGCATCGAAGAGGTCATCGAGCCTGACAGCCTGATCTGCCCTTGCGGCTGTGGTGCCATGCACAAGATCGGCGAAGACCGCACGGAACGGCTGGACATCGTGCCTGCCCAGTTGCGCGTGATTGTCACCGTGCGCCCGAAATACGCCTGCCGGACCTGCACCGATGGAGTCACTCAGGCATCAGCGCCATCGCATCTAATCATGGGCGGCCTGCCGACTGAAGCGACCATCGCGCATGTGCTGGTAAGCAAATATGCAGACCACCTGCCACTATACCGACAGAGCCAGATACTGGCGCGGGCGGGTCTTGATCTGCACCGTGCGGTGCTGGCCGATTGGGTCGGCAAGGCCGCGTTCCATCTGAAGCCGGTGGTGGACCGGTTGGCTGAAGACCTGAAACGATCCGGCAAGCTGTTCATGCCCTCTCGGTCGTTTGCTTCGCAAACACCTGCCGGGTAACAGACGAAACCACGGCTCCGGTGCTGGATCCGGGTCGCGGGAAAACCAAAGCCGGGTATCTCTGGGCACTGGCCCGCGATGACCGGCCATGGGGCGGCGAGGACCCGCCCGCCGTGGTTTACTTCTATGCCCCCGGTCGGGCGGGCGAGAATGCGGAAACCTTTCTCGTTGGCTTTGACGGCATCCTGCAGATCGACGGCTATCAGGGCTACAACAGGCTGACCAAACCCGCGCGCAAGGGCGGCGACCCAATTTGCGTGGCCCATTGTTGGGCACACGCGCGCCGCAAACTGAAGGAAGTTTTTGACCGCGACGGATCAGAGATCGCCGCCGAAGGCCTACGCCGCATCGCCCAGATCTATGCCATTGAAGCCGATATCCGTGGTATCGACCCCGGCCAGCGATTGTCAGCCCGCCAGGCCCGCAGCGCCCCGCTGGTCGCAGCCTTCGGCGACTGGCTGCAGGCGCAACGCCGCAAGATCTCCAGCAAGTCCCGGCTGGGCGAAAAGCTCACATACATCCATAACCACTGGAACGGGCTGCAAACCTTCCTGACCGATGGTCGTGTCGAGATTGACAGCAACAGGGTCGAAAACCTGATCCGCCCGATAGCAATCAATCGCAAGAACGCCCTCTTTGCCGGGCACGACGAAGGCGGCATCGCATGGGGCCGCATCGCGTCGCTGATCGAAACCTGCAAGATCAACAGCGTCGAACCCTTCGCCTACCTCAAGGCAACGCTGACAGCGATCGCCAACGGTCACCCGCAAAGCCGCATCGATGATCTGCTGCCGTGGAACTTCAAGCCGTCAAGCTAAGCTGACCGTGCTGTTCAGCGACCGCTTACTTTTGTTCAGTTACGAAAAGCTCTTCGGAGCTAAGGCGAAGAGTGACACGGACGCAAAGAACGAGGCAGAGGGAAAGGAAACTACTGTCGACCGGACACGCAGGCTCTTTTACGTGACTTGCAGCCGTGCCGAACAATCTCTAGCTGTCGCCGCGTATTCGGCCAACCCAGCCGCAGTTCGCGAGACAGTCATTCGTCAAGGCTGGTTTTCCGAAGAAGAGGTCGAGATGTTGGCCCATTGAACATGTATGAGAATGTTTTCGCTCCGGTCGAAGGACCATTTCTCAAGATGCCCGCCTGAACCAAAAAAGTCTGGCAAGCATTGGCGTGGTGCTCGGCGAAAGAAGCTTGCGGCAAACGATCGTTGGCACAGAAAGCGACTCCCCACAGGCTGGAGCAGCTGCCCCGCTGCGAGCGCCATTATACGGCTCTCCATCAATCATCAACCGCAACGCAATTGTTCAATTGAAGCCGCCCCCCCTGAAAACCACGCCTGGTTAATCCGATGTGTCATTTTGATCATCAGAACCCGCGTTTTGGTCCCTATTATCGTATCCTCTACAGCTCTACAAAGAAATGCTCCGCCCCGTCACGCCTCCAGCACTGCATCCCAATACAGATAGTCCATCCAGCTTTCGTGCAGGTGGTTCGGCGGGAAGCGGCGGCCGTGGGTGTTCATTTCGGTGGCGGTGGGCTGTTTGGGGTGTTTGGACAGCACCAATCCCGCTTGTTTCAATGACCGCGAGCCTTTGTGCAGGTTGCAGGGCGAGCAGGCCGCCACCACGTTTTCCCAGCTTGTCACGCCCCCTCGGCAGCGCGGCAGCACATGGTCAAAGGTGAGATCGCCCTTGCTGCCACAATACTGGCAACAAAACTCGTCTCGTAGAAAAAGATTAAAGCGCGTGAAGGCCACGCGCTTTTGGGGTCGAACAAAATCTTTAAGCACCACAACCGAGGGTATGCGGAATTCTTGTCGCTGGCTTCGGATCACCTGATCGTATTCTGCCACGATCTGCACCCGGTCCAACACAGCAGCCTTCACCGCCTCTTGCCACGGCCAAAGCGACAGCGGGTAGTAGCTGAGGGGTCGAAAATCCGCATTCAGCACCAGCGCGGGAAATTGCCGCAGCGCCGCTGGTTCGCGCACAAATTGAACTCTAAAATCGCCGTCCATTCCGAGAGTGACTCCCTTCCGAACCCATCGCCCATTCAGGCCAAGGAGCGGAAGCCTCCGCTCCGATACCCTTGACTATATCTGGCGATGCGACACGTGCAAGCCCCAGATATGGGCATTGATCGCGACAAATGATCACAAGAGAATGACAAAGGGCCCCGAAATATCAGGGCCCCTCGCAATATGTAGTGAATTAGGCGGCGTTGACGGCGCGGGCGGTCAAAACCTTGACCAGATTGCCACGGTAGGCAGGCGTGCCGTGCAGATCCGAGATAAAGTCCGCACTATCCACCGACAGACCCGCAATCGCCGCCGCAGAAAAGTCCTGTGACAGCGCCGCCTCGGCCTCGGTCCAGCGATAGACGCCATCGTTGGACGCGCCCGTCACCGCCACCCGCACACCTTGCGCGTATTTGGCCACGAACACCCCCGTCAAAGCAAAGCGGCTCGCGGGTTGGTTGAACTTGAGGTAGGCGGCCTTTTGCGGAATGGGGAAGGCGACTTCGGTGATGAACTCGCCCTCTTCCAGCGCCGTGGTGAACATGCCCTGAAAATAGTCATCCGCCGCGATCTTGCGCCGATTGGTCACCACCGTTGCCCCCGAGGCCAGCACCGCACTTGGATAGCACGCCGCGGGATCGTTGTTGGCGACCGAGCCGCCAATCGTGCCGCGATTGCGCACGGCAGGATCGCCGATGCCCCCCGCCAAAGCCGCAAGCGCGGGATAACTGCTTGCAGCCTCGCGGGCGACCACGGCGTGGGGTGTTGCTGCACCAATGTGCAAACCGCCCTCACCCGCGCAGACGCCCTTGGTCTCGGAGATGCCGGTCAGACTGACCAACACACCTGGCGCGGCGAGGCGTTGCTTCATCGTCGGCAGCAGGGTTTGCCCCCCCGACAACGGCTGCGCCCCCTCCATCGCCAAGGCTTTGGTGGCCTCGGCAATCGTCGTAGGCTTTACAAACTCAAAGTCATACATTGCGTTTCCCCCTTAGCCGTTGATCGCTGCCCAGACCCGCGACGGCGAGACTGGCATGTCGATATGGGCGACGTGTTTATAGCCGCCGCGCTGCAACGCATCGACCACCGCATTGACCACCGCTGGCGGCGAGCCAATCGCCCCCGCCTCACCACAGCCTTTGACGCCCAGCGGGTTATGGGTGCAGGGCGTGACGCAGGAATGATCAACGGTATAAAACGGCACATCAGCGGCGCGCGGCATGGCGTAATCCATGTAGCTTGCCGACAAAAGCTGGCCGTTCTCATCGTAGGTGGTGTTCTCTAGCAAGGCTTGACCGATGCCCTGCCCGACGCCGCCATGCACCTGCCCCTCAACGATCAGCGGGTTCATCACATTGCCAAAGTCATCGGCGCAAGTGAAGGATTCAACTGTGACCTGCCCCGTTTCGGGATCAACCTCGACCTCGCACGCATAGGCGCCCGCAGGATAGGTAAAGTTGGCGGGATCGTAGAACGAGGTTTCTTCCAACCCCGGCTCGAGGGTTTCCAGCGGATAGTTGTGCGGCACATAGGCCGAAAACGCGATCTCGCCAAAGGTCTTGGCCTTGTCTGTGCCTGCGACGCTGAACTTGCCATCGGTGAACTCGATGTCGGATTCAGCGGCCTCAAGCATATGCGCTGCGATCTTTTTGCCCTTGGCGATGATCTTATCCACCGCCTTGACCATCGCAGACCCCGCAACCGACAGCGACCGAGAGCCATATGACCCCATGCCAAACGGGATTTTAGAGGTATCGCCATGCACGATCTCGACCGCACTTTCGGCGATACCCAACCGCTCGGCGACGATCTGGGCAAAGACGGTCTCATGCCCCTGCCCATGGCTGTGCGCACCAGTCATGACGCTGATCGACCCCGTTGCATTGACCCGAACCGTGGCCGCATCGAAACAGACCGACCCGCGCGCCCAAGACGCCCACAAGGTTCGATGGCGCGATGCCACACGCCTCGATCCACGTCGACAGGCCCAGACCGCGCAGCTTGCCCTTGGCTTTGGACGCCGCCGCACGGGCCTCAAATCCCGCCAGATCACCAAGCTCGATCATTTTGTCCAGCGTCGCCTGATAGTTGCCCGTGTCGTACACAAGTCCAACAGGCGTGGTATAGGGGAACATGTCCGGCGTCAGGAAGTTCTTGCGCCGGATTTCGATCTTATCCAGCCCAAGCTCATCGGCGGCCATGTCGACAATCCGCTCGATCGAGATAGGTCGCCTCTGGACGGCCCGCGCCGCGATAGGCGTCAACTGGCGCGGTGTTGGTAAAGACCGCCTTGACGTTCACATAGACCAGCGGCGTCTTGTAGGGCCCCGCCATCAGCGTGCCGTGCAGAAAGGTCGGCGTTACGGTGGCAAAGTTCGACAGATAAGCGCCGACATTCGCCAAGGTCTCGGTGCGCAGCGCCAGAAAAGGTGCCGTCTTTTTCCAGTGCCAACTGGATCTTCGTTACATGGTCGCGACCATGCGCATCCGACAGGAAACTCTCGGAACGCTCTGCCACCCATTTCACCGGACGGCGCAGGGCCTTGGACGCGGCCAAGCACCGCCGCCTCTTCGCCGTAGTGATAGATCTTGGACCCAAAGCCGCCGCCCACATCAGGCGCAATCACCGTCAGCTTGTTCTCCGGAATGCGCCATGACGAAGGCCGCGATCAACAACCGCGATCAGGTGCGGGTTCTGGCAGGTGGTGTACAGTTTGTAATCGCCCGTGCCTGCATCGTAGTCGCCAATGCTGGCGCGCGGCTCCATGGCGTTGGGCACAAGCCGGTTGTTGACCAGCTCCAGCGTGGTGACATGCGGCGCTGCGGCAAAGGCCGCGTCTACGGCGGCGCGGTTGTCCTCGATCCAGCCCCAGTCAAAGCAGACGTTGTTGTCGATCTCGTCATGCACGCGGTTGGCGGAATTGGCGACCGCATCGGCCATGTTCACAATCGCGGGCAGCTCGGTGAAAGTCGGCCTCAATCGCGGCGGCGGCGTCGCTGCGCCTGCTCAAGCGTTTCGGCCACCACGATGGCATAGGCGTCGCCAACATGGCGCACCTTGCCATGCGCCAGAACCGGGCGCTTGGGTTCCTTCATCGTCGCGCCGTCGCGGCTGTGGATATACCAGCCCGCAGGATTGCCGCCCATGGCCGCAAAATCCTCGCCCGTCATGATCGTCAAAGCACCCCCGGCATGGCGCTGGCGGCGGTGGTGTCGATGCTGTTGATCGTCGCATGCGCCATTTCAGAGCGCGCGAAATAGGCATAGCCCTGCCGCGCAGATTGATGTCGGCCGTGTAGCGGCCCTGTCCGGTCAGGAACCGGATGTCCTCGCGCCGCTTTACGCTGGCGCCGATGCCGTGATCTTTTGGCATAGGTCATCCTCCCTTAACGCGACACGTACACAACGACCGCTAATGTGATTGAAATTACTCGGCCGCGATCGGTGCCGACCTCTTGGCCCGAAGCCGCCAGAACCGACTTGACGATGTTATGGTAGCCTGTGCAGCGGCAAATATTGCCCTCCAGATAATGCCGCACTTCGGCCTCGCTGGGCTTGGCGTTTTCGGCCAGCAAAGCCGCCGACGACATCACCATCCCCGGCGTGCAAAAACCGCATTGCAGCCCGTGGTGATCTTGAAAGGCCTGCTGGAGCACGCCAAGGCTGCCATCGGCATTGGCCATATCCTCGATGGTGCGCACCTCAGCACCCGCGACATCCTGCGCGAAGACCGAGCAGGACTTCACCGCTTTGCCGTCGACATGCACGACACAAGCCCCGCATTGCGAGGTGTCACAGCCGACATGCGTGCCGGTCAGCCCCAGACCTTCGCGCAAGATACGCCGACAACAGCGTGCGCCCCTCTGTCTCTGCCGCGACGGATTTGCCGTTCACGACCATAGTGACCTTCGTCATATCTTCCTCCCTTGTTCGTCAAAACATCAGCTAATCAAACGCTTGAACCAGCCTTTTTTCGGACCCTCCTCGGTCGCAGCTTCTAAATCTTCGTCTGAAGGACCTTCGACAGCCGCTTGAAAACGCTCAAAGAAACTGTCGGCCATCTTTTTGGCAAAGGCGTCGATGATCCGGCTTCCAAGCTGGGCGATCTTGCCGCCGACATTGGCCTCGACCTCATATGTCAGCCGCGTGCCGCCCTCGATCGGCTCCATCGTCACAACTGCGCCGCCTTTGGCATAGCCTGCCGGACCGCCCTTACCTTCGCCCGAAATCTTGAGCCCCCTGAGCGGTTCCAGATCCGACAGCCGCACAAGACCGGTAAAACGGGCCGAAACGGGGCCGACCTTTTGCGCGACCACGGCCTCAAAGCCTTCTTCGGCGCTGCCTGTCATGCTCTCGCAACCGGGCACGCAGGCCTTGAGAACCTCTGGGTCCAAAATCGCGGCCCAGACCACCTCTGGTTCAGCCATAATATCGCGGCTATCAGTCAGCTTCATCGCGTCCCCCCATCCTTGCAGACCAAGCTTAGGGCGCAAAATCCGCTGCCGCTATGCTCCCTTGGTCGTAAGGCCAAACTCTGCCATCACCGCGCGCAAGCCCTGCGCGTCCACAGGTTTCAGCACCATCTTGACCGCAGCAGCCTCGGTCTGCGCCCGCAACGTCGCCGAGCGATCCGCCGTCAGCAACCGCAGCGGCAGATCACCAAAGCGCGCGCGCAGCTCGGCTATGACATCAAGACCTGAGATACCCGCGCCAAGACCCTGATCTATCAACATAAAGTCAGGCGCGATGCCAAGCTCGTCGATCAAGGCCAGCGCCTCTTCGCCACTGGCCGCCTCCAGCACATCGACGCCCCATTTTTCCAAAAGCTGCCCCATAGCGCGGCGCAAATTCTCGTCGTTCTCGATCAGAAAACCGATCTGCCCTTGCATCTGCACGGCACTTTGGGGGGGGATTGTCACAGGCGCTGCGGTCCCCGAGGCCAAAGGCACCACCACCGAGAACAGGCTGCCGCGGCCAAGTTTGCTTGCAAGGCTCAGCGGATGACCCAAAAGAGCGCAGGCCCGCTCTACAATAGCAAGACCAAGCCCCATGCCTTCGCTGGCCGAGGCTTTGGCGTTCAGACGGTGAAACTCTTTGAAAACATTGGCTTGCTCACTGTCTGGAATGCCCGCACCCGTGTCCCAAACCTCGATATGACAGAGGGTCCCGCGCCGCCGCACGCCCACCAGAACCTTACCCCGAGCGGTATAGCGAATGGCATTGCCGATCAGGTTTTGCAAAATCCGCCGCAGATAAGCCGCGTCCGAGGTCACCAGAAAATCGCAAGGCCGCACCGACAGCCGCAACCCTTTGGCCGCCGCAAAACCCGAAAACTCTTCATGCAGCTGCGCCATCAGCGGACCCAAAGCCACAGCAGACGGTGTCACCGCCGCTTTGCCGCTTTCAAGTTTGGAGATATTGAGCAAGGCATCAAGGATACCTTCCACTGAAACCAACGCGTTATGGGCCTTATCTAATGTGCCGCGCGCCTCGGGTGTCAGCTCTGACGCCTCGATTGACGACAGGAACAGCTTGGCCGCCGACAAGGGTTGCAGCAGGTCATGACTGGCGGCGGCGACAAAGCGCGTGCGGCTGGCATTGGCGCGCTCGGCGGTCTCTAGCGCGTGCTCTAGCTCTAATGTGCGCGCCCGCACCCGCGCCTCAAGCGTTTCATTGGCAAGGCTTAACCCCGCAATCGCCGCCCGCTCGGCGGTAACATCGGTAAAGCTCATCACAAAGCCGCTTTCGGGCATTTCCTGCGCAAAAACGGTCAGGACCAACCCCGCGCGCCACACGTCAAAGCTCAGGTCAGGACGCCCGCTGCGCCCATCCACCCAAAGCCGCAGCCGCGCCGCGTCCATGCCCGCGCCAAAGCCGAAATCGCGCTGTAATTGCGCCAGCAAAGCATCAAAGCCACCGCCCACCCGCAACCGCGCCAAGGGCAGCGCCAGCAGGGTCGCCAGCCTGCGATTCCAGCCGACAAGGTTCGCGTTCGCATCAAAAATCGCCACACCTTGGTTGATGTGGTCCAAAGTCGCACGAATGATCCGCGCCTGATCGTCCAACAGCTTGCCGCGCTCTTCTCGCTCGGCGCGAATGATGTCGGTGACATCGGTTTGCAAAATAACCGTGCCGCCGTCTTGGGTGCGATGCTCGGAAATCTGCACCCACGCATCACCGCGCATGGCAACGTTGAACATGACATAACGCTCTTGGTGGCGGCGGCGGCGATTGATCGCCCAGTCCTGCGGCGCTTGTCCGGCAGGCAGCACGAAATACTGCGACTGACTAACCGCCTCGATATAATCGTCAAACCGCAACCCAGGTTTAAGAACGTCGTTTAAGTCATCGAGATACATGCCAAATCTAGAGTTACACATTACCAGAATGTCATTGGCATCAAACAGCGCAAAGCCCTCTTGCACGGTCTCTAGCGCTTGGGCAAGGTTGCGCCGTGCCGCGTCGGTTTCGGCATTGGCAGCCACGATCGCAGCGTTCGAGGCATTGAGCAGATCAAGCGCACGCTCAAGTTCGAGCGTCCGCTCGCGCACCTGATCCTCAAGCAAAGCGGCGCGCTGAAATTGCGCATAAGCGGCACCGGAATCGTCGGTAATCGCCTCGACCCTGCGCATCAGCACCTGCGCAATCACCCGCAGCTTTTCGTTTTGGCGTGCCAGACTGTCGGCTGGGTTGACCAGATCATCGCTCATGACGGCTCTGGCGGATAGATCGCCACTCCGGTCATGGTGTGATTGACGTGCATCGAGTTCCACTGCTCGCCATAGGTGGAAAACCCTGTGACGCGATGGGCCTGCAACAGCCGCGACACCGCGCCATAGCTTTGCTTTTCGCGCGCCTCCATCCGGCGCAAGATGCAATCGCAGACCAAGATCGCCAAGGGTTCGGCGTCTTGCCGCAGATCAGCAAGCGCTTGTTCCAGATGTGCGGCCAGCTCTAACGGTTCGGCCAAGGTCAGCACCAAACCCTCATCAATCGCAGAAAAGAACACCAGATCGCCATTCTTATCAACACGTTGGATGGCGCGGACATGATGGCGCCCGCCTATCCGCACCACCAAAGGATGTGCTGCAAAGGTAAAGCTGGTCAGTTGCGCAGGGTCTTTGCCCAGCAGACGCGCATATTCCGCCGCAGCGGGTTCGGCGTTGATTTTGCGCACGAAACGCCGCTTGGGGTCGGCTTCGGTCACCACCATCCGCCGATTGGTCGGCACCAGATGGTCCAGATTGAACACCTTCACCTTGCAAGGCGTGCGCACCATCATCAGCACCGCCGCATGTTGCAGCATCCGCCCCTGCCACAGCACAAAGGTCTTGGCAAAGTCCTGCCCATCCGCCGCCGAGCCGCCAAACAACGGCACCGGCCCCAAACCTGGCGCAAGCGCTGCCGTCAGCTCGTCTTCGCGGATCGACAGACCGTCCACCATCAGAAAGGCGAACTCGTGCTGCCAGTGCGGGTGATGTCGCTCGAGTCTGCCACGCAGACGGATCATCTGGCCGATCAACGCCTCGCTGTCGATGTGGTTCAGATCTTCGACCAGCAGGGTTTCGCAGGCAAACAGCGACGCCGGAAAGCCCACCGCCACGATCTCGCCCTCGGCATAGCCCAGCTCGGAAATCTCTCCGGCTGTGGTGCAGCCGATCACGGGGCAATCGGCAAAACTGGCGGCCAAGCCAAGGCTCAGCGCGGCAAGATCGGCTTGCGGCGAGATAAACAGCACGATCTGCGCAAAGGGTCCCGCGCCCAAACCCTCGGCCAAAGCCGCTGCCGCGTCGGGGCGATCTGCCGCCACATGTGCCCGCGAAAGGCCAAGCTGCATCCGCTAACCCTCTGGCAACAAAGCACTAAAGCTGGCCTCGCCCGCGATCAGCACCGCTTGGGTGCGACTTTGCACCCCCAGTTTGCGCATAATCGCGGTCACATGCGCTTTGACGGTGGTCTCTGCGATGGTCAGCTCGAAGGCGATTTGCTTGTTCAGCCTGCCCTCACAGATCAGCTGCAAAATCCGCGTCTGCTGCCGCGTCAAAAGCCCAAGCCGCACAATCGCGGCCTCTTGCGGGCTTTGGGCAGAAGCCGCGACATAGCCTTCAGGCAGATAAATGCCACCCGCGCGCAGCACGTCAAAGGCCGCCCGAAACGCCTCTCGCCGCGCGTGCTTGGGCACAAACCCCACAGCCCCCGCCTGCAAACAGGCCGAAACCATGCGGTTTTCCGCCATGGACGACACAACCAGCACATCCGGTACCAGTTGCCGCAGACGGATCAGCCCCTCAAGCCCCGTGACATCTGGCAGGTTCAGGTCCAGCACCACCACATCGGGCTGCGCGCCTGCCTCAAGCAAGCTCACCGCTGCTTCAAGGCTATCGGCGGTCTCAATGCGGTCAAGCCCCGCCACCGCCCGCAGCGTCAGCGCCAGCGCGTCACAAAACAGCGGGTGATCATCGACAATCAGCGCGGTCGTCAGGGTGCGATGTTGCATTGCTCCTCCCAAAGCTTTGCCTCTCGCGATCAGCCTAGCAAGCTGCGCGCCACATGGAAAGCGGGGCTTAAGTCGCAACTTGCCGCCGATGCCTGCGTGCAGGCTTCCCAAGTCGCAATGTCAAAGCTATCACGGTTCAAAATTTTGGAGACGCTGATGCAACTCACCCGCCGCGCCGCCCTTGGCCTTGTCTGTTCTGCTCTTATTCTCTCTGCCTGTGGCATCAAGACCGAGACCCACACGCCACCAAAGACGCCGCATTCGGGCGACACCCCCGAGATGCGGGCGCTGATCAAGAAATGGGCCAAAATCCATGACATTCCGGAATCGCTGTTACACCGGATGATCCAGCGCGAATCCGGTTACAACGCGGGCGCACGCAACGGGCCCTATTACGGGCTGCTGCAAATCCTGCCGCAGACCGCGCAGCAGATGGGCTATCGCGGGGATCCCGACGGGTTGCTGGATGCCGAGACCAACCTTCACTATGCGGGGCGCTATCTGCGCGGCGCTTGGATTGTGTCGAATGGCAACCAAGACAGGGCCGAGATGTGGTATTCCAAGGGCTATTACTACGAGGCCAAACGGCGCGGCCTGCTTTATAAAACAGGCCTGCGCAGCTAGTTTGATGGCCGCTTTAGGTGATCACATCGGGCGTGACGCGCCCGGTGAACGCGGTGATCGCCGCAAGGCTATGGGCGGCGCGAATAACGGGCGCCAGCGCCTCTTGCGGCTCAAGGTCAAGCCCCGACGGACCGCTGGCATAGCGCTCTAGGTAAAGCCGCAGCGTCGCGCCCTCGGTGCCCGTGCCCGACAGGCGCAGCACAATCCGGCTGCCGTCATCAAAGATTATCCGCACGCCTTGGGCCTTGCTGACCGAGGCATCGACAGGGTCGGTATAGGCAAAGTCATCTGCCGAAGCGATTACCAGCCCCTCGATCTCTTGACCCGCAAGCCCCGCCAAAGACCCGCGCAACGCCACCATCATCGCGTCGGCCTTGTCACTGGCAATCGCCTCAAAGTCGTGGCGGCTGTAATAGTTGCGCCCGAACTTGGCCCAATGCTCGGCCAAAATCTCGGCCACGGATTGCTTGCGCACGGCAAGGATATTGAGCCAGAGCAGCACCGCCCAAAGCCCATCCTTTTCGCGCACATGGTCGGACCCTGTGCCAAAGCTTTCCTCGCCGCAGATGGTCACGCGACCTGCGTCCAAAAGGTTGCCAAAGAACTTCCACCCCGTCGGCGTCTCAAAGCACTCGATCCCCATGGCCTGTGCCACACGGTCCGCCGCCGCAGAGGTCGGCATAGAGCGGGCAATCCCCGCGATGCCCTTTGCATAGCCCTTGGCCAGATGTGCATTGGCCGCCAGCACCGCCAAGCTGTCGGAAGGCGAGACATAAATCCCCTGCCCGACCACCATGTTGCGGTCGCCGTCCCCATCGCTTGCCGCGCCAAAGTCGGGGCCCTGCGCCGAGAACATCTCGTCCATCAAAGCCGCGGCCCATGTCGGGTTCGGATCGGGGTGCATGCCGCCAAAGTCAGGCAGCGGCACCGCGTTGACAACCGTCCCCGCCGCCGCGCCCAAGCGCCGCTCTAGGATTTCGACCGCATAAGGCCCCGTGACCGCACACATGCTGTCCATCCGCATGCGAAACCCCGAAGCGAACATGCCACGAATGGCGTCAAAGTCGAAAAGCCCCTCCATCAAGGTGGCATAATCGGCAACAGGATCAACCACATCGACGATCATCTCACCCAAGCTGTGCCGCCCGATTTTGCCCAGATCAACGTCCTGTGCTTGGAGGATGTGATAGGCCTCAAGCTCGGTTGTACGTTTGTACATAGCCTCGGTCACGGACTCTGGTGCAGGGCCGCCGTTGGACATGTTGAACTTTACGCCAAAGTCTTCTTCTGGTCCGCCGGGGTTGTGGCTGGCCGACATGATGATGCCGCCGTCGGTCTTATTCAGGCGGATCAGGTGGCTTGCGGCGGGCGTCGAAAGGATCGCGCCCTGCCCGATAATCACCCGCGCCGCACCATTTGCTGCCGCCATACGCAAGATCACCTGCGCCGCGCGGTCGTTGAAATAGCGCCCGTCGCCCCCCAGCACAAAGGTCTTGCCAGCAGCGCCAACCACGTCAAAAATCGCCTGCACAAAGTTCTCAAGATAGTGCGCCGACATGAACACGGGCGTCTTTTTGCGCAGCCCCGAGGTTCCAGGCTTTTGCCCTGCAATCGGTTTGGTGGTGACGGTCAACTTGGTCATTGGGGTTCTCCGCTGAGGGTAGGCTCGAATACAAAGACGCATTGGGCGGGCATGGTGATCTGGCCTTGGTGCAGGCTTTGCTCGGCCAAAGGCCGTGCGGTGTCAAGCACCAGTCGCCAAGTCTTGGCCGTAGGGGGAAGGTTTATCTCGGTGGCCCCGCCCGCGTTGAACACAAGGTAGATCGCCCCATCGGCGCCCGTGCCCCCCGCCTCAGCGGCCATCCGCAGCTCGAGCCCGACGCAACGAAAGGCGGGGTCGTGCCAATATTCGCCCGCAGGCACCGACCCATCCGCGCGCCGCCAGATCACATCGGCCACGCCGTCAAGCCGCGTCTTGCCATGCAGGAACCGCCGCTGCCGCAGCACCGGATGCGCGCGCCGCAATGCCGCCAAACGCGCCACAAAGGCCGCAAGCCCGCTGTCCCCCGGCCATGCGATGCGTGTCAGATCATTGTCTTGCGCATAGGCGTTGTTGTTGCCCGCCTGACTGTGGCCCAGCTCGTCGCCCGCCAAAAGCATCGGCGTGCCTTGGGCCAGCATCAAGGTCGCCAGCAGATTGCGTTTGCGCAAATCCCGCGCGGCCACAATCACCGGATCACTTGTCGGCCCCTCGACCCCCATGTTGTCAGAATGGTTGTCGGAATGGCCGTCGCGATTGTCCTCGCCATTGGCCAGATTGCGCTTGACCGAATAGCTGACCAAATCCTCCAGCGTAAAGCCGTCGTGCGAGGTGATGAAATTGACCGACGACGCAGCCGAGCGGCGGTTGCGGTCAAAGAGCTCGGCCGAGCCAAGCAGCCTGCGCGACAGCTCTGGCGCCATGCCCGCATCGCCGCGCCAAAACCGCCGCACGCCATCGCGGAATTTGTCGTTCCACTCGGCAAAGGGCGCGGGGTAATTGCCCAGCTGATAGCCGCCGGGACCGATGTCCCAAGGCTCTGCGATCAGCTTGACGCCCGTCAGGACGGGGTCTTGGCGCAGCGCATCAAAAAAACCGCCCTGCGGGTCAAAGCCCTGTGCCTCGCGCCCCAAAACGCTGGCCAGATCAAAGCGAAAGCCGTCGATATGCACCTCTTGCACCCAGTAGCGCAGGCTATCCATCACCATGCGCAGCACCGCCGGATGGGTCAGATCCAGCGTATTGCCCGTGCCCGCATCGTTGGCATAGTGCCGCCCGCCCTCGGTCAGGCGGTAATAGCTCTGGTTGTCCAAGCCGCGAAAGGCCAGCGTCGGGCCCCATGCGTCGCCCTCGCCCGTGTGATTATAGACCACGTCCAAAATCACCTCGAGCCCCGCCGCGTGCAAGGCTTTGACCATCGCTTGCATCTCGCGCAGCGGAGCGGTGCTGCCAAAGCGCGGCTCGGGCGCAAAGAAGCCGACGGTGTTATAGCCCCAGTGATTGCTCAGCCCCTTGGCGACCAGAAACCGCTCATCAAAGAAGGCTTGCACGGGCAACAGCTCGATCGCGGTGATGCCAAGGGCTTGATAATGCGCGATCATGGCAGGATGCGCGAGGGCCGCATAGGTGCCTTGCAGGGCTGCAGGAATTTCGGGATGGTTCTTGGTCAGCGCTTTGACATGCGCCTCATAGATCACCGTTTCGGACATCGGAACACGGGGCGCGCGGTCGTCGCCCCAGTCAAATTTGGGGTCCACCACCACCGATTTCGGCACAGCAAAGGCGCTGTCGCGGGTATCAAAGCTCTGATCGCCGCGCCCCGAGCCGACCTTATAGCCCATCACCGCATCCGACCATTTCAGCCGCCCCGCAAGCCCCTTGGCATAGGGGTCAAGCAGCAGTTTGTGCGGATTGAAGCGGTGGCCCTGCTCGGGCTGATAGGGTCCATCAACGCGGTAGCCATAAAGCTGCCCCGCCTTCAGACCGTCCAGATGGATATGCCAGACGTCGGCCTCGCGCGCGCTGACCGCGATGCGCGCGGTCTCATGGCGACCATCTGGCGTAAACAGACACAGCTCGACCTTTTGCGCATGGGCCGAGAACACGGCAAAGTTCACGCCCGTAGGCGTCAGGGTCGCCCCCATCGGCCAAGCCTGACCCGCCGTGGCCAAGGGCGCTGCACTGCTCACTGCGACAGGCTTTCATAAAGGGCCGCATATTTCGCCGCCGAAGCCGACCAATCCACGTCTTGTTTCATCGCGTTGCGCTGAATTTGCCCCCAAACCTTGGGCGCAGCATAAAGCGCCACCAGCTCGCGCAGCGCTTGACCAAAGGCCAGCGCGTCCACCGGATGAAACACAATCCCCGTCGCCACGCCCGCTGATATCGCAGCGGGGCTGGCGTGGATCACGGTATCGGCCAAGCCGCCCACGCTCGACACCACAGGCACCGTGCCATAGGCCAGCCCGTAGATCTGCGTCAGACCGCAAGGCTCGAACCGGCTTGGCACCAAAACCGCATCGCCGCCAGCAAACATGCGGTGGCTGAGCGCCTCATCATAGCCGATCTTGGCTGAAACCTTACCCGGATACCGCGCCGCAAGCTCCAGCACTTTGGCCTCATGCACCGCATCTCCCGACCCCAAGATCGCCAATCCGCCGCCCGCTGCCACAAAGTCGGGCACCACGGCCTCAAGCAAATCAATGCCCTTTTGGTCGGTCAGACGGCTGACCAAAATCGCCAAGGGACCGCTGACGTCCAGACCAAATTCGGCGGCAAGCGCCTCGCGGTTGGCGGCTTTGCCCTTCATCGCCTTGCTGGTATAGGGGATCGGTTCATTTTGCGGCGACCAGACGCTGGTGTCGATGCCGTTCAAGATGCCCGAGACGGCGCTGCTGCGGGCGCTGATCACGCCCTCCAGCCCCATGCCAAACTCGGGGCGCATCAGCTCGCGGGCATAGTTGGGCGAAACCGTGGTGATGGCATTCGCAGTCACCAACCCCGCCTTGAGGCTTGAAAGCCCACCGTAATACTCAAGCCCCGCTGGGTGGAAATGCTCATAGGGCAAGCGCAGCTCGCCAAGCGCCGAAGCCTGCGCCCAGCCCTGAAACGCGATGTTGTGGATAGTCATAACCGACCCCACACCTGACGCACCGCCATAGGCCAGATAGGCAGGCGCAAAGCCCGCTTGCCAGTCGTGAGCGTGCAAAACATCCGGCTTCCAGCCGTCAATCCCGTCGCGGGCAATGCGCGCAGCCACCCAAGACAGCGCGGCAAAGCGGCGGGCATTGTCGAACCAATCCCCCGCAGGGCCAGAATATGGCCCACCTTCACGGTCATAAAGATGCGGCGCGTCCAGCAGCAAAACCTGCATACCCGCCACTTCGCCCGCCATCACACGCGCATCGCCGCCAAAGAGACCGGCCTCGAAGTATACCTCGTGCATCGCATCAAGTTTCGGACGTAACACTCTGTAAGCAGGCAATAAAACCCGCATATCCCAGCCGTATTGTGCCAGAGCCGCAGGCAGCGCACCCACCACATCCGCCAGACCGCCGGTCTTGATCAACGGCACTGCCTCTGAGGCCACCGACAAAACCCGCCCGCGTATTTCCCCCAAAGCCGCCATTGCACGTCCTTCCTTGATAGGTCTGAAACCAAAGCCTGTGCGCGCGAACCAACCCGACCCGCGCGCCTGTGTTGTTAGGTCGCTTTTGCGCGGATATCGAGCATGCTTTGCGTGATCAGCACAATCCCCGCATCGGTGCGGCGGAACCACTTGGCATCCTCGATCGGGTCTTGGCCGACCACCAAGCCTTCGGGGATAATCACGCCACTGTCGATCACGCAGTTGCTCAGCTCGGCTTTGCGGTTGATCACCACCCGCGGCAAGGCCACCACATAATCAAGGCTTGAGAAGCTATGCGTGCGACAGCCGGTAAACAGCAGCGAGTTGCGCACCTCGGACCCCGAGACGATACAATCCCCCGACACCAGCGACGAAATCGCCATACCGCGCCGCGTCTCTTCGTCGTGGATAAACTTGGCGGGCGGCAAGATCTCGGAATAGGTCCAGATCGGCCAGCTGCGATCATAAAGGTCCAGCTTGGGGATGAAGTCGGTCAGGTCGATATTGGCCTGCCAGAACGCATCAATCGTGCCCACGTCGCGCCAATAGGGTTCCGTCTCGACCCCCGAAGTGACACAACTGTCCGAGAAGCGATGCGCCACCGCTTTGCCGTTCTTGACGATCTCGGGGATAAGGTCGTTGCCGAAATCATGGCTAGAGTTCTCATCCGCCATATCGCGGATCAACAGGTCGCGCAAAAACGCCCAGTCAAAGACATAGATGCCCATCGAGGCCAAGGAATGCGTCGGGTTGCCCGGAATGGTTGGCGGGTCTTTGGGTTTTTCCAGAAACGACGTGATTTGCATATTGGCGTCAACATCCATGACGCCAAAGGCCGAGGCTTCGGCTTTGGGCACGGTCAGACAGCCGATGGTTACATCCGCCCCCGAAGAGACGTGCTGTTGCAGCATCACCTCGTAGTCCATTTTATAGACGTGATCGCCTGCCAGAACGACGATGTATTTCACGCCATAAGAGTCAACGATATCAATGTTTTGCGCCACGGCATCGGCGGTGCCGAGATACCATTTATTCTCAGATACGCGCTGGCTTGCGGGCAGGATATCAAGGTATTCGTTGCGCTCTGCCCGAAAGAACCCCCAGCCGCGCTGCATGTGGCGGATCAGGCTGTGGGCCTTATACTGTGTCGCAATCGCCATTTTGCGGATGCCAGAGTTCAGCGCGTTGGACAGGGCAAAGTCGATGATACGGGTCTTGCCACCGAAATAAACCGCCGGTTTGGCGCGACTGTCGGTCAGCTCGTTCAAGCGGCTGCCTCGACCGCCAGCCAAGACAAAGGCCATGGCCTGCGACGATAGGCGATTGTTAGGTCTAGCTTGCATCACGTTCCTCCCTGAACGCGGGACATTGCCCGCTTATTTATTCTGCTTGAGCCACACCACCGAAAGCGGCGGCAACACCACCTCGGCAGAATGCGCCCGTCCGTGGTGCGGCTGCGCTTGTGCAACCACCCCCCCGAGATTGCCGCGGTTTTCTCCCCCATAAGCCGCGGCATCGGTGTTCAAAATCTCGACCCAAGTGCCGTCGCTTGGCAGGCCGGTGCGATAGGACCGCTCGACTGGGGTCATGTTGGCAAGGCAGACCACCATCGCATCCGCAGCGCCGCCCTTGCGGACCCAAGCAAACACGCCCGCTTCGGCATCATTGCTTTCAATCCACTCGAACCCTTCGGGGCGGGTGTCGTTGACGTGGAGCGCAGGCACCTCGCGGTAAAGGCGGTTCAGGTCGCGCACCAAGGATTGCACCCCGCGATGCGCGGGGAGGTCAAGCTGGTGCCAGTCAAGGCTTTGCTTGTGGTTCCACTCGGCGCCTTGCGCAAACTCGCAGCCCATAAACAGAAGCTTTTTGCCCGGATGCGCCCACATAAACCCGTAATAAGCGCGCAGGTTTGCGAACTTTTGCGCCCCATCGCCCGGCATTTTGGCAATCATGCTGCCCTTGCCGTGGACGACCTCATCATGGCTGATCGGCAGCATATAGTTTTCCGACCACGCGTAATGCAGACCAAAGGTCATCTGGTGATGGTGGTATTTGCGGTAAATCGGGTCTTTTTGGATATAGCTGAGCGTGTCATTCATCCAGCCCATGTTCCATTTGAAGCCAAAGCCCAAACCGCCGTGGTTCACTGGCCGCGACACGCCCGCAAAGGCTGTGCTTTCCTCGGCCACCGTCATCACGCCCGCGACCTCGCCATAGGCGACGGTGTTCATGCGCTGCAATAGTGCGATTGCCTCGTAATTCTCGCGCCCGCCGTCCTTATTGGGCACCCACTGGCCTGCGTCACGGCTGTAATCGCGGTAAAGCATCGAGGCCACGGCATCGACGCGCAGCCCATCAAGGTGGTATTCCTCAAGCCAATACAAAGCGTTAGATACCAGAAAGTTCGAGACCTCGGCGCGGCCATAGTTATAGATCAGCGTGTTCCAGTCTTGGTGAAAGTCACCGGCAAGGCATGTCGGTCGCGTCGGGGTGGTTAGACTCTGGGCCCGAGCGCAAGGGCGGCTCGCCGGCGGAGGTCAGTTTGCGCCAGCAACGTCCCGAGGAGCTTGATGTGAACCCCAACGAGAACCCAGGCGGAAGCAACATGAGCCGACGACCTTTTCTGAAGGCCCTCGCCGCCTCTGCGATTTTGTCGCCCGCGGCCCGCGCCGAGCGCCGCGAGCTGCGCACCAACGAGCGCGCCGCACGCAACAGCAGCTTCGAGCTCACGACGCCAACGCTCTTCATCCCCAACCTCGACGAAGCCCACGAAGGACTCGTCATCGGCCAGCTCACCGACATCCACATCGGCCCGCGCACGCCCGATGAGCGCATCTTGTCGGCCGTCGACGCGCTCAACGAGGCGCGTCCTGACTTCGTGATCCTCACGGGCGACTACGTGACGCGCAAAGGCGACCCCCTCGAGCGCGTGCCTGAGCTGCTCGGCCGCTTGAAGATCCCCGCCGTCGCCGTGCTCGGCAACCACGATCACTGGACCGACGCGCCGACCATCCGGCGCGACCTCGAGCGCATCGGCATTCCGGTCTTGCAGAACCGCAACACCGTCGTGCAGGCGCGCGGCACGCCGCTCACGCTCGTCGGCATCGACGACGCTGTCTCCGGCCACGACGACGTCGAACGCGCCCTCAAAGGCGTCTCCGACGACGTCGCCCGCATCGTGCTCGCGCACTCACCGCCGACGCTCGATTCGCTGCCCCATGGGCGCGGGCTCGCCTGCTTCTCGGGGCACACCCATGGCGGGCAAATCTTCGTCGCTGGTGTCACCGACGCGTTCTTCGCTCGCGCCGGGCAGCCGTACCTGCGCGGCCACTTCGAGAAGAACGGCAACCAGCTCTACGTCTCGCGCGGCCTCGGGTTCGGCCACGGCTCGAACCTGCCTCGCATGAACGCCGACCCTGAGGTCGCGCTGGTCACGCTGCGGCGGGCGCCGACGACGACGCCGACGTCGGGGCGCGCGGCCTGACGACGACCGGGATGCCGTGTCGGGCGCGCAGGCTGACGGTGAGCATGGGCTCGACCGCCGGCTGCGCCACCGACGTGAACTGCACCTGCTGAAGCATCCGCGCGAGGCAAACCTTCTGCTCGAGGCGGGCGAAGACATCGCCGATGCATTTGCGCGGACCGCCCGAGAACGGGAAGTAGGCGTACTTCGGCCTTCCGTCTTGTTGCGCCTCGCCACCGTCGACGAAGCGGTCGGGGTCGAAGCGCTCGGGGTCTTTCCACCACCCCGGATGCCGCTGCGTCACCCACGGTGAGATGAAGACGAGGCCGTCTTTGGCGATGCCGTAGCCGTCGATGACGTCGCCGTCGACGCAGCGGCGGGCGAGCAACGCGATGGGCGGCAAGAGCCGCATCGCCTCAGAGAACACGGCATCGAGATAGGGCATGCGCATGACGGCGGCGACGTCGACGGAGCCTGCGCCGACGACGCGGTCGATCTCGGCGCGCACGCGAGCCTCGATGTCGTTGTGGGTCGCGAGCAGCCAGATGGTGAAGCCCAACGACGACGCTGTGGTCTCGTGCCCGGCGAGAAAGAGCGTGAGCATCTCGTCGCGCAGCTGCTGGTCGCTCATGCCTTCGCCGGTCTCTTCGTCGCGGGCGCTAATGAGCATCGTCAGCAGGTCGGGCTTCTCTTCGCCCGCGCGTCGGGCGGCGATGATGCCCATGACGACGTCGTCGAGGGTCTGCTTCGCGTGGGCGAAGCGGCGGTTCATCGGCGTGGGCAGAGATGCGGGCAGGTCGAACGGCCAGCTCACCCGCTTCATCACCTGCCGCTCAACGAGCTCTGACAGGGCGTCGCCGACGTCGGTGGCGCGGTCATCGACGTCGGTGCTCATCAAGGTGAGCCCGGCGATGCGCATGGTCAGCGCCATCATCTCTTTGTCGACGTCGAAGGCGGCGCCGCGCAGGTGGGTCTGCTGCCAGCGCGTGAGCATGTCGTCGGTGCAGCGCTCCATCGTCTGGGCGAAGCCCGCGATCTTCTCTTTGTGAAACGCAGGCTGGGCGATGCGCCGCTGGCGCAGCCAGAACGAACCCTCTGAGGTGACGAGGCCGTTGCCGAGCAGCTTGCGCAGCACGTCGTAGCCGCGGGTCTGCTTGACGTAGTTCTTCACGTCGGTGACGAGCACGCGCTCGATCGCGTGCGGGTCGGCGAGCAGCGTGATGCGTCTGACGCCGAAGTCGATCTCGACGACGTCGCCGCCGGCGCGGTGGGCGGCGGTCAGCAGGCCGAGGGCGTCTTTGCGCATGCGGGGCAGGGCGCCGATGAAGCGGTTGCCATCGTTGAACTCCGGCGCCTTCTTGGGAGCCACCAGAGGGGTCGAAGTCGCCTGCGTCGTCGTCATTGCGTTCTCCTGCACGTCGATCGCAGAATACGAGCGATCGCTCACATTGACCACTCGCATCGGAGGGCGCCGTGGCCCGCAAGTCTGCTGCCGCTCTCGCTCCTCGGAAACGCCCTGCGCAAGAGCGCGCCCAGGCCACCGTCGACGCCATCCTCGGCGCGACCGCTCACATTTTGGTGACCGACGGCTTCGACCGTCTCTCGACCAACAAGGTCGCCGCCCGCGCCGGCGTCAGCATCGGCTCGCTCTACCAGTACTTTCCGTCGAAAGACGCGCTGGTGGCCGCGCTCGCCGAGCGCCACCACGACGAGATGCTCTCGGTGCTCGGCGGCGCCCTCGCCGCCATCGACGTCGACGCTGCCGGCGGAGCCTCCCTCGAAGACGCCGTCGTCTCAGCCGTCACCGCCGCCGTCTCGGCCATGCTCGACGCCCACGCCCTCGACCCGGCGCTGCACCGGGCCATCTCTGAGGGTGTGCCGCGATCGCTGCTGACCGCGCACCTCGAAGAGACCACCCTCGACGTCATCCGCGGCTGGCTCGAGCGACACCGCGATCGCATCGGCGTCGCCGACGTCGACGCTGGCGCCTTCGTCATCGTCTCCCTCGTCGAGGGCGTCGCCCACAACGCCGTGCTGCACCGGCCCGAACTGCTCGGCGCACCGCTCAAGAGAGAGCTGGTCGCGATGATCACGCGCTACCTCCGGCTCGGCGACCGCCGGGGCTGACGCGATGCGCCTTGCGTCTGCCCCCGACGTCGACGACACACGCACCATGGCTGACGAAGCTCCCCCGAAGAAAGAGACGGCGCTGGCGCCGAAGTCGACGCTGGCGAAGCCGTATCCGTCGTCGGCGGCCGGTCCGTACGCGGTGTTCTCGTCGATGCGCTACGCGGCGCAGACCAGCGGCCTCAAGCGCGGGCTGCACGTGTTCTTGAACGTGAACCAGAAAGACGGCTTCGACTGCCCCGGCTGCGCCTGGCCCGACCCCGACCAACACCGCGCCACCTTCGAGTTCTGCGAGAACGGCGCCCGCGCCGTCGCCCACGAAGCCGACGCCCGCTGCGCCGACGCTGGCTTCTTCAGCCGCTTCTCGATCGCCGAGCTGCGAACCAAGTCAGACCACTGGCTCGAACAACAAGGCAGGCTCACCGAGCCCCTGCACAAGGCCCGCGGCGCGTCGCACTATTCACCCATCTCGTGGAACGACGCGTTCTCGTTGATCGGAAGTACGCTGAAATCGCTGACGTCGCCCGATGAGGCGGCGTTCTACACGTCGGGACGTGCCTCGAATGAGGCCGCGTTCTTGTATCAGTTGTTCGCGCGGGCCTATGGCACCAACAATCTGCCGGATTGTTCGAACATGTGCCACGAATCCAGTGGCAAGGGCCTGTCGACCACCATCGGTGTCGGCAAGGGCACCGTGCAGCTCGACGACTTTGCGCGCGCCGATTGCATCTTCGTCATCGGGCAAAACCCCGGCACCAACCACCCGCGCATGCTGTCGACGCTGCTCGAGGCGCGCAAGCGCGGCGCCACCATCGTCGTCGTCAACCCGCTGCGCGAGCGGGCCCTCGAGCGCTTCGCGCATCCGCAGAAGGGCTTCGGCGCCGTCGGCCTCGGCAGCGACATCGCGACCCATTGGGCGCAGGTGAAGATCAACGGCGACGTCGCGTTCTTGAAGGGCGTGATGAAGGTCGTCGTCGACGAAGACCACAAGCGCGGCAACGTCATCGACCGCCGCTTCATCGCCGAACACTGCGTCGGTTGGGAGGCCTTCAAGAAGGCCCTCGACGCCGTCACCTGGGACTGCATCGTCGACGGCAGCGGCGTCGACCGCGCCACCATCGAGGCCATCGGCAAGGTCTACGCCCAGAGCGAGCGCACCATCGCCTGCTGGGCCATGGGCATCACGCAGCACGAGAATGGCGTCGACAACGTTCGCGAGATCGTCAACTTGTTGCTGCTGCGCGGGAACCTCGGACGTGAGGGCGCCGGCGTGTGTCCGGTGCGCGGCCACAGCAACGTGCAGGGCGACCGCACGATGGGCATCGTCGAGACGCCGTCAGAGTCGTTCTTGCAGGCCCTCGACGCGCGCACCGGCATCAAGAGCCCGCGCGAGCACGGCCTCGACGTCGTGCACGCCATCGAAGCCTTCGAAGCCGGCGCCGCCCGCGTCTTCGTCGGCCTCGGCGGCAACTTCGTCGCCGCCGCACCTGACACCGACCGCGTCGATGCGGCGATGCAGAAGGCGCTCTTGACGGTGCAGATCGCGACCAAGCTCAACCGCAGTCACGTGGCGTGCGGCGAGCAAGCGCTCTTGTTGCCGTGCCTCGGGCGCAGCGAGGTCGACGTCGCCGGCGGGAAGAAGCAATTCGTCACCGTCGAAAACTCGATGGGCGTCGTGCACAAGACCGAAGGCAAGCTCGCGCCGCCGTCGACGACGCTGCGCTCAGAGGTGGCGATCGTCTGCGGCATGGCTGCGGCCACTGTCGGCGACCTGCCGCGCCTCAACTGGCGCGACGTCGAAGTCGACAACGACCTTGTTAGAGACCTCATCGCCGACGTCGTTGGCGGCTTCGCCGACTTCAACCGCCGGGTGCGCGAGAACGAAGGCGGCTTCGTTTTGAGAAACACCGCCCGTGAGCGCGAGTGGAACACCGCCACCCGCAAAGCTGAGCTCACCGTCGTCGAGCTGCCGCACCTGCGCCGTCGCGACGGCGAGCTCGTGCTGATGACCGTGCGCTCGCACGACCAGTTCAACACGACCATCTACGAAGAGAACGATCGCTACCGCGGCATCTACGGCCGGCGCGACATCGTCTTCGTCAACCCGCGCGACCTCGAGGCGCGCGGACTTCGTGACGGCGACCGCGTCGACATCTGCGGCGTCTACGGCGGCCGCGAGCGCGTCGTGCGTGGCTTCTCCGTCGTCGCCTACGACATCCCCGTCGGCGACTGCTGCGGCTACTTCCCCGAGCTCAACCCGCTCGTGCCCCTCGAGAGTCGCGCGCGCGAGAGCCACACGCCGACGTCGAAGGCCGTGATGGTGACGCTGACGAAGTCGACGGCGTTGGCGAAGGCCTGAGCTTCAGGTCAGCGGTTCAGGTCTCGCCGTCACCGGCGCGCAATTCGGTGAGGAATTCTTCTTTGGTGACGAGGCCGCGGCGCGCGAGCACGCGCATCAACGCCCAGAACTTCTTCTCGAGCGCTTCGATCTGCTCGGTGTCGGCCGCGCGCGAGATCGAGAGAATGTCGCCGTCGACGATGGGCGACTCGACGCGCACCGGGGGCGGCAGCGGCGGCAGCTGCGTCGGCAGTGAGAACACGCCGGTGCGCTGTCCGAGGTAGTCGACGGGCAACGCCGACGTCGGCGTCGAGAAGGGGTCGAACGGTTGCAGCGCCGACGGGTCGACGGCGACCTCGTCGCGCAGCTCGACGACGATGGGGCCGTTGCCGCCGGTGCCGCTGACGGTCTCGCGGCCGACGATGACGCGCTCGGAGTCGCCGCCGCGGCCCGTGATGGTCATCGGCTCGTCGGCGACGCCGAGGAAGCCGCCGGGCGCGAGCTTGCTGGCGAAGTTGAGCGGCGCGATGTCGACGCGTTGGCCGTAGTAGTAGCGGCGGATCGCCTGCTCGAGCGACGAGATCTGGGCGATGGCGGGCTTGACGACGGTGTCGGTGGTGAAACCGATCTCGTCGACGACAGCGACGTTGAGCGGGTCGGCCATCGCCAGCAGGAGAATCTTGCGGCCCTTCTCTTCTTTGAGCGCGAGCGGGAGCACGTCGTGCTGCTCGCAGGTGCGGCGGGGCACGAGCGCGAGCGCCTTCGAATCGACGACGACCTTCGAGAGGTCGACCATGGGAAACCCGAGCGACTCCGAGAGAACGCGTGTCAGCGTTCCTTCGGCGACGAAGCCCTTGGCGACGAGCGCCGTGCCGAGGCGCATGCCCCACTGACGCTGGTGCGCGAGCGCCGCGTTCAGTTGATCGGAATCGATGAGCCCGCGCTCCATCAGGATCTCGCCCAGTCGCTTCTTCATGAGACGGCTCATTGCGGATTGTCGACGGCGTCACAACTGGCCCGCGCCAGGTGGCCTGCGTCGAATCACAGCGCACAACCGCGACCGCTTGAGCGGTGATCAGCGGCATTGCCCTCGGGGCGGAGACCACCGAAGACCCACCCATGACTTCACGATTTGCCGTCGTCGCCGTCGCCGCTGTTTCGCTCGCCGGTTGCGAGATCCGACCGACCAACCCCTTCGACCCGGCGACCGACGCCGAGTTTCAACAGCGCGCCACCTTGACCGGCAGTGTGCGCGCCGTCCTCGCCCCCGACGACGACGGCACCATCCCGCCGCCTGGCGCGTGCGACGCCAAAGACGGCGACCACAGCGGCTTCACCATCGTCTTGCGCGGACTCGCCGACACCGGTGCCGGTGTCGCCGTCGAGAGCCAGCTGACCAACGCCAGCGGCGCCTTCACGTTCAAGGATGTCCCCGCCGGTGACTACGTCGTCGAGGTCGAGAACGCCGCCTTCGATGTCCCGGCGCCGATTGAGCTGTCGCTGAGCTTTGGTGAGAACCGCGGTCTCGGCGTGTTGTGCGCCATCAAGAGCGCAGCGCCGTCGTCGCCGCTCGTCGAAGCGCCGCCGTCGCTCGTCGACGTTGACAACCAGGTGGCCGGCACCGACGTCGTCGCCGCCGTGCGCATCGCGCCCGTCGCGGGCACCGGCTTTCGCTTGCGCGAGATCCCTGAAGGTGGCGATGTCGCTCGTGACGACGTCGTCGAAGCCGGCGCCTCTGTGCCGCTCGTGCTCGAGGACCGCCACCGTGCCTGCCACACCGGGCTGGTCCCTGACACTCACCGGCGCGCCCCAGGCGGGCGATACATTCACCGTAATACCACTCAACCCACCAGCTCGCCGACCGCAAACTCAACGCTGGCAACGCCACCGCCATGATGAACCTGCGGGACGTCGCGATGTTTGACGGCGCCGCGCTGACCGATGGCTACGCCGGCCTGATTGCGCAAATTGGCATTCGCGCCCAAAGTGCCAACTACGCGTCCGAAGTTTCCAGCGCCATTGCCACCAACCTGGAAAGAGACCGGACCGGGGTGTCCGGCGTCAATCTGGACGAAGAGGCCGCCAAACTACTGCAGTACCAGCAGGCCTACCAGGCCTCGGCCAAGATGATCCAAATTGCACAAAGTATTTTTGACACCCTGATTCAGAGCATGAGCCGTTAAGCGTCCACTGGCAGGAGGACACCACCATGTCATCTCTATTTCCCGACTTGGATCTGCCAACACCTACGACACGCGCCGTGAGCAACCTCATGACGCGCCAGTCATCGCTGGCCAATCCTGCAGGAAAACCTGACGTCTGGCAAGCGCGTCGTCCGGGCCAGCGACGACCCGACCGCGGCCGCGCAGGCCGAACGCGCCGTGACCCGCATGGGCCGCATTGCCACCGACCAACGCGCGCTGGAGGCGCAACGCAACTCCATCTCGCAGGCTGAAAGCGCGCTGGGCGACGTCAACGATGCCCTGCAGAGTTTTCGCGAACTGGTGGTCAGTGCCGGCAAGGCACGCACAGCGCCGCTGAACGCAAAACCATTGCCACGCAACTGACCGGGCTTCGCGACCAGATGTTGGCCTTGGCCAACCGCAAGGACACCAACGGCCAGCCGCTGTTCAGCGCCTTGGGCAGTGCGCCGACGCCGTTTGTCGGCCCGCAAGCACATGCACGCCGGACTACACGTTCAACGGCCTGCCCGGACAGAGCCGCCAGCACTGAGGTCGCCATCCCGTTTACGCTGGACGGTGACAGCGCCTTCATGCTGCACGGCGCGCGCGATGGCGTCTTCAACGTCACGGTCACGCCGGCCACCTCCCCTGCAATCCGACGGCGTCCAGTCACCAACCCGGCACTGGTCACTGGCACCGCGTACACCATCAGCATTACCGGGGTACGCGATACCACCTCGGTCACGCACCAGCACGGTGACCTATGACCTGGCGGAAACCCCCACTGCGCCCGGCCCGTTCAGCGGCTCGCCAGCTATACCACCGGTCACCATGGCGGTGACTGCCATTCCCGGGCTGTCCCTCAACATCATGGGCGCACCGGCAGTGGGCGACACCATGACCGTGGACCCGCGGCCCAGCGTCTTCAGCGTGATGGATGACGCCATCCGCGACATCGGCAACGCCACCACCAGCAACGCCGCCATGCAGGCCGTCGGCCAGGCGCTCAACAATGTCGACATTGGCATGTCGCGCGTTTCGTCGGTGCGCGGCCAGGCCGGTGACCTGCTCAACCGCGCCGACCGCATTTCCTCCAACCAGGAGAAACGCAGCATCCAGGTGGAAGGCGACCGTTCGCGCGCAGAGGACCTGGACATGGTCAAGGGCATGTCCGACTTCCAGAACCAGCAGACCGGCTACCAGGCGGCCCTGCAGTCCTATGCGCAGGTTCAGAAGTTGTCCCTGTTCAACTACATCAGCTAAGCCACGGTGAGCACCGCTGGCCTCTGTTTGGCAGCGTCCCCTCGGCTATGAGCTGATCTGGAACGCCCAACGCCAGGTGCGGTGGCGTGCGCCTGTTCTGTGGGGCCGACAGCGGCACAACGCGTCGACGCCCAGCTGCTGGCAGCGCCTCACCGAGCTGTGGCCCGACTCGGCACCAACGCTGTTGCTGCACGTTCTCTCGCCCACCTGGTCAGCTGGAAGATCTACTGACCACACGCCGACGCAAGGCGTCTGGCTGGAGATCCAGGACCACCCGCTCTGCCGACGCGCCTGTTGAGCGGACGCTGCCAGGCCCATCAACGCGGCGTGCCCCTGGTCTGGCACGGTGAACCAGGCAGGCCCACACCGCGCTGGCGGCCTGTTCCACGACACCCTGCGCATGCTCACGCCGCGAAGAGGCGCTGACCGCCCTGCGGGCCTCGCTGCGCCAGCACACGGCGCGCGGCGTCGGCGCCTCGCGCACTGGGCCAGTCCCATCGTGGCGGGCAGTCTGTACGAAGGTCGTGGCCAGCCAGGCTCTGGTGGAGCACTGCCTGGACAGCAAGGTGCCTGGGGCGTGGCCGGCTGGCCGGTCGAGGAAGTTTTGCATGGCTACCGCAACCAGCAGATCCAGCCCGCCAACGACCATTGCGCGCCTTGGTTCAAGCGATCGAAGCGGACGAGTCGGTCGAACGCATGGAACAACGGCTGAGCGAGGAGCCACTGCTGACCTACCGCTTCCTGCGCTACGCCAACTCGGCGCCACTCGGCCTGCGCACCGAGGTCGAGTCCGTGCGCCACGGGCTGATGGTGCTGGGCTGCACCAAACTGCGCGCTGGCTGATGAAGCAGATTGCCCCACGCCACCAGCGATCCCAACCTGCGACCCACCGCGCACCGCCTGGTGCTGCGCGCCCGCCTGATGGAGCAGCTGATGGACGCCGGCGAGAGCGACGACCTGCGCCGCGAGGTCTTTCTGTGCGGCACTGATGCTCGCAAATCGACCTGTTGCTGGGTGAGCCCGCTGGCCGGCGTGGCGACGCCTGCCCCTGTCCCGGGCGCATCACGTCGGCCGTCCTCGACCAGACCGGTCCCTATCGCCCTGCCTGGAGGTGGCGGCGGCGCTGGAGTCCGCCGCCGGCGCGTCCACCCGCACCCTGTGCGACGACGCCACCAGATGGACCTGGAAGGCTGTCAACCTGCGCCTTGCTGCGCACCTTGACGCCACGCTCGACTGCGGTGCGGCCAAATGCTTGGGGCTGGTCTGATCCCCGTCAGACCTGACCTCAGGCCTGGGCGCGAATCGGGCAAAACACCTGCCAGAACTGCGCGTCCTGCGTGGTCGCGAAGTTGATGCGCATCAGCGTGCTGGGCTGGCGCTCGGCGTGGAACAGGGCGCCGGGCGCCAGCAGATAGCCCTCGTCCAGCATGCGCTGTGACAGCCCGTCGGTGTCCACCCCGGTGTCCACCCAGCCAAACAGGCCGGCGGGCGGCGCAGCAAACTGCAACCCGCGGCCAGGGCCAGCTTGACGCTGCGCGCACGCGCCTGGTCGAGCCGGGTGCGGATGCGCTCGGCGTGGCGGCGCAACTGCCCCTGGTCTATGCACCAGGCCAGCGCCTTTTCCAGCAGCGCCGGCGTGGTCAGCGTGGCCAGCAGCTTGGTGTCCAGAAGGCGCTCAACCAAGGCCGGCGGCGCCGCCAAAAAGCCGACACGCCAGCCCGGCGCCAGAATCTTGGCAAAACCACTGACGTAAATGGTGCGCTGCAGGCCATCGAGCGCGCACAGGCGGGTGGCATGGTCGGGGGCCAAGTGGCTGTAGGTGTCGTCCTCGACGATGTGGAAGTCGTGGGCATTGGCCAGCTGCAACACCCGGTGCGCGCTGCCCGGCGTCAGGCAGTAGCCGGTGGGGTTGTGGAACACGCTGACGCTGACAAACAGCTTGGGCGCGTGCAGCTCGCAGTAGCGCGCCATCACCTCCAGATCGGGCCCGTCCGGCCGCCGCGCGGCACCGGCAGGATGCGCATGCCCAAGGCGGTCAGCCGGGCGAACTCGATCGCCCAGCCGGGCTCCTCCACCATCACATAGTCGCCGGCGCGCAGCAGCGTGCGGCTCACAATGTCCAGCGCATGGGTGGCGCCCACGGTGGTGACGATTTGCTGCGGGCGCGGCCTGCACGTTGATGGACGCCAGCTTCTGCGACAGGGACTGGCGCAGGCCGCTGTCGCCCGCCGGTTCGCCGTATTGCAGCGAGAACGCCTGCAACGACCGCGCTGGTGACCTTGCGCACCGCCGCGGGCATGAAGGTGGTCTCCAGCCAGTCCGCGCGGAAACACGCCCATGCCGGGCTGCGGCTTGTCCGCTGCCGTGGAACATGCCGCGTATCAACGCCGTGGCGTTCACCGGCACATGCTGCGCCTGAAAAGCCACCGCTGCTGGGAAAACCCCGCTGACTTGCTACTAATTCAGTAGCATCCTGCGTATTGACCGTCGGGGGCTACAGCCTATTCCCGCACATAGAATCCGCGGTTCTTGCGGGCTTCCACCAGGCCCTGGGCCAGCAACTGGTCGTAGGCCGCCACCACCGTCGACGGGCTCACCCCCTGCTGCTGCGCGCACTGGCGCACCGACGGCAGGCGCGCGCCCGGCGCCAGCAAGCGGGTGCGGATGCGCTCGGCAAAACGGGTGCACAACTGCTCGGTCAGCGATTGCGATGCGGTCTTCATCAACATGGCGGGGCCTGTGGTCTTTCAGTGTGTTGAATCAACGAGCAATACAGATCAAAAAATTGTCCTGAAAACTGTACTGGTAGTGTGTTGCTTTGGACTATAAAGTCTGTGGCATGAACTTGCAAGCCCTGCCATGAACCCGGTCGAACTTACCGCCCTGCTGGTGCTGGCCACGGCGGCCAGCTTCACGCCCGGGCCCAACACCACCTTGTCCACGGCGCTGGCGGCCAACCTGGGCTTCAAACAATCCTTGCGCTTTGTGTTGCTCCGTGCCGGTGGGCTGGGGGCTGTTGCTGAGGTCTGCGCCGGGGGCCTGGGCGCCCTGGTGCTGGCCGCGCCCTGCTCAATTGGGCAGTCAGACTCGGGGCGTGGCCTATTTGCTGTGGCTGGCGCTCAAACTGGCCAGTCCCGCCAGCTGGCCCAGGCCGATGCCTCGCAGCTGAAGGTGACGTTCTGGCAAGGCGTGACGCTGCAGTTTGTCAATATCAAGGCCTGGATGCTGGCGCTGACCGTTGTCACCGGCTGGCTGGCCGGGCGGGCGGATCGGCAGCGCCTGGCCATCGTCTTGCCGCCATGCTGGCCTTCGCCCTGTCAGCAACCTGCTATGCGCTGGGGTCGCTGCTGCGCGACTGGCTGATGGTCCCAACCAAACGGCCACACGCCTGCGGTGGTTCAACCGCACCATGTCCGCCGTGCTGACACTGACCGCAGTCTGGATGGCCACCTTTTAACCTCCACGGAGCAGACACCCCATGAAAACCATTGGCCTGATCGGCGGCATGAGCTGGGAATCCACCGTGCCCTACTACCGCGACGATCAACGAGGACGGTCAAATAGGAACAGCTGGGCGGCCTGCATTCGGCCAAGCTGGTGCTGGTCAGCGTGGATTTCCATGAGATCGAGCGCCTGCAGCGGACGGGTGACTGGGACCAAGCCGGCTGGAGCTGCTGGCCGCGGCGCCCAGTCCTGGAGTGCGCCGGAGCCGACTTCCTGGTTCTTTGTACCAACACTATGCACAAGGTGGCCGCGACCATCGAGTCTGCCGTGCCGATCCCCTGCTGCACATTGCCGACCCGACGGCGCAGGCCATCCAGCGCGCCGGTGTCACCACGGTGGGCCTGCTGGGTACCCGCTTCACCATGGAGCAGGACTTTTACCGCCAGCGTTTGGAGCACGACCACGGCCTGACCGTGCTGACACCGAGCGCCGAAGACCGCGCCTTGGTGCATCAGATCATTTACGAGGGAAGCTGTGCCTGGGTGAGGTCAAACCGGCTTCACGGGACACCTACCTGCGCGTCATTGAAACCCTGCGCGACCAAGGCGCGCAAGCCATCATCCTGGTTGCACCGAAATTGGCCTGCTCATTGAGCCGCAGCACTGCGCCCTGGCTCTGTTTGATACCACCCGCCTGCATGCCCAGAGCGCCGCCGCTTGGGCATTGAGCCCACCACCGACCGAGAACACGCCATGAGCCACAGCCCCGAAGACACCAGAAAAGGCCTTTGGCTGGGCTTCCTGGGCGTGTTCGTGTTTGCCCTCACCCTGCCCATGACGCGCCTGGCCACCGGCACCGCCGACGCGCCGCAACTCTCGCCCTGGTTCGTCACCTGGGGCCGCGCCGCCGCTGGCCGGCTGCTTGTCGATCGCCTACCTGCTGCATCCACCCGCTCGCGCGCCTGCCCGGGCCCGAGCATCGCCTGCCCCTCGCGCTGTCGCCTGCTGGGCAATGCCATCGGCTACCCGCTGCTGCTGGGCTGGGCGCTGCGCGAGGTCACCGCCAGCCACGCCGCCGTGATCACCGCCCTGCTGCCCCTGGCCACCGCCGCCGCGGCCGCCTGGCTGATGCACCAGCGCGCCCGCCTGGGCTTTCTGGCTGTTCGCCGCCCTGGGCAGCGCGCTGGTCGCCATCTACAGCCTGCTGCGCGCCCAGCAACTGGGCCACGGTTTTGGGCCTGAGCCATGCCGACCTGTTGCTGCTGGGCGCGGTGGTCGCGGCATCGGTCGGCTATGTGGCGGCGCCAAGGTCACGCCCTCGCTGGGCGCCGAGCGGGTGATCAGCTGGGTGTGCGTGATGGCGCTGCCCATCACCCTGCCCGGCGCCTGGCTCACCTGGCCCGATCAGCCGATCACCTCGGCCTGGCTGGCGCTGGGCTACGTGGGCGTGTTTTCCATGTGGGCCGGCTTTTTTGCCTGGTTTCGCGGTCTGGCCCTGGGCGGCGCGCTGCGCGTGAGCCAGATGCAGTTGCTGCAACCCTTCTTCAGCATCGTGGCCGCCGTGCCGCTGCTGGGCGAGTCGCTGAACATGATGACGCTGGGCTTTGCCCTGGCCGTGGTGGCCACCGTGTTCATGGGCCGCCGCACGCACTGGCGGCGCCGCCCAAGACAGCAGCCACGCCACCCACGCGCCATCATCCGCGCCCAAGGAGGCCTCATGACCACGACCTGCTGCTCGCCGCCAGCCTGTTCGCCGTGGTCAGCTCCATCACGCCCGGGCCGAACAACATGATGATCCTGGCCTCGGGCGTCAACTTTGGCTTGCGCCGTTCGCTGCGCCACCTGTTCGGCATCAGCCTGGGGTTTGGCTTGATGACTTGCTGGTGGGCCTGGGCCTGCACACCGTGCTGGAGCGCTTCCCGCTGATCTACAGCGCCATGCGCTGGGTCGGCGCGGCCTACTTGCTGTGGCTGGCCTGGAAGCTGGCCAACGCCGCCGCCGCCCCACCCGACGCGGCACGACCGCCCACGCCCATGGGATTTTGGGCCGCGGCCGCGTTCCAGTGGGTCAACCCCAAGGCCTGGGTCATGGCGGTGACCGCCATCAGCACCTTTCTGCCCGGCGAAGCGCAGCCCCTGCAGGTGTTGCTGCTGACGGGCTTGTTTGGGCTGCTCAACCTGCCTTGCGTCACCTGTGGGCGCCTTTGGCAGCGCCATGCGCCGCCTCTTGCAAGACCCCCTACGCCTGCGCTTCTTCAACGTGACCATGGCGCTGGCGCTGGTGGCCTCGCTTTCCCATGCTGGCGTGAGAGCCAGGCACAATCTGCACATGTTTTCAAATCGAACTACTCAAACCCCACCGGAGACACAACATGACCACCTGGACCCTGGCCGCCGCGCCGCAAAAATGAACCCCTCGGTGATCCGCGAGATCCTCAAGGTCACCGAAAAGCCCGGCATCATCAGTTTCGCCGGCGGCCTGCCCTCGCCCAAGACCTTTCCGATCGCCGAATTCGCCGCCGCCAGCGCCAAGGTGCTGCGAGACGACGCCAGGCCGCGCTGCAGTACGCGGCCAGCGAAGGGTTTGCACCACTGCGCGAACTGGTCGCCGCCAGCCTGCCGTGGAACGTGGACCCGGCCCAGGTGCTGATCACCACCGGCTCGCAGCAGGGCCTGGACCTGGTGGCCAAGGTGTTGATCGACGAAGGCAGCCGCGTGCTGGTGGAAACGCCCACCTACCTGGGTGCGCTGCAGGCCTTCACGCCGATGGAACCCGAGGTGGTGAGCGTGGCCAGCGACGAGGAAGGCGTGGACATGGCCGACCTGAGCCAACAAGGCAGCGGGCGCGCGCTTCCTCTACGTGCTGCCCAACTTCCAGAACCCTACCGGGCGCAGCATGAGCGAGGCGCGCCGCGCCGCCTTGGTGGAGCGCGCCGCCGCGCTGAACCTGCCGCTGGTTGAAGACAACCCCTACGGCGACCTGTGGTTCGACGCACCGCCGCCCGCGCCGCTGACCGCCCGCAACCCCGAAGGCTGCATCTACCTGGGCTCCTTCTCCAAGGTGCTGGCGCCCGGTCTGCGCCTGGGTTTCTTGGTGCGCCCCCAAGCGTGTACCCCAAGCTGCTGCAGGCCAAGCAGGCCGCCGATCTGCACAGCCCGGGCTTCAACCAGCGCATGGTGGCCGAGGTCATGAAAGACGGCTTTCTGGACCGCCATGTGCCGCACCATCCGCGCGCTCTACAAGGCGCAGCGCGAGCCATGCTGGGGCGCTTGAGAAGGAAATCCGCGGAGACTTCGACACGTGACCTGGAACCGACCCGACGGCGGCATGTTCCTCTGGGTGCGCCTGCCCGAAGGCATGAACGCGATCGAGCTGCTGCCCAAGGCGGTGGAGCCGGCGTGGCCTTTGTGCCCGGCGCGGCGTTTTACGCCGACACGGCCGATCCGCGCACGCTGCGCCTGAGCTTTGTCACCGCCAGCGAAGAGGAGATCGACCACCGGCATGGCGCTGCTGGCCAAGGCGTACAGGCCATCGCGACTTGTAAACGGCTAAGGGCACATCCTGAATGCGAACAGCGCCCCTTCAAACAGGTGGACGTGTTCACCGCCACGCCTTACCGCGGCAACCCGCTGGCCGTGGTGCTGGACGGCACTGGCCTGGACACAGAGGCGATGCAGCACTTCACGAACTGGACCAACCTCTCGGAGTGCACCTTTCTGCTGCCGCCCACCCGGAAGGCGCGGCCGCCGGCGCCGACTACCGGGTGCGCATTTTCTGCCCCGGGCCGCGAGCTGCCGTTCGCCGGCCATCCCACCCTGGGCAGCTGCCACGCCTGGCTGGAGGCCGGTGGCGTGCCGCGGCGAACACATCGTGCAGGAATGTGGCGTCGGCCTGGTGCCGATACTGCGCCGCGATGGCGCAGCGCTTGCATTCGCGGCGCCACCGCTGATCAAGAGCGGTCCGCTCGATGAAGCCGATGTGGCTGATCGCGCGCGGCCTGGGCGTGGCGCGCGGCGACATCGTGGCCCACGCCTGGTGCGACAACGGCCCGAACTGGCGCGGCGTGATGCTGCCAGCGCCGAGCAGGTGCTCGCGCTGCAGCCCGACGCACGGTGCTGGCCGGGCTGGACATTGGCGTGGTCGGGCCGCGCGGCAGGTCCGGTGTGGTCGGTGCCGCGAGCTGCGACACCAGTTCGAAGTGCGCGCTTTTTTCCCGGGCAACAACGGCATGACCGAAGACCCGGTCACCGGCAGCCTGAACGCCGCGCTGGCGCAGTGGCTGATGGGCGCAGGTCTGGCGCCTGAGCGCTACGTGGCCGCACAAGGCACGGCCATGGCCCGCGAAGGCCGAGTGCACATAGCCGCGATGCCGCCGAACATCCCTGGTCGGCGGGGCCACCGTCACCTGCGTGGATGGACGGGTCACGCTGTAGGCGGCACACTTGGGGCTGTCATTTTTCTCGTCTGAACCCACATGAAGCAACGCCTTTTCAAACAAGTTGATGTGTTCACTGCCGTGCCTTACCTGGGCAACCCACTGGCGGTGGTGCTTGACGGCTCGGGCTTGAGCGACGCCGAGATGCAGCACTTTGCACACTGGACCAACTTGTCCGAGACCACGTTTTTGACGCCCCCCAGCCCACAGGCCGCCGCTCAGGGCGCGGACTACCAGGTTCGCATCTTCACCCCCAGCACGGAACTGCCCTTTGCCGGCCACCCGACCCTGGGCAGTTGCCACGCCTGGCTACAAGCGGGTGGCACGCCCCAACACAGCGACACCATCGTGCAGGAATGCCGGGGCGGCTTGGTCAAAATTCGCCGCGATGGCACGCGCCTGGCTTTTGCCGCACCGCCCCTCACCCGCAGCCAGCCCGCGCCCGCCTTGCTGGCGCGCGTTGCCGCCGCGCTGGGGCTCAAAACCCAGCAGATTCTGGCCGCCCAGGTCCTGAACAACGGCCCGGTGTTTTTGGGCCTGTTGCTGGATTCCCCCCAGACCGTGCTGCAACTCACCCCCAACCACCTGTCCCTGAAAAATTTAGGGCGAAAAGTGGGTGTAGCCGGCATAGAACAAGCGCAAGCAGCTAGTAATTTGATAGCGCGCTCCAACCGGGAGGCCCGTGCCTTTGGCCCGCGCAGTGACGCCCTGGAGGCCTCAATGGAGGTGCGCGCCTTTGC